>NZ_JBNWCF010000019.1:0-110316 GCF_053522545.1 Rhizobium sp. 21-4511-3d | reverse complement strand
GTTTTGCGCTGGACGCGGGGTGGAGCAGCCCGGTAGCTCGTCAGGCTCATAACCTGAAGGCCGCAGGTTCAAATCCTGCCCCCGCAACCAAATCTCCCCAGAATCCTATCGACCTATCGATGGCGCAAAAGCTTCGCTTTCCCCGGCGATCGTAGCTCATCGTCCTACGGACCATAACCTCAAGGCAGAAGGTTCAAAGCCTCACCCCGAAACCAAATTCTTCCCGACACACATCGCAGCCCGCCATCAGGCGCGTTTTGCGTTTCTGGGCTAGATAAACCGCAGCCTCACTCCTCCCGAAACGCCCAGCTCAACCGATCCGTCAATGGCTGCATCAAGAACGACAGCGCCGTCCGCTCATGTGTGCCGGCATCGTGCTGGTGTGCCTTGGCATCAGACTTCTGTTATCGGTCGGCCCTCCATCGGCGCCATCCCTATGGAGATAAGGCTCAGTTCATCGGCCGCCGCTAGAGGTGCGTGATCGATTTTCGGCGGATGACGTGAATTGCCCCGTGGGAGGTCTACGCTATCTACAGCCACGCTGCGGATAGCGTAGACCTTCGTAGAGATTCGCGCGTGACCGGCCCGGACTTCGGTCGATCCATGCCGCCCACATCTCGATGACCGGTCGAGACCTGACATTCGCAGGCAGCGGTTCCTCCTGCTGAACGGTATCGTCATCCCACCCCCGCAGCACGGTGGTTTTTTCCCCTTGTTCAACTCCAAAGAGAAAGCGGTTCCTTACTGTGTAATTTGTCTACTGATTTTATAGACAATATAGAAATATGACGAGGCACCGTGATGACTTATCTTCTCAGCTTGCTCGACAAGGCCCCGATCGAAGCGGGCGTGAGCGCGACGGAAGCGCTTGCGGCGGCCGTCAAGCTCGCCATTGCGGCGGATGAGCTCGGTTACCACCGATTCTGGGTCGCCGAACATCATAGCATGACTAACCTCGCAAGTTCCGCACCAGAGGTGCTGATCTCCTATCTTCTGGCGCGCACGCGCTCGATCCGCATTGGCTCGGGCGGGGTAATGCTGCAGCACTATAGCGCCTACAAGGTCGCCGAGATTTTCAATGTCCTGTCGTCCCTCGCGCCGGGCAGGGTCGATCTTGGCGTTGGCAAGGCGCCGGGCGGCTTTCCCTATTCGACGCGCGCCTTGCAGGTCGCGGTCGATCCTGCGTTGAAGCCGGGCTTTGCCGAACAGCTCTCCGAGTTGAATGCCTACCTTTCGTTCGAACCGCGCGACGACCAGGCGGTGGCAACGCCGATCCCACCGGTCAAGCCCGAGCGCTTCCTGCTCGGCGCCAGCGTCGACAGCGCTCTGCTTGCCGCGGAGAAGGGGTGGCGGCTGGTCTTTGCCGGACACCTGAACGGCGATCCCGAAAATCTTCGCAAGACCTTCGAGGCCTACGCGCAGGCGACCGGCGGCGATGTTCCGATCCTGGCGCTGGCGGCTTTCGCCGCCGAAAGCGCAGAGCAGGCTAGAGCCCGCGTCGGCGATCTGCGCATCGTCAAGGTGTTCCTGCCGAACGGCCAGACGGTGAATGTCGGCAATGAAGAGCAGGCGGCCGAATATGCCCGGCAGGCCGGTGTTGCCGACTACCGCACCGAGGAAAGGACCCCGAGCGTTCTCCACGGTACCGCACGTCAGGTGCGGGATGCGCTCGACGACCTTCACGCGCGCTACGGCGTCCAGGAATTCGTGCTCGACACGCCGGCCCTGACGCCGGGCGAGCGCCTCGCCTCCATCGAGCTGCTGGCAAAAGAACGCCTTTCACTCGCTGCCTAATTCCCACTCCGGAGACAGATCATGGCTCAGAAACACGTCATTTTCGGCATCATGCTGCAGGGCCCGGGCGGCCACATGAACGCCTGGAAGCATCCGAGCGGTCCGGCGGACGCCTCGACCAACCTCCAGTTCTTCGTCGATACCGCCCGCAAGGCCGAGGATGTCGGCATAGCCTTCGCGTTCGTTGCCGACGGCCTCTACATCAACGAGCAATCGATTCCCCATTTTCTCAACCGCTTCGAGCCGCTGACGATCCTCTCGGCGCTGGCCGCCTCGACATCGAAGATCGGTCTGGTGGGCACGGTATCGACTTCCTACAGCGACCCCTTCACCATCGCCCGGCAGTTCGCGTCGCTCGACCTGATCAGCGGCGGCCGCGCCGGCTGGAACGCCGTCACCTCGCCTCTGGAGGGATCCGGGCGCAATTACGGGCGCGAACATCCCGAACATGAGCTGCGATACGAAATCGCCGAGGAATATATCGACGCGGCCAAGGGCCTTTGGGATTCCTGGGATGACGACGCCTTCATCCGCGATCGCGACAGCGGGCGATATGCCGACTTCGACAAGATGCACCGGCTCGATCACAAGGGGCGGTTCTTCCGGATCGAAGGGCCGCTCAATATCCGCCGCTCGAAACAGGGCCAGCCGGTGGTCTTCCAGGCGGGCGCCTCGGATTCCGGCATCAAGCTCGCCGGCAAGCATGCCGATGCCGTCTTCACCAATGGCGGTCCGATCGAGGATGCGAAGACCTTCTACAAGCAACTGAAGCAGAGCGCGGTCGCCCAGGGGCGCAGCGCCAGAGAGATCGGCGTCTATCCCGGCATCGGCCCGATCGTCGGTGCGACGGTGGAGGAGGCGGAAGCCAAGTATCAGGCGATCCGCGGCCTCGTTACCATCGAAGAGGCCTTGCGCTATCTCGGCCGCTTCTTCGATCACCATGATTTCAGCGTCTATCCGCTGGATGAGCAATTTCCCGAACTCGGCGATATCGGCCGCAACAATTTCCGCGCCACGACCGACCGGATCAAGAAAACGGCGCGCGAGCAGGGGCTGACCTTGCGCCAGGTTGCACTCGATGCAGCCACGCCGCGCACAGCGTTTATCGGCACGGCCGATCATATCGCTGACGAGATCATCCGCTGGATCGATGGTGAAGCCGCCGACGGCTTCATTCTCGGTTTTCCGGTGATTGCCGAAGGCTTCGACGACTTCGCGCATCACGTTCTGCCCATCCTGCAGCGCCGCGGTTATTTCGATCCCAAGCTGAAAGGCGAAACGCTTCGCGATCATCTGGGGCTGCCCTTCCGCACCAGCCGCTATGCCGAACGCGCCGACGATTCCGACCAGCGAAAGGCCGCCAGCGCCTGAGCGCTGGGGGATGTCCGATGAACGCAAGAGTTCAAACACCCCCAGGCCATGACCGCGTCGAGCAGGGGATTGCCTCATTCCTCGACCAATTCGTCGCTCTGCGCCACGATCTTCACCAATATCCGGAGCTTGCGTTTCGCGAGCACCGCACCAGCAAGCTCATCGCCTCGCGTCTCGCCTCGTGGGGCTATGAGGTCGAGCACGGCATTGCCGGGACCGGCATCGTCGCGACCTTGAGGAAGGGACGCGGCAATAAGAAAGTCGCCATTCGCGCCGATATGGATGCGCTGCCGATCGAGGAGGCGACGGGGCTTGCCTATTCGAGCAGCAACCCCGGCGTCATGCATGCCTGCGGACATGACGGGCACACGACCATCCTGCTTGCAGCGGCGCGCTATCTCGCCGAGAGCGGACGGTTCGATGGAACGCTCCGGCTGATCTTCCAGCCAGCCGAGGAGATCGGCGCCGGCGCGCGCAAGATGATTGCGGAGGGGCTGTTCGACCGCTTTCCTGTCGACGCAGTCTTCGGGCTCCACAATTGGCCCGGTGTGCCCTCCGGGCATTTCGGCTTCGTCGCGAATGCGGCCATGGCCTCGGTCGACCAGGCGGTGATCAGGATCGTCGGCAAGGGCGGCCATGGTGCCGAGCCGCATCGCGGTGTCGATCCGGTGCTGGCATCCGCCTCGCTCATCACCGCGCTGCAGAGCGTCGTCTCCCGCAATGTCGATCCGCAGGAGATGGCCGTTGTCACCGTGGGCTCGATCCACGGCGGGTCCGCCTCGAATGTCATCCCTGAAAGCGTCGAGCTGAAGCTCACCATGCGCGCCTATAGCGAGAGCGTTCGCGAAAGGCTGGAGACCCGCATTCCGGCATTGGCTCGCGCACAGACCGAAAGCTTCGGCGCGACGGCTGAAGTCGACTACCGGCGCGGTTTCCCGGCGCTCGTCAACCATCCCGATGAAACGGCATTCGCGAAAAGCGTGGCGCTGAAAGCGTTCGACCGCAGCGCAACCGAGGACGATTTCCGCCCGCGAACGGCGAGCGAGGACTTCGCCTTCATGCTGCAGGAGACGCCGGGAAGCTATCTCTTCGTCGGCAACGGCGACAGCGCGCCGCTGCACAGCGCGCACTACGATTTCAATGACGCCATCATAGCGCCTGCGGCCCGTTACTGGGTGCAGCTCGCCGAAACCTTTCTCTCCAAAGACAACGGGTAACGACGACATGAGCGATACGTTTCTCTACACATCACCGCTTGATCCGCAGGCAAAGCCGCTGATCGACGAACTCATTCATGAATATGACAGCCGTTACGGCAGCTATTTCGATGAGAAGGGCGCGGCAGCCGAGCTCAACCGCTATCCGCCCGAAGCCTTCGCCGCGCCGGACGGCAACTTCGTACTGCTGATCCGCGATGGCGTGACGATCGGCGGCGGCGCCTTCAAGCGCTATGACGAGAGGACCGCCGAGTTCAAGCGCATCTGGACCCGCTCCGACCTGCGACGTCAGGGACTGGCGCGAAAGGTTCTCGTCGAACTTGAGGCGCAGGCGGCCCGCCAGGGCTATCAGCGCGTCTATTTGACGACGGGGTTCAGGCAGCCGGAGGCCGTCGGCCTCTATCTGAGCAACGGTTACACCGCGCTCTTCGACATCAATGTCGACCCTGAATTCTACAAGACGCTGCCGTTCGAAAAGACGATCGCGGCCGCTGCTATGGCGCCGGCGGCAGACATCGACGCAACGCCGCTTCGAGCGGTCGCCAATCTTTGATTTGGGAAGGAACAGGGGCATGGCGCTGACCAGCGAATTTGCGGCTATCGCAAAACACGAGCACAGAGCGGTGGAGACCTCCGATTTCACGCGTTACAAGATCGTTCCGGCACGCCACCCGGCGCGCCTTGCGGGCACGATCTTTGCCGCCGCGGTCATTGCGAGCATCATCTATTCGACGTCCACGAACCCGCGCTGGGGCTGGAATGTGTTTGCCGAGTGGTTCTTCGCTGAGCCGGTGCTGGCCGGCCTTGGCCGAACCCTGCTTCTGACAGCACTCGCCACCGTCTCCGGCTCGATCCTCGGAACCGCGCTGGCACTCGCCCGTGTTTCCCGCTCACCGCTGCTTTCGGGTCTCTCCTGGGGCTATATCTGGCTGCTCCGCTCGATCCCGGTCATCGTGCTGCTGCTCGTTCTCAACAATCTCGGCTATCTCTATGAAACGATCACGATCGGCATCCCCTTCACCGATACGGTCTTTGCGAGCTATCCGACGACGCAGCTTCTGACGCCGTTTGCGGCAGCCTTTCTTGGTCTGACGCTCAATCAGTCGGCCTTCTTCGCCGAAATCGTTCGCGGCGGTATCCTCTCCGTGGACCAGGGCCAGCTTGAGGCGGCCGCCTCGCTCGGCCTCTCGCATCGCCGCCAGGCGTTCCGCATCATCCTGCCGCAGGCGATGCGCTCGATCCTGCCGACAGGGTTCAACGAGGTGATCGGTCTCGCGAAGGCGACCTCGATGGTCTACGTCCTGGCCCTGCCGGAGCTCTTCTACACCGTGCAGGTCATCTATCGCCGCAATCTGGAAGTCATTCCGCTGCTGATGGTCGCGACCGGCTGGTATCTCGTCATCATGACCGTGCTGTCGATCGCGCAGCACTATATCGAGCGGCATTATTCCAAGGGCGCCCTGCGCAATCCGAAGCCCTTGCCGTTCCAGGCCTTCTTCGCACGCTTTGCCCGCCATCCTGCCGCGACTGAGTTTGCGCCTGAAACCGCAGTCGCTCATAGGGGATTTGCCGATGCCGCGGTTCTGCGCGCCGGTGGAGCCATCAGCATCCAGGGAATTTCGAAAAGCTTTGGCTCGCTGAAGGTGCTCGATGGCATCGATCTCAATCTGCCTGCCGGTAGCGTGACTGCCATCCTCGGCCCCTCGGGTTCCGGCAAGTCGACGCTGCTGCGCTCGATCAATCATCTGGAGCGCGTCGACGCCGGTTTCATCGCCGTCGATGGCGAGCTCGTCGGCTACGAGCAGAAGGGCAATCTGCTCTATGAGCTCAAGGAGAACGAAATCCTGAAGCGGCGCGCCGATATCGGCATGGTGTTCCAGAGCTTCAATCTCTTTCCGCATCTGACCGTGCTCGAAAATCTGATCGAGGCACCTATCCAGGTGCGCGGCGCAAAACGCGAGGAAGCGGTCCAGCTGGCTCAGGAGCTGCTCGCCAGGGTCGGGCTCGGCGACAAGATCAATGCCTATCCCCGCCAGCTTTCCGGCGGCCAGCAGCAGCGCGTGGCAATTGCCCGGGCGCTGGCGCTCCGTCCCAAGGTTCTCCTGTTCGACGAGCCGACATCGGCGCTTGATCCCGAGCTCGTCGGCGAAGTGCTCGATGTCATCAAGGAACTCGCGCGGACAGGGACGACGCTTGTCGTCGTCACCCACGAGATCGGCTTTGCCCGCGAGATCGCCGATACCGTGGTCTTCATGGACGGCGGCAAGATCCTGGAGTCCGGCCCGCCATCGAAGATCTTCACCCGGGCCGACCATTCCCGCACCAGAGAGTTTCTCGCCAAGGTGCTCTGAACTTTCCGCAGAAAACGAAATTCCGGCCGCGACGGGCGTCCGGATCGCATGCCAGCAGCCACAATTTAAAGAAGAAATGGAGTAGGGCAATGACATTCAGAAATAGCGCAATCCAGCTGCTCGCCAGCGCCGTAGCGGTGGCAACCATTGGGATCGGCTCCGCGCAGGCTGCCGAGAAGTTCAACTTGAGCCCGGATACCTCGAACCGGATCCGCGCCGAGAAGGATGACGCGGCGATCAAGGCAATCTCTCCGTCCTTCAAGTTCGTCCAGAAGGGCAAGTTCACGGTCGCTATCAACCCTTGGGATCCGCCGGTCGCCACCTACGCAACGGATGCAAAGACCGTCGTCGGTACCGATCCCGAGATCGCGCAGCTACTCGCCGACTCTTTCGGCCTCGATCTCGATCTCGTTCCGGTCGCCTGGGAAGACTGGCCGCTCGGTGTCTCCTCCGGCAAGTACGATGCGGTAATTTCCAACGTCACCGTGACGGAGGAACGCAAGGAGAAGTTCGATTTCTCCACCTATCGCAATGACGTGCTCGGCTTCTACGTGAAGGCCGACAGCAAGATCACCGCGATCAAGGAGCCGAAGGACGTTGCCGGGCTGAAGGTCATCACGGGCGCCGGTACCAATCAGGAAAAGATCATCCTCGAATGGGACCGCGAGAATGTCGCCGCCGGCCTGAAGCCGATCGAGGTGCAGTATTACGATGATCGGGCCGCGGCCGATCTGGCAATCCAGTCCGGCCGCGCCGATGTCGAATTCAATCCGAATGCCACGCTCGCCTACAGCGCCTCGATCAAGGGCTCGACCAAGCTCGTCGGCACCGTCAGCGGCGGCTGGCCGATTGCGGCCGAGATCGCAGTCACGACCAAGAAGGGCGCCGGACTTGCCGACGCGGTCACTCTCGCTCTCAACGACCTCATCAAGAACGGCAAGTATGGCGAAGTGCTGAAGCGCTGGAACCTGACGTCTGAGGCGACGGCAGAATCGAAGACCAACCCGCCGGGACTGCCGAAGAGCGGTTCCTAAGGCTGGCCGTGCGGGCCGGCGCGAGGGATGCGAGCCGGTCCGCACCGTTCATTTCAGGAGATTTAAAATGATGTCTTTTGCTTCCTGGCGCCCGGCGCTGCTTTTGAGCGCGATGATGCTGGCTGCGGCCGGTATGGCGCATGCCGTCGATGAGTTCGATCTGAGCCCCGAGCAACCCGCTCGTGTCCATGCGGTGAAGAACGAAGCGGCGATCGCCTCGATCCCGAAGAGCTTTGCCTTCGTCACGCCGGGCAAGTTTACCGTTGCGATCAGCCCGGGCGGACCACCGCTTGCAACCTATGCCACCGACGCGAAGACGGTCGTCGGCGCCGATCCCGAATATGCCAATGCGATTGCAGAAAGCCTCGGGCTGGAGCTGGAAATCGTACCGGTCGCCTGGATCGACTGGCCGCTTGGTCTCGTCTCGGGCAAGTATGACGCCGTCATCTCCAATGTCGGCGTCACCGAGGAGCGCAAGCAGAAGTTCGACTTCTCGACCTATCGCAAGGGCCTGCATGGCTTCTTCGTGAAGGGTGACAGCGCCATTGCCTCCATCAAGGAGCCGAAGGATGCGGCCGGTCTGCGCATCATCGTCGGTGCTGGGACCAACCAGGAGCGGATCCTGCTGAAATGGAGCGATGAGGACGTTGCCGCCGGCCTGAAGCCGATCGAGCTTCAATATTTCGACGACGAGGCAGCGAGCCTGCTGGCGCTGCAATCCGGTCGCGCCGACGTCATTGTTCAGCCGCATGCGCAGCTCGTCTTCATCGCCGCCCGCGACAAGAACATCAAGCGCGTGGGAACGCTGAGCGCCGGCTGGCCCGATCGTTCCGACGTCGCGATCACGACGCGCAAGGGCAGCGGCATTGCCGATACGCTGACGATCGCCACCAACGGCCTGATCAAGGACGGCACCTACGCCAAGATCCTCGATCATTGGCATCTTTCCGAGGAAGCATTGCCCGCATCCGAGACGAATCCGCCCGGCCTGCCGAAATTCTGAGTTCCAGAGATGACCAGTCATTCCATTGCGATCAAGCATGTCGGGTTCCTGACGCCCGGAAACTATCCCGAAGACGATCCCTATCGCGGGCTCGAAGAGACGCTTCAGCTCCTCGAACATGGCGAGGAGCTTGGCTTCAACAGTGCCTGGGTCAGGCAGCGGCATCTGGAACCGGGCATTTCCTCGGCAACCGCCTTTCTGGCGGCCGCCACCCAGCGGACCGAGAGGATCGAGCTCGGCACGGCGGTCATCCCGATCGGCTACGAAAGCCCATATCGGCTGGCCGAGGATCTCTCGACCGTCGATGTGCTCTCCCGGGGTCGGCTCAATGTCGGCCTGAGCGCGGGACGGCCGCTCCATGCCGATCTGATCGGGCCGCTCGCTTTTGATGGCGCCTGGGAGAGCCATGACTTCTCGCATGCCCGCGTTGTCAGGTTCGCCAACAATCTGAAGGGACACTATCTCGGCGACGAGGAGACGCGGATCAAGACGCCCTTCGGCCCGCAGCGTCCGCGGCTCAATCCCCATGCCAAGGGCCTGATCGACCGCATCTGGTATGGAGGAGGGTCCCTGCGCTCCGCAGCCTGGGCCGGACAGAACGGCTTCAATCTCCTGATCGGCAACGTGACGACGGGCGAGGAGACAGACGAGTTCTTTGTCGCCCAGGGACGCCAGCTCGAGCGCTACAGAAATTCCGGTGGGGCAGGGCGCCGGGTGGCGCTCGGAAGGGTCATCGTTCCCTTCGACAGTGCCAGCCTAGCAACGCGCAAGCGCTACGCTGCCTATGCCGCCGGCCGTCACGAACGGACGCTCACGCCGCAGGGCGAGCGCCGCACCCTCTTTGCTCGCGACCTCGTCGGAACCGCTGACGAAATCCTGGAGACGCTATACGCCGATCCGATCCTGCCCCATGTCGAGGAATTCCGTCTGGAGCTTCCCTATGAATTCATCGACGAGGATTACCGCCAGATTCTACACGACTTCGTGACGCTGATCGGTCCGGAACTCGGTTGGCGCCCCGCCGCGCTTCAGCCATTATCGCCGCGCGCCGGTGACGTGAGATCTTTGAAATCAGGATATTAGCAATGACGAAGTCCCTCGAATATTTCTTCTCCATCGGTTCTCCCTGGTCCTATATCGGCCTCGATGCCTTCGTCGATCTGGCCAAGCGGCACCAGGTGGAGATAGAGCCTTTCCTGACCACCGTGATCGAGGAAAACGGCGGCATCTTCTCGCGCAACCGGCCGGAAATCCGCCGGGCCTACTGGACGAGAGACCTGAGACGCTGGGCGAAGGTGCGCGGCAAGGAAATCTGGCTCGACAAGCGCCCGGAACTCGGTGATCCGACGCCCGCCTCCTTTCTGGTGATCGCAGCCTATCTCGACGGCAAGGATTGGGTGGGTGTCACTCGCGCGTTGCAGACCGCCTATTGGGCGGACGCACGTGATATCGGCAAACCCGAGGTGCGGGCCGAGGTCGTCACCCGAGCCGGTTTCGACGGCGAGGCACTTCTCAAGCGCCAGGGCGACGACGATGTCCAGAAGAAGTGGAGCCGTGACCGCGAACGCGCCCGCAACAGCGGCGTCTTTGGTTTCCCGACATTCATCTATGACGGGGAAACCTATTGGGGTCAGGACAATCTCCCCTTCCTTGAGCGGCACTTCGAGGGTGACCGGCCCTGACGCTCATGTGAAAGGGCACGCAGCGTCTCGCTCCGTCCTTACCCCGAGGCAAGGCCGTCATTGCGCCGGTGGCGGCCGCCGAACGTCACAATGTCGCGTCCAATCGCGGCTAACTCGCGCGTGCCGCCTTGGGATTGTTGATCTGCAGATAAGATAAGGGAAGCTCGGTCGTGAACTTCAGCTCCTGCATGGCAAAGCGCGAGCTGACGTCGCCGATCTCGATCTTCGCCACCAGCCGCTTGTAGAACGCGTCATAGCCTGCGACGTCGGGCACCACGACCCGCATCAGATAGTCGATGTCGCCGCTCATGCGGTAGAACTCGACCACTTCGGCAAAGCTTGTCACCACCTCGGAAAATCGGCGCAGCCATTCCGGCGAATGCGCCTTGACCCGGATGGACACGAAGACGGTGACGGCGGCGTTGATTTTCGCCGCGTCGAGCAGGGCGACCCGCCGGCGGATGACCTTTTCTTCCTCCAGCTTCTGAACCCTTCGCCAGCAGGGCGTGTTCGAAATGCCGACTGATTTGGCAAGCTCCGGCCCCGGGGATGTCGGCGTCGCTCTGCAGCTGCGCCAGGATTTTGCGATCGACCCGATCCATCTCTCAACCCCTCAGGAGCGGCAGCAGCTTGTCTCCCTGCCGTTTGATCTCGGCAAGGTAGGGCGTATCCGAGAGCACGAAATGCGTGATGCCGAGGTCGCGGTATTTGCGCAGCGACGAGGCGACATCTTCGGCCGAGCCGACCAGCCATGTCGTTCCCGCGCCGCCGCCGCCGAATTTGCCGGGAGCGGTATAGAGGTTGTCGTCGAGCACATCGCCGCGCTCGTGCAGTTCCAGCAGGCGGCGTTGGCCGACGGCGACAGAGCCACGATGGTCCTGCCAGCTGCCGCCCTGATTTGCCGCCATGGCGGCAACCTTCTTTTCGGCATCCGCCCAGGCTTCCTCGCGCGTCTCCCGCACGAGCGTGGTGATCCTCAGGCCAAACTCCAGCGGTGCAAGATCGCGGTCGAGATCGCGGCTCAGCCGCTTCAGCCTGTCGATGCGTTCCCTGACGCCATCGAGCGGTTCGCCCCAGAAGAGCTGCACATCCGCCTCGGTCGCGGCGACCTTTTCGGCCGGCTCCGAAGCGCCGCCGAAATAGAGCTTGGGGTGGCGACGGTTGGCATTTCCGGCGATGCGCGGCTGGACGGTCGAGCCCTCGAGCCGGAAATGCTCGCCTGCGGAGGTGACGTTTTCTTCCGTCCAGAGGCGGCGCACGAGGCGCATGAATTCCTTCGTGCGCGCATAGCGATGAGCCTGATCGCCCTCGCTGTCGCCATAGGCGGCAAGATTGTCCTGCCCGGAGACGATATTGACGCGGACCCGGCCGCCGCTGAGGTGGTCGAGCGTTGCGGCCGCAGAAGCGAAGTTCGCCGGGCGCCAGTAGCCTGGCCGAATGGCGACCAGCGGCTCGAAGGTCTTGGTGCGCGCTGCCAGCGCCGTGGCAACCGTGAACGTATCCGGCCGCCCCCAACCGGTGCCGATCAGCGCGCCTTTCCAGCCGTGATCCTCGAGTGCCTGCGCATGTTCCGACAGCGTCTCCAGGCTGTTGTGATCGACGATGGCGCTGTCGCCGCGGTGACCGGCCTTGATGTCGTTCGGGATGTACCAGAGAAATTCGGAGCTGTTGGTCATGCCTGTGCCTGCTGATCGATTTGCTGAATGAAGGGGAAGGGCGCTTACCTGAGCGCGAAGCCGAGCTTTCGGATGATGCCCTTCAGAACGTGACGGCCTTTCAGGGCTGCGACGGTGCCGATGCGGTTGCTGACCTGTTCGGTCCAGTCGATCCGCGGCATGGCCTGTTCCGCCTGGAAGGTTCCAAGCGCATGGTTATAGGCGTCGAGAGCAGGCCGGTGTGCACCGGGATCGTAGCGATCGCGATGGAGGATCGCTGCCTGGCCAAGCCGCGGCTTCACATCTGCGGGCCTGCCCGGATCGGGATAGCCGACCGTCAAGCCGAAGACCGGGAACACGCCTTCGGGTAGACCGAGCGCGCGCGCCACGCTTTCCGGGTCATTGCGGATGGCGCCGATATAGCAGGTGCCGAGGCCGAGGGATTCGAGCGCCACGACGGCATTCTGCGCAGCAAGAGCGGCATCGATGACACCGAGGAGAAAACTCTCGGTATAATCGAGACCTTCGGCCGTGCCGCCCCGCGTCTCAGCGATGTCACGCGGGCGGGCGAGATCGGCGAGCCAGACCAGAAGAAGCGGCGCCCCGGCAATCTGTCGCTGATTGCCGGCAACGGCATTCAGGCGATCCCTGATGTTCTTGTCTTCGACGGCGATCACGCTCCAGGCCTGGAGGTTCGATGAACTCGGCGCCGATTGAGCCGCGGCGACGGCAAGTTCGATCACTTGCGCGGGCACGGATTGCGGGAGATAGTCGCGGACGCTGCGGTGCGACAGGATTGCGTCGAGCGCCTCGTTCCATTGTCCGGACAGCCTCTTATCGCTGCGATACCGGCTCTTTACGAGCGCGGTCAGTCTGTCTTTCTGTGGCGCAATGGGCGCTGACAACGTCATTCATATCTCCTTGGGCGCGATGCGGGCCGCACCGGTGAGCCGAAAACATGCCTGCTCGCGCGCAGCCTTTCCAATTACAAAAGTTCCTTCAGCGGCTTCGAAATAGAATATAATTTCTATAGATATTATTTTTTTAATCCTAGCCTGACTGCTCCTTCGAACGGAGCTCGAAATGGCTGAACGATCGCAACTCAGGCTCGGGGCCTTTCTCTACCCGACCGGACACCACATCGCCGCCTGGCGTCATCCGGATGCGCAGGCCGATGCCGGCTCCAACTTCGCCCATTACGTGGAACTGGCGCAGCTCGCCGAGCGCGGCAAGTTCGACCTGATCTTCATGGCCGATGGCGTCGGCACGCGGGGCACCGATATCGAGGCCTTGAGCCGCACCGCGACGCGCTATGTTGCGCAGTTCGAACCGATCACGCTGCTGTCAGCGCTGGCGGCGGTCACCCGCAATATCGGCTTCGTCGCGACCGCCTCGACATCCTATAACGAGCCCTATCATATCGCCCGCAAATTCGCCTCGCTCGACCATATCAGCGGCGGCCGGGCAGGATGGAACCTCGTCACCTCGTCCAGTGAGCACGAAGCGCACAATTTCGGCCGCGACGAGCATTATGCCCATGGTGAGCGCTACGAGCGCGCCGAGGAATTCGCCGATGTCGTGACCGGGCTGTGGGATACCTGGGAAGAGGGCGCCTTCCCGCGCGACAAGCAGAGCGGTCTCTATTTCGATCCCGACAAGCAGCATGTCCTCAATCACAAGGGCAAGTTCTTCAAGGTTCGCGGGCCGCTGAACGTTGCCCGTTCGCCCCAGGGACATCCTGTGCTCGTTCAGGCGGGCTCTTCGGAGCCCGGCAAAGAACTTGCGGCGCGCACCGCCGAAGTCGTCTTTACGGCGCATCAGACGTTCGAGGAAGCCCGCACCTTCTACGCCGATCTCAAGGGGCGCCTGCGCAAATACGGCCGTCACGCCGATGATCTGAAGGTCATGCCCGGCATCTTTCCCGTCGTCGGCCGTACGATCGCCGAGGCGGAAGAGAAGTTCGAACAGATCCAGGAACTGATCCATCCGGTCGTCGGCCTGGCTTTGCTGAGCGGCATGACCGGCGGCGTCGATCTCTCCGCCCATCCCCTCGACGGGCCGGTTCCGGCGCTGCCGGAGACCAATGCCAGCAAGAGCCGCCAGCGCCTGCTGCTCGATCTTGCCCATCGTGAGAACCTGACGATCCGCCAGCTTTATCTCAGGATCGCCGGGGCGCGCGGTCACCGGCAGATCGTCGGCACGCCGGCGCAGATCGCCGACGAGATGCAACACTGGTTCACGGGCGGAGCCGCCGATGGCTTCAACATCATGCCGCCGCATCTGCCCGTCGGTCTTCGCGATTTCGTCGATCTCGTGCTGCCGGAACTGCGCCGCCGCGGCCTGTTCCGCAACGAATATGAAGGCACGACGCTGCGCCAGAATCTGGGGCTGCGCACACCGCAGCATCCGGCATCCGCCCCTCTTGCCGCCGAGTAGGATCACCATGAGCATCGCCCATCTCCAAGCCGACCACATCACCCGCCGCTTCAAGATCGGCAACGATACGCTGACTGCCCTCGACGATGTCAGCGTCGATGTCGCCAAGGGCGAATTCGTCACCATCGTTGGCGCCAGCGGCTGCGGAAAATCGACGCTGCTGCGGCTGCTTGCCGGTCTCGACGTCACCACCGCCGGGCGCATCCGCCACGGTGGCGCCGAGGTTCACGAGCCGAGCCTCGACCGCGGCATCGTCTTTCAGGAGCCGCGGCTCTTTCCCTGGCTGACGGTCGAGCAGAATGTCGCCCTCGGTCTCCTGAACACCAGGCTGCCGAAGGCCCGCAAGGCCGAACTCGTGCGCGAGCATCTCGAGCTCGTCGGTCTTGGCGGCTTTGCCACCGTCTATCCGCATCAGCTTTCCGGCGGCATGGCGCAGCGCGCCGGCATCGCGCGCGGGCTGGTCAACCGTCCGAATGTGCTGCTGCTCGACGAACCCTTCGGCGCGCTCGACGCGATCACCAAGGCGCGCTTGCAGGACGAGCTTCAGGACATCTGGGCCAAGGAAGGCATCACCATGGTGCTTGTCACCCACGATGTCGAAGAGGCGGTCTATCTCGGCGACAGGGTGGTGGTGATGTCGCCGCGCCCCGGCCGGGTGCGCGAGATCATTCCGGTTACGATCGACCGCCCGCGCCGGCGCACGTCTGCGGAGATCGCCGCAGTGCGCGACCGCGTTCTCAACAGCCTGCATGCCACCGGCGAAGTCGCCGCTCCCGCAGCCCCGCGCCCGCTGCGCGCGCCCGAACAGGATCGCCCGCGGCCGGCGATCGCCATTGCACGATAAGCATCAACGGAGACAATCATGAAACGCATCACCTTTACCCGCCTGGCCGCCGGCCTCGCCATTCTGCTTGCGGCGACGGCAACATCGGCACGCGCCGAGGATCAGCTCGTCATCCATGTCGGCTATGCCGCGATCGGCATCGACAACCGGCCCTATTCGGAAGGCACGTCGGCCGCGACCGCGCGGGCCGGCGAATTCCTGGAGAAGGAATTTGCCAATGATCCGAACATCAAGATCGAGTGGACCTTCTTCAAGGGCGCCGGTCCCGCCGTCAACGAGGGCTTCGCCAACGACCAGCTCGACTTCGCCTATCAGGGCGACCTGCCGGCGCTGATCGGCCGCGCCACCGGTTTGAAGACCAAGTATCTGCTGGCAAGCGGCGCACGCAAGCCGCTCTATCTCGCCGTTGCCAAGGATTCCGGCATCAAGTCGATCGAGGACCTGAAGGGCCGCAAGATCGCGCTGCAGCGCGGCACCAACGGCCACCTGGCGGCGATCAAGATCCTGGAAGCGCATGGCTTGACCGAACGCGATGTCCAGGTCGTCAATCTCGATAGTGCTGGCACCGTTGCAGCTTTGACCAGCAAGGATATCGACGCCGCCTTCGGCGATACGCAGCTGATCAACCTTGCGGCCAAGGGTGCGGCCGACGTCATCTACACGACGAAGGGCGACGATCCGCGCTTCGGCCGAAACGCCGGCATCATCGGCCGCGAGGCCTTCATCGATGCCCATCCGGAAATCACCCAGCGCGTCGTCGACGCCTTCGTCAAGGCCGCCAAGTGGTCGTCCGACGAGCCGAACCGCGCGGCGCTCTTCGAGCTCTGGCACAAGTCCGGCACGGCAATCCCGATCCTCGAGGAGTATTTCAAGGACGATACGCTGGCCTACCGCAATTCGCCGCTGATCGATGATCTCCTCGTGTCGCAATACACGGAGCAGGCGGCCAAGAGCAAGGAATTCGGCCTGATCCGCCGCGATGTCGATCTCAAGGGCTGGTTCGAACCGAAATATCTCGACAACGCGATCGAGCGTCTCGGCTTCAAGAACTTCTGGCAGGCCTATGGCGCCGACGGCAAGCCCGTCGCGTCGTGATCTTGCTGACCGAACGGCCTGAGTGAAAGACCTGGGATGGCAATCGATATCGAGTTCGAAGGACAGGCGCGGCGGCGCAATTGGTCGCAGCATGCGGCCGTTCGCTGGATCCGACGGGGAGAGGCATTCCTCTTCCCGGTCGGTCTGATCGCACTCTGGTGGATCGCTTCGGCGCGCGGCTGGCTGCCGGAACAGATCCTGCCGGCGCCCGCCTATGTCGTCGCGACCGGGCGGGACATGATCTCGACCGGCGAATTGTTCTACCATGCCGGCGTCAGCCTGCGCCGCGTCGTCTTCGGCTTCGCGATAGGGGCCTCTCTCGGCATGGTCCTTGGAATTGCCATGGGGCTTTCCCGGCGGTTCGAGGATTATGTCAAACCGGTCTTTCTCGCTTTTGCACAGATCCCGACGCTCGGCTGGATCCCGCTTCTGATGCTGCTCGTCGGTATCGAGGAAACGCTGAAGATCATCATCATCGCCAAGGGCGCTCTGGTGCCGGTAACGCTGAACACCTTCTCGGGCATTCGCAGCGTTCCGGCCAAATATCTGGAGGTCGGGCGGGCATTGCGCTTCAGCCGCTGGCAGACGCTGCGGCTGATCATCCTCCCAAGCGCCGTGCCGTCTATCTTCACCGGTGTCCGCTACGGCCTGACGCATGCCTGGACGTCGCTTGTCGGCGTCGAACTCCTGGCCTCTTCGGAGGGGCTCGGATACCTGCTCGTCTGGGGCCGCCAGATGTTCTGGCTCGATACCGTCATCATCGCCATGGTCGTCATCGGCATTATCGGTTTCGCCATGGATCGCGGACTGGAAGCATCCGAGGTGCTGATCCGGCGCTGGAAACGGCAGGCGGAGGACTGAGAGATGGAAGAGACTTCAAACTTCGTCCGCATCCGCCGGGGATTGACGCTGCCGCTTCTGCTGCTTGTCGCATGGGAGGCCTCGAGCCGCTTCGGTCTGGTCGATATCCGCTTCCTGCCGCCGATCGAGGACGTCATCCTGACGGCCAAGCAGGAGATCATCGACAACGGCTTGGTCGGCCAGCTCGGCTCGAGCCTGCTGCGCAATATCGCGGGCTTCCTGATCGGCGCCGTCCTCGGCATCGGTTTCGGCACGCTGCTCGCCGTCGTCAACATCGCCGACCGGCTGATCATGCCGACCTTCAACGGCATCAAGCAGATCTCGCTGCTTGCCTGGATCCCGCTGATCTCCGTCTGGTTCGGCTTCGGCGAGCAGGCAAAGATCGTCTTCGTGGCGCTTGCCGCCTTCATTCCGATTGCGCTCAACACGCATGACGGCATCAAGGATGCGCCGCGCGAACTGGTCGAGGTCGGCCGTGCGCTGCGCTTCAATTCCTGGCAGCGCATCAGCCGGATCTATCTCCCGGTCGCGCTGCCGTCGATCGCGACCGGCATCCACCTCGGCCTGATCTATTCCTGGCTCGCAACTGTCGGCGCCGAATATTTTCTCGCCGTCGGTCCCGGTATCGGCGGCCTCGTCATCGCCGGCCGCGAGCGCTTCGACATGGCCCTCGTCATGGTCGGCGTCATCATCCTCGGTATCGTCGGTTTTGCGTTCAATCGGCTGGCGGGGGCTGCGGAACGGCGTCTGCTGCGGTGGCGGGAGTGATGAAATACCAGTTTGAAAGCGGCGTTGATCGCTGCGGTCGGCCGCGGCCCGCGCATATTCAGGCCGGCAGAAGGCCTGCGGCCCGGTAGCTGTCGATCAGCGTGTCGTAAAGGGAGATATCGGCGCGGCTTCTCGCCATGAGCTGTGCGCCCGCCACTGCCGCAAACACGGCTTTGGCGCGTGCCTCACCTGTTTCTTCATCGACGGTGCCCGACGCGAGCAATGCCTTTTTCAGCCAGGCGACGTTGACGTCTGCGAAGACCTGCACCTCTTCCTTCACCTGGTCCGGCAGGTCGTCGTATTCGGCTCCCATGAAACTGCACAGACACATGCGGTTCTCGTTTTCGAGTGCCCGCCGGAAAGTCACCGGGAAAAAGCGCAGGCGCTCGTCCGGGTCGGAATTTTCATCCCAGATCTTTTCGAGATCGGCAGCCGCATCTTCCCAATATCGTTTTGCGACCGCGGTGGCGAGTTCGGCCTTGCTTGGGAAGTGATAATAGAGGCTGGCGGCCTTGATACCGACCTCGGCGGCCAGATCGCGCATGCTGAGGCCGCCGTATCCATGGGCTTGAGCCGCCTTCTTGGCTGCCTCCATGATGTCTTCACGCGCATTCGTACCCATTTTCTCGGCCTTTCTGGTCGCGCCCAGTTAATCGAAAAAAGGGGGTTGACCAAGGAAAACTTTGCTTCAATCCGTATCTAACTAACGTTAGTTAGTCAAATGGAGCAGGAAGATGCAACAGGAAAAACTCTATTATACCGACGCCACGAAGCTGGCCGAACTGATCCGCACCAAGCAGGTCTCGCCCGTCGAAGTCGTCAAGGCGCATCTCGATCGCATCGAGGCCGTCAATCCCAAGATCAATGCCATCGTCACGATGGCCGACGGTGCGCTCGAGGCTGCAAAGAAGGCTGAGGCCGCGGTCATGTCAGGCGAAAAGCTCGGCGCGCTGCATGGCGTGCCGTTCACCGTCAAGGACAGCATCGATACCGCTGGCGTTCTCACGCAGCGCGGTTCGCCGATCTTCAAGGGACGTGTGCCCGACACCGACGCCACCGCCGTTGCCCGCGTCAAGGCTGCCGGAGGTATCCTGATCGCCAAGACCAATCCGCCCGAGTTCGCCACCTCGATCGAGACCGACAACCTCCTGACCGGCCAGACCAACAACCCCTGGAATCTCGACTACACACCAGGCGGTTCGAGTGGCGGCGAGTCTGCTGCGGTCGCAGCCGGCATGTCCCCGCTGGGTATCGGCAGCGACCTGTCGATCTCGACTCGCGGCCCGGCCGCCCACACGGGTATCGTCGGCCTCAAGGCAACGCATGGCCGCGTGCCTTTGACCGGGCACTGGCCGCGTGCCCCGCGCCGCCTCTGGCACATTGGCCCGATGGCTCGCAGCGTGCGTGACGTGGCGCTGGCCTATTCGATCATTGCCGGTCCTGATGGTGCCGACGGCTTCTCCACCGTTCCGCCGACTGTCGATCTCGGTGCGCTGCAGATCCGTCCGCTGCGCGTAGGCTGGATCGCCGACAACGGCTTCTTCGGGCCGATCGACCCCGAGGTCGCCGCAACGGTAAAGGCCGCGGCGCAGGCGCTGGCTGCCGTCGGGGCCGAGGTCGAGGAGGTCGATCTGCCGCTTCTGCGCGACACCGATACCGTCACCGTCCTGTGGCAGCTTCATCAGATGGAAGCCGCTCCCGGCTTTGCCGCAGCCGTCGCCGGTCACGAGGATCTGGTGTTCCGCCATGCCAAGCTGGTCCTCGACGGCGCCGACACGCCGATCAAGGACTTCGTCGCCCATGAGCAGACGGTAGAGCGCCTGCGCGACGAATTCGCTGGCTACTTCCAGCGCTATGACGTGCTGCTTGCGCCTGTCACGCCGTTCCCGGCGACAAAACACGGCCTAGACGATGTGATCGTGGACGGAAAGGCCTGGTCGCCATTCCAGGTCATGAACGGAACCTCACCCTTCAGCCTGACCGGTCTGCCGGCGATGACCCTGCGGTTTGGAACCAGCAGCAATGGCCTGCCGATCGGCGTTCAGCTGTCGTCCGCCTGGTACGCGGAGTCGACGATGTTCGACGCGGCCGCGCGCCTGGAGGCGGTAAGCCAGGTTCGCAACCTCTATCCGTCTCTCTGACATCAAGGCACCCGGGAGCCTGCTTCCGGGTGCCTCACGTCGCGCGCGGCCCTGCGCGAAGAACAAGAACAACATCTCCCTCGTGCTTCCGGCCCGAGCTGTTGTCCAGGACCCCTGGCGGCTCCAGGCGCGGCAATCGGCACCTCCCGAGCGGTGAGGCCATCCAATGCACCGTCTTCTCTTCATGAAAGCCAGAATCCAAATTCACCCTGCTATCCCCCTCAGGAGATCCGACAGATGACTGGAAAGACAGACCTCGACCGCCGCACCTTACTGCGCGCCATTACTGCTGCCTCGGGCATCGCGCTGACCGCAGCCGTATCGGCAATGCCTGCTTCGGCGCAGACAGGCAAGACACAGGCGGTAGCCGACCCCTACGACTTCGAGCCGGTCGAGGTCAAAACCAGGGACAACACCATTTTCTTGAGGCGTTACGGCAGTGGATCGCCGGTGCTTCTGGTCCATGGTTTCCCGCGATCCAGCCTGATGTGGCGCTTCGTGGCGCCGCTGCTTGCGAAAAATCATACCGTTATCGCCGTCGATCTTCGCGGCTATGGGCAAAGCGGCATTCCGGTATCGACAGACGATCATTTCGCTTATTCGAAACGGGCGATGGCAAACGAACTCGTGGAAGTCATGGACAAGCTCGGCTTCTCGAAATTCGACGTCGTCGGCCATGATCGCGGTGCGCGCGTCTCCTATCGCATGGCGCTCGATCATCCCGAAAAGGTCCAGCGCCTGGCCGTGCTCGACGCGATCCCGATTTCGGAGGGATGGGGTCATGCCGACGCAAGATTTGCGCTCGCATACTGGCCCTGGACCCTTCTTGCCCAGAAGGCGCCTCTGCCGGAGCGATATCTCGCAGGTGATCCCGACGCGATCTTCGACAACACGTTCGGCGCCGGCTCGTTCGGTCCGGACGTCAGAGCAGAATATACCGCGACCTATCACGATAAGGCACGCATCCATGCCGTATGCGAGGAATTTCGTGCCGCTGCCTCGATCGATATCGAGCATGACAAAAAGGACCAGGAAGCATCTCACCGTATTTCCTGTCCGGTGCTGCATTTGTGGGGCTCCGGTGGGCCTCTCGATAGCTTCTATGCAAAGGACGGAGGCCCTCTCGCCATCTGGCGCAAGTGGGCCGACAACGTCGAAGGTCAGGCAATGAGGGGCGGCCATTTCTTCCCGGAGGAAAATCCCGATGAGACGGCGCAGCTGCTGATCAAATTCCTCGCTGCCTGATCAAAGCGGGTGGGCCGGCGTTGATCGATTTTCGGGCGGCCATTGGTCAGGCGTATTGGGCAATGCCGTTGCCGAAGGACCAGTTTTCCTTCCTGACCTCGACAAGGTTGACCACGAGGTCTTCACGGCGAAGGCCGACGCGCGCGTTGAGGCCGTCGGCGAGCGCCTTGTAGAAGGCCTGCTTGGCTTCGACAGTGCGGCCTTCATTCAGCGTGACCTGCACGATCAGCGCGTCAGCGCTGCGCTCGATGCCGAGATATGTCGGGTCGGCGACAAGGCCGGAACCGGGCTTGTGTTCGGAAATGACCTGAAAGCGATCGTTCTCGGGCACCTTCAGTTCCGAGACCATGGTTTCATAGACGACATCGCCAACTGTCTTGCCATAGCCGGCAGGCTTGCCGGCGGGGATGTCGATACGGGCTATAGGCATGAGGCGTTTCCTTTGTTTGGGGTACATACCCATAATTATGAGGGTATATACCCCATTGTCAAGCGACGCAGCCGGGAGTATTGACGTTCTAACCTTGGAAGCGACGGATATGGAAAACCAGACCTGCTATTGCACGACGATGCGAAAGGCCACCCGGCGCCTGACGGCGATTTATGATGAGGCCTTGGCACCTGCCGGGATCTCCCTGGCGCAGCTCAGCTTGATGCGGAATATCGCGCGCGCTGAGCGCATCACCGTTGGGGATCTCGGCCGGCTGATCGAGCTTGACCGCTCGACGACCGGACGCAATGTGCGTGTTCTCGCGAAGATGGGATTGGCCGCTTTGCTTCCAAGCGACGATGGCCGCGAGACGATCATTACCGTATCGGAAGAGGGCAGGCGCGTTCTGGATGAAGCCGCGCCGCTCTGGGAAACGGCACAGCGCGGTGTCGAAGCCAAGCTGGGACTTAACGCCGAACTGCTCCTCGAAATGGTCGGGCAGTTATAGAAAGGCGACGGCTCTATTGCCGTTTCCCCGCGCTCCGTCCTCGAGCTCAGTCAAGCCGGCCAGGCAATTAGCGCCCTGTCGATCACCTGTTGAAGCTGCGCCCTGCTTGCGCCCGCCTGTGCATCCATGGCCAATCCAGTCGCAAGAACAAGAACATAGCGGGCAAGCTCTTCCGCGTCGGCATCCGCAGGCAGGTCGCCGGCGATAACTGCTTCCCGAAGCCGGGTGATCAGGCGGCCTCGCCGCAAGGCGCGAAGCTCCGTCTGCCTTTGTAGCAGCGCCTCAGCGGTCTGCGCTCCCGACATCGAGCATTTTATGGCCAGGCAGCCGAGCGGGTGCGACGGATCGGTATAGATGTCAGCGAGACGGCCGAGCATCCCCTCGACAACCCGGCGCGATGTGGGCTCCCTCAAAGCGGCCTCGGCGGCACCGAGATAAGTGTCGTAGTAGCGCTCGAGTACGATCCGAAACAGACCGTCCTTGCTGCCGAAGGCGAAATAGAAGCTCGGCGGTTTGCAGCCGATCGTGCGCGTCAGGTCGGCCAGGGAAGTCCGGTCATATCCGTGTTCCCAAAACAGCGCCGTCGCCTTCGAGATCGCCTCGTCGATGTCGAATTCCCTTTGCCGCGCCATTGCGAACTGTCCTTCCATTCATTCTCAAATATATTGATCGCTACAGAAAAATCTTGACGCGAGCGGATGCTGTAAATATAGCGATCACTATTAAATTCTGCAATGCCCATGGGCAATGCCGTATTGTCTCCTCGCAGCATCTGACCAACGGAGAAAACTGTGACGACCTCTCCATCGACCAACAGGCGTTTTGTTCTCGAAAAGCGGCCGGAAACCACGACCAGTGTGGCGACTGCGGATCTCTTCCGCCTGGAGACCGTCGGGATACCGGAACTGCAGGAAGGGCAGTTTCTCGTCGAAAACCACTGGATGTCGCTCGACCCCTGGATCAGGGGCACCATGAACGACAGTCGTAGCTATCAGTCGTCGGTCGGCTTGGGCGAGGTCATGCGTGCCCTCTGCGCGGGGCGGGTGATCGCTTCCCGCCATCCGGACTATCCGGCCGGGACACCTGTCTCGGGCATGTTGGGATGGCAGGAATATGCCGCTAGCGACGGCAGCAAGATCCGCAAGGTTCCTCGCGGTGCGCCACTCGAGCTCGCGCTGAATATTCTCGGCATCAACGGGCAGACAGCCTGGTTCGGCATTCACGATATCGGCAAACCGAAGGCCGGCGAAACGGCGGTCGTCACGGCCGCTGCCGGCGGCGTCGGCAGCATTGCCGTCCAGTTGCTGAAGGCTGCCGGCTGCCGCGTCATCGGTCTTGCGGGCGACGACGAGAAATGCGCATGGGTCAAGTCGCTCGGAGCCGCCGAGTGTATCAACTACAAGACGACGGATATCGCCGCAGCATTGCACGAATTCTGTCCGGACCGCGTCGATGTCGTCTTCGACAATGTCGGCGGCGCGATGCTGGATGAACTTCTCTTACATCTCAACACCGGCGCCCGGATCGTGCTCAGCGGTGCGCTTGCCCGCTACAACGCAACGCCGGAGCCCCTGGCCAACTGGTTCCAGCTCCACATCAACCGGGCGACGATGAAGGGATATATTTTCCTCGACCACTTCGACCGGTTCGATGAAGCGGATGCCGATCTCATGGGTCGATGGGAGCAGGGTGACCTGCAGTACCGCGAGCACATCATCGATGGCCTGGAAAATGCACCCGATGCGCTGCGCAAACTGTTCGACGGCACCAATCGCGGCAAGCTCCTTGTGAAGATCAAACCGGACGCTTCCTGACACCGGAGCCGTCATCGGTATCGCCAACCCCCAGAGGCACCAATGCAAACACAGATACAAACGCCACCGCGCCGATCGGAAGAGAGAAGGAAGTTTCTCGTTCTGCTGACAGCAGGGTTCTCTTCATCGCTGATCATGCTGGATTCGAACATCGTTGCGGTGTCCCTACCGTCGATTGCCAAGACACTTGGTGCGACTTTCACCGAAATCGAATGGGTGGTCAGCGCCTACGTGCTGGCATTCGCCGCGCTTCTGCTGGCGGCCGGTTCCTATGCTGACCGCCACGGCCGCAAGCTCGCGATGCTTGCGGGTCTGGCTATTTTCACAGTCTCTTCGGCATTTTGCGGACTGGCCACATCGGCACTGATGCTAAACCTCGCCAGGGCGGTTCAGGGCGTTGGAGCGAGCCTCCTCCTGACGGCCTCGCTGGCTGTTATCAATCATACGTTCGCAGGCGCGGAACGCGCACGGGCCTATGCATTCTGGGGTGCCTGCCTCGGCATCGCCATCACCAGCGGACCGATCATCGGCGGCGTCATTACCGATTTCTTCGGCTGGCGCTGGGCATTCCTGATCAACCTGCCGATCTGCGCGGCCCTCTTCGTCGCAGCCTGGATGGTCGTCGAAGAATCGAGCGACCATGAAGCCAAGAAACTGGATTTTCCCGGTATCATCACCTTCAGCGCCGGTCTGTTCCTGCTGATCTGGGCCTCGATCGATGGCAATACTCTCGGCTGGTTCAGCAGCGCCATCCTGTTTCGCCTCTTGGGAGCCGCCGTTTTCCTGGTCGCCTTCTATTGGATCGAAACGAAGGAGGAGCGTCCGATGGTCGATTTCGGATTGTTCCGTCAGCCGACTTTTCTGGGCTCCGCTTTTGCGATGCTCGGATACGCGATCGGTGCACAGGTCCTGATCTTCTTCCTGCCGTTGTTTCTTCAAAACTCCTATGGACTTGCGCCAGCCGTCGCAGGGCTTGCCATGCTGCCCTTCGCGCTGCCGATGTTCCTGACACCGCGTTTCGGCGCCGGTCTGGCATCGCAATATTCGGGACGCGCCTTGCTGACCCTTGGGCTTTCGGTCACGACTCTCGGCGACCTTCTCCTCCATCTTTTTGCCGAAAGCGGCGTCTCCTATCCTCTATTTGCGGTCGCCATGGTGGTTGCGGGCGCGGGGGCAGGGCTCCTGAACAGTGAAACGGCGAAAGTCATGCAGGGAGCGGTGCCGCCCCAACGCGCAGGTATGGCATCCGGCATTTCAGCAACGACGCGCTTCGTCGGCTTGTTGTTTGGCGTCGCAGGACTTGGCGCTGTCCTCTCACATGGCGTGAACACCCGCTTCGTCTCGGCTGACGCGGTCAGTGGAATGGAGCCCGGCCTTCTTGCCCAGGCTGCCAAGAGGGTCGCATCAGGTGATCTCGACGGCGTCATCGCTATGCTCGGCGAAGACGCGCGCGAGGCGATTCACTCTGCCGCACAGAGCGCCTTCGCTGGCGGTTTTGGCGACGCGAGCCTGATTGCAGCAATCGCCGCGGCATTCTTCGGTGTCCTGACCTTTTCGCTTGTGCGTGCCGCAGACACCGCGCCGAACAAGAGTGCCAAGGGCGAGGAACTGGCACCGGCCATGGAATAAATCACAACCCGGCGCGGAGATATCAGCGCCGGGGCGTCCTCGTTGCGAAGTACCGTCTGGCTAGGCCGGGCCCTCGCAGATGCTCTCGATTGCATCCCGCGCTTGGCGCGCGCGACAGGGCATGCGGCCGCCGGCCGGCCCGAGCTTGTTGAAACTAGGAGGAAGCCGTCTACGGTCGATCAAGCCACCGCGCCGCGGCATCACCGCTATTTTCCGGGCTCGTATTGAAAGCAATCGGCGTTCCGGGCGACAGAAGAATGATCGTGTTCACGATCTTCTCGAACAGAAGCAGATTGCCGGCCGGAATACGGATCCCGGCCCCGACGACGATACAGTCCCATTTCTCGGTGAGGGATTTCGCAACATCGGCTTCGACGCTGTCGGGATGAACCGCGCAAAGTCCGGGTTCCCAACCGCGCTCGCGCATGTCAGCCACTGTTGCCCGTATTCCCGCCGCAACTTTCTCATTCGTCAGTCCAATGGGGAACGATGGATCGCTCAGATCGACTGCCTCCGGACGCACTCCGATCAATAGAACTCGTGGCATCGATTTCATCTCCGTCTTGTCATTTCCGGCAGAAAGGATCGTCGCTTGGACAGGAAAATGATGCATCGCAGTCATCGGGCTATTGCAGCAGGCGGCGCTGTCAGGCCCGTGCGACACCGGATATCAAAGCCAATGCACCTTCCATCGCCCGGTCGAAATAGGAATAGTCCTGATAGGCTTTAGCAAGGATTCCCCCGCCCTGTATCAGGGCGAGCAGGGAGATCGAAAGCGTCTCTGTATCGAGATCAGGAGGAAGCGTTCCCTCCTCCTTCGCCTTGTGAAGTGACTGCGCGAGGTTTGTCCGCACAGCATCGAAATACGCCGTCACCGGACGGCGTATTTCCTCGCTTTCGATCGACGTCTCGTTGACCAGGCGGCCGAAGCGGCAGCCGCGGCGCCCGTCTCTTTTCAGAAAAAGGTACTGCCGGACTGCGTCGAGTGGCGCAGCATCGGTCGAAAAAAAGTCGTTGGTGCTCGCCACGTCCTCTTTGGCAAGATCGCACAATGCTTCCCCAGCTATCGCAAGCTTCGACGGAAAGTGGTGGTAGAGACTACCCGGTCTTGCCCCGCTCCGATCCTGAATATCGCGTGGAGACATCGCCTCATAGCCGACGTCCCATAGCAGTTCCTTCGTCGCATCCAGAAGCTGATCGCGTTTAGAAGGCTTTGGCACGTGCAATCCTTTCATGGCTTTCCGCCACCCTTAGCTTTTTCCCAACGCTTTATAGAGCGCGCGCTCGAACTCGGCAAAGAGCGCAACCACTCTTTCATCGTAGAACGGCCAGAGTTGGGTAAACAGTGCGCCTGTGACCTTCGAGACCGGATCGACCCAGTAATGCGTGTTCAACGCGCCGGCCCAGGCGGCACTTCCTGCGCTGCGCCCGCCGGGCACCGGCTCTTCGTTGATATCGAACGACAATCCCCATTTGTGCGGCTTGCCTGGGAAGAGATCGAAATCCTTCGACATCACATGGGCGACGGATTTCATCTCGCCAGCGCTCAAATCGCCGATCTGGTTCGTCATCATGGCGGCGACCGTTTCCGGCTTCAGGATTTGAATGCCGTCGAGAGCGCCGCCGTTCACCAGCATCTGCAGGAACAGCATATAGTCCTTCGGCGTGCTATAGAGGCCAGCGCCGCCGGAGAAGAATTCCGGGCGTTGCGGTGGTTCCCAGGGGCTGAGCTGCAGACTGCCATCGCTCTGGCGCGCGACCGCGGTTGCGAGCCGGCGCCGGTGTTCGGTGCCGATAAGGAAGCCGCTGTCTCTCATGCCCAGCGGCAGGAAGATCTTTTCGCGGAAATAGATTTCAAGTGATTGATTGGTGACGGCTTCGACCAGCTTGCCGACCCAGTCGGACGACATGCCGTATTTCCATCTTTCACCGGGTTCGAATTCCATCGGAACGGTGAACGCGGAATTCTTGCCGGCGAAGATGATCGGTATTCCCGTTGCCTGTTCGTAGCGGGTGAGCTCTTCGCTCCAGAGAGAATAGGTATAGCCCGACGTATGGTTCAGCAGCTGACGAACGGTCGCACTCTTCTTGGCGGAGCGCAGGCGAGGTGATCCATCAGCGTCGAACCCTTCGAGTATTTGAGGAGACGCCATTTCCGGAAGAAAATCCGAGGCAGGCTGGTCCAGATGCAGGAGCCCCTGTTCTACGAGCTGCATGCAGGCGACCGCCGTGACCGCCTTGGTCATCGATGCGACCCAGAAGACCGTGTCGGTCAGCATTGGCGCCCCGACCGAAATATCGGTCGTCCCGAATGCGCCTTCGTAGACCAGGCCATCTGATGTTGCGCCTGCCGCGACAACGCCGGCAACATCACCGGAACGGACGGCTTTGCGGAGCAGTTCGTTGACCGCCTCGAAGGCCGGGGCGGCTTGTTCATTTATTTCGTTCGCCACGAATGAATTCCTCATGAAAAGTGAGTGTTTTGATATGAATGATCGTCGCAGTAACATTTGAGCTACTAGTATGTCAAATTGCTAGGCGCCCTGCTGCTCATGCGAATGCGTGGTCGAAAAATGTCGTGAAAGTCAGCGGCCGGCTCAAATGCCCATCGGGGTAGGCGGTAGATGGCCATCACAAGCCAGCCGGGCGTTACTCATATTGTATGGGTGAGCGGCATCGTGCCGATCACACGGCAGTCTTCCCTGGGCAGATGCCTAGCCAACGTCGGCCTGCGGTGCTGCCATTTCAGGTCGCATGAGGGCGCGAAATGATCGCCGCTGATAGCAGCGGCAGCTGGCTTGTGATCATTTGGAACCGATTTCCTTGCTTTCAGCGGCCGCGTTGCCGCCGGCGGGCCAACCCAGTAGCGCCAGTTCGGCCGACGCGCGGAGTTCTGCCTCGGACATGCCCTCGGCAGCCTGCACGGCGAGGCCGTTGAACGCCATCTGGAGATAACGGGCAAGAGCCGCAGGATCGGCAGAAAGTGGAAGGTCGCCCGAGGCCTGCGCGCGCTCAAGCCGTTTTGTCAGCAACTCCCGTGTAACGCTTCGCTGGGCCCAGACCGTGAGCGGGACATCCCCGTTCCCCGCACCCGCTGACAATGCGGATTGGATGAGCAGGCAGCCACGCGGCTCATCCGGCGCCACCAGCCATTCGATCGCGCCGAAAAGCATTCTCTCGGCCATCTGACGCGCGCTTTTGGCATTCAGCACGGAGTCTTTGTGGGTGGCACGGCGCTCGCGATAGCGATTGAGAACCGCCTCGAAGAGACCGCGCTTGCACCCGAAAGCGCCGTAGATGCTGGGCGAATTCAGCCCCATCGCTTTCGTCAGCTCCGCCATTGAGGCGCCCTCGTATCCATGCTTCCAGAACACGTCCATTGCACGGTCGAGTACGACATCTTCATCGAACACGCGGGGTCTGGCCATCGCGATCTTCCCCAAATCAATTTTAGTGATCATTACATAATTCGCTTGCGCAGTCCATCGCGGCATGATTACGTAATAATCATCACAAAATGGAGAATGCAGATGGGTACGTCCCTGAAGGGTAAAGTAGCGGTCATCACCGGTGGTGGCGAAGGTATCGGCCTGTCGTCGGCGCGGCGAATGGTTGAGGAGGGAGCGTCGGTGTTTATCATTGGCCGTCGCCAAGCCATCCTTGATGCCGCCGTCGCCGGCATAGGCGGCGATATTGTCGCAATCGCAGCCGACGTTTCGAAAGTCGCTGATCTGGAACGCGTCTACAACACGGTCCGGGCCTCCAAGGGCAAGATCGACATCCTTGTCGCCAACGCGGGCGTTCAAACCCGTGAAGCGCTCGGCTCTATCACCGAGGAGGGCATCGACAGCCAGATCGCCATCAATTTCAAGGGCGTGATCTTTACGGTCCAGCTGGCTCTGCCACTGCTCGTCGATGGAGCATCGGTAATCCTGACCGGATCAGGCGCCGCGGTGAAAGGCATTCCGAACCGCACGGTCTATTCGGCGACCAAGGCAGCGATCCGAAGCTTCGCGCGCACCTGGGCAAATGAGCTGAAGGGACGCGGCATTCGTGTCAACACCGTCAGCCCGGGCCCGATCCTTACGCCCCTTTTGGAGCAGACCTTTGCCGATCCGAAGGTCAAGGAAACCTATATGGCGACGGTGGTTGCCGCGGTTCCGCTTGGGCGCGCCGGAGAGGCCGATGAGATCGGTGGTGTCGTTGCTTTCCTCGCCTCCGACGCTGCGAGCTATATCAACGGAGCCGACATTCAGGCCGACGGCGGCTTCGCGCAGGTTTGACGGTGGGTCTATTCGTCGCCGGAAAGCGCGATGAAGCCCACGACCTCTTCGACGCTCACCTGCCGATCAGCCGCTGCCAACAACAGCTCGGCGCCGGCCTGGCAGTCCGCAAGCACGTGCTGGAGCGCCGCGGTGTGATCACCACGGATGCCCAGCACAAGACTGCCCAGATGCTATCCGCGACGGCGAAGGCGGAGGTCGACTATCTACTGGCTCGCGTTGGCAGGCGGGCAAGCGGGCAGCGCTGTAAGTCTGGGTGGTAGATTGAGCGATGCATCCGCGGCAGCTCGGCTGGCGCGGATGGAGGCGATCAAGCGTTTCGCAGCCGCCGGCGCCTTAAATATTCGCCGCCGTATAAATCTCAAACGGAAGAATATGCTGCGACACTGTCGGTGTCCGGTGCGTGTCGAGCGCTTCTGCCATGGCGCGCACAAGCGTGTCTGCCAGCAGGCGGGCGGGATGGGAGAGGACGACCTTGATCAGGCCTTCGGCGAGGCCCGCGCGCGTTTCGTGCGTCAGCTCGTGCGCGACCACCATAAGGCGTCTGGCGGCCGGGCTGCCGTCTTCGCGCAGCGCGCGCATGACGCCGGTGACGCCGCCGCCGGCGACGTAGAGGCCGACCCAATTGGATTCGCTTTTGAGAAGGCGCTGCGTCAGCTCGTAGGCGATCTGCGGTTCCTCCTGCGTGCCCAGGGTCTCCATCATCTGGAATTCCCTGTTGCTCTCGCGGAAGTAGGACCGGAACCCCATTTCGCAAAGCTCCTGCGAGAGGTAGCGGTGACTGCCGACGAAGACGGCGACCTTGCCGGGGCTGGCGTTGACGTTGTCGATGAACCACGCGGCCGTCCGGCCCTTCTTGACGCAGTCGTTGCCGACATAGCCGGCGCGGCCGGGCGCGGTCAGGTCCGAGATCATCGTGAAGACCGGAATTCCCTCGCCTTCGAGGCCATCCACGGCGTGATTGATCTGCGGATGATCGGAGGTGATGACGCCGATCGCGTCGGCATCCCGGCTCATCGCGAGCAACGCATCGGCTGTATTTTCAGGGGCGAGCTCGTCCACGAAACGGACGATCGCGCGCCCATGCGCGTCCGGATAGCCTTCCACCGCCTTTGTCAGAACCTCCGCCCACATCTGGTAGAGCTTGCGATGCGACTGCTTCAGCAGGAAACCGAACTTGATGACCGGCTTGTCGTTCTCCAGCCTTTTGCGGATCGCCGTCACCCCATGGAAGCCGATGCGTTCTGCTGCCTGCAGCACGCGCTCGGCTGTCTGAGGGCGAACGGGATCGCGTCCGTTCAGGACGCGGTCGACGGTGGAAACGCCGACATTGGCTGCCTTTGCAAGGTCTGTGATCGTCGGCCTGCTCATCGAAACCTCCCATAATTTGAAATACATTCTGAGAGGTTTTGGGAGAAACGTCTAGCGCGAAATTGACAGAAACCGGTCATTTGTGGTGATTTTCGCAGCGCTCGAGGAAACAGCTAGAAACGAAAAATGCCGACAAGCGGCGATGTTTTGGGAGGAGAGGCGTATGCCTGCGGCCAACGAATTGGTGCGCCCTGCGGAACGCGGGAGCGTCGCGAACGACACCGCCGTTCTTGAGATGCGCAACATCACCAAGGCATTTCCCGGCGTGCTGGCGCTTGACGGCATGAACCTCAAGGTCCGGGCCGGAACGGTCCATGTCCTCGTTGGCGAAAACGGCGCGGGCAAGTCGACGCTGATGAAGATCCTCAGTGGAACCTACACGATCGACAGCGGCGAGATCATCTTCAAGGGCGATCCCCTCAGCGGGCAGGACACGTCGGCGGCGCTGGAGCGGGGGATCTCGATGATCCACCAGGAACTCAGCCCGGTCCTCGACATGACGATTGCCGAAAACATCTTTCTCGGCCGGGAACCTGCGATGTCGGACAAGGGCTTCCTGTCGCGCTTCGTCGATTTCACCCGAATGAACGCTGATACCAAGGCGTTGCTCGACCGGCTTGGCCTGAAATACTCGCCCGAAACGAGAATGCGCGATCTCTCTATCGCCGCCATGCAGCTGATCGAGATCGTCAAGGCGATATCGCGTGAGGCATCGCTGGTGATCATGGACGAGCCGACGTCGGCGATCAGCGATACCGAGGTCGCCATGCTGTTCAGTCAGATCGCCGACCTCAAGGCTGCGGGCGTCGCGATCATCTACATCACCCACAAAATGGATGAGATCTTCCAGATCGCCGATGACATTACCGTCATGCGCGACGGGCAGTTCATCGCGGCAGCACCGGCAAGCGAATATGACGAAACCAAGCTGATCTCGCAGATGGTCGGGCGCACGATCTCCAGCATCTTCCCGAAGGAGGAGGTGCCGATTGGCGACGTCGTGCTCTCCGTCGATAGTCTTTCCCGCGAAGGCGCTTTCGCGAATGTCAGTTTCAACGTCCGCGCCGGCGAAATCGTCGGTCTGTCCGGCTTGATCGGAGCCGGCCGCACGGAGGTTGCGCGGGTGATTTTCGGCCTCGACGCTGCAACCAGCGGATCGATCGCTCTTAACGGGGTGCCGCTGCGACTGAAGTCGCCAGCTGATGCCATCAGGAACGGTATCGCCATGGTCTCGGAGGACCGCAAGGCCGAGGGCCTCGTGCTCTGCCGCTCCGTCGGCGAGAACATTTCGCTGGCAAACCTGAAGAAATTCACCGCCGGGCTTTTTGTCAGCGAACGCCAGGAAGAGAGCGCCGCGCAGCGGATGATCAAGATGCTCCAGATCAAGACGCCCGATACCGCGATGATCGTCGAGAACCTCAGCGGCGGCAACCAGCAGAAGATTGTCATCGCAAAATGGCTGCTGGGCGATCTCAAGCTTCTCATTCTCGATGAACCGACACGCGGTATCGACGTCGGTTCGAAATCCGAAATCCATCGCCTGATGACCGACTTCGCCCGCCAGGGCCTGGCGATCATCATGATCTCATCGGAGCTGCCTGAAATTCTCGGAATGAGCGACCGTGTGGTCGTCATGGCAGAGGGCAGGGTCGCAGGCGAACTGACAAGACGCGAGGCGAACCAGGAAAGCATCATGCGCCTTGCAACGGGAGGACACTCATGAACACCGAACCGATGGCCGCGACAGCGCCTGCAAAAGCACCCGTGAAATCCGGCGGTATCGATTTTGCCGCGATCTATCGCAAATACGGGACGATCCTGATCTTCGTCGGCATCTGTGTTCTGGCATCGTTGCTGAGCCCGACATTCCTCACCGAAGCGAATCTGACCAATGTCCTGCGCCAGGTCGTCGTCGTCAGCCTGCTCGCCTGCGGCGTCACCTTCATCATTATCCTCGGTCATATCGATGTGTCGCTCGGATCGGTCCTGGCACTTTGCGGCGTGATCTCGGCAAGCGTGATGGCGATGACCGGCAGCATCATTCTGGCTGTCGTCGCGGGTGTGGCCGTCGGCATCATTACCGGCGTCATCAACGGCTTCGTCATCACCTTCTTCCGCATCCCATCCTTCATCATGACGCTGGCCATGACGACGGTCGCCCGCGGAGCGGTACTTCTCTACACAGGAGGTTCGCCTGTCACCGGTCTTGGCGATTTCAAGGTCATCGGGCAGGGCTCGCTCGGGCCGGTGCCGATCTCGGTTCTCATTCTTGCCGTGCTTGTCGTTGTCTCCTGGATCCTGCTCAACAAGACCAAGTTCGGCCGTTATGTCTACGCCGTAGGCGGCAATGAGCGGGCAGCGCGCGCCTCGGGCATCAATCCTGACAGCATCATCGTCAAGGCGTTCATCTTCAACGGCATTCTCTGTGCCGTCGCCGGTATCGTCCTGATGTCGCGTATCAATTCCGGCCAGCCGGCAGGCGGCGTCGGCTATGAGTTCGACGCGATCACGGCCGTTGTCGTCGGCGGTACGAGCCTGATGGGGGGGACCGGGACGATCACCGGCACGGTTATCGGCGCGATGATCATCGGTGTCATCAACAACATCCTCAACCTCATGAATGTCAGCTCCTACTGGCAGCAGATCATCAAGGGACTGATCATTGCGGTCGCCGTCATCCTTGATGTTTGGACGAAATCGGCCCGCACCAAGAAGAAGGCCTGATCAATACAGTCACGTTCGGGACAGACGCGCCCGCGCGAAGGACGAACTCGTGTGTCGGCGCATGTGCGCCAGGAAATTCTGAACCATCAACGGGAGGAGACCCAGATGAAACTTATTGCCAAGCTTGCACTCGCCTGCGCCGTATCTGCCGCCGCACTTTCGGCCTCCAGCGCCTTCGCAGCCGACAAATTTGTCGTCGGCTATGCCAACATGGCCGATACCGACGTCTTCGTCATGGCGCGCAAGAACGCCTTTATCGATGCTGCGAAGGCCGATCCCGATGTCGAGATCAAGTTCACCGATGCCAACAATGACGCCAGCAAGCAGCTTGACCAGATCGATAACCTGATCGCTCAGAAGGTCAACGTCATCGTTGTCGTTCCGGTCGACTACGAAGGTATCGTCCCCGGCGTCGAAAAGGCCAATGAAGCCGGTATCCCGGTCGTTGCTCTCGGCATCCAGTCTGCTGGCGGCAAGTACACCTTCGTCGGCTCGAAGAACATCGACGCCGGCAAGATGCAGGCCGAATACATGAAGGCCAACCTGCCGAAGGATGCGCAGATTCTCTACCTGCAGGGCACGCCGGGTCTCTATCACTCGCAGGAGCGCCTGAAGGGCTTCCAGGACAATCTTGGCCGTCCTGACGTGAAGATCCTCGCGACCCTGTCCGGCAACTACGACCGCGCGGAAGGCATGAAGGTCACCGAAGACTGGATCCAGAGCTTCCCGAAGTTCGACGCCATCATCGCCGCCAATGACCAGATGGCGCTGGGCGCTCGTGAGGCGCTGCAGGGCGCCGACCGCCTGAAGGGCGTGATGATCTCCGGCGTCGATGGCGTGCCGGATGCTTTGAACGCGATCAAGGCTGGCGAGATGTCGCAGACGATCTTCCAGAATGCCGCCGGTCAGGCGAAGGCCGCCTTCGAAGTCGTCGACGGCATCAAGAAGGGCGAGACGCCACCGGCCGAGAAGCTCGTGCCGTTCGAGTCCATCACCAAAGACAATGTCGACCAGTACATGAAGAAGTAATTCCTCCCGAGACGCGTGCCGGAGCCGCGGCCCCGGCACGCACCCCAATGCAATGAATATCCTGGAGCTCATGAGATGATGCGCTTAAGCCTGGTGACCGACATCCTCGGATACCTTCCCTTCGAAGAGATGCTCGACACGGTGTCGAAGCTCGGGTTCGAATCCGTTGAACTCGGCTGCGGAAACTGGTCGAAAGCTCCGCATTTGCGCCTTGATGAGCTCCTTGGCAGCGAGCAGGCTCGCACCGATTTTCTGACGGCCCTCGAACGCCGCGGCCTCACCATCTCGGCGCTGAATTGCTCGGGCAACCAGCTTCACCCGGGACCAAGCGGCGCGGAACATCGCGCAGTGGTCGAGAAGACTTTCCGGCTTGCCGAAAAGCTCGGGGTGAAAACCGTCGTGATGATGTCCGGCTGCCCCGGCGGGACGCCGAAGGATGAGCTGCCGAACTGGATCACCCACGTCATCCTGCCTGAGCAGGTCGAAGCCCTCGACTATCAGTGGAACGGCGTGCTGATCCCGTATTTCCAGAAGGCGGCTGTCCTTGCGAAGGACTGCGGCATTCGCGTCGCGATCGAGAACCTCGGCGCCACGATGATCCACAATCCGGCCAACATGCTGCGGCTGCGCGAACATGTTGATCCCGTCATCGGCATGAACTTCGACCCCAGCCATCACATGTGGATGGGCGGCGACCCGATCGCGGCGGTACGGCTGCTCGGTGACGCCATTCATTACATGCATGCCAAAGACGTCCGCCTCGAACGCACGCTCGCGGAAGCCAATGGCCTGATCGACACCTATTGGATCAACGACATCGCAAAGCGCTCGTGGAACTACGTCGCGCTCGGGCACGGGCACGATGTCCAATGGTGGAAGGAGTTCTTCGCAGTCGCCAGGATGGTTGGCTACGATGGTCCGGTCAGCCTCGAAATGGAAGACGCAGGGATGGATCCTCTCCTTGGCGTCAAGAAATCACTCACGACACTGAAGCTCGCGCTTCCACGCGACTTCGACTGAACGCCCCCATCAGGAAAACGAACATGACCCTCAAGATCGGTGTTATCGGAACTGGCGCTATCGGCCAGGAGCACATCCATCGGCTCCACAACAAGCTCGTCGGCTCGACTGTGGTCGCCGTCAATGACATCAACAGGGCTCAGGCAGAAGAAGTGGCCAGACGCCTGACCCCCGCCGCCAAAGTATTCGAGAGCGGTCACGATCTTGTTGCCGATCCGAACGTCGATGCCATCGTTGTGACCTCCTGGGGGCCGACGCACGAGGAATTCGTGCTGGCCTCGATCGCAGCAGGGAAGCCCGTGTTCTGCGAGAAGCCGCTTGCGACCACTGCAGAGGCTTGCCTGAATATCGTCAATGCCGAGATCGCCAGCGGACGCCATCTCGTTCAGGTCGGTTTCATGCGCCGTTACGACAAAAGCTATCGGCTCCTCAAGGAGCAGATCACCAACGGCAATCTCGGCGAACCGCTGTTGGTTCACTGCGCGCACCGCAATCCGAGCGTTCCTGACGTGTATGCGGGCGACATGGCGATTACCGACTCCTTCCCGCACGAGATCGACGTGCTGCGCTGGCTGCTCGACGACGACTATGTCTCGGCACAGGTGATCATGCCGCGCAAGACGAAGCACACCCGCAAGGATCTCGACGATCCCCACATGATCCTGCTCGAGACGAAGAAGGGCATCCGGATCGATGTCGAAGTCTTCGTAAACTGCCCTTACGGCTACGACATCCAGTGCCAGGTCGTTGGCGAAGACGGCATCGGTTATCTGCCGGAACCAATGAGCGTGCTGACGCGCAAGGACGCCAGGCTCAGCCACGAAATCCTCCAGGATTGGAAGCTGCGCTTCATCGACAGCTACGATGTCGAGCTTCAGGAATGGATCGAGTCCGTGCAGGCTGGCGTTGTCCGCGGACCTACTGCCTGGGATGGCTATTTCGCATCGGTCACTGCGGATGCGTGCGTAGAGGCAAAGCATTCCGGCAAGATCGTGCCGATCAAGATCGGTGAACGGCCGTCGTTTTATGCGCCGATCGCGCTGAAGCCTGCCGCTTAACAGAATATCGAAGAGGAGGAAGAAGCCATGAAGATCGCTCTCGACCCGCATATGCATCGGCATCTGCCACTGAACGAACTGTGCCGGAAGGCCGCCGAGCTTGGCTACGAATACATCGAAGTCTCGCCCCGCGACGACCTGCTTCCCTGGTGGGTGCGCCCGCGAGCCCACAAGGAACGCGTCGCGGAGTTCAAGAAGGCGCTGAAGGACCACGGTGTCCAGGTCGCGTCGCTGCTGCCCATGTACCGTTGGGCGAGCCCGCATGAGGACGAGCGCAAGGCCGCGGTCGGCTATTGGAAAGAAGCTATCCAGCTCGCGGTCGATCTCGGCGTCGACACGATGAACTCTGAGTTCGGACGTGGTCCTTCGCCGGACCGCGGTCATCGGTCGAACTGCTGCGGCGGACACTTCACTCACGAGCACAGCGAGGCCGCATGGTGGCGCTCGATCGAGGAACTGGTCCCCGTGTTCGAGAAGGAGGGCGTCACCCTCAACATGGAGCCGCACCCGGAAGACTGGTGCGAGACGCTGCACCCGGCAATCGACATGCTGAAGACGATCGGCTCGAAGAACGTCAAGTTCCTCTATTGCGCGCCGCATACCTTCTATTTTGGCGATGACATGGCGCAGATGATCCGGGACGCCGGTCCGCTGATCAACCATGTGCATGTTGCTGATACCTATAACCATCGGGCATCATCCGGCCTGCGCTACATCGTCAACCCGCCAGGCGCCAAGGTGACCATCCATCAGCACATGGATATCGGGCAGGGCGAGATAAACTGGGATGTCTTCTTCTCCTCGCTTGCCGAGGCCGGCTTCGACGGCATCGTGACGGCCTGCGTTTTCGGCTGGGAGGATCGTGCGGATGCCTCGGGACGCTATATGCGGTCCGAGATCCAGAAATATGTCGACAAGTATTGGAAGAAGTAGCTCAGCAAGGAGGTGTCGGAAATGCGTATCGGACTTGTGGGATACGGCACCGGGGGCAGACATTTCCACGCCCCCTATATTGCCGCGGCAAACGGGATTGAACTTGCGGGTGTCGTGGCGCGGGCGCCGCAGACCATCGCGCGTGTCCGGGAGGACATGCCCGATGTGCCGGTCTACGCAAGCCAGGCCGATATGATCAAAGCCGGCGGCATCGACGCGGTTACCATCACAACGCCTCCGCAAACGCGCCGTGAGCTCGTGCTCGAAGCCATCGCAGCCGGGCTCCATGTCGTGGCGGATAAACCCTTCGCGCCGAGTGCGGCGGTGGCACGCGAACTTGGCGAGGCTGCAAAGAGCGCGGGCGTCGTCCTAGCGGTCTATCACAACAGGCGCTTCGATGCCGACGTCCTCACTCTGAAGAAGGTCATCGAAACAGGCGAACTCGGGCAGCTTTGGCGTGTTCATTCACGCATGGAGCTCGATGAACCGTCGACACTCGAGGGGGGACCGACGGGCGGTCTGCTGCGCGACCTCGGAAGTCATCTTGTCGATCAGATGCTCTGGCTGCTCGGTCCTGTGAAAAGCGTTTCCGCTTATCTGGACATGGCCAATACCGCAGATGGGCCAACCGACGCTGGGTTCGTTCTCAATCTGCAGCATGTCTCTGGTGTCCATTCCCACCTGTCCGCAAGCAAGTTGAACAGGCTGGTCGTGCGCGAATTCCGTGCCTATGGCGAGAATGGAAGCTTCGTTTCATCGGGAACCGACGTCCAGGCGCAAGCGATTTTCGCGGGTAGGCGCCCGGCTGATGATCTCGACGCCTGGGGCTACGAGGCGCCCGATCGCTGGGGGCGGCTTCGAACCGAAGGCCGCGACGAAAGCGTCCCGTCCGAGCAGGGCCGCTACCACGCCTATTACGAAGCCTTCCTGCGCGCGGTGAACGGTGAAGGTCCGCCGCCCGTGACTGTCGAGGAGGCAACGGCAACCTTGGCCGTGCTCGACGCTGCAAGGCTTTCTGCGCAAGCGGGACGGACAATCGACGTCTGACCGGGGTGTGAGATGTCGCTGGGGAGACGCTTCGGCGTTTGGGATTTCGCTTCGTGTATCCACACGAAGCCTTATTGGAGGACTGTATGAAAAGACTTTTGTTAGCGGCGAGCGTCTGCCTGCTATCGGTTCCGGCCTTTGCGGAAACGAAAATTGCCGTGACGATGACCTCGTTCGACAACCCGTTTCTGACCATCCTGCTCAACGGCATGAAGTCGGAGGCTGACAAGGACAAATCGATCGAACTTCTGACAGAGGATGCGCAGCTTGATCCTTCGAAGCAGCTCAATCAGGTCCAGAATTTCATTGCCAATGGCGTCAACGCGATCATCGTCAACGCCGTCGATGGCGATGCGACGGTTGCGATTACCAAGGCCGCAGCCGAAGCGAAGATCCCGCTTGTCTATGTGAACCATCCTCCAGCCGAACTGGAGTCCGGTCTGCCTGAGAACACCGCCTTCGTCGGTTCCAATGAACTCGATTCCGGCACGATGGAAGCCGAAGCGGCCTGCAAGCTGATGGGCGGCAAGGGCAAGGCCGTGGTGCTCATGGGACCTCTCGAAAATCACGCCGCGCTGGTGCGCACCAAGGACGTCGAGACGGTCTTCCAGAAGCCGGAATGCAAGATCGAGATTCTGGAAAAGCAGACTGCAAACTGGAGCCGGACCGAGGCGCAGGATCTCGTTTCGTCATGGCTGACCGCCGGTATCGAGTTCGAAGCGATCATCGCCAACAATGACGAAATGGCGATCGGTGCCGCACAGGCATTGAAATCCGCTGGTGTCGACATGACCAAGGTCGTGATTGCCGGTATCGACGCCACGCCTGATGGTCTCGCCGCGATGAAGGCCGGCGATATCGACATCACGGTCTTCCAGAATGCGACCAAGCAGGGTGAGGTCGCCGTGCAGACGGCTGCCAAGCTTGCGTCCGGGCAGAGCGTCGATCGGGCACTCTGGGTGCCATTCGAGCTTGTGACGCCTGACAATATGGCCAACTACGCGAAGTAACTGCGCAGAGGGCCGGCCGTACCGCGGCCGGCCCTGGTGCCCGAAGTCTGAAAGCCAGACATTGGTGATGATGCAATTCGATCATCCAAAGACCGTACGGGCCCGAGATCTTCAACTACGATCTCCCTGGGTCAAATGAGCCCAAGACGCGAACGCGCGCTGTGATCGGTTGCCGCCCCGGCAACACCTCCACGTTGACCGCTCCGCCAGCAGCCGATCTCCCGAGCAGCGCCGTGCCCCCGGTCTAGTCGACCGGGGGCTTTTCGCGTTGAGGAGGCGGTTCCGGTGATTGAAATCGATCAGTCCTTCATGCCTTCCAGCCGCCGCCGCGTGGTAGTTCCAAGACTGTCCAAGGGTCTGGCGCCGATCCTGGATTCTGCCCTTCGCGGGTCCTGAGGCGCTCTGAACATGACCCGGTTGTTGCTGTGGGAGGACACAGGTGCAATATCGCGAATTCGGCCGAACCGGCTGGAAAGTTTCCGAAATCGGCTTTGGTGGTTGGCAGCTTGGCGGCGCTTGGGGCGACGTCGACGACGATGCCTCGATCAAGACGCTTCTCCATGCATTCGAGCGCGGCATCAACTTCGTCGACACCGCTGAGCTCTATGGCTCCGGGCATTCGGAAGAAGTGATCGGCCGGGCGCTGCGTCAGTGGAAGGGTGGAAAAATCTACGTCGCCACCAAGGTCCAGCCGACGGTCTGGCCTGATCCGAAGGACCGGAACCCTCAGATACGCGGCCGCTTTCCGGCATGGCATCTCCGCGAAAATGTCGACAACTCGCTGAAGCGCCTCGGCGTCGAGCGGATCGACCTTTACCAGCTGCATTCCTGGTGTCCTGCCGGGCACGTCGAACTCGACTGGCTGGAGACGCTCAACGATCTGCGCGCGCAAGGCAAGATCGATCAGATCGGCATATCCCTGCGCGACAACGAGCCTGAAGAGGGCGTTGACGCGGCAAGGCTTGGCCTGGTGGCATCCCAGCAGGTGATCTTCAACATGTTCGAGCAGCCGGCTCGCGAGCGCCTGTTTCCGGCCGCAAAGGAGACCGGAACGGCGATCATTGCACGCGTGCCGCTCGATAGCGGCTCGCTCAGCGGCCGCTGGAATGCCGATACCTATGCCGGCTGGAAGCCCGGCTCGCAGCAGCACGACATGTTCAAGGGCGAGCGCTTCGCGGAGACGCTGAAGCGTGTTGAAGCGCTGAAGGCGGAGATCGGCGAGGGGCATGGCGGATTGGCTGATGTCGCCATGCGATACGTGCTGTCGCACGATGCCGTCAGCGTCATCATTCCCGGCATGAGCTCGGTCCGCCACGTCGACATGAACATCGACTGTTCGGATGGACGCCGTCTTCCTGAAGAGCTGATCGAGCGTCTGCGCTCACATACCTGGGTCAGGAACTACTACCGATGACACAGGCGATCGAACTGCTTCGGCCATCGCAAATCCGGGCAGAGCTTGAGGTCCGGTCTCTTGTCTATCTGCCACTCGGTACCATCGAATGGCACTGCGAACATCTGCCGGTCGGCCTCGATGGGTTGACGGCCTATGGCATCTGCAGCAGCGCAGCGAAGAAGACCCGCGGGATTGTATGGCCGACGCTTTATTACGGTACCGGCGGCGATCACGGCGAATATCCCTGGACCATTATGATGGAGGAGGCGGCGGAGCTCGAAGCGCTGTTGCGCAAGACGCTCGTCAGGCTCGCTGCGCTTGGTGTTAGCCGCGCTGTGTTGTTCTCCGGGCATTTCGCCGAGGGGCAGCTCGATATGATCGACCGGCTGGCTGCCGAGACCAATGAAAGGCTCGGACTTTCCGTCGTGGCTACCGCCGTCAATCGCTTCGAGATTGCCGGCTTCGCGCCCGATCATGCCGGGCGATTCGAGACGACGCTTCTCGCGGGATTGCACCGGGAGACGATCGACCTCGGTGCCCTGCCGGATCTCGAGGCCGGTGACGATGAGCGTGATCGTCATGATCCAGCAAGCCCGCTCTGGGGCGTGATCGGCGCTGATCCGCGCAAGGCGAACCTTTCTGACGGTTCACGTCTCGTCGAGGAGATCGCCACGCGGCTGGCTGCTCTGGCGATCGAGACATGACGAAGAACGACACGGGCCGTGCAAGGCATGCGCAGCTTGAGACGAGGGAGAGAGACATGAACGATCTTGATTTTGGTACGCGCGACAAGCGCGGTGACTGGCGTCCGAAAGACCCGCTGAAGGTCGGGCCGCTTCTCGATTTTCCATGGAGCCCCATACGGGTTCTGAAATGGCTGCCGGAATATTTCCTCCCGTGGAACCTGATCTTCATGGCCGTCGGCGCAGCGTTCTGGTTTTATCTGACGCCGAGCCGCGAGACGCTGCAGACGCTGAGCTGGGAGTGGCCGCTTCTGCTGTTGCTCCGCAATTCCGCGCTGATCCTGGCACTCTATGGTGCGCTCGAGCTGCATCTCTATGTCCGGCGCGGGCAGAAGAACCGTTTCAAGTTCAATGGCAAGTTTCCGGCCGACCAGCCGTCCAACGTCTTCTGGTTCAAGAGCCAGGCGATCGACAATGCGCTGCGCACGTTCGGCACCGGACTGCCGATCTGGACGGCCTATGAAGTGCTAATGCTCTGGTGCTGGGCGAATGGATATGGTCCATGGGTCGTCCTCGGCGACAATCCCATCTGGCTTGCGGCCTTCGCGCTCGTTCTGCCGCTGATCCATGAAGTGCATTTCTTCGCCATCCACCGGCTGATCCATGTGCCGGTCCTCTACAAATGGGTTCATTCGGTGCATCACAACTCGGTCAATCCGAGCCCCTGGTCGGCGCTTTCGATGCACCCTGTCGAGCATCTGCTCTATTGGTCGGATATCCTGATCCATCTGGTCATACCTTCCCATCCGCTGCTCGTTCTTTACCACCTGCAGATCACCGGCACGGGTGCGGTGATCGGCCATATCGGCTTCGACAAGGTGGAGGCGGGCAAGGAAGGAGCCGTGGATACGCATGCCTATGCCCACTATCTCCACCACAAGTATTTCGAGGTGAATTATGCCGACGGCATGCTGCCGATCGACAAGTGGATCGGCACCTGGCATGACGGGACCAAGGAAGGCGACCGCCAGATGGAGGAGCGCTACAAAAAGAAGGTCGAGAAGATGAACCGCGGCGCGACCGAGCAGAGTTAATTCTCCCCGGCACCCCTCTCGAAATGAAGAAGGCCGCGATCAACGCGGCCTTTTTGTTGTGCTTCTACAGGTCGCCTCAGCGTTTGCCTTTGAAGTCGATCCACGCCGCATTCGATGCAGACGAAGCCAGGCATGCATCGATGAAATGCATCCCTTCGACGCCGTCATCGACCGTTGCATAGACGGGATCGGCCAGGCGGGAAGGCTGGCCGGCCTGTTTGTTCCGGATCGCTCCCGCGGCATCGCGATAGACGTTGCCGAAAGCCTCGAAATATCCTTCCGGGTGCCCTGCAGGAATCCGGCTCAGGCGCTCTGCATTCGGGGATGTGCCTGCCGCAGCTCGCTGAATGATCTGGCGCGGTTTTCCAAGCGGTGACTGGAGCAGGGCATCGGGATCCATCTGCGCCCATTCGAGAGCGCCACGCGAACCGAAAATGCGGATCCTGAGACCGTTCTCCGGCCCGAGCGCGATGCCGCTGACCCAGAGGATGCCGCGTGCACCGCCGGCAAATCTCAGAAGGACTTGCGCATGATCGTCGACCCTTCTGCCTTCCACAAGCGATGCCAAATCGGCGGAGAGCTCTTCGAGCTGCAGCCCGGAGACCGTGCGCGCGAGGTGCCAGGCATGCGTCCCGATGTCGGCGATGACGCCGGCCCCCGCCTGGGCGGGATCGGTGCGCCAGGATGCCTGCTTGTTGGACGTCTTCTCGACCGCCTCCGTCATCCAGCCAGAGGGGTATTCGACCTGCACTGAGCGGATCTCGCCGAGCTCGCCTGCGGCAACCATCTGCCTCGCCTGCCGGACCATGGCGTAGGCTGAGTAATTATGAGTCAGGAAAAACATCTTGTCTGATGCATCGACCGCGCCTTTCAGTGCAATGGCCTCATCGAGCGATGCCGTCAGCGGCTTGTCGCAAATCACGTGAATTCCGGCTGCGAGGAATGCCTTTGCGGCCGGCGCATGCAGGTGATTGGGCGTGACGATAGAGACGACTTCGATGCCATCCTCCCGTCCCGCTTCTGCCTTCGCCATCTCGCTGAAATCGCCATAGCAGCGCTCCGGATCGATGCCGAGATCGGCGCCGGAGGCTTTCGATGTCCCGGCATTGGACGAGAAAGCGCCCGCACAGAGCACGTAGTTTCCATCAAGCCTTGCGGCAAGCCGATGCGGGCCGCCGATCAGCGAACCTCGGCCGCCGCCCACCATTCCGAGCCTCAAGGGCCGCTGCGTTACGGGATTGCTGCTACCATCCATCGTCGTCCTCCTTTGCGATATGGCAGAAATAAAAAAGCTGCCCTGCGCAATGCAGAGCAGCTCTGGGATGACCAGGTTTCTTAGCGAACGCCGGCTTCGACACCCTTCAGGGTCGCTTCGACATTCGATGCATCGACTATTGCCGGACCGGTCAGGATCGGAACGGTGGGCGATTCCATCGCGTAATCGACATAGGAGGCGAGCATGAAGACCGCGAGATAGCCCTGCAGATAGCCCTGCTGGTCTACCGCGAACATCTGGGTTCCCGCCTTGATGCGGTCCAGCATCGCCTTGTCGGTATTGAAGGAGCCGAGCTTGACGCGCTCGACAGCATTAGCCTGCTGAATCGCGATCGCTGCGCTGTCTGCGTCCTGGTTGCCCATGGTGATGACGGCGTCGATCGTGTCGTCTTTCATCAGCGTTGCCTTGATTGCTTCCGAAACAGCGGTCTTGTCGCCGAAGCTGGTAGCCGGCAGCGGAAGCTGGACGGCCTTCGAGCCCGCCTTGGTGACTTCGTCGACAATGCCCTTGCAGCGCGCTTCAAGATTGGCGGCACCCGGTACCGTGTTCACACAGAGAACGTTCTTCGCCTTGTGCTCGGCCAGATACTTTCCGGCCGCAGCGCCGGCGACATAGTCCTCGGTGCCGATATAGTTGATGCTGCCGAGTTCCTTGGACTTGTCGGTGCCGCCGGAATTGTAAAGCAGGATCGGGATCCCGGCTGCCTTGGCCGCCTTGTAGGCTTCATCCTGTGCGTCCGGCACCCAGTTCGGCGCGGCAATGCCGTCGACGCCCTGGCTGACGGCCGTGCGAATGAGCTGGGCGGCGTCGGGGCCGATATTGTCGTAGGTCTGCAGGGCGAGATAGTTCACCGAACCGCCCCGGGCCTGTACGAGCTTGGCCGCATCATCGATGCCGCGCTTGACGATCGCGAAGAACGGATCGTCCGCCTTGCCGCCGACGATGGCGATGTTGGCCGCACTTGCCGAGATTGCCGTCCCCAGAAGAACGGCAGCAACGACGGTGCCCTTGAGAATGCGTTGAAAATTGATCATCTGTTCCTCCTCCAAAATTCCCTGATGATGGACTGCGGCTGGCTTCAATTGCCCTCTGCCAGCCTGGGTCCCGGAAGCCGCGACATGCGATTTTTCCGGGGCAATTTCCGATGTTCCGCCAGTTTGCCGCGTGGCCAGTTTTCCTCCCCGCCCGAAGCCTTCCGGTTGCTCATGAGGCAAACTTTCATTGAGCACCGGCACAGGTTCAAGTTTGTCGCTGATGGAAAACAATCAGCCGCTAAAATTGCTATCCGGCTGCCATCCAAGCCACGTGAGGGCGGCAAATTCCGTTGTAATACCGGCGCTTTAGAGCCGGTATTACCTGTTGTACTGCTGCGTTCGTCGATTGGCTTTAGGCCACGGCGGATGCGGTCATGACGCGCTGATGCGCCTCGATTTCCGCTTCGAGTTCCGCCATCTGTTCGCCGCCGGCCATCAGGTCGGTGATTTCTTCGCGGGTCCGCTCGCCACGGCGGAAGTCGGCAGCGACCTCGCCACGGATCAGCACTGCGAAGTGATCGCCCACGGTCAATGCGTGAATGACCTGGTGGGTGATGAAGATCACGGCAAGGCCGCGTTTGCGGGCCTCCAGAATGATCCGCAGCACATGCGCTGCCTCCTTGACGCCAAGTGCGGCCGTCGGCTCGTCGAGGATGAGGACGCGGGCCCCGAAATGCACGGCTCGCGCAATCGCCAGCGACTGCCTCTCTCCGCCGGAAAGGCCGCCCACAAGCCGGTCGCCATCATCGATGCGGGTGATGCCGAATTCCTGCACCGCCTTGACGGCGATATCGTTGGCACGGCGCCGGTCGTAGATGGTGAACGGTCCCCAGCGCCTGGTCGGCTCTGCGCCGACGAAGAAGGAGCGGCCGATGCTCATCAGTGGAAACGTGCCGCCGAACTGATGCACGGTCTGGATCCCGCGGTCCGCAGCCTCGCGCGGACTTGCGAATTCGATCGGGGAGCCATCCATGTGGATCTCTCCGGAATTCGGCCGATAGACGCCGGCGAGCGTCTTGATCAGGGTGGATTTGCCGGCACCGTTGTCTCCCAGGAGACAGAGGACTTCGCCGGCATGGACCTTGAGCGAGATGTCATGCAGGACGTCGATCGGGCCGAAGGACTTGTTGACGCCGCGAAGTTCGAGAACGGGTGTGGTCATGGTCAAACTCACTTCTTCGTCTTGAGGGTCAAGGCCATGCGGCGGAAGGTGTTGTTCATTAGCACTGCGCCCAGCAGCATCACGCCGATGATCAGGCTCGACCAGTTGCGGTCGAAATCGGTGAAATAGATGCCCTGGTTGACGATCGCGAAGGTCAGCGTGCCGAAGAAGATGCCGACGATCGAACCGAACCCGCCCGTCAGCAGGACGCCGCCAACGACCACCGCGATGATCGAATTGAAGATGTAGGTCATCCCGGCCGATACCTGGGCGGAGTTGAAGAGGATCGCCTGGCACATGCCGACGAAGGAGGCGCTGACCGATGAGAGCACGAAGAGGACGACCGTCAGCTTTTCCGTCGGAATGCCTGCATTGCGGGCGCTGACGCGGTCGCCACCCATCGCGAAGATCCAGTTTCCATAGCGCGAAAAGTGGACGAAGAAGATGTAGACGACGGTGAGACCGAGCCACCATAGAATGATGTTCTGGAAGGTGCCGCCGATGAACTGGCCGAACAGGAACTTTGCGATTGGGTCGGCATTGACGGGAACGCTTGTCGTCCCCGTGACCAGGACGGAGAGGCCGAGGACGATGCCCTGCATCGCAAAGAGTGTGCCGAGCGTGATGATCAGGGACGGTACGGCAGTGCGGATCGCGATATAGCCGTTGATGAGGCCAACCACGAGGCCGACGGCCAGCGAACCGAGAATACCGACCCAGATCGGCAGATCGTAGTGCCCGGAGAGGATCGCGACCGTCATCGATCCGGCCGGAACCATGGCTCCAACAGAGATATCGAGTTCGCCAGCGATCATCAGCAGGCCGACGGGAATGGCGATGATGCCGAGGTTGCAGGCGACATTCAGCCAGCTTGCGGCGCCCGCAGGCGCTAGAAACTTGATGCTCCCGAACACGACGAAGAACACGAGGACGGCGATCAACCCCAGGAGAGCCCCCGCTTCCGGGCGTCGCAATAGGTTCGAGAACGTTGAGCCGCGAGGTGAAGGCTGTGCTTTCCCTCCTGCGATCTGCTGCCCTACCGAAAGGGTCGTCTGGTTGGCCATGGGATATCCTCCTCCCCAATATGAGGGTTTCGGACAGCCATCCGAAACGCGCTCTTCAGTGCCGGGCGTCAAGGCCCTCGATATCGCCGACCCTCGGGGCCGGCTGTTGTTGTCATGCTATTTCGTTCGCCACCGCTTCGCGGATGAACGCGATGCTCTGCCGAAGATGGTTTTCGAGATCCGGGTCGGCATGCACCGATGCTGCGAAGGGTTCGAAAGAGTAGGTGCCCTGATAGCCAAGCGCCTGGAGCGCGCGAAGCTGCGCGATATTGCCGAGACGGTCGCGCTCGTTGACGAGAATGCGATGGCCGTCCTGCATCGCATCCGGCGTCACGGTGTTGTCGACGACGCCGGAGATGTGGACGATTCCGGTCATCCCGGGGAAATACTCGCTCTCGCCTGCCAGGAAGTGATGGAAAGTGTCATGGACGAGCCGGAAGTGATCATTGCCGCCGACATCCGCGATCGCATCGACCGCCTCACGCTTTAGACGAAGCGACGATGTCGTAAACCCGAGCGGCTCGACAAGTGCCTTCAACCCGGCCGACCGCACCAGCGGCAGGACTTCCGACAGAGCATGGCGAAGGTCAGCCAGCCGCTTTTCATCCGGCTCCTGCCGGCCGTCATTGCTCGGGATCAGGCTGATGGTCTGAGCACCGGCTGCCTTGGCCTGCTCGATCAACAGCTCGACTTTGTCCTTCATTGCCGGGGACCAGCGATTGAACCCGTAGGCCTCAGACAGACCGAGAAGCGTCATGTGATGATCGCGGGCATAGGCACCGATTGCGGCGGGTGCTTCCGCGTCGAAGAAGGCCCGCGTCGTCAGGCCTTTGTCGGCAAGATCATTGCGCAACTCGACACCGGTGCAGCCGAGCTTTGCGGCCAGATCGATGAAGGCGCGGCTGCTGAGCCTCGGGGCGGTGATATGGTTGAGTGCAAATCTGATAGCTGACGTCACGTGGTTTCTCCTTGAAATGCTGCGGAGGCTAACGGTAAAGTGCCGGCTTCTCCGGTGTGTCGATCTCCACCCGTGTCTTCTCCGAAAGCGCCTTCAAGGCCGTTTGGGCAACGATCGTTGCATAATATCCATCCCATGCGCTTGCGGCGGAAGGGGAGAGCCGGCCGGTTCTGACGAAATCGATGAAAGCTTTGTTTTGCAGACGATAGGCTTCCGAAAACCGTGGCCTCCAGTCTTCCGGATAGCGCTCCAGCGACGAGAGGGCACTGTTGTAGCGGGCGGTCACCGGCGCGCTCAGCGATACCGAACCGGCGTCGCCGACCAGCTCGCCGCGGATGTCGTAGCCATAGGACGCGTTGTTGTGGACCTCGATACTGGCAAGCTGCCCTGAGGTGGTCTCGAGTACCATGAGAACGAAGGCTCCAGTCGCGGATGCGTCCGATGCTCCCGGCTGAAAGACGGTGATCGCCCTGTAATCGGTGCCGAGGACCGACCTGATGATGTCGAACTCATGTGGCGCAGCGTTGGTGATCGACATTTGTCCGGTGAAATTCGCCGGCACGCGCACGCTTCGGTGACAGTTGTGCATGATCAGCGGATGGCCAATCCTGCCGCCGGTCAGCGCCGCACGCATGGCCTGATAGGAGGGATCGAAGCGCCGCATGAAGCCGAGCTGCACCATTTGCGTGCCACGCGCCATCTCGGCATCGACGATACGTCGACAGTCCTGCAGGCTCTGCGACAACGGCTTCTCGCAGAGAGCGGGCTTGCCTGTCTCTATTGCAGCAAGACAGAGCGGCGCATGCGTTTCGTCCGGGCTGGCGATCAGGATCGCATCGACATCGGCCCGGCGAATGACAGCATAGGGGTCGGTGGAGACGTCGGCCGCGCCAAGTTCGTCCGCAACCGATCTTGCTCGATCGAGTGACGCATCGCAGACCACTTGCAGCTGTGCTCCGCCGATATCTGCAGCGATGATGCGTGCGTGGTCGGCCCCCATGATGCCTGCGCCAATGACCGCGACCCGAACAGACATTTTCTCTCCCGCCATGATGCGGCACTCCCGGGCCGGATCATCCATGCGCCCTCGGACGCAGTTCTCCTCTGATGGAATATCGATACAGAAATGGAATAAACATTTCAGCGGCGTGGCTGATTGATTTCAATCAGCGGGCATGTACTGATCCGCCTGAGAGTTTGGCCAAGGTAGAGGTCGGGTCTTCGGGAGTGGACCCTGGCTCATTCGGGAGGAAGGAGCGGATGTCTGAGGGTAAGCGCACGAAGATCACGCTTGCGGAGGTCGCCGAGAGGGCCGGTGTCGGCACTGCAACGGTTGATCGCGTGTTGAACGATCGCGGCAATGTCAGCGAGGACGTCAGCAAGCGCGTGCTGCAGGCAGCGCGCGAGCTTGGCATCCGCAGGCTGCTGCCGCAGACCCATCGCAAGATGATCAGGATCGACGTCATCCTCGCGCGGCCAGAATTGCCGCTGATCGCCCGCATGGGCTTCGAATTCCGGCGGCTTGCCGCCAGCATCGACCGCTCGATCGTCATTCACCGGACCATCCTCGAAGACGAGCGGCCCGAGACGATAGCGAAGGCATTGAGCCGGACGACCTGCGATGCCGTTGTCTCCTACATGCCCGATCATCCGCTGGTTCATGAGGCGGTCGATGGCCTCTTTGCCAAAAACGTCCCCGTCGTCACCGTCATTTCCGACATCCGCGGTTCAAGCCGTATCGGCTACGCCGGCACCGATCACTACAAGGCGGGCCGGTCGGCTGGATATTTCCTGACCAGGATGAGCCGCGCCGCCGGCCCGGTCATCATCCTATGCAACCATCTCGGATTTCAGTCGCATGCAGACCGCGTGCGCGGGATAAAGGACTTTCTCGACAACAGCAGCGAGGCGTGGGACATCGCCGAGATCGTCGAAGGGCTCGACGACCGGGACAAATCCGAACTCGGATTGCGCGCCGCCTTCAGGAAATACCCCGGTGCCGTTGCTATCTACAATGTCGGCGCCGCCAACATCGCCGTCGCCAACGCCATCCGCGCCAACCTCTTGGCCGCCCGCCCGGTCTTCGTCGGCCACGAACTCACCCAGAACACCGCCGCATTCCTCCGCGAAGGCCTGATGTCGATCGCCATCGACCAGAGCCCTGAACGGCAAGTCTGGAAAGCCGTCAACCTCATCCTCCGCCACTTCTCCTACGGCGACGGAAAATCGCCATTGCCACTGGAGACCGAGGTGCCGACGGTGCTCTATGGACCGGAGAACATCCCGGAGCCGCTACCGTTTTGACGGCGAAGGATATTGAGGACGGCGGGGATGGAATGACATATCTCGGTGCGTTCAGCCGCTGGATTTGTACCTTCCCGCCGATCAGGCTTCTTCGTCCTGAAACGCCTCCTCGCGCGTGCGGCGGAACGACGGGAGGATCATCATGACAAGCAGGCCGGCGGTTGCGAGCAGCAGGACGAGGCTGATCGGGTGCTGGATGAAGACCATCGGGTCGCCTTGGGATATCACCATAGCGCGGCGGATGTTGGTCTCGAGCAGGGGGCCGAGGACGAAACCGAGGAGTAGCGGGCCGGCTTCGCATTTTGCCTTGCGGAATGCGTAGCCGAGTAGGCCGAAGCCTGCAGCGAGGACGACGTCGAAGATGCGGTTGTTGATGCTGTAGACGCCGACGCAGCAGAACAGCAGGATGGCCGGATAGAGCAGGCGGTAGGGAACGGTCAGGAGTTTGACCCAGACGCTGATCAGCGGCAGGTTGATGATGACGAGCATCAGGTTGCCGACCCACATGCTGGCAACGAGGCCCCAGAAGATTTCCGGCTGTGTCTGAAGGACTGTCGGACCGGGTGTGATGCCGTGGATGATGAAGGCGCTCAGCATCATCGCCATCATGTTGTTCGAGGGTATCCCGAGCGTCAGCAGCGGAATGAATGATGATTGCGCGCCGGCATTGTTTGCCGCTTCCGGTCCGGCGACGCCCTCGACTGCGCCATTTCCGAATTCCGACGGGTTCTTGGAGACCTTCTTCTCGACCGAATAGGCGCAGAAGGAGGCAAGCGTTGCACCGCCCCCGGCAGAATGCCGAGGAATGTGCCGACGCCGGTGCCGCGCAGCACCGCTGGCCAGGCACGGCGGAAATCCTCGCGCGTCGGCCAGAGGCTGGAGAACTTGCTGACGAGGACACCGCGGGCTTCGACATTCTCCAGATTTTCGATGATCTCGGCAAAGCCGAAGAGGCCGATGGCGATGACCACGAAATCGATGCCATCGAAGAGTTCGACGGCGTTGAAGGTCAGGCGCTCTTCGCCGGAATTTGCATCTATGCCGACCATGCCGAGCAGCAGGCCGAGAAGGATCATGCCGATCGCCTTCAGCACCGGGCCGCGGGCCAGGATTGTGGCTGCGAGCAGGCCGAAAAGCATCAGGGCCACATATTCGGCAGGCCCGAAGGAAAGTGCGAAGGACGAGAGGGTCGGCCCGGCAATCGCAATGCCGAAGGTGGCAACCGTGCCGGCGAAGAAGGATCCGAGTGCTGCGACGGCGAGAGGCGATCCCGCTCGCCCGTTCTGCGCCATTCGGTATCCGTCAATCGCCGTGACCACCGAAGAGGCCTCGCCCGGCAGATTGACGAGGATCGCCGTGGTCGAGCCGCCATATTGGGCGCCGTAATAGATGCCGGCGAGCATGATGAGGCCGGCCAGCGGCGGCAGATAGAAGGTGATCGGCAGCAGCACGGCGATCGTCGCCGTCGGACCGATACCGGGTAGAACGCCGATCAGGGTTCCGAGAAGGGCTCCGAGCAGACAGAAGCCAAGGTTTGTCGGGGTCAGCGCTTCGCTGAAACCCAATACGAGGAGATTGACGAATTCCATGTCCAAGCCTCAGAACGGCCAGATGGGCATCTGAACACCCAGTCCGACGATGAACACCAGAGCTCCGAATGCTGTCAGCGCGGCGGTCAGCAGGATGACTTCGCGCAGCTTTGAATCGCTGTCGGCAATGCTGCCAACGAGAAGCAGCCAGACGGAGGCGGCGACAAAACCGAAGAATTCGGCGATGAAGGCAAAGCCGACCACCGCCGCGAGAATGATCGCGAGCGGGCGAAGCTTCGGCCTCGCGATATCCTCGCGCGGACGGAAGAACCCGGTGCCGCCGATGACGACGCCGACGGCAATCAGCAGCCACGAAACGATCTTCGGGAGGTAGCCCGGTCCCATGGCCGAGGCGGTGCCGAGCGTCAGGTCCCGCCCGGCCCAGAGGCCGAGCGTACCAAAACCCACGAAGATGATGGCTGTCATCAGGTCCGGGCGGTCGCCCGTTTCGGATGACTTTCGTGGATCCGCCATCAGTTCTGCTCCTTGGTCATTTTCCAGATCGCGTTGAGGCGCTCGGCGCGCACCGGCAGTTCCTTGTTCCAGTCGTCGGATGACTTGTAGGAAATCGGCAGGGACTGCTGCTTGGCCTGGGCGAGGAATTCGGGCTGTTCGAGCGCCTTGCGGACCGCGTCGGAGAGCTTCGTGCGGATTTCCGCCGGGACGTCGCAGCCAATGGCAAGGCCGCGCTCGGAGCTCATCAGAACGTCGTATCCCTGTTCCTTCGCCGTCGGCAGATCGGGGAGAATGGTTGAGCGCTGTTCGGCGAACTGGCCGAGCATCTTGAAGCCGGACTTTTCACCGCCTGCATATTCCCCGACATTGATGCCCGTCGCCATGATATGGCCGCCGAGCAGTGCCGTGCGGGCCTCGTTCGCGCCGTTGAAGGTCACCGGCGTCAGCTTGATGCCCGCGGCCTTTTCGAGCTGCAGAAGAGCGAGATGCTCGTCGGTGCCGAGGCCGGTCGTACCGATCGTCACGGCGCCGGGATTGGCCTTTGCATATTCCACGAGGTCCTTCAGAGAATTGAAGGGCGAGTTTGCCTGAACGATGAAGGCGCCCGGATCCTCGACGATTCTCGCTAGCGGGCAGAGTTTCTTGGTGTCGAAGCGCACCTTGCGATCCATCTGCATCGTCAGATAGCCAGGAGTGTTGAGCGACGAGAGCGTATAGCCATCGGCCTTTGCCTGCGTCAGCGCCGTATAGGCGATTTCACCGGAGGCGCCCGGCCGGTTGAGAATGGTGATCTTGGCGCCGAGCTCTTTCTCGACATAGGGCGCGAGCGCCCTGTGCATCACGTCGGTTCCGCCGCCGGGGGCGAAGGCGACAATCAGTTCGATCGGCCGGTCGGCCGGCCATTCCGCATGCGCGGTGCCAACGCCGAAGACGAACGATGCGGCCAGGGCCGAATTACGGAAAAATTGCTTCATGATATCCTCCCTTTGATAGCAATTTCACAGTCTGTGGTGATCCGCCCATGATCCTCCTCAGGACGGCCACGCGATGATTTCAGCCTGGTTGCGGCAAGGTGCAGCCGGCTTTTGCGAGAGCTTCGTTGAACCAGGTCGGGTTATGGGTTCCGGCCCTGATGCTCTCGATCTGTTTCGTCTCCGCCGCGTGCTTGGCAACGGTGCGGTCATAGACCTCGGCCACGTCGTCGATCGGGATTGTGACAATGCCGTCTGCATCGCCGACCACGAGGTCACCCGGCATGACGACCATTCCGCCGATGGCGATCGGGCAGTTGATCTCGCCGGGGCCGTTCTTGTAGGGGCCGCGATGCGTGATGCCAACCGCGTATGACGGAAGATTCATCTCAAGAAAAGCATCTGCGTCGCGGATGGCGCCGTTGATGATGAAGCCGGCGACGCCGCGGCGGCGCGCGTGATCCAGCATCATCTCTCCCATCAGCGCGTTCGTCACATCGCCGCCTGCATCGACGACGATGACATCGCCATCGATGGCCATGTCGATGGCCTTGTGTAGCATGAGGTTGTCGCCTGGGGGCGCCTTGACGGTGATGGCACGGCCGACAAGCTTGCCCTCCCGATGCATCGGCCTCAGCGCCGCGCCGCCCGCATACATGCGGTGCATGCTGTCGCTGATATTGGCGACCGGCAGGGGCTTGAACTTGCCGATCCATTCCGGCTCGACTGCCCGCGATCGGGTCTTGATCCTGAATCCTATGGTCAACGTCGTCTCCTCAAAGTCTTTATGCGGGCGCCTTGGCGAGCGAGCGCAGGTTTACGATGCGCTCGCGCGCAAGCGGGCGGCCCTCGACGATGGCCAGAACCCCTTCGACGGCATCGAGCCCTACGCGGACGCTTGCCTCTTCGGTGACACCGGCGATGTGCGGTGTTACGACGATCTTCTTTTGTCTCCAGAAGGGATGGTCTGCTGCGGGCGGCTCCGTCTGGAATGTGTCGAGCCCGGCTCCGGCGATCCGGCCGTCCTCGACTGCTGCCAGCAGGGCGGCCTCATCAATCAGCGCGCCGCGGGCGGTATTGATCACGTATGATCCGCGCCTCATCAGGCTCAATGTATCGTTGTTCAGCATGTTTCTGGTGTCCGGCGTCAGCGGGCAGTGGAGGCTGACGATGTCGGACGCGCCGAGAAGCGCCGCAAGCGATGGCTCTCTGGTGACCTCCAGCGCAGTGAACATTGCGTCGTCGCCATAGGGATCGAAGGCCCTGACCTTCAATCCAAGCGCCTTGGCGAAAACTGCGGTCTGCCGCGCGATCGCGCCGAACCCGACGAGGCCGAGCGTCATGCTGCCGAGCTCCTTGCCCGAAAAACCCGGCTTTTCCCAGCGGCCGGCGCGGATGCTGTCATCGAGCGGGACGATCTTCTTTACCGTCGCCAGAAGCAGCGCGATCGCATGCTCGGCGACTGAAAGGGCATTCGCACCGGCGGCAATGACGACAGGGATGTCGCGGCGCGAGGCCGCATCGATATCGACATTGTCCACACCGACGCCATGCTTGGAGATAACGCGAAGCGAGGGCGCGGCATTGATGGCAGCTGCGTCAAACCGGCCCATGCGGATGATCACGCCGACCGGATCGATATCGGCGACCATGCGGACCAGATCGTCTTCGCTGGTGTAAGGCGGTACGTAAGAGAGATTGTAGCCGTTGTCGGCGGCGAATTGGACGGCCCGCTCATTGATGGCGGGTCCGGTGACCATGATATTTCGACTTTCCATGCGTTCCTCGGTTGGAATCCGCGAGGACGCAGAGCGGCTAGCGCTCGCCATATGAGTATCCTCCCGTACGCCCAAGCTCCCCTTGGCGCTCCTGAGGATGAACGGTAACATAAGGATTTCTTGAAAAAAGCGAATTATTCTGTCATAAATAAACAGAAAAACTTAATTGGTGAGCGATGGATATCCGGCAGCTGAAGACTTTTATCGCGATCGCCGAGCAGGGGACTTTCGCCAAGGCTGCCGACGCCGTTGGTTTGACGCCGTCGGCTGTCAGCCAGCAGGTGCAGGCGCTGGAGAGCGAGGTGCGGGCCGAACTGTTCAACAGGACCACACGACCGATCACGCTCAACAGCCATGGCCTCCAGATGCTGGAGGCGGCGCGAGGACTTGTGCGCTCAGCCGACGATGTGGTCGATGCGATATCGGGGCGCGCCATCGGCGGCACCCTGACCATCGGGTCGGTGCGATCGAGCGCGCTGTCCCTGCTGCCACGGGCAATCGTTGCACTGAAGGCTGATTATCCCGAACTCAAGATCAAGCTCCATGTCGCCAACACCGACGAGCTCGTGAACGACGTGGCTTCCGGCCGTTTGGATTCGGCGATGGTGGTCGAATATATGGGCATTCCGCGCACGCTGACCTGGCGGCCCTTCCTCAACGAGCCGCTTTATGTGATCGCCCCGCCCGGCACGCCGAAGATGCCGGCAGCGGATATGCTGTCGCGGCTTCCCTATGTCCGGTTCGTCAGCCGCTATCGCCTGGCTCATATCATCGAGATGGAGCTGGCCCGCAGCGGCATCATTACCAACGTGATTGCCGAGATCGATACGATCGCCGCCGTCGTCGGCTGTGTCGTGCATGGTCTCGGTGTGTCGGTTGCGCCCTGGAATGCGGTCAAGGAGGCGCCGGGAGAGGTCGTCTCGGTGCCCTTCGGAAATCCGCAAATTCATCGCCATGTCGGGCTTCTGCAGCGCCAGACCAGCCCGCGCACCACGGTTATCGACCGGTTGCATCATCATCTGGCGAGCTTCAGCGGCGAATTCGGTATCCCGGGCTGAGCCGGTCAGCTCCAGTTGCGGAAGACTTCGGCGAGGATCTCGCGGATCGCCTTGTCGAGTGCCGGATCCAGCCCTTCTCGCGACCTCAGGATGAGGGGATGCTTCAATTCAGGCTCGACAATCTGGCGGGCGAGGAGATCCGAGCCCATCTGGTCGTGGGGAATGCCCAGTCCGCCGAAGACCGTGACGCCGTAGCCGGAAAGGACGACCTCTCGTCTGGGCTCGAAGCCGTCGACATCCATGATCACGTTCAGGGACAGGCCCTCTTTCTGTGCGGCCAGTTCCAGAAACTTGCGCAGAGGGTTCTCCTTGGCCGGCAGGACCAGTGGAAGCGCGGCGACGTCGCGGAAGGCGATCGGCCCGCGCGTGCCGTTGTTGCGCATGATGCAGTAAAGCGGCTCCCAGACGATCGGGGTTTCCTGGAACGTTTCGGTGAGCGGCAGCTTGATCGCGACATCCGCCTTGCCGCTGTCGATGAGTTCGTCTGCAAAGAGCGTCCGGGCATCGATGACGCGCAGGACCTTGTCGGGCATATGCTCGCGAAACGCGGCGATCAGCCGCGGCAGCATGACTGCTGCGAGCGACGGGATGATCGTCAGGCGCACGACTTCCTGCACCGTCTTGGTCTTAACCTGGCGACGAATGTCGTTTTCCGCGACCGCGACCGCATCGAGAATGATCCGCCCGTGCTCGACAAACAGGAGCCCCGGCACCGTCGGGGTCATGCCCGTTGCAGAACGCTCGAAAAGCGCGACGCCAAGGGCCTTTTCCATCTCGGCCAGATGGTAGCTCAGTGCAGGCTGGGCGACATTGAGGCTGCGCGCAGCGGCCGAGATCGAGCCGCTTTCGGCAATTGTGACGATGTAGCGGACGCGCCTGAGATCGAGGAATGCGGAGTTCATGGATGCCTCATACAAGATTTTGATACCCTAATCAAAACTCTGTAGTGGCGCATCATTTTTTCCTGCCCTAGTTTCCTCGTCATTGGGTCGCTGGAGGAAAGGGACCTGACGCTTGCATCCGAACCCGGACCGCTGAAAATGCGGCAGACGGCAAATTCGGGTCCAGGAGGAAACCCAACAAATCATTACCGAACCATCGGCAGGCGGCGCCGCAGGTGCTGCCCCGGCTGGCCTGTGTTCGGCGACAAGGTGGAGGAACAATGCCAATCAGATCTCATATCCTCGGTGGACTCACATTCGCGATGATGACCGCCACAGCATCCTTTGCCTTCGCGCAGGGGGCGGACGTCAAGATCGCGGTTCCGGTCGAGCCGGCCAATATCGATGGCTGCAACACGACCGTGAACGGCATCAATACGATCGTGAAAGAGAATATCGTCGAGACGCTGACGGTGCTCGACCCCAATGATAGCAAGGTTCTGCCGCGCCTTGCGACCAAGTGGGAGGATCAAGGCAACGGCACATGGCGTATTTCGCTGCGCGAAGGCGTCAGCTTCCACGATGGCAAGCCGTTCAATGCCGATGCGGTCGTCAAGGCCATCACGAGAATGCAGAGCACCGGCGTGACCTGTCTCGACCGCACCAAGATCGCCAACGTGAAACTGACGGCGACCGCCGTTGATGACAAGACGGTCGATATTCACGCAGATCCCGCGCAGGTTCTGATGCCGGTCTTCCTGTCCTTCATGGGTATCACCGGCCCCGACACATCGCCGACCGAATTGAGCCGCGCCCCTGTAGGCACCGGTCCCTTCCAGTTCGTTTCCTGGGATGGCGATGGCGTCAAGCTGAAGCGCAACGACAACTATTGGGGCAAGAAGCCCGAAGTCGAAAACGCCACCTATGTCTTCCGCGGAGAATCCGCCCTGCGGGCGGCGATGGTCAAGACAGGCGAGGCCGACATCGCTTTCGCGATCGCGCCGCAGGATGCCGACGATCCGAAGATGGACAAGGCATTTCTGAATGGTGAGACCACCCGTATCCGCTTCGTCATGCAGCCGCCGCTCGATGACATCCGCATTCGTCAGGCGCTCAATCTCGGCCTCGACCGTCAGGCGCTCATCGGCACGGTTTTGAGCGACAAGGTGGTGCCGGCGACGCAATTCATCCTGCCGAAGATCAACGGATACAATCCCGACCTCAAGGTCTGGCCGTATGATCCAGACAAGGCCGCCGCTCTGGTGGCTGAAGCGAAGGCAGCCGGCGTGCCGGTCGACAAGCCGATCCGCCTCATCGGCCGCACGAACTTCTTCGCCAACGAGCCCGAGCTTCTCGAGGCGACGCAGCAGATGTGGCAGGCGATCGGCCTCAACGTGAAGGTCGAAATGATGGAGTCGGCCGAGTGGCTGAAGCTCGTCAACAAGCCTTATCCGGCAGACCGCACGGCGATGATGATCCAGGAAATGCACGATAACAACAACGGCGATGCCGCGTTCACGATGTACTTCCGCTATCACTCGAAGGGCCAGCAGTCGGAGATGAATAATCCGCAGGTCGATGGCCTCATCGACAAGGCGATGGCCGAGACCGGCGAGCAGCGCACCAAGGACTTCCAGGAAGCCAACCGGATCATTGCCGACGAGGTCATTCCTGCCGTCCCGCAATATCACATGGTCAGCCAGATGCGCGTCGGTCCTCGCGTCAACTATGAGCCGAACGGTCTGAGCACCGTGCAGTTCGAACTGTCCGACATCACCCTGAACAAGTGACCGTCTTCGCGAAAGGCAGCCGGGCCGGACCCGGCTGCACAGTTCATTCGGAGGAAAAGAACTGATGGGCTTTTATCTTGGCAAACGCGCGATCTGGAGCGGCCTCTCGCTCTTCCTTCTCGTGGTTATGGTCTTCTTTATGGCCAGGCTGACGGGATCGCCCGCCGATCTCTATCTGCCGATCGATGCCCCGACGTCGATGCGGGAGGAATTCTCCCGGCTTCATGGCTTCGACCAGCCCGTCTACGTGCAGTTCTTCGATTTCATCCGCGGTCTCCTGACGCTGGATTTCGGCCAGTCGCTTCGGCAGGGCCGTCCCGCCCTGGCGCTGGTGCTGGAGGCCATGCCGACGACATTGCTGCTGGCGCTCTATTCCATCACCTCCGCCCTGGTGATCGCGATCGTCACCGGCGCCCTGGCTGCATGGCGTCCCAATAGCGTTTTCGACCGTATCGCCACGCTGCTTTCACTGATCGGCGCCAGCCTGCCGAATTTCTGGATCGCGATCGTCGGCGTGCTGGTCTTCGCAGTCGGGCTTCGGCTGGTGCCGACATCGGGAACGGGCAGCATCTCGCAATGGATCCTTCCTGTCGCCGTTCTGGCGATCCGCCCCTGCGGCCTTCTGGTGCAGGTGGCGCGCAGCTCGATGATCAGCGTTCTCTCGTCCGCCTATGTAAAGACGGCGCGTGCCAAGGGCGCCCGGGGCGGGCGGATCATCTTCGTCCATGCGCTTCGCAACGCGATGCTTCCCGTCATCACTGTTGCGGGCGACCAGGCAGCCGGCATCATCAATGGCGCCGTGATCGTCGAAACCATCTTTGGCTTCCCGGGGATCGGCAAGCTGATGATCGACTCCATCACCTACCGCGACTTCGCCGTCATTCAGGCCGGCGTTATGGTCACCGCCATCGCGATCTTCATGCTCAACGTCGTGATCGACATCGTCTACGCGGTGCTCGATCCGCGGATCCGGATGAACTGACATGGCCCATCAAACGCACACCCTAACGACTTCCATCCCGGACGAGGCAATGTCGGAAAATCGGATCAAGACCGTTCTCAGGCTGCTCTGGAGAGACAAGTTCGCCTTCGTTGCGGCGATCATCCTCACCGTGACTGTCTTCTCGGCGCTCTTCGGCCCCTGGTTGCTCGGCCGCTCGGCGACGATGATGAACCTGCGGGCGCGCAACGCGCCGCCATTCGATCTCAGCCGTGGTTTCGAATATATCCTCGGTGCCGATAGTCTCGGCCGTTCGATCCTCGCTCGCGTCGTCTTCGCCTCGCAGACGACGATGATGATTGCCGCGGCGGCCGTGATCTGTTCGCTGATCATCGGCACGCTGCTCGGACTTATCGCCGGTTACCGGGGTGGACTGGTCGGCGAAGCGATCATGCGCATCACCGATATCGTCATGAGCTTCCCCTCGCTGCTCCTGGCACTTGTCGTGCTCTATGTCTTCAGCCCGGCGATCTCCAACGTCATCATCGTTCTCGCCATCACCCGCATCCCGATCTACCTGCGCACAACACGCGCCGAGGTGATGGAAATCCGCAGCCGCATGTTCGTCATCGCTGCGGAGGTCACTGGTGCCAGCGCCATGCGCCTCGTCTTCAAGCACATCCTGCCGATCGTCGCTCCGACGCTCGTGACGATCATGACGCTGGATTTCGCCTTCGTCATGCTCGCGGAAGCAAGCCTCAGCTTCCTCGGTCTTGGCGTGCAGGCGCCCAACGTCACCTGGGGCGTGATGGTTGCCGAGGGACGCGCCTATCTCAGCACCGCTTGGTGGCTCTCCTTCTGGCCGGGCCTCGCAATCGCACTCGTGACCATGTCGCTCAACCTCGTTTCCAACTGGCTGCGCATCGCCACCGACCCGGTCCAGCGCTGGCGTCTGGAAAAGCCGGAGGACAAAAATGTCTGAGACCATCCTGAAAGTTGAGAACCTCTCGGTCGAATTCCGGGCGCGCAACACGGTGACCAAGGCTGTCCGCAATGTCAGCTGGAGCATCGGCCGCGGCGAGACGCTGGCCATTCTTGGCGAAAGCGGCTCCGGCAAGAGCGTCAGCGCTTCGGCCGTCATGGGGCTGATCGATACCCCTCCGGGCTTCATCACCGCCGGCAGCATCGTCTATCGCGGCAAGAGCTTGCTCGACATGCCGGAGAATGAGCGCAGCAGCATCAGCGGGAAGAAGATCGCGATGATCTTTCAGGATCCGCTGGCGCATCTCAATCCGGTCTTTCCGATCGGCTGGCAGATCGCCGAGGTCATGCGCATTCACGGAACGGATGCAGGAGAAGCGAGGCGGCGCGCCGTCGAATTGCTGGAGCGCGTAGGCATCCCGAATGCCGCCTCGCGCGTCACCTCCTATCCGCATGAGTTTTCCGGCGGCCAGCGCCAGAGGATCATGATCGCGATGGCGATCGCCATGAAACCGGATCTTCTGATCGCGGATGAACCGACCACGGCGCTCGACGTCACGGTTCAGGCACAGATCCTCAAGCTTCTGCGGCAATTGCAGAAGGAAGAGGGGATGGGTCTGCTGCTCATCACCCACGATCTCGGCGTCGTCGCCGAAGTCGCGGACCGCCTGGTGGTGATGAAAGATGGCGAGATCGTCGAAGAGGGCGATGTCGCCGAAGTCTTTCGCTCGCCGCGCCACCCCTACACTCGGCAATTGCTCGCGGCCATTCCCGGCCAGGAACCCTTCCGTCCGGAGGTCGAGCGCAAGGAGATACTGCTCGAGGCGAAGGGACTGCAGAAGGCCTATCATCTCTCTACGGGTGCGCCGCTTCTGAAGGCGCTGGACAATGTTAGCTTCGAGCTGCGCAAGGGCGAGACGCTCGGCATCGTCGGTGAATCCGGCTCCGGAAAGACGACGCTTGCAAAGACGCTGCTGCGGCTGAACACCCTCGATGCCGGCAGCGTAACCTATCGCGGAAGAGACATCTTCGGCCTGAAGGGCGACGATCTCTTCGACTATCGCCGCAGGCTGCAGGTCGTCTTCCAGGACCCGACCGCATCGCTCAATCCGCGCATGTCGGTCTTCGAGATCATCTCCGAGCCCTGGGCGATACATAAGGGCGTGAAGCCCCGGAAGGAGTGGCCTGCGGGTGTCCAGGAGCTGCTCGTCCAGGTCGGCCTGAAACCGGAACATGCCAAGCGCTACCCTCACCAGTTCTCCGGTGGCCAGCGCCAGCGCATTGCGATTGCCAGGGCGCTCGCTTTGAAGCCCGAGGTCATCCTCTGCGACGAAGCGGTCTCCGCGCTCGACGTCTCCGTGCAGGCGCAGGTCATTGCGCTCCTCAAGGATCTGCAGTCGAAGCTCGGGCTCTCCTACATCTTCATCGCACATGACCTGCCGCTGGTTCGCGACTTCGCCGACCGCGTCATCGTCATGCAAAAGGGCCGGATCGTCGAGCAGGGCGCAACCAGTACGATCTTTACCGGGGCGCAGGACACCTACACCCGCGAACTCATCGCCGCCAGCCCTGAGCCCGATCCGGACCTGCATCGCAACCGAAATCAAAATCCTTCAACAATGGACGCCTGATCATGAACAGCAATCTGATCCGGAGCGCGGCCGATCTGCTCGCGAAAGCGACGACCGGCGAGCGTCTCACGGACCTCCCGCCGGACCTCGTCCCACCTTCCGTCGACGCTGCCTACGCCATCCAGGATGCGAGCCTTGAAGGCCAGGCGATCGGCGGCTGGAAAGTGGCGCCAGCCGCCCCCGGTCAGGTTCCGCGGTGCTCTCCAATCGCAGCCTACAGATTCTTGAAGAACGGTTCCGCCCTTCCGCCGGGATTGCACGCGCCCGAGGTCGAAGTCGAGGTCGCCTTCAAGCTCTCCAGGGACCTGCCGGAAGCATCGACGCGAGCCGACGTTTCGGCTGCCGTCGGCAGCATTCATGTGGCGCTGGAGATCCTCGATTCCCGCTTTGTCGATCGCAAGCAGGTGTCTCCTCTCACGGCGCTTGCCGATGGCCAGAGCAGCTGCCTTGTCGTTGCAGGTGATGGCATCGATGGCATCGGAGACTTCGATTCCACCAGCCTCGCTCCCGTCCTCGATATGGCGGGTATCAGGTACGGCGTCACCAAGGCGCTGCCCGATAGCGACGGGGTGCTCGACGCCGTCCTCTGGCTTGCCAATCACGCCGCGGCCAGGGGCCAGCCGCTTCGCGCGGGTCAAGTCATCATCACCGGCGCGCGCGTAGGGCCGGTTCCGATCGCAGCCAATTCGTCTTTGAACGCAAGCCTGTCTGGCGTCGGCCATGTCAGTCTCGCTGCCGCAGCCGCGGCATAAGGAAGGGAAGGAAGAGAAAATGAACACTATCAGGCTTCTTGAGCCGCAGCACCGGGCATCTGCCGAGACCATCGCCAAGTTTACGGCGCTCCCAGTCGCAACGATCAGCGACGTCATGCTTCGCACCGAAGCCGGCGGCCCGACCCTTCGTCCAATGCATGCGGGCGGCACGCTCTGCGGCCCCGCCTTCACGGTCAAGACGCGCCCGGGTGATAACCTGATCATTCACAAGGCGATCGACATGGCAAAGCCCGGCGACGTTCTCGTCATCGACGGCGGTGGCGACCTGACGAATTCCCTGATGGGCGAGATGATGCTGGCCTATGCCGAGAAGCGCGGCTTTGCCGGCGTCGTCGTCAACGGCGCGATCCGCGACAGCGCCTTCATCAAGGCGCACGAGTTTCCAGTCTTTGCTGCGGGTGTCACCCATCGCGGGCCCTACAAGAATGGTCCGGGATCGATGAATGTGCCGATCGCGCTGGACGGCATGGTCGTCGAGCCCGGCGACCTGATTGTCGGCGACGATGACGGGCTGGTGTCGATCCCTTACGCCATGCTGGAGACCGTCTATGCCAATGCCTCGAAGAAGGCGGCAGCCGAAGCGAAGCAGCTGCAGGACATCCTTTCGGGCGCCTATGGTCCCGACAATCGCAAATGGGTCGACAAGGCCCTCGACGAGTGCGGCTACGATATCGCCCGCTCTTAAGGTCGAGACGGAACAAGAATTAGAGGAGCAAGACATTGGATCTTCAATTGCAGGATAAGACGGCACTGGTGTTCGGCGCCGGTGGCGGGCTTGGCGGGGCGATCGCCAGATCGCTGGCCGCAGAGGGCGTATCGGTCGTCGTCGCCGACATCAACGAGGATGCCGCCAGGGCAACGGCTGCAGCGATCGCTGCCGAGGGCGGCAAGGCGAGCGCCGTCGTCTGGGACATCGCCGATCTGTCGCTGATCGAAGGCAAGCTCGAGGAGATCAAGGCACAGTTCGGCCCGGTCGATATTCTCGTCAACAATACCGGCGGCCCGCCGCCGACGCCGGCTGCCGGTCAGTCGTCTGCCGACTGGTCGAAATATTTCGACATGATGGTCCGCTCGGTCATCGCCGTCACCGATGCGGTGCTGCCCGGCATGCGCGAGCGCAAATGGGGCCGGATCATCACCTCGACCTCGTCTGGCGTCGTGGCGCCGATCGCCAATCTCGGCATCTCCAATTCGCTGCGGCTGGCGCTGGTCGGCTGGTCGAAGACGCTGGCGCGCGAGATCGGCCGTGACGGCATCACCGCCAATATCGTCCTGCCGGGCCGCATCGCCACCGGCCGCATCGTCTTTCTCGACGAGCAGAAGGCCAAGCGCGAGAACCGCCCCGTGGCTGACGTCACCGCCGAAAGCACCGGCACGATCCCGGTCGGGCGCTATGGCGATCCGAAGGAATATGGCGATACCGTCACCTTCCTTGCCAGCCCCCGTGCCTCCTACATCACCGGCTCCGTCATCCGCATCGACGGCGGCCTGATCAACAGCATCTGAACGGAAAGATCCCAATGTCACTCGATCCCAAGACCGTCGAGACGCTGAAGGGCGTCTCAACCGCCACGCTGACGACAGTGCTTCTGAAGAAGGGGCTGCGCAATGTCTGGATGCGCGGCACGAAGCCCATCAAGCCGGGCCAGGGCCGCGTCGTCGGCAAGGCCTTCACGCTGCGCTTCGTGCCGGCCCGCGAGGATCTCGCGACCCCGGCAAGCTGGGCCTCGCCGATCTCGACGCGTGCGGCGATCGAGGCGATGCCGGAAGGCTGCGTTGCCGTTGCCGATGCGATGGGCATCACCGATGCCGGCATCTTCGGCGACATCCTCTGCGCCCGCATGGCCAAGCGCGGTGTTGCCGCTCTCGTTACCGATGGCGTGATGCGCGATGCCGAGGGCGTGCTTGCCAGCGGCATGAATGTCTGGTGCGACGGCATCGCCGCCCCGCCATCGGTTGCCGGTCTCACCTTCGTCGGCTGGCAGGAACCGATCGCCTGCGGCGGCGTCGCCGTCTTCCCTGACGACATCGTCGTCGTCGACGAGGATGGCGCGGTTCTGATCCCGGCTGCCTTCCTCGACGAGGTGCTTGCCGAAGCGCCCGAGCAGGAGCGCATGGAAGCCTGGATCATGACCGAGGTTGATCGCGGCGTGCCGCTGCCCGGTCTCTATCCGATGAATGCCGAGACCAAGCAACGCTATCAGGCATGGAAGGATAGCCAGAAATGAGCTTTGGAACGGATTCCAAGGGCGTCTATGCGATTGCGACGACGCCCTTCTTTGAGGACGGTTCGATCGATTTCAACTCGATCGACAAGCTGACCGACTTCTATCAGGAGAGCGGCTGCACCGGCGTCACCATTCTCGGCATCATGGGCGAGGCTCCGAAAATGGAGCCCGAGGAAAGCCGCGCGATCGTAAAGCGCGTGCTGGCCCGTTCGAAAATCCCGGTTATCGTCGGCGTCTCCGCACCGGGCTTCACAGCCATGCGCTCGCTGGCCCGCGACTCGATGGAAATGGGAGCCGCCGGCGTGATGATCGCACCGCCGCCCGCCTTGCGTACCGATGACCAGATCGTCAACTACTTCGCCGGAGCCGTCGAGGCCGTCGGCGACGACATCCCCTGGGTTCTGCAGGACTATCCGCTGACGCTGACGGTGGTGATGACACCAGCCGTGATTGCCAAAATCATGACCAACCACAGCTCGTGCCTGATGCTGAAGCACGAGGACTGGCCGGGCCTCGAGAAGATCTCGAAGCTCAGGTCCTTGCAGAAGGCCGGCGAGCTCCGCAACTTCTCCATCCTCTGCGGCAACGGCGGCATGTTCCTCGATTTCGAACCCGAGCGCGGCGCCGACGGCGCCATGACTGGCTACGGCTTCCCGGATATGCTGACCGAACTGGTGGGACTGTTCGCCGCCGGAAAGCGCGATGAGGCACACGACCTCTTCGACGCCCACCTGCCGCTGATCCGCTATGAGCAACAACTCGGCGTCGGCCTGGCGGTGCGCAAACACGTGCTGAAACGCCGCGGCGTGATCACCACGGACGCCCAGCGCAAGCCTGCCCAGATGCTATCGGCTACGGCGAAGGCCGAGGTCGACTACCTGCTGGCTCGGGTTGGTAGGCGTGACAAGCGGGCAGCGCTGTAAGTCTGGGTGCTGGATTGGACGATGCATCCGCGGCAGCTCGGCTGTCGCGGATGCCGTTCACCAAAAGCCCAGAGAACGGTGGTTCAGAAGAAACAAAAAGTCGCTTTATTTTCCTTCTGTGTCCGTTCTTATGCCTGTCGTTTCATGGCGTTAATGCGCACGGGAGGGCAAGCATGAGCGGGTATGTTCTGGCGATCGATCAGGGCACGACATCGACGCGGGCGATCGTGTTCGATGGCGAGATGAAGATCGCGGGCGTGGGCCAGAAGGAGTTCACGCAGATCTATCCGCGCTCGGGATGGGTGGAACACGACCCGGAGGAGATCTGGGATTCCGTGGTCTCGACCATCCACATGGCGCTGCGCGAAGCGAAGGTGAAGGCGACCGATATCGCCGCACTCGGGATCACCAACCAGCGCGAGACCGTCGTCGTCTGGGAGCGCGAGACCGGCAAGCCGATCCACAATGCCATCGTCTGGCAGGACCGCCGCACGGCAAGCTATTGCGAGAACCTGAAGCGCCAGGACCTCGAGAAGACCTTCACCAAGAAGACCGGCCTGATCCTCGATCCGTATTTTTCCGGCACCAAGCTCTCCTGGATGCTCGCCAATGTGAAGGGTGCGCGCGCCCGCGCCGCCAAGGGCGAGCTCTGCTTCGGCACGGAAGAGGTGCTTGCCGAAGCCCCGAGCATGAACGGATGGAAGCCTGGATCATGACGGAGGTCGATCGCGGCGTGCCGCTGCCCGGTCTCTACCCGATGAATGCCGAGACCAAGCAACGCTATCAGGCATGGAAGGATAGCCAGAAATGAGCTTTGGAAGCGGGGCTCCGAGAGCTTGCACTTCCGAGTGATGCCATCCGGGTCGGAGTGCCGCCGCGTTGACCAAGCAAGACAGAGAAACCTTGTCCAGCAAGATCATCAGGATCGGCGTTATCCTCGCCGTGACCGCGCTCCTCGCTGCCATCCAATATATCGTGTCGGCACAGTCGCTTTATAGCGTGTTGTGAATATCCGATCGCAAATGTGGCTTCGGCCGCCTCTGTAAGGAGGCGGGCGTTTGGCCTTGGCGATCATCGGCCATGGTCGCGTTGGGGCACCGTAGCCGGCGCGGTCGACATAGATAGTGTTATGAGAATGCCGGTTTCGCGGCTGAAACGGCCGTGGATCATCGTGTCCCGTCATTTGGTGCTGCGTGGTCCGGCCGTGCGTTGGAACCGCGCCAGCATCATTTCCTAAAGGCAGATATCTGGCTCAGATCGGCTGCATCTTGCGCATGTCGCTCAGCTGCCGCTTCATCTGGCTGATGCGGGCGCGCTCGGCTTCCGGGCGGCGCACGGCGACGCTCGTTGAGAGAATGTCGATGACGACGAGAGCGGCGATGCGCGAGATCGTCGGCGTATACATGTTGGTGTTCTCGAGCGTCTCGACGATCAGGGATACATCGCAGTAGTTGGTGAGCGGTGATTCCGAGCCGGTCAGACAGATGACGGTAGCGCCGTTGTCGCGGGCGATGCGGGCAATCTCGATGATCGATCGTGTGGTGCCGGTGTTGGAGATGACGAATGCAACGTCGCCGTCCTTCATCATCGAGGCGACCATCAGTTGTTGGTGGGAATCGAGCTCGGCGCTGCAGGGCACGCCAAACAGCGGGAATTTCTGCTGGGCGTCGCGCGCGACGATGCCCGAAGCCCCGAAGCCGAAGAAGACGATCGAACGGGCCTGGGCGAGAATATCGATCGCCTTGTGGAGCGCAACCTTGTCGAGCTTCGACCGGGCCCAGTCGAGACTGGTCATCGTGTAGTCGAAAATCTTCTCGGCAATGACCTCCGGTTCATCCGTATCGAGCAGCACCGAGTGGGTCGCCGGCGTGCCGAAGGCAAGGCTTTGGGCTAGGCGGATCTTGAAGTCCTGGAAGCCGCTGCAGCCGATCGCGGTCGCGAAGCGCAGGACCGTCGGCTGGCTGACGTCTGCCAGCGTTGCGGTCTCGCCGACCGTGGCATTCATGATCCGGCGCGGGTCGTCAAGCACGACATCGGCGACCTTGCGGTCCGATTTGCGAAGATCGGATCGCATTGTCCGGATAATCTCGATGATGTTCCGCCCGGTACCGTTCTTGATGTCGCTATCCATGCGGATCGCCCTTCCTGCATTATTCGCCGAGGAGGCTAGAAGCTTCGCTCCGCAAGGGCAAGCTCGTCCTGTCGCGTTGGATGGTTGGCCTATCGGAGGCTGGAGGCAAGAACAATACCGGTTTTCGCGCGATGAATGGTGATGTCGCTCGTCGCCATCGCGGCTTGGTCGATGGCGCCCGGGTCCTCGGTGTTGAAATCGAACAGTCCATAGTGATGCGCGATCATATGGGCAGCACCAGCCTTGCGGGCGACATCGATCGCCTCGTGGAGGAAGAAGTTTCCTGGCACGCCGTTTTCAGACAGCTCGGGACGCCTGCCGTTGACCGGAAGCAGAGCGATATCGGGATGCAGGCGAGTAATCTCGGCCTCAAGGCCGTCGAAGGGAATGCAGTCGCCGGAATGCCAGAGACCGATTCCGTCTGCCAGGATGGCATAGCCGAGGAAGCGATGATTGCCCTCGGCATCCGTTTCCAGGCTCTCGTGAGCGGCCCGTGTCGGAATGATCGTCAGGTCCTTCGAGATAGTGATCGGTTCTCCCGCTCGCGCAAGCAAAAGGCGATCATCGCTAACCTGGGACCGCTCCACAGCTTGCGAACGGCTGGCTCTTGGCGCAACAAGTCTTGCGCGCGGGTTGGCCGATAGCAGTTGCGGCAGGGTTCCCGGATCCATGTGATCGGTGTGGGCATGGGTTGAAAGCACGAGATCGACGAACGGGATCTCGCCGGCGGCAATCGGGGCAGCCATCATGCGCGCGTGCGGTCTGGCCGTTCCCCGATATTTTTCGGCGAGACTATCGGAAAGATAGGGGTCGATGACCAGCCGCTTGCCGCCGATATCGATGACAAAGCCGGCTTGGCCAAGCCAATGGATTTCCATAGCCTCGGAAGGTGGGGTTTGCAGATATTCAGCGAGCGAGCCGGACCGTTGCCGTTCCTCAAGTGCCTTCCGCATGAGAGACCTCACGATGCCAGTGCGGCAAGCAGATTGTCTGCCGCAATACGGGTGGCGCGATCGACGCTCTCGGCAGTGAAACCGCCGATATGGCTTGTGGCGATGACCTTGCCGTGGGCTGCCAGCGAAAGCGAAGCCGGCGGCTCCTGCTCGAAGACATCGGTGGCGTAGCAACCGATCTGGCCGGTTTCGAGGGCTTCGATCAGCGCCTCTTCGTCCACAAGCCGCGCTCGCGCCGTATTGACGAGCACCTGGCCCTTGCGGGCAGCAAAGATGCGGTCGCGATCAAGGAAGGTGGAACCGTCGCGCGGCAACGGGCAATGCAGGGTCAGAATATCCGCCTCCGCGACGATCTCGTCGACTTCGGCATAGGCAAAGGCGCTCGAGGGCAGGTCGAGGTTTGGCCGCGCCGGGTCAAAGGCGAGGACGCGCGCGCCGAGCGCAATCACCATACGAGCGACCTCACGGCCGATCGCGCCGCAGCCGATGATCCCGACAGTCCGGCCATGGATTTCGGCGCCACGCAGCCGCGGCCAGCCACCGGCCTTGATGCCCGCGTCCGAATGCGGGATGAAGCGGAGCGCGCTGAAGATCAGACCGATCGTCAGCTCGGCAACGCCCATCGAATTGGCACCCTCGGCGATCATCACCTTCACACCGCGGTCCTTGAGGATCTCGACCGGCAGGTTGTCGATACCCACGCCGTTGCGGCTGATGACCTTAAGATCCTGTGCCGCCTCGATGATCTTGGGAGTTACCGGTTCGACGCCGGCAAGCCATCCGACGCAGCCGGGCACGAGATCGATCAGTTCCTGCTCGCTCGGCATTGCGCCGGCTGTCGAATAGACGATTTCGAAGCCCTGATCCCGCATCCGCTCGACATCGGGGTGAGGCTCCTGGGTCAGCGAGCGCGGGGTGACGAGAATACGCTGGTTCATGATTATCTCCCCGCCGCCTCGATGGCGATCTTGGAAATCCGCTCAAAGGCCGACCCCGATGTCGGGATCGCCACATCGAAGACCTCGGCAATCACTTGCGTCCAGCCATGGATGAAATAGGTCCAGCCATCCTCGACCTGCAGCATGCGCTTTTCCTCTTGGCGGCGTGCCTGATCGAGAAAAACGAGATCGCCGCGATAGTTGAGATCCCAGGCAACCGAGCGCTCGGGAAAGATGGCGGCGTCCGTCAGCGGCGACCCGGGCGCGTCCTTGCCAAGGCCGGTGGCGTTGATGACGAGGGAACCGGGCTTGAGTGTTGTGAGCACCCGGTCATTGTCCTCGGGGCGCTCGGCGAGCAGATATTCGACCGGCACGCGCGTTTCGACTCTCTCGTGGATGCGGCGAATTTCATCGAGCCTGTGCTGGCTGCGATTGGTCACCAAGATCCGTGAAGGCACATTCTTGCCGCGGCTTGCGCGCATCAGATGCCAGGTCAGGGCAATCGTCGATCCGCCCGCACCCATCGAGAACAGGTCCGCATCATTTTCGGCGAAATAGTTCGCTCCAAGGAAGCCGTCGATCGAAAGGCCCGACGAGATCGGATCCTTGGCATGGCAGATCAGTTTGCCATTTCTCTTCGAGATGCAGCTCGTCTCATCCATCAGTTCGGCATGGGGATCGATGACATCGAAGAGATCGCGGCAGGCATGAAACAGGTCGATCTTGTGCGTCGTGACGAGTGCGCCCATCGAGAGGGGATCATCGCGAATGAATTCGACTGCCTCGCGATAGGCCGCCGGGTCATCGTGCAGCTTGAAATCGATGCCCTTGATGACGGCATCCTTCAGCCCGAGAAACTCCGCCCAGGCAGGAAAGACCTTCATGATCGAGCTTTTGCCGGTCGTAACGCCGATGAAATAGAGCGTCGGTTTGGTTGCGGGTTGATAGATGCTCACGAGCGCTGCTCCAGGGCTTGCTTTGCGACCTTGACGGCTTCGGCCGCATTCTTTTCGATATCCTTGAAGCGCCCCTCGCGGATGTCTTCGGTCTTGGCGATCCAGGTGCCGCCGACGGCAATGACCTGCTTCAGGGCAAGCCACTCGCCAATTGTTGTCTCGGTCACGCCGCCAGTCGGAATGAAACGAATGCCGAGATGCGCAAAGGGTGCCGAGATGCCGGCAAGCGCCTTCGGGCCTCCGGCAATGCCGGCGGGGAAGAACTTGGCGAGCCGGACATCGCGGCCTGCTGCCAGCGTCAGATCGGAAGGTGTCATGATCCCCGGGCAGAAGGGAAGTCCGGCCGATTTGGCCGCATCGACGATCGATGGATCGAACCCTGGTGCGAGACCAAAACGGGCGCCCGATGCAATGGCCTTGTCGAGGCTTGGTGTGTCGAGCACCGTGCCGGCGCCGATGCAGAGCTCCGGCCGTTCATCTCGCATTTTCGCGAGCACGTCAGCGGCGGCCTCGGTGCGGAAGGTGATCTCGGCGACCGGCAGCCCGCCTTCCAGGAGTGCGTCTGCAAGGGCGACGGCATCCGAAACGCGTTCGATGGCGATCACGGGGACGACGCCGAGGCTGGCGATAAGATCGATGGGATTGGTCATGTCGGTTTGCTCTCCGCGGATTATGGCACTCAGGCGTAGGACTTCATGAGGGAATGGACGGCCTCGTCGCTGCGTGGCCGGTAGTTGGCATTTTCGACGAGCCGCCAGCCATTTTCGCCACCGGAAAGTACCCGGTGACGCATGCCTCCCGAGGTTTCGATGATGGCGTAATCCTGACCGCTGTCGGACGGATAGGCAAAGACCATCACGAGATCCTCGTTGCCGATGTTGATCGAACGGTGGATCCAGAAGGGCGGCACGTAGCAGATCGTCTGGGCCTTGATCTCGATGATGCGTGTTTCTCCCGCGGGAGATTCGAGCTGCATCAATCCATGGCCCTTCTGGCCGTAATAGATTTCCGGGCGGTCTGCCTTGGCATGAATGTGACCGCGCGTGAGGAAGAACTCGTCGCCGATCCGGCCAGGACTCATGCGCGTGACGCCATAGATCAGATCGCCGCTGTGATCGCCCGGGCGAAAATCCTCCACGTCGTAGACAACGGCGTTACCCTGGCCAACAAGCGCTGCTTCGAATGCAGCCCCGTCGGCATAGAGGCCACCGAGATCGCTGAGGCGCTTTTCATACCGCCCTGTATTTCCGCTCATCCCGCCACCGATAGGATCGACAACGCTCGAGACCGGTTCCCGCATCATAATAAGCCTCCTCATTTGGTAGTAGAATTACATAAATAGAACACAAAGGACGTGCAAGCGAAATTTTCAGGCAATATTGCGATGCAAAAACGTAGAAATTGAACAAAAAATATGTTGACGAAGAAAAATCCTGTAACTACGCTACATTTCAGCCAGGGAAATGGCTCGCGCTTCAAGGCGCTCACCCGGAGGAGAGACGTAAATGAAAAAGACTGTAATGACGCTTGCGCTCGGCGCAGCCGCATCGCTGCTTGCCATGTCCGCCGCACAGGCAGCGGGCTGCAAGATCGGCATCTCGATGAAGACGCTCGATGCGCCGTATTTTGCCGCTCAGGAAGTTTCAGCCAAGAAGCATGCCGAGGAACTCGGCTGCGAAGTCATCTCCGTCGACGGCCAGAATGATCTGAACAAGCAGGTTGCCGACGTCGAGGATATGGTCGCCCAGGGCATTGGCGCCTTGATCATCAATCCGCGCGACAGCAAGGGTCTTGTCCCGGCGATCAACGCGGCAACGACCGCTGGCGTCAAGGTTTTCGTCATCGACTCGACGATCGATCCGCAGGCCAATTTCGTCACGCTCGTCCAGTCTTCAAATTCGCAGAACGGCCTGCTCGTTGGCCAGTGGCTTGCCGATGCCACCAAGGGCAAGGAGCTGAAGATCGCCCTGATTTCCGGCGACAAGGGCAATGAAGTCGGCCAGGAACGGCGCCTTGGCGTTCTTGCCGGCCTGACTGAGGGCCAGCTGCGCAATGAGGGCCGCGCCCACTTCTCGGTTGTCGGCCAGGGATGGGGCGGCTGGACTAATGAAGGCGGCCTCAAGGCGATGGAAGATCTCCTGACCGCCAACCCCGACGTCAATGTCGTGCTCGGTGAAAACGACTCCATGGTTCTCGGAGCCCAGAAGGCGCTCGATCAGGCAAACAAGTCGGGCGATGTGCTGTTCCTCGCTGCTGCCGATGGCCAGAAGGAAGCGCTGCAGGCGATCAAGGATGGCAAGTATGGCGCAACCGGCCTGAACGATCCGGCACTCGTCGCGTCGACCGCTGTTGACCTTGCCAAAAAGGCACTCGACGGCGACCTGCCGGCCGATATCTCCAAGATCACCTATACGACGCCGACGGCCATCACCAAGGACAATGTCGACAAGTACCTAAAGAAGGACGCGGTATTCTAAGACCGGATCCTCCCCGTGGCCGGCGCGGCCCTCCCTTCGCCGGCCACTTCTTCAATGACTTCGTGGCTGGTGCAGCTGGCAGGGCCGCGATTGCGGCTCATTGGTCGTGAAAACCAGAATGTGACGTTATGGAAACTGTTGTTGAACTGTCCGGCATCCGAAAATCCTTCGGCGGTGTGCGCGCCCTTCAAGGCGTCGATTTCGCGCTGCGCAGGGGTGAGGTTCATGCGCTGCTGGGGGAGAACGGAGCGGGCAAGTCGACGCTGATGCGGGTGCTCGGCGGCGAATACACGCCCGAGGCCGGAACCGTCAAAGTCGGCGGCAACGAGCAGCAGTTTCGCGGGCCGATGGATGCGCTCGAAAAGGGCATTGCCATTATCCACCAGGAGATGGCGCTCGCAGCCGACCTGACGGTCGCCGAAAACATCTTCCTGGCCGAAATCCCGTCCGTGATCTCGTGGCGTGACCTCAACCGGCGCGCCGGCGAACTGATCTCCAGCCTTGGCTTTTCCATCTCACCGTCTGCGACGGTATCAGATCTGTCTCTTGCCCATCAGCAGGTGGTGGAGATCGCAAAGGCGCTGTCGCGCAATGCCAGCGTCATGGTCTTCGACGAGCCGACGGCCGTTCTTTCCGTACAGGACGCCGAGCGTCTGCTCGGCATCATCAGGACGTTGCGCGAGCGTGGGGTTGGGATCATCTACATCTCGCATCGTCTCGACGAAGTCTTCCGCATCGCCGACCGGATCACCGTCATGAAGGACGGCGCCTCGGTCAAGACCGTCGAGCGCAAGGACGTTGAGATCGACGATGTCATCAAGATGATGGTCGGCCGATCGCTCAAAGCGCTTTTCGGTGATGATGTCGAGCGCTCGATCGGCGACGAGGTTCTCCGTATCGAGGAGCTCTCCGATGGCACCCGCATCCGTGGTGCCTCGCTCAGCGTCCGCGCCGGTGAAATCGTTGGTCTTGGCGGGCTGGTCGGTGCCGGTCGCACCGAACTGGTGCGCCTGATCTTCGGCGCCGAGAAGGCGCGTTCCGGCAAGATCTTTCTCAATCGCAAAGAGGTTCGGATCAACAATCCGCGCGAGGCGGTCAAAGCCGGTATCGGGCTCGTGCCGGAAAGCCGCAAGGAACAGGGTCTGGTTCTGGATTTCCCGATCCGCGTCAACGCGACCATGTCGAAACTCGCTCCTCTCGTGAATCCGTTTGGCTTCGTTCGGCGCCGAGCTGAAACCGAGACCGTCGAAAAACTGGCATCCCGGCTGCGCATCAAGGCCGGCAGCCTGAATGATCCGGCATCGAGCCTGTCTGGCGGCAACCAGCAGAAGGTCGTCCTGGCCAAGTGGTTCCACGCCGACGGCGATCTGCTCATCTTCGACGAGCCGACGAGGGGCGTCGATGTCGGTGCGAAAACCGAGATTTATTCGCTGATCAAATCGCTCGCAGCCGAGGGGAGGGCAGTCCTCGTGATCTCGTCCGAGCATATCGAATTGTTCGGGCTGTGCGACCGCATCCTCGTGATGCGCGAGGGCGAACTGACGGGCGCCCTGACACCCGAAGATTATACCGAAGAAAAACTGCTGAAGCTCGCGATGGTCAATGCCGTCCCGCACGCCAAAGCCACTGCGACCAGCAACTGATTGGGTTAAAGCCGTGACCGAACTTACCGAAACCGCACGCCGTTCGCCTTCCTTCAACATCAGCAATGTCCTGCATCGCTACGGAACACTCGCCATCCTGATCGCGCTCCTGATCGTTGCGACCTCGATGTCGGATGTGTTCCTGACCCAGCGAAACATCGTCAACGTCCTGCGCCAGAGCGCCGGCACCAGCCTGATGGCGATCGGCATGCTGTTCGTTATTCTGACCCGCGGTATCGACCTGTCGGTCGGCTCGGTCGCAGCGCTCGGCAGCGTGCTCTCGGCGATCATCATTCAGGATTACGGGACGGGGGCCTCGATTGCTGGCGCGTTGGTTGCCGGTGCCGCCTGCGGTCTCGCATCCGGCATTCTCGTTGCCTTTCTCAAACTGCCGCCATTCGTCACGACGCTGGCGATGATGACGGTCGCCCGTGGCCTGTCGCTGATCGTATCGGCCGGGCAGCCGATCCAGATGGGCGATGCCGGAATCTGGATCACCACATTCGGTTCCGGTGCAATCGCGACAATCCCGTACCCCGTCGTGCTGATGGCCGCCGTTTTCGTCATTGCCGGTATCGTCCTGACCTTCACGCGCTTCGGCCGGCTCGTCAAAGCGATCGGCTCGAATGTCGAAGCCGTGCGCCTGTCGGGCATTCCTGTCGCCTACTATACGACCGCGGTTTACGTTATCTCGAGTATCCTTGCCGCTGCAGCCGGGATCGTCTCGACGAGCCGCACAGGCATCGGATCGGCCAATATCGGTGTCGGCGCCGAACTCGACGCGATCGCAGCCGTCGTCATTGGCGGTGCAAGCCTGATGGGCGGCCGCGGAGGAGTGGTCAACACCTTCATCGGCGTGCTTGTGCTCGGCATCATCGCCAATATGATGAACCTTGCCCGCGTGCCCGGCTATCACCAGCAGGTCTTCATGGGCTGCATCATCATTGGTGCGATGCTCCTGCAATATGCCTCGAACTGGTTCCGCAAGTAGCATCGCGCCTCTTGCCAGGAATGAATGCCATGTCACCTGATCTTTATCTCGCCATCGACGTCGGTACCGGCAGTGTTCGTGCGGCCCTTATCGACGTCAACGCGAAGATCCTTGCCGTCTGCAGCCGCGAACACGAGCAGATCGTGCCGCAATTTGGATGGGCCGAGCAGCGTCCTGCCGACTGGTGGAGCGGCGTTTGCGTAGCGATCCGGGAAGTCCTCGACAAGACACCCGGCGCGCGCTCCCGGATTGCAGCGGTTTCCGCATGCGGGCAGATGCACGGCACGGTGCTTGTGGGCGCCGATGGTGAACTGGTGCGCGACACCGCGCCGCTCTGGAACGACAAGCGAACCGTCGATTATGTGACGGCCTTCGAAAAGCAGTATGCGGCGGCGGATTACCTGGCTGACTGCGCCAATCCGCCGACACCCGCCTGGCCCGGCTTCAAGCTCCAGTGGCTGCGCGATCACGATGCAGCGGCCTACCAGAAGGCCGCTGCGGTCCTGATGCCCAAGGACTTCATCAATCTTCGCCTGACGGGTGAGATCGCGATGGATCGCAACGATGGCGGTGCGAGCTTCCTGATGGATCCGCGGACCGGCCAATGGTCGCAAAAGATGATCGGCATGCTCGGTCTTGACGCCGGCAAGCTCGCGCCGCTTAGGAACCCGACCGAAATTCTGGGCGCCGTCAGTGAAAGCGCGTCTGCAGAGACCGGACTTCGCCGGGGGACGCCTGTTCTCGTTGGCGGTGCGGATTATCCGGTGGCGCTTCTTGGTTCCGGGGTCAGCCGCCCGGGTGTCGGCTCTGAGGTCATGGGAACGTCCGCAATTATCACGGCGATCGCCGGCAAGCCACTTCTCGATCCTGCCGTCTGCAATGTCGGGACGGTGGACGGCAACTGGGGGGCGTTCATGCTCCTCGAATCCGGTGGCGATGCGATGCGTTGGGCAAGACGCGCCTTCGACGAGAAGCGCTCATCCTACGAAGAAATCGTCGCCAAGGCTGCGGAGGCGCCGGCCGGATCGGACCGCTTGTTCTTCATGCCCTATCTGACCGGCGAGCGCCTTGGCGACCATCGCAACGCGCGTGCGCAGTATTTCGGAATCGGCGCCGGCCATGGCCTTGCTCATATGCACAGGGCGGTGCTGGAGGGCGTCGCCATTGCGGTCAAGCGCCACATCAACATCCTCGATCGCATATCGGGCGCGCCGCTGACGCGGGTCATCGCGTCGGGTGGCGGGGCCAAGACCGAACTCTGGATGAAGATCAAGGCGAGCGTTTACGACATTCCGATCCTCGTTCCATCGGAGCCGGAATGCGGTCTGGTTGGCTGTGCGATCATGGCAGCGACCGCGACCGGCCGGTTTACGAATGTTGCGGATGCCGCGGATGCCCTGGTCTCGTATTCCCAGGAGATCGAACCCGACCCGCGCTGGGTCGAGATCTACAGGCCGATGCAGGATTTCTTCGAAAAACTCTACACGCATAGCCAGGACCTTTACGACGACCTCGACAGGTTGGCGCGATGACCAGCCGCGCCGTACTTTTCGATATGGACGGCACCCTCGTCGACAGCGAGGGGCTGCATTTCGACGCCATGGCGCAGGCACTGCGCGCCATGGGCTACAGTTTGCCCGACGGATTTGGCGATCGCATAACCGGCATGAGCGGCGCAGCCTGCCATGCGCTGTTGCAGGAGGCGATCGGCTTCAAGCCGTCGCTTGGCGACTATATTGCCGCCAAGTATCGCAGCTATCTTGCGGCTGCGCCCGAGCTGAAGCGCAGATCCGGCGTCAATGACGTTCTCGCGCTCCTCTCTCAGCGCCAGATGCCGTTTGCCATCGTTTCCAACTCGGACCGCATGCTGGTAGACGCCAATCTCAGGGCTGCCGACCTCCAGGTTCCGGGCCTCATCTCGGTCAGCCGCAACGACGTGCGGCAAGGCAAGCCCGATCCTGAACCTTACCTGCGCGCTGCCCATCTCCTCGGTGTCGAACCGCAGGGCTGTATCGTTGTCGAAGACAGCATACCAGGGTCAGTGGCCGGCCTCGCTGCCGGCATGACTGTCATCGGCTGGCCCGAGCCGCACCGCTCCGACATCGTCTTTCCGGATCGCGTGATCGTTGCTGATCCTCACGACCTTACTTCGACGCTCGGCCAAGTGCTGGCGAATTCTTCTGACCACAGACATACCAAGGACCCCGCCGATGTATCTCGATAAGTTCAAGCTCAGCGGCAAGATTGCCGTGGTAACAGGTGCGGCGCGCGGCATCGGCTATGCTGCGGTTGAGGCACTCGCCGAGGCCGGCGCCACCGTCGTACTGACCGACATGAACCCCGTTTTGCTTGACGCGGCCCGCAGCGAGCTGGCGGCCAAGGGCCACAAGGTCGACAGCGCGGTGCTCGATGTCACTGACGCAAAGGCGGTTCAGGCCGTTCACGACGAGATCGTTGCGCGTCACGGCCGTGTCGACATTCTGGTCAACAATGCCGGGATCGCCATCAGCAATCACCCCGCCGAGACGATGGCCGATGACGTCTGGAACAAGGTCATCGATGTCAATTTGAATGGCGTCTTCTGGTGCTGCCGCGCCTTCGGAAAATCCATGCTCGAACAGGGCACCGGCAGCATCGTCAATGTCGGATCGATGTCCGGGTTCATCGTCAACAGGCCGCAGGAGCAGGCGAATTACAACGCCTCGAAGGCCGCCGTGCATCATCTGACGAAATCGCTCGCCGCCGAGTGGGGTGCCCGCGGCGTGCGCGTCAACTCGGTGGCGCCGACCTACATCGACACCGAGATGAACAAATACGTCTACGAAGACGCTGAAATGTACAAGCATTGGGTCGGTGGTACGCCCATGAACCGGCTCGGCCGCACCGATGAGGTTGCCTCGGTGATCCTGTTCCTTGCGAGCGACGCATCAAGCCTGATGACCGGATCGATCGTGCTGGCCGATGGGGGCTATGTATGCTGGTAAATTCGGCGATTTCACCGCGCGGTGCCCGCTTCCCGGGGCGCTATATGCAGGCAGCCGGAGCGATTGGACTGCTCGGTCAGGAAGCCGGCCGCTACGGCAAGAGCGCAATTGTCCTCGTCGATCGGGGTGTGTTCGACATGCTGGAACAACCGGTATCGAGCGCTTTCAGAGGCGAGGCCGATGTCGTCTTGCTGCGCCACGGCGGTGAGTGTTCCGAGCGGGCCGTTTCCGAACTTGTGGCCCGGGCGAGCGCAGCCTCGGTCGATGTCGTCATCGGGATCGGCGGTGGCAAGGCGCTCGACACCGCAAAGGCCGCCGCTTGCGACCTTCGCCTGCCCGTCATCGTTGTGCCGACGATTGCGGCCTCGGATGCGCCCTGCAGCGCGCTGGCCGTCATCTATACCGAGAACGGAACGGTCGCCTATGACCGCTTCCTGCCCGACAATCCGGATCTGGTGCTCGTCGACACGGCCCTGATTGCCAAGGCACCGGCACGATTTCTGGCAGCTGGTATCGGCGACGCGCTTGCGACCTGGTACGAGGCAGATGCCTGCCGCCGGAGCGGAGCATCCAATTGCATGAAGATGCCTGGCGTTCCCCTGGCTTTCGAGATTGCCCGGTTCTGCCGCGCGACGATCTTCGAGCACGGCACGGCGGCACTTGCCGAATGCGACGCGGGGAGGGCTGGACCGGCAATCGAACGCGTGATCGAGGCCAACATCCTGCTGTCGGGTATCGGCTTTGAATCGGGCGGCGTCGCTGCCGCACATGCCATTCATCACGGGCTCTGCGAGCTGGACGATGTCCATCACCATCTCCACGGCGAGAAGGTTGCGATCGGGGTGCTCGCGGGTCTCAAGATCAACGGAGATCAAGACGAATTCGAGAGAGTGCGGGACTTTTGCCTGGCCGTGCGGCTGCCAACGCGCCTGAGCGATATCGGTATCGCTGATGCAACGGAAGAAAAGCTTGCAATCGTCGCTCGCCGGGCCTGCCGGTCAGGCGAGATTATCCACAACGAACCGGTTCCCGTCAGCGAGGAAATGGTCGTTGCCGCGCTGAAAGCGCTGATCTGAAAGATACCCATCATGACAAATCCGGTCGGCGCATTCAGCGCAAATTTCCTCGAAGGTAAAACGGTCGTCATCTCGGGTGGGACGAGCGGTATCGGCCTCGCGGTCGCTCAGGGCTTCGCATCGGCTGGCGCGACTGTCATTGCAACCGGCAGCTCGATCGAGCGTCTGGAAGACGCGAAGGCTTCGGTCTCAAGCGTGGAATTTCGCCAGCTCGATGTCCGGGATGGAGGCGCTGTCGATCGATTTTTCGGAGCGATTGAAGCGCTTGATGTGCTCGTGAACTGCCAGGGCATCGCACGTCCCGACGACGAGTGGAACGAGGATGTCTTCCTAGATGTCATGGACGTCAATCTGAACAGCGCAATGCGTCTGGCACGGGCCGCGTTTCCGTTGTTGAAGCGAAGCAATGGCAGCATCATCAACTTTGCCTCAATGCTGAGCTATCTTGCCGACGAGAGCGTGCCGTCCTACACGGCAAGCAAGACGGGGATTGTCGGTCTGACGCGCGCGATGGCGCATAAATATGGCCGAGACGGCGTGCGCGTGAACGCCGTCGCCCCTGGCTACCACCGGACCGAAATGACGAGGCCGCTCTGGTCGGTTCCGGAGAGCGAGGCGAAGATCGCTGACCGGTCAGCTCTCAAGCGCTGGGGCACGGCCGACGATCTGGTCGGGCCGATCTTGTTCCTGTGCTCGCCGGCTGCGGCTTTCGTCACGGGTGTCACCCTGCCGGTTGATGGCGGATACAGCGTCGGGTAGTGCCCCAGAGCCAGTCGGGGACCTGCTTGCCGCCCTCAGCGATCGACGACGAGATCGCTGAGCGGCTTGGAACAGCAGGGCAGAAACAGGCCGGCGTCGATCTCGCGTTGGCGGATGCCGCCGTTGTGGTTCATTTCGACGGAACCGGAGATGAGCTTGGACTTACAGGTGCCGCAGACGCCGTTTGAGCAGGATGAGGGGAGGCGGACGCTGCCCTTCTTTGCTGCGGCTAGCACCGTTTGGCCCGATGGAACCTCCAGGGTCTTTTTCTGCTTCGAAAACTCGACCTGGAAGGTCCTTGCCGCCGGTTGCGCTTCGACATCGAGGCCGGGCTCGTCGATAACGGCGGCATCGAAGCTTTCCTCGATATAGTTTTCTGAGGGGACGCCGAGAGCGGCCGTGATCGACCGTGCCGTTGCCATGAAGGGGGCCGGGCCACAGCACATGACGATCCGCTCAGCGATATCGGGAACGGCGAGCTTGAGAAATTCAGGCGAGATCCGGCCGGTCAGTCCCGGCCAGGATGTTTCGCCGGCAACTGTTTCCGGCAGAAACTGGAGACGCAATCCCTTCATTCTTGTCGCCAATCCGGAAAGGTCGTGGCGGAAGATCAGGTCGGCGGGCGTTCTCGCGGCGTGCAGGAAGACGATATCCGATGCCTGATAACGGTCCGCCAGATCGCGCGTGATGGACATGACGGGCGTGATGCCGGAGCCGCCGGAAAGCAGCAGGAGTTTCACTCTTTCGCCTTTGGGGCGGATGAAATGGCCAAGCGGTCCCTGTCCCCTGACCGTCATGCCCGGCGCCATGTGGTCGTGCAGCCAGTTCGATATTCTGCCGCCGGGCACGCGCTTGACCGTCACCGTAAAGGCGTTGGTGCGATGGGGTGACGCGGAGATGCTGTAGCAGCGGGCTTCGCCGTCGGCGCCTGTCGGAAAGTCGAACAGGAAATACTGCCCGGCCTCGAACTCGAAACGCTTGCCCTCAGGCGAGGCGAAGGTGAAGCTTTTGACGTCGTGGGTCTCCTGGTGGACGTCGAGACAGATGAGCGTCTCGTCGACTTCCGGATTCCAGGTCGCGCTTTCGCCGCGCTCGATCTTCGTGAACTCAATACCCATGGGCGCGCATCCGATCGATATACCAGGTGGCGAACTTGTCGAGATTCGTCTCCGAGAACCGGGAATAGGGACCGGGCTGATAAGCAGGGTCTAGGGCGCCTGCATGCGAGCGCGCGACGAGATCAGCGTCCTGATCGGTGGTTGCGATCCAGACATCGGTGAGCTTGTCGAGGTCGTAGTCCTTTCCCTCGACAGCGTCCTTGTGGACGAGCCATTTGGTCCTGACGAGCGTCTTGCCGGCCGACAGAGGGATGACGATCGCCACAACGGCGTGGTCACCCATGAAATGGTTCCAGCTGTTGTGGCCCCAGAGATGCGTATCGCCGAGATCCTTGCGCGTCATGTGGCCGAGCAATTTCGAGGATGCGGCGGTCGCGTCATGCGTCTGGGATTCGCCGGCCCCGGCAATGATCAGGCGCTGGGTGCGGAAGTTCGTGGCGCAGTTTTCAAGCCGCTCGACGGCGGCCGACGGGAAGCCGTCGGACTCCCATGCCTTGGTTTTCTCATCGTAGAGGCGAAAATGCGCCTCGGCCTGTTCGCGATCTTCCGGGCTCAGCGTTTCCGGATCGAAGCCGAAATCGAGGTCGACGAAGGATACGCAGAGCTCGGGGTGATTTGCCGAGCAGTGATAGCATTCGCGATTGTTCTCGATGGTGAGTTTCCAGTTGCCCTCTTCGATGACGTCCGTCTGGTGGGCGACCTTGGCGCCGCGGATATCGTAGGGAGCCAGGCGCTCGATCATGGCCTGTTCGAGGTGCGAGATGTCTTCCGGCGGATTGTCGGAAAGACAGACGTAGATCAATCCACCGATCGATTTGAAATGCACCGGTTTCAGGCTGTGGCACTGTTTGTCGAGATCCTTGCCCATATGCGGCGCATAGGCGAGCTCGCCTGTCAGTTCGTAGGTCCAGGTATGGTAGGGACAGACGAGCTTCGAGACGATTGTTTTTCCCGCGTCGAGCAGGCGAGACCCGCGATGGCGGCAGACATTGTGGAGCACACGGAGTTCGCCGTCGTCGTCACGCAGCAGGATCAGGCTCGTCTTGCCGATATCGACCACAGTCGCGTCACCCGGCTCGGGGACGTCGCAATCGAGGCCGACGCAGATCCAGTGCTTGTGAAAGAAGACGTCGATATCGGCGTCGAAGACGTCTTCACGGGTGTAGAGGCCGGCAGGCAGAGAATATCCGTTGGCGCGCGCTTCAAGCAGCGAGGAAATATCGGAGGGAAGGCGGTTTAGCATAATATCCCCTTATGTTTGAGTTACCCGAGAGTGCGCTTGCTTTCCCGGCTGTTCAACGGCATTAATTTTCGTTGATGCATAACTTATAGTAATGTGAAGACGTCATGAGCTTCCGCCGCAGATTGCCATCGCTGACCGCACTGATGACGCTTGAGGCCGTCTTTCGGCATCGGAGCTTTACTGCCGCGGCTGCCGAGCTCGGCGTGACGCAAGCTGCGGTGAGCCGCCAGATCGCCCTCCTTGAGGACGAGCTGGGACTGCCGATGTTCGTCCGCAAGCATCGCGCCATAGAGCCGACGCCGGGGTGTCTGGCTCTGGCGACGACGTTGACGCAAAGCTTCTCGAATATTGCCGATGTTGTCGAGGTGGTGGGGCGGTCGCAACAGGGCGTCGTCACGATCGGAGCTACGGTCGCCTTTTCGTCATTCTGGCTTCTCCCGAGACTGGCGGAGTTCCGCCGTCAAACGTCGGGCGTTCAAATCAGGGTCGTCTCTCAGGATTCCAAGATCGATCTCAATGCCGGAGGTGTCGACATCGTCATACGCTATGGGCAGCCGCCTTTTGCGGATGGCAGGGTTGTCGCTTCGAGAGAAGATTCGATCGTTCCTGTCTGCTCCCCCGAATATTTCCGGCGGCGCGAAGGCGGCGGGATGTCGAGCGCCGACGAATTCATCGAGACGGACGCTCAGGACAGATCATGGATGACATGGTCGCAGTGGCGCCAGGAGGCGGATTGCAGCCTGCAGATATCTCCTCAGCTTCACTTCAATCACTATACCGAGGCAATCGCGGCGGCACGGGCGGGACAGGGGATTGCGCTCGGCTGGCGTCTGCTTGTTCAGACCTTCTTGGATGACGGAACGCTTGTTTCGCTGGAGGATGCCGAAATGCGGACGGCTGACGCCTACCACGTCGTCGTTCCCTCCAGGCCATATCGCACGTCTGCCGTCGAGCATGCAGCGGACTGGCTGGCATTCGCGCTAAGCCACTAAGCGCCTCGCGGAGCAGCAGAGACCTCGAAGATCAGACCGTACCGGTCGTGGGCTCGGCTGCCTTCCACCTCTTCTATGTGCCTATTCATTCTCATCGCCTTCGGCCGCACGAATTTTCGCTCGTCTTCTCGGCAACGACGGACCGCGAACTCTTGTCGTATTTTCTGTGAACTATTAATGTGTACGCAAAGTACACAATATGTTGACTCTCTGTTTTTCAGGTGTATGGTCTGCTCCATCGAGGAAACGAGGAGCCCGGCAATCATGGCCAAAACGACGAAGAGCGACCTCTACGACGATCTCAAGCGTCAGATCCTGACGATGGAACTCGATCCGGATACCGATCTTGACGAGGTAGGGCTGAGCGAGCGCTATGGCCTCTCGCGCACTCCGGTGCGCGACATATTCCGCAGGCTCGCGGGCGAGGGATATATCGATATCCGGGAGAACCGCGGCGCGCGCGTCATTCCGATGAACCATGCGACGCTTCGCAACTTCTTCCTTGTTGCGCCGATGATCTACGCGGCGATCGGCCGTCTGGCAGTCCAGAATTTCAAGCCGACCCAGCTTGCCGATCTCAAGCAGACGCAGGAGCGCTTTCGCACGGCGAGCGGCAACATGGATGCGCTCGGCATGGTGCTCGAGAACAACCGCTTCCACGAGATCTTCGGCGAGATGTCGGCCAACGCCTATCTGCAGCCGAGCCTCGGGCGCCTGCTGATCGATCACGCGCGCATCGGCCACACCTTCTTCCGTCCGCGCAACGACGACATGAAGCGCCGGCTGCAGACCGCGGTCGAGCACCATGACAGCTTCATCGAAGCGCTCAGCGCGCACGATGAAGACGCGGTCGTCGATCTCGTTTTCGAGCATTGGGAACTGTCGCGCGAAAACATGGAGATGTTCATCGCGCCGCAAGGTCTGAAAGCCGACGCCCTTGTTGGCGGTTCGGCAAAGCATTCACTGGAGAAATCGTCGTGAAGTTTGAGGGGATTTACACCCCGGCCGTCACGCCGCTCGATGAGAGCGGGCAGATCGACCGGAAGGCATTTGCCGCCGTCTTGGAATCGCTGATCGAAGCGGGCGTCCACGGCATCATCGTTGGCGGCTCGACCGGCGAATATTACGCGCAGACGAGCCAGGAACGCTTCGATCTCGGTGCCTATGCCAAGGACGTCATCGGGACGCGGCTGCCGCTGATCATCGGAACGGGTGCGACGCGCACGGAAGACTCCGTTGAATATGCCAAGGCCGCCAAGGAAATCGGCGCCGACGCCATCCTCGTCTCGACGCCGCCATACGCTTTGCCGACGGAGCGGGAAAATGCTGTTCATGCGCTGACCGTCGACCGTGCCGCCAACATGCCGATCATGCTCTACAACTATCCGGCCCGAATGGGCGTGATGATGGGCGAGGACTATTTCTCGCGTGTCGGAAAGTCGAAGAATGTCGTCGCCATTAAGGAAAGCTCCGGCGACATGGGCAACCTCCACCTGCTTGCCCGCAAATATCCGCATATCGCGCTCTCCTGCGGTTGGGATGATCAGGCGCTCGAGTTCTTTGCATGGGGTGCGAAGAGCTGGGTCTGCGCCGGATCGAACTTCCTGCCGCGCGAACATGTGGCTCTCTATGAAGCTTGCGTCGTCGAGAAGAACTTCGACAAGGGCCGGGCGATCATGATGGCGATGCTGCCGCTCATGGATTTCCTCGAATGCGGCAAGTTCGTCCAGTCGATCAAGCATGGCTGCGAGATCATCGGCCTCCGGACGGGCTCGGTGCGGGCGCCGCTGCGTCCTCTCAATTCGGAAGAAAAGCGAACCCTCGAGACCGTCGTCGCCACCTTGAAGCGCACGGTCGGCCAGATCACCTCGGGAGCCAACCGCCATGCATGAACCGCTGACCGCCGCTGAATACAAGGCGATTGCCGCCGATCTCCAATACCCGACGGGCGCATTCATCGACGGTGCGTTCGCGCCTTCGAAATCCGGCAAGACGTTCAAGACGAAAAACCCGGCAACCGGCGAGACGCTGGCAAAGATCGCCGCATGCGACAGCACCGATGTCGACTATGCTGTCTTGAAGGCGCGCGAAGCGTTCGACGATGGCCGCTGGCGTCTGCGCTCGCCTGCAGAGCGCAAGGCAGTCCTCCTCAAGCTCGCCAAGCTGATTGAGCGCAATCGTCACGAGCTCGCAGTGATGGAAAGCCTCGACAGCGGCAAGCCCATCCGCGAATGCCAGACCGTCGATGTGCCCGATACGATCAATACCCTGCGCTGGCACGCAGAACTGATCGACAAGCTCTACGACAATACGGCGCCGTCGGGAGCGAACGCGCTGACGATGATCGTACGCGAGCCGATCGGCGTGGTTGGCTGCGTCCTTCCCTGGAATTTCCCGCTGCTGATGCTTGCCTGGAAGATCGGTCCGGCACTCGCCTCCGGTTGCTCGGTCGTGGTGAAGCCCGCGGAAGACACGACGCTGACGACGTTGCGCGTCGCCGAGCTTGCGCATGAGGCCGGCATCCCGTCCGGCGTCTTCAATGTCGTCACCGGCAGCGGCAAGGAGGTCGGCGAGCCGCTCGGTCTCCACATGGATGTGGACATGATCGCCTTCACGGGCTCGACGCCGACAGGGCGCCGGTTCCTGCGCTATTCCGCCGATTCCAATCTCAAGAAGGTGGTTCTCGAGTGCGGCGGCAAGAACCCGGCGGTGGTTCTCGCCGATGCCGAAGATCTCGATCTCGTTGCCGAACAGGTCGTAAACGGTGCCTTCTGGAACATGGGAGAGAACTGCTCGGCGACCTCGCGCCTGATCGTTCATGCCGATGTAAAGGACGATCTCCTGAAGCGGATCGGCGCCTATATGCGTGAATGGAAGGTCGGCGACCCGCTCGACCCGGAAAACCGCATCGGCGCGCTCGTCAACAAGGCGCATTTCGACAAGGTCACGTCCTTCCTCGATGACGCAAAGAAGGAAAAGCTGACGGTCGCTCATGGCGGCGAAACCAGGGACGGCGCCTTTGTGGAGCCGACTGTCGTCGATGGTGTGACGCCCAAGAGCCGGCTTTTCCAGGAAGAGATTTTCGGTCCGGTCCTGTCGGTCACGTCGTTCAACACGCTTGCCGAGGCCGTCGCGCTCGCAAACGACACCAATTACGGACTGACGGCTTCGGTCTATACCGGCAGCCTGCGCAACGCCATCCGGCTCTCGCGCGAGATCCGGGCAGGTGTGGTTACTGTCAACTGCTTCGGGGAAGGGGACGCCAGCACGCCTTTCGGCGGCTACAAGGAATCCGGCTTCGGCGGCCGCGACAAATCGGCTTTCGCGCACGACAACTATTGTGAGCTGAAGACGATCTGGATCGATATTTCCGAGCGCTCCGTGGACGAGACGATCAGATGATCACCTCTCCCGTCAGACGTCTACCGGTCGAGAATGGCGTTTCCGGATGGGAGGCGATCAGTCAACGCCGCTTCCCGCTCAGAAAGCTCGACGGTAACGCCACGGCGGATTGGCTGATCATCGGCGCGGGCTTTGCGGGGTTGTCTGCCGCGCGGCGGCTGCAGATGTTGCGGCCTGGCGAAAAGATTATCCTCCTTGACGCCGGCGAGATCGGCAAGGGCACGTCCGGCCGCAATTCCGGCTTCATGATCGATGTCCCGCACAATCTGTCCGCCGGCGAGTATTCGAGCGCCGGCGCCGAGGCGACGCGGGTGGAGATGGCTCAGAACCGTTCGGCCATCGCCTTTGCCAGGCAGGCCGCCGACGACTACGGCATGTCCAACGAGACATTTGATCCGGCGGGCAAGATCAATGCCGCCGCGACATCGCGCGGCATGAAACTCAATGCCAGCTTCGGCGAGTCCCTGAAGGGTGCCAACGAAAAGCATCTTTTCCTCGACGCAGACGAAATGCGCGAGCTGACGGGATCGCGCTACTATCTTGGCGGCCTCTATACGCCGGGAACAGTTCTGATCCAGCCCGCCGACTATGTGCGCCAGTTCGCTGCCGGTCTGGCAGACAAGGTCGATATTTTCGAACGCTCGCCGGTGACCGCGCTGACCCGCAAGGACGGCAAATGGACTGCTGTCTGTCCGTCCGGCACGGCGACCGCGCCGAAAGTCATTCTGGGGGTCAATGGCCATATCGACGACTTCGGCCATTTCTCCGGCCGCCTGATGCATATCTTTGCCTATGCCTCGATGACCATGCCCTTCTCCGCATCCGAGGTCGGGTCGAAAGCGTCGGGCAAGGACAGGTGGGCGCTGCTTCCCGCCGATGCCATGGGCGCCACGATCCGCAAGATCACCACGAACGGCGTGTCTCGGATCGTCATCCGGACCCGCTACACCTACGAGACCAAGGTCGCGGTCGGCGAACGGCGGATGGCAAAGATGCATGATGAGCATCGCCGCTCGCTGGATGCCCGCTTTCCGGACCTGGCCGGACTGCCCTTCGAGCATAGCTGGGCCGGCCGCCTTTGCCTCAGCCGCAACCATGTCCCGGCATTCGGCGAAGTCGAAGATGGCGTCTATTCGGCTTGCTGTGAAAACGGGCTCGGAACCGTCAAAAGTACTCTGGCCGGCATGATGGCGGCCGAACTCGCCACCGGGACGATGTCGCCGGAACTCAGCCAATACATGGACCACCCGGAGCCCACGCGGCTGCCGCCGGAGCCGATCGCATGGCTCGGGATCAACGGGGTGATCCGATTGCAGGAATTGCGTGCAGGCCGCGAGGGATGATCCGTCGCCGCGCAATGTGAAGCTTCCGCCGCTCGCAGGGCTTCAACGAAAATGGGAACGAGAACTAGGAGTAAGAACAATGAAGGCTTTGTGGAAGGCGCTTTGCGCTGCTGCGATGGTCGGGATCAGCATGCTCCCCGCCCGTGCAGAAGAAAAGACGATCAACATGGGCACTCTGTCCTGGGAGGATCTGACGCCGATCACCGGCATCACCAAGAAGGTTCTTGAGGACGCCGGCTATACCGTCAAGGTCACCGAGTTCTCCGAATGGGGCATTGCATATGCAGCTCTTTCGAAGGGCGACATCCAGGTTCTCGCCTCGCAAACCGACTATGTGGCCCAGGACTACTGGGACAAGAACAAGAACCGCCTCGAGAAGATTTCGCCGGTCTCGCACGGCCTCTACCAGGGCATCGCTGTTCCGAAATACGTGCCGATCGACTCGCTCGATCAGCTCAACGAAAATGCCGACAAGTTCGGTGGCAAGATCATCGGTATCGAGCCGGGTTCCGGCCTGATGCGCGACGCTTCGAACGCCGTCAAGGATTACGGCCTGAAGCTGCAGCTCGTCGAAGGCAGCACCGCGGCGATGACGGCGGCGCTGAAGTCCGCCTACGACCGCCAGGAATGGACTGCGGTGACGATCTGGGAGCCGTCGTGGATGGCTCAGAAGTACCCGATCAAGTACCTCAAGGATCCGAAGGGCGTCTTCCCGCCGCCGCAGAGCTACTACTGGATCGGCCATAAGGGCTTCTCCGAAGAGAACCCGCACGCTCGCGAAGTGATGGCCAGCGTCTATGTCCCGCTTGCCGACATCACCGCAATCAACGGTGCCGTCAACGAAGGCAAGACCATGGACCAGGCCGTCCAGGATTGGGTCGGCGCCCATGCCGATCTCATCAAGCGCTGGGAAAACATCAAGAAGAACTGATCGCACGGTGGCCGTCCGGGACCCGGGCGGCCACTTCCAGACCCAAAGACAGAAGCCAGCGCCAATTGGCTCAAGGGGATCGCTATGAAAGCCGCAAATACCGATACCAATGAAGTTCTGATTGATTGCCAGTCGCTCTGGAAAGTCTTTGGCGACAAGTCCGCCGCCGCCATGAAGTCGATCAACGATCGGGGTCTCGGCAAGAAGGAAGTCCTGCAGGAATTCAACTGCGTGGTCGGCGTTTCGAACGCCAGCCTGCAGGTCAGGCGCGGCGAAATCTTCTGTATCATGGGACTGTCGGGAAGCGGCAAGTCGACGCTTATCCGCCTGCTCAACAAGCTGATCACGCCGAGCGCCGGCAAGGTGCTGGTCAAGGGCAAGGATGTCGCATCGCTTTCGCCCCACGAGCTGCGGCAGATGCGCGCCAAGAATATCGGCATGGTGTTCCAGAGCGTTGCCCTGCTTCCGCACCGCACAGTGATCGAGAATGCGGCCTTCGGGCTGGAGGTTCAGGGCATCGCCAAGGACGAGCGCAACAAGATCGCGCGAGCCGCGCTTGAAACCGTCGGGCTTGCCGATTGGGTCGATCGCTATCCGAGGGAACTGTCCGGCGGCATGCAGCAGCGCGTCGGCCTTGCCCGGGCGCTTGCGTCCGATCCGGAGATCATCCTGATGGACGAGCCGTTCAGCGCGCTCGACCCGTTGATCCGCCGTCAGCTGCAGGACGAGTTCCGCCAGCTTACCAAATCGCTCGGCAAGTCGGCCGTCTTCATCACTCACGATCTCGACGAGGCGATCCGCATCGGCGATCGCATCGCCATCATGAAGGATGGCGTCATCATCCAGACCGGTACTGCCGAAGAGATCATCCTCAATCCGGCCGACGACTACGTTGCCGAGTTCGTGGCCGGTATCTCCAGGCTGCATCTGATCAAGGCGCATTCGGTGATGCACAGCGTCAGCGAATTCCAGCGCCACGCGCCGAACTCCGACATCTCCTCGCTGGCACGCACGACGCCGGACGCCGACATTGACGAGCTCATCACCTTGACCATGCAGTCGGACCGCGACGCAATCGCGGTCGTCGACAACGACAAGATCGTCGGCGTCGTGACACCCCGCAGCCTCCTGATGGGGGTCAAGGGAACGTCCGGCAGCGATCGCGCCGCGGCCTGATCTTCAAAAGGAGCTGAATGACATGGACATTTCAAGCTTCACAGACGCCTTCGACGAATGGACAGACGCCGCGCTCGAATGGGTGAGCGATAACGGCGAGACGCTGTTCGACTATGTCCGCTGGGTTCTCGAAGGCCTTTACGACAGCATCCTCTGGCTGCTGCAGCTGCCGCCCTTCTACGTCATCGCCATCATCTTTGCCCTGATCGGCTGGCAGCTCGTCAACAAGTGGTTTGCGCTTGCGGCCGGCATCGCGCTCGCTTTGTGCTTTTCGATGGGGCTGTGGACCGAGACGATGAGCACGCTTGCGCTTGTCCTGACGGCAACCGTGCTTGCGCTGGCGATCGGGATACCGATCGGCATTGCTGCCGGCTTCTTCACGGCGCTCGACCGCTTCATGGAGCCCGGCCTCGATCTTATCCAGACTCTGCCGCCTTATATATATCTCCTGCCGGCGATCGCGCTGCTCGGCTACGGTCCGGCCACCGCCCTGATCGCCACCGTCATCGTCGCCATGCCGCCGGCAATACGTCTGACGTCGCTCGGCATCCGCATGACGCCGAAGGCCTTCATCGAGCTCGGTGAGGCAAGCGGCATCACGCCGACGCAGATGTTCTTCAAGATCAGGCTGCCCTTCGCGCTGCCCAGCATCATGGCTGGCGTCAACCAGAGCCTGATGATGGCCTTCGGCATGGTGGTCATCGCCGGGATCGTCGGCTCCGGCGGTCTTGGCGAGACAATCTATGGCGCCATTCGAACGCTTGATATCGCCACATCCATCAATGGCGCGATCGCGATCGTCGTACTGACGATGGTGCTCGACCGGATCACCCAAAGTGCGGCCCGTTTCGGGGCAGGGAGGCAGTCATGAATGCTTCGCTTCTTCAGTTTTCGCCCGGTGCGTTTCTGGCGCCGGCCGTCGATTGGCTGAACACCAATCTTCACCCGCTTTTTGCCGCTATCGGCTACATTGTCGAATCGGCCCTTTCCGGTATCGAGGCGGCACTTCTCTTCGTGCCCTGGTATGTGCTGATCGCAGCGGTGGTGATCGCTGCCTATTTCGCCGTCAGCCTGAGGGCGGCGATCCTTGCGGGCCTGTGCCTTGGTTTCTGCCTGATCGTCGGCCTCTGGACGGCATCGATGCAGACCATCGCGCTTGTGACGGTTGCGGTGCTGATATCCGTGCTGATCGCCTTTCCGCTCGGGGTCATGTGCTCCCGCTACAAGACGCTCGAAGCGATCGTCCGCCCCATCCTTGATGTGATGCAGACGGTGCCGCCGTGGGTCTACCTGATCCCGGCCGTAATGATCTTCAGCCTCGGCCGCGTGCCGGCCATCATTGCCACCATAGTCTACGGCATCCCGCCGATGCTGCGACTGACCACGCTTGCCTTCAATCAGGTCCCGAACGAGTTCCGTGAACTCGGCAGCGCAATCGGTGCGGATGCCCGCTCGGTCCTCTGGAAGATCGAGATTCCCTTGGCGAAACAGACGCTGCTCGTCGGCCTCAACCAGTGCATCCTGCTGTCGCTTGCCATGGTCGTGCTGGCCGGGCTCGTCGGTGCAGGGGGGTTGGGGGCGGAGGTGACCCGTGGTCTGACCCGCATGGAAATGGGGCTCGGTCTGCGCGCCGGTCTCGCCATCGTCGCCGTCGCGCTTCTGCTCGACCGGCTGACCCGCGGCCTCCTTGATCGCGATCGCGGCCCGGCGGTCATTGCCCACTAGGATCGGCAGATGAGAAACAGCTTCCATTGCATCGACGCGCATACCTGCGGCAACCCCGTTCGCCTGGTTGCCAGCGGTGCGCCGCTTCTGCCGCATCTTCCGATCGCCGAACGGCGGGAGATCTTCGTTCGCGATCACGACTGGGTCCGCCGCGCATTAATGTTCGAGCCGCGTGGCCATGACATCATGTCCGGCGCCATCATCTATCCGGCCTTTCGCGGCGATTGCGATTTTGCCGTGTTGTTCATCGAGGTCAGCGGCTGCCTGCCGATGTGCGGCGCGGGAACGATCGGTGTCGTCACATCGGCGATCGAGGAGGGTTTGGTCACGCCGCGCCTCCCTGGCCGGGTTGCGATCGAGACGCCGGCCGGCCGGGTCGATGTTACCTATGAAGAGCGTAACGGCTACGTGGATTCTGTCCGGCTGCACAACGTCCCGAGCTATCTGCATGAGGTGGACGTCGTCGTTGATGTGCCCGGTATGGGAAGGCTTACGGTCGACATTTCCTATGGCGGAAACTTCTATGCAGTGATCGAGCCGCAGGAAAACTGGGCTGGTCTCGATGGCATGAGTGCCTCCGACATCGTCGATTGCAGCCGTGCCCTGAGGTCTGCCCTCGCCAAGGTCTGCGATCCCGTCCACCCCGGCGATCCCAAGATTCGCGGGGTCCACCATGCCATCTGGTGCGACCGGCCCGCCAACGACCGTTCCGACGGCCGCTGCGCCGTCTTCTATGGCGACAAGGCGATCGACCGCTCGCCGGGTGGGACCGGCACCTCGGCGCGCATGGCCCAGCTGCACGGAAAGGGCCGCCTTGCGACCGGTGCCAGTTACCGGCACGAAAGCCTGATCGGCACGATTTTCGAGGGCCGTGTCGAGGCGGCGGTCGATGTCAGCGGATACAGCGGCATCCTGCCGAGTATCGGCGGCTGGGCGCGTGTGATCGGTCACAACACGATCTTCGTCGACGATCGCGATCCGCTCGCCCATGGGTTTCAGATAGTGTGACGACGACAGAAGGAGGCATGACATGAGACCAGAAGATCTTCGATCCGGCGAAACAACGAGCATGCCAAAGCTCAAGGTCGCCTTCGTGCTTGCCCGCTCGTTCACGCTCTCCGCCTTCGCGCTGTTCGTGGACACACTCCGTCTTGCGAGCGACGAATTCGATCGCTCCGGCCGGGTTCTCGCGGACTGGCAGGTGCTCGGCAGTACGCGCCACCTCATCACCTCGAGCTGCGGCATTCAGGTTGCGCCGACATCGGATTTCGTCGATCCCTCCCGCTTTGACTATATCGTGGTCGTCGGCGGGCTGCTGTCCATAGAGCGTCCCGTCGATCAGGAGACGATTGCATTCCTGAAGAAGGCTTCAGCTCAGAAAGTGCCGCTGATCGGCCTTTGCACCGGCACCTTCATCCTGGCCGATGCCGGTCTCATGGGCAGCCACCAGACCTGCGTCAGCTGGCTGCATGCCAAGACCTACAGGGAGCGGTTCCCCGGTCTTTCGGTTCGCTCGGACAGGCTGTTCAACCTCGATCGCCACCGCGGCTCCTGCGCTGGCGGCAGCAGTGCCGCCGATATGGCCGCCCTTCTCGTTCGTCGCAGCATCAGCCGCGAAGCCGAGCGCAATGCGCTCGAAGTCCTGCAGATCGAGAAGGCGCGGTCTCCTGGCGACATACAGCCACGCCGCCCGCTCCACAAAAAACACGAGGACGACCGGGTTCGCGCCGTCATGATCACCATGGAGCAGCATATGGAGGATGGGATTTCCATTCCGGCACTTGCCACGTCAGTCGGCCTGTCGCGGCGCCAGCTCGAGCGCGTCTTTCTTGAGAAGACCGGAATGTCGCCGGCGCAAGCCTATACGCGCGTGCGCATGGAAAGGGCCAAATCACTGCTCGCCAATTCGAAGATGCCGATGATCGAAATTGCTCTCGATGTTGGCTTTGAGAACGCCTCGCATTTCACGAGAACCTTCAAGCGCATCTTCGGAACGACGCCGTCTGCCATCAGGGCGATGCACTAGATGCGGCGCGTCGGCAAGATCAAGGAGCTCTGGCGCTATCCGGTGAGCTCCGTGACCGGCGAGCGGCTGGACGAGGTTTCCGTATCGGCGACGGGAATGGACGGTGACAGGCGCTACGCTCTCGTTGATGCCGAGACAGGCATCGTCGCCCACCCCGAACGCGACAAACGCTGGCAGAAAGCGGTCTTCGTGAAATCGCGCACCGCGCCGTCGGGAGCGATCGAGGTTCAAGTCCCTGATCACGGATGGCTCAGTGTCGAGGCGCCCGGCCTCACGGCAGCCTTGACCGCCTTCTTCGAATTCGCGGTCGAGGCGAGGCCCTACGAACGCACGGCCGCTGCCGGAGAAGCAGCCTCCTTTGCTGTCGATCGCTACGACGTTTCACCGCTCCATCTCCTGACCAGCGCCTCCGTCGATCACCTGAAATCTCTCCACCCGGCAGGTAACCCCGACCGGCGCCGCTTTCGGCCCAACATCTTCATGGATACGGAGAGCGACATCGCCGGCTTTGCCGAACTCGGCTGGATCGACAAGCCAATCCGCCTCGGCGACCTGGACGGAACGGTGATCGCCCCAACCAAACGCTGCGGCTTCACGATCATCGCACAGGAGGGCCTCGATAATGATCCGGAGATCCTGCGCAACGTGATGAAGTTCGGCTCGCGCAACATGGGCGTCTACTGCGCGCCTGGCGCCACGGGCCTGCTGAAGGTCGGGGATGCAGTGTGGCTTCTCTGACGGAGGGGCCGTCATACGCTTTGGTCGCAGTCGGTAGGGTGAGGCATTCAGCCTCCATCAAACGTTTGCCGACGGATAGCAGCCGGATTCTTTAGCCTGAGATCGACAGCCATCTGCGTTTCCGCTGCAGGGCTTGGACGGGATGGTCAACCTTGTTTTCAAGCCGCTTCTTGAACAGAAGATTCTGGATGCTTTGTCGCTCCCGTTCGGCGTCTCGCGGCTTTGGAAATCGCGTACCTGTGCAAGCCGATCTTGATGATCACCAGAAGAGGTGCCGCCACGATAAAGAGCAGCGCCACGGCATTGAAAGCGGTATCGAAGGCGATGACCGTCGATTGACCGGAGACGGCCCGCGCGAACAGGCTGACTGCCGCGCGGCTCGCAGCGATGTTCTCCATTCCCTCGGCGGTCAGCATAGCTGCGACACTGGTCAATCGTTCGTCGAGCGCTGGAGTGCCTGGGGTCACCTGTGCACTGAGCACGATCGTGTTTCCGGGAACGCCATGGTCAATCAGCGTTTGAAGGCCGCCTACGCCCATTAGTCCGCCAAGTTGTCTGCCCGTGTTGAACAGGCCGATCCCAGAAGCAAGGTTGGCGCTGGAGAGGTTGCTGAAGGCGATGAGCGTTATCGACAGGAACAGAAAGCCAAGGCCCAGCCCGCGCAGCAGAACGGCCGGCATCATGTCGTCCGCTCCGCTTTGGCTGGTCGAGCCGGATAGCATCCACATGGCAATCATGATCATCAGAATCCCGAAGGGCACGCTGGCAAATGGTGGGATTCGGTGACATTGGACGACGTACGCAACAAAGATGAGCGCGCCGACAAAAAGACCACCGCTTGGCAAGAGCAGCCATCCCGCTTCCGTTGGCGTGAAGGCCAGAACGGATACGGCGAAAGCGGGAATCAGATAGGCGCTGCCGAACAATGCGGCGCCCGCCACGAAGCTGACGATGAATGCGAAGGCAAAGTCGTCCGAACGGAAGGCGGAAAAATCAATGAGCCCGCGTCCTCCGATGGTGGACTGCTGACCAAGAAAAGCCAGCAATGCCATCGCGCCTACCGCGCTCAGCCAGAAGATGAACGGCTCTTCCAGCCAGTCCCATCGGCTCCCTTGGCTCAGCACGTAGCTGGCGCAGAACAGCGCCACCGAGATCAGCGAGAAGCCCATCCAATCAAACGGGCGGGACTTCGGCTTTGGAAAGATCGGGGTCTCGGCGCCCGCGAGCAACGCAATTGCCATCAGGCCAAAAGGAACCACCCAGAGAAAAATCCATTCCCATGAATGGACGTCCAAAAGCCAACCTTGGAAAGCTGGGGCGATCGTTGCTGGGGCAACGACAGCGGCCATTGCGAACATCGCCTGGAGAGAGGGCTGCAAAGGTCGGGAGTAGGCGAGAAAGAGGATGGCCTGCCCTCCGACCAGGAGAATGCCGCCGGATAGACCCTGAACAATACGAAGCACGACGAGCAGGTCCAGGTGTGTTGTCATCGCAGCCAGCCCGCAAGCTGCACTCATCATAAGGGTTGCGATGATCATCAGACGGCGCGGCTTCATCTGCGTCAGAAGCCACGGTGTGATGATGAAGCCGATCATCTTGAAGGTCGTATATCCGACATCCAGCCAAGCGAACTCATCCGGCGTGGCATGGGTGTCTCCCGAGATGGCGTTACGGCCGAGTGACAGAGCGGTACCCGCGACCGCCTCGGTGAGTGCAGCAAGCAGAATACCCGCGCTCAGAAAAACATCCGCCGCGGGCCTTTCGCGACTTGGGTGGTCGACTGCGACAGGGGTCATGAACTGGGTTCCTGGATGATGTTCACCCTCGCCGACAGGCCCGGGACAAGACGCCCCTTCAATGTATTCGAGGCAAACCTGATCTTGATTGGCACACGCTGGACGACGCGGACGAAGTTGCCGGTCGCATTGTCGGCGGGGAGCAAGCTGAACGCCGATCCACTTCCAGGTGCCAGGCTGTCCACGACGCCCTCAAAGACCTCGTCCGGATAGCCATCGACCGCGATGCGGACGCGCTGGCCGGGCCGGATCTTGGCCAGTTGCGTCTCCTTGAAGTTGGCGACGATCCAGACATCGGCTACCGGCACGATATCGAGCAGTGCGGCGCCAGGAGCGACGAGGCGACCGACGCGGACTTGGCGGTTGCCGATCACACCGGCGACCGGTGCGCGAACAACGGTATTGTCGAGATCGATCTGAGCCAGGTCGCGAGCGGCCCGTGCTTGGGCGACCGATGCGACGGCAGCGCCCCGTTGCGTCGCCAGAACAGTGATACGGCGCTGCTGAGCCTCCAAGCTTGCCGCGGCAGCGGCGATGCCGGCTTCCGCCCGTTCGCGCGCTGCGTCGCTTTCCTCGATCTCCGCCTGGCTGACGACATTGCTTCGGATCATCTGCCGGTTTCTGTCCGATGCCTTTCGGGCCCTGTTCAATTCGGCCACCGCCGAAAGCTGCTGTGCTTCGGCCTGGCGGATGAGCGCGTGTTGCAAATCGGTTTCCGCGTCCACATTGCTCAGACGAGCCTGGGCTGCTTCCATATTGGCCATCGCCTGGGCGAGCCGCGCGACGTAGTCCCGATCGTCGATCTTGAACAGGATGTCACCCGGCTGAACAGCCTGGTTGTCGGCTACCTTTACAGCGGTGACGTACCCTCCGACCTTCGCTGCCAGGGCGGTTACCTCACCCCGGATGTAAGCATTGTCCGTCGAGGTTGCTCCATTGGAGCCGGCCCAGGTCCAACCCGCTGCCGATATGACGGCGGCGCCAAAGCAGAAGACCAAACTGATGCGTTTCTTTTTGCTGAGCTGCGCCATTTGAGTCTCCGGTAATGATTGTTACCGCTCGCCTATATGGTAATGATTATTACCGGTCAAGGCTGAATGGTTGCTGCGGGTCGCGGCATGGGGGGCAAATGTGCTTCCACGATTATGCGATCGCGTCATAGCCAAGCATCGACGCTACTGGTTGCTTTCGCTACTGAGCCGGGGAAGTGTACGGTCGACCGATAAGTCTACGATGACTATACCGTAGGTTAGGTGCCCATTTCGTGGGTAGAGCGAGATCGCATCGAATGCTGCGCCCGATCCGGCCCTTGTCGATGCGCAATTGAGAGGCCATTTGACCTTGGCGGTAACGATTGTTACCATCGTTGTGGTGATCAGGCATAGGAAATGAGTACGTGGCAGAAAAATCAGGGCGTTCAGTCGGCCGCCGGGAAATGCTTCTAAAGGCGGCGGCTGAGGTCTTTTTCGAACAGGGCTATGCGTCCACAAGCATTGACGCGATCATCGAGCGCGCAGGCGGATCGAAGCGCAATATCTACAATGAGTTTGGCAGCAAGGAAGGTCTGTTCGCTGCCATCGTTAGGAGCAGTGCCGATTCTGCCTTGTCGAGCCTATCTCAGGAGCAAATCGAGGGGCGCGGGCTGGAGGAGACGCTCACGGCATTCGGCCAGCACCTCATGGAAATCTATATGTCTCCAACGGTAGTCAGCGTCTATCGCATTGCCATCAACGAAGCCAATCGATTTCCAGATCTCGCCAGGTCGTTTTACGAGCAGGGACCAGGCCGGGCGGCTTCACAACTTGCCGAGGTTCTGGAGTTTGCAGCGCAGCGAGGCGAAATCGAACCCCGTGACTACTCGCGCGCTGCAGGCCTGTTCGTCGGGATGATCCGTGATAACCTGCATTTGCAGGTCGTCCTCGGCCTTCGATCACCGCCGCTTGAGCCGGAAGTGCGGCGGATCGTGAGCTCTGCTGTGGATATATTCCTGAACGGTGTTCGGCTCCAAGCCGGCAAATAAATGCCGTCCACCCTCTGGGCTCCACGTGCCTTGCCGCAGGAGTTCCCAGGCGTACGATGTCACGATCGAGCGTGGACCTCAGACATCAGTCACTCCCGTCAGAAATCTGAAAAATGTGCTATAAGATTCAAGCGGGGCTGCGGCCCCTGCTTGTCCGGCAGGAGCAGTCGATGATGAACATCTGGTCGCGCCGCCCCCCGTTTCCGCATCTTGCGATGTTTTTTGCCGCTTATGTCCTGGGTTGCGGCTTTGCTCAGGCACTTGCGATTGTGCCAGGCATCACCGTGGCAATCTGGCCGCCGGCCGGCGTGTTCATGGCGACGCTCATCCTCACGCCTGTCCATTCCTGGCCATGGTGGATACTATCCGGCGGAGTGGCGGAAATGTTCGGTCAGGCCGTTTGGTTTCATAGCCCGGTTATCGCGGGTATTCTCATTTATCTCGGCAATGCTCTGTGCGCGGCGATTGGCGCCAAGCTGGTGAACTGGGTGTGCGGCCGCCCGCTTCGGTTGGAAACCCTTCCTGAAGTGCTGGCACTCGTCATCCTCGGCGCCGGGGTCGCACCCATATTCAGCGCAACAGTCGGAAGCGCCACGCTTGCGTGGTTCGGCGTCGAAAACCAGGCGTTCACCTCCGTTTGGCCGCTGTTCTGGATCGGCGATGCTACCGGCATCTTGCTGGTTGGCCCTCTGGCTCTGACGATCATCCAACACTGGCGTAGCGGGACCAAGCTCTCCGCGGCGAAGTGGGTCGAGGCGGGAGTCCTGGGGCTGCTTTTTCTCGCCAGCGCCGCGTTGTCTCTGAGCGTCGATTATCTTGCCTCTGCCTACGTGATCATGCCAACCCTGCTGTGGGCCGCCGTCCGGTTTGAATTCAAGGGCGTCGCGGTCGCCTTGACACTTCTTGCACTGATCACAATGGCTTTGACGATTTCGGGGGCCAGCCATTTTGTGGGCGACCCCGGGACACAGAGGGAAAAGCAGGTAATGCTGCAGCTTTTCCTGGCCGTCTCGGCGTTCTCTTCGCTGATCGTGGCTGCGATCTCGCGACAAAATCAGGAGGCTTTGGTCTCCTTGAGGCAGCGGGAGCGGGAATTGTCGCAACTCGTGGACCTGATGCCGGTTCATATCAGGCGCATGACGGCCGCCGGAGAGCCGATCTTCTTCAACAGGCGGCTTCTCGAATTTCTCGGGCTTTCCGATCTGGCCGAACTGGACAAACCAGGCGCAACCCGTCTCGCTGCCGCCATCTCGTCTCTCGTGCATCCCGATGATGCCGGAGAGCTTCTCAGCACTGCCCGGCGGTCTTTCGCGAATGGCGAACCTTTCGCGATGAAATATCGCATGCGCCGTGCCGACGGAGTTTACAGATGGGTCGATGGCCGTGGAGAGCCACTGTGTGACCAGACCGGCGCGATCGAGCAATGGTACGTCATTTCCATTGACGTCGATGACGAGATGCGTGCGCAGGAAGCGCTGCGGAGCAGCCAGCACCAGCTTCAGCAAATGATCGATGCCGTGCCCACGCTGATCTGGTGCATGACCCCTGAGGGCATCCCCTGCTATCTCAACAAGCGCGCAATCGACCTCACGGGGCTGAATGTCAAAGACATGATCGCGCCGGATGGCTCCCGGTTTCTGGCTGTCATTCATCCCGACGAGCGCGAGAAACTGGATCGCCAATTTGCCGAAGCGATCTCCACTGGAGCGCCATTTGCCGCCCGCTACCGTCAACGCCGCGCAAACGGAACGTATCGGTTGGTTGAAAGCCGGGCAGAACCCCTTCGCGACAACAATGGGAAGATCATCCAATGGTATGGCGTAAGTATCGACATCGAGGATCTGGTGAACGTCCGCGAGTCTCTTCATAACCGCGAAAGAGAGCTTTCGCAGCTTGTCGATATGGTGCCAAGCCTGCTGTGGCGCCTTTCTCCCAAAGGAGAGCCGACATTCTTCAGCCGGCGCCTCATCGACTACTGCGGCATGGATGTCGGTGATTTCTTCCGGCCGGACGCAGACCCGCTTGCCGTCGCAATCGAGACACTGTTTCACCCCGATGACATCGTCAGATTGAAGGATAAGCTTGGCCGCTCGCTGTCTACCGGCCAGAGCTTTTCGCTGAACTATCGGATGCGAAGGGCCGACGGCGTTTACCGCTGGATGTCGGGTCGGGCCGAGCCGCTTCGGGATGACGTGGGGCGCATTGTGCAGTGGTTCGGCCTGTCGCACGACATCGACGATCAAGTTCGCATCGAAGAGGAACTCCAGCTGGCGCGTGACAGCCTGACACGGGCAAGCCAGGTTGCAAGCCTTGCAGAATTGTCGGCTGCGATCGCCCATGAAGTGAACCAGCCTCTGGCCGCCATCATGGCAAATTCGGAGGCCTGCAGGCGCTGGCTGGGTGCCACGCCTCCCAACATCGAACGTGCTCAGACAACAGTGGAGCGGATCATCCACAATGCCAATTCCGCCGGCGATGTCGTCAGCCACATCCGTGCGCTGTTCAAGCATTCAAACGAGACGCGGACAAGCACGTTGCTGAAAGGCGTGATCGATGACGTGCATAGTCTGATGGCTGAAGAGGCGATGCGCCGCCGCGTTCGCTTCAAGCTGGAAGTAGAGAGCGATTTGCCGCCTATATCGCTGGACCGTGTCCAGGTTCAGCAGGTCCTCGTCAATCTGATCCGAAATGGAATTGAAGCCATGGACGCGGTCACGGATGATCGGGTGCTGGCTATCCACGTGCATCGGCCGGGAGACGCGATTCAGATCGACATCACGGACGCTGGCAAGGGGGTCGAGGCCCCGGAGAAGGTCTTTGAGGCGTTTTACACGACGAAGGAGCAGGGCATGGGGATGGGTCTGGCAATCTGCCGTTCTATCGTCGAGTCGCACGGCGGAAAGCTTTGGGTAGAGCCGAATGAGCCCCGTGGGGCAAGGTTCATCTTCACTTTGCCGATCGGAGGCGGCGTCGCATGACGGCAGCAAGATGTTCGTCGTTGGCCAAAAGCGATGACGCCGGGCGCCCGTCATGAGCACTCGCGCCAACGACACTGAGCGGCCTATTGTGCTTATCGTCGACGATGACGAGCAGGTTCGAATTGCTTTGCAAGAACTCATGCTCTCCGTCGGTCTCGACGCGATGTGCTTCGCCTCGCCGCGTGAACTATTGGAATCCGAGCCTTCCGACCGACCGGGATGCCTCGTGCTCGACGTTCGCATGCCAGGGGCGAGCGGTCTTGACCTGCAGCTCCAGCTAGCTGCAAAGGGCGTATCGAAGCCTATCGTTTTCCTCACCGGCCATGGCGACATCCCGATGTCGGTCCAAGCGATGAAAGCGGGCGCCATCGATTTTCTGACAAAGCCGTTCCGGGATCAGACATTGCTCGATGCGGTTGCGCTTGCGATAGAGAAAGATATTGGGCAGAGGGCAATCGCCCAGCGCGCCAAGCAGTATATCGATCGCTATCGCACGCTGACGCAACGCGAGCGGCAGGTGATGAGGGAAGTCGCGCGCGGCCGGCTCAACAAGCAGATCGCGTTCGACCTCGGCATCAAGGAGATCACGGTGAAGCTTCACCGAGGAAATCTCATGCGCAAGATGAACGCTATTTCAGTCGGTGAATTGATCCGGGCGTGGGAGGCATTGCCAGGAGATCTTCGGCTTTGAGGTCCTAGACCTTCGTATGGTTATAAATCGGCGCGATTCAGTGCAAGCTTTGATTGTAGACCGCAGAGATCAGCAGCAGAGGTCCCCCGCTTGTCCAGCCCGCCTGTCATCGCGATCGTGGATGACGATGAGGATATCCGCGATGCTTTCTCCAACCTTTTACAAGCCCTGGGCTATTCGTGCCAGGCTTTCGACGGAGCGCGTGCCTTTCTCAAGGCGAACTCGCCTGGTCGCTTCGATTGCCTGATCACCGATATTCGTATGCCCGGCATCAGCGGGCTGGAACTGCTTCAACACCTCAAGGCTGCAGGCGAGGCGTTGCCAGTCATCGTGATCACTTCGGTGTCCGATCCAGCGGTTCGGCGTCAGGCGCTGGCATTTGGCGCTCTGGCCTATCTCCAAAAGCCGATCACCGATGAAGCACTTCTCCAAAGCCTGAGGACTGCACTGCCACCTGGCGACAACGCGCCGGACGATCAGGCCCACGAATGACGAGCTCGCCAAGGTTTAGATGGCGCCGGAGGAGTCAGGAGACAATCATGTGCTGTGACAAAGTAACGTGCAGGGAAAGGTCCACGAGCAAAGAGGTCGTCCCGTCGCGCTATGTGCTGCGGGTGGGCGAACTCGATGTGCTGATTGTCAGCGATGGAATGCTGACGCTGCCGTCGCCGTTGGGCACCTGCGCTATCCGCTGCGATCAAGCATGCGCCACCGCTCCATGCCTCCGATGATGGCTTGGCCGTTCCGGGTGCGAAAAATGCCAAGGTCATCCAAGTCTACGAGCACCCGGTACCCGGCGTGCACGGCAAGAGTATCAAGGGCGTGACGGTTGACCTGGCGGCTACTCACCATCCCACGCGCGTGCAAAATCCGCGATCATCTACGCGACGGTGATCGAAGGATCGGTTCGCATACAGGTCAATGACGGACCTGAAGTGACTTGCCGGATAGGGGGAACTGGACTGAGATGCCAGGCGACCGTCACCGGGTCAGCGCCAATGCGAGCAAAACGCGGCCTGCAAAGATCCTTGCCGTTTTCGTCGTCAATGACATCGACAACAAGCTGACGATCCCGGACACCAAGCGCAATGCGTCTGGCGCGCGCCGCTTTTCCGTTGTTGAAGCGCAGCAATGGCAGCATCATCAACTTTGCCTCGATGCTGAGCTATCTGGCAGACGAGAGCGTGCCGTCCTACACGGCAAGCAAGACGGGGATTGTCGGTCTGACGCGCGCGATGGCGCATAAATATGGCCGAGACGGCGTGCGCGTGAACGCCGTCGCCCCTGGCTACCACCGGACCGAAATGACGAGGCCGCTCTGGTCGGTTCCGGAGAGCGAGGCGAAGATCGCTGACCGGTCAGCTCTCAAGCGCTGGGGCACGGCCGACGATCTGGTCGGGCCGATCTTGTTCCTCTGCTCGCCGGCTGCGAATTTCGTCACGGGTGTGACCTTGCCTGTCGATGGCGGTTATAGCGTCGGCTAGTGCCCCAGAGCCAGTCGGGGACAGGACTACACCCATGCGGTCTCGCCTCGACGCGCGTGCGATGATAGACCATCATCCGTACGACGCGCCCACATGCAAATCCTGGCAGTTTCGATGAATGATATGTTGCTTCTGTTGTTCGCGGGGATGCTGGCGGGCAGCATGAATGCGTTGGCCGGTGGCGGGTCCTTCGTGTCTCTGCCGGCGCTGATTTCGGTCGGAGTACCGTCGGTCGCAGCCAACGCGACGAGCACATTTTCCCTTTTCCCGGGCGGATTGGCGAGTTCCTGGATCTATCGCGACGGGTTCGGCAAAGTCTGCGGTGTGCCGGTCTTGCCGATTGCGCTTGCAACGGTCCTCGGAGGGCTCTGTGGCAGCGTGCTGCTGCTATTGACGCCTTCCAGTGTCTTCGACGCCATCCTCCCCTGGCTGCTGCTGATCGCTACGCTCATGCTGGTTTTCGGGCGGCGGATCAGCGCGGTCTTCCGGAGCCGTGCTTCAGCCCGAACCTCGACCATCGTGCCCGTCCAGTTCTTGCTCGGCGTCTATGGCGGCTACTTCGGTGGAGCGGTCGGCCTGATGATGCTGGCGGCCTGGAGTGTCTTCGGTGGAGGGGAGATCAAGGAATTGAACCCGATGCGGATGCTGATGGTCACGGCCGCGAACGCGGTGGCCGTCATCGTTTTCGTCGCAGCCGGGGCGATTGCCTGGTCTCAATGCCTGCCCATGTTGATCGGGGCGCTGCTCGGCGGCTGGGCGGGAGCGCATATCGGCCGGAAACTGCCGGCTTCTGCGATCAGGGCTCTCACCATTGTGCTCGCGGTAGCAACGACGACGGTATTCTTTGCCCGGGCGTATTTCGCTTAGAGACCTGGATCGGAACCTACTTCAAGAAACCGTCGCGTCCGAATTCTTCCCAGCCTTCCAGTTTCGGTGAATTGGCGTCGGTCGTGGTCTCAGCCTTTTTCGCCTTACTCTTTTTCAGCGATCGGGTCAGCTTCGCCTGATATGCGGCGCGGCGCCGATTTTCGGCTTTGGCAATCGCGTCTTCCTCGCGCCATTCATCCACTGCACCTCGATCCAGAATATCCACGACAACCTTCGGATCGAACACGTGAAAGGTGATCCGGCGGGCGCGGCCGTTCAGCCGGACGGTTCGTGTTCCCGCACTCGGCAGCCGGCCGTCCGCCAGCCAGCGATGGCGCTCGCTGGTCGTGATCGTCAGGATGTCCTGGATCTCGCGCGGGATTACCGCTAACTGCTCGATGCCGTCGAGCACCTTGCTGACCATAGCCGATACAGCGTGGAATTCGGTCTTCTGGCTGGCGGGCATCACGAGGGTGATTTCGCCCGCATCGAGATCAAGCGACTTCTTCACGGCGGCTGGAACCCGTGCCCGGAGCTCCAGAAGGATGCCCTTGGCGCGAACCGCCGATCCCATGGTCGCTGCCGACGCGAGCCGCCACGTCTTGAGGAGTTCGACGTCATTCTTCTGTTCTTTTCGCATGGCGTTGAGATGGGTTGCCGGCGATCCTTCGTCAACACGTTTCGAGAGCGATAACTTGAAAGCAGCGATCAAAAGTAATACCTCTGTCTTACCGAGTATTACGGGACCTTAGACATGACGACCGTGACGGCAAAAGGCCAAGTGACCATACCGAAGGCAGTTCGCGAACTGCTCGGGATCGTTCCCGGGAGTGAAGTCGAATTTTATCGCGCGGCGGATGGCAGCGTGGTGATTGCACGAGCCGACAGGACCCAGAGCGCCAGCCGATTCAAGTTATTGCGAGGCCATGCCGGGAAAGGTTTGGACACCGATTCCATTATGGCAATGACACGTGGTGATGCTTGACACTGGTCGATACCAACGTTCTGCTCGATCTGGCGACCAATGATCGAGTTTGGGCCGATTGGTCAATGGAACAGCTGGAGGCTGCAAGCCTTCAAGGGCCTCTCTACATCAATGATGTCATCTATGCAGAACTGTCGGTCCGCTATGAGCGCATCGAGGAACTTGATGAGTTTGTACAATCCGCGGGGATTGCAATGCTATCCATTCCCCGCCCGGCGCTTTTCCTGGCGGCGAAGGCATTCACGAACTACCGACGTGCTGGCGGCTCAAGGACCGGAGTATTGCCGGACTTTTTCATCGGCGCGCATGCCGCTGTCGGACAGATGCCGCTTCTGACGCGCGATGTTGCAAGATACCGCACCTACTTTCCCACCGTCGAGCTTCTTGCGCCATCTATTGGATGATCCCTCGGCCCGGGGTGGCGTGATCAACGCTTGCCCGGTCCGTTCGCGCTTCCGGTCCCCCTGCATTCGAGGGGCCGTTTCATCGTCGACATCAGGCAGCGTCAGCCCTTGACGGCACCGGCCGTCATCGAACCCGATATCTGCCGATACATCAGCAGTCCGAGCAGAGCAGGCGGCAGCGCGCCAAGCGCCATGACCGCCGAGGCGACGCCCCATTGCACGCCGCCGCCGCTGGCGGCGAAGAAGAAGGAGGCGCCGACGGTCATCGGCACTGCCTTGTTCGTCGTCAGCATCAGGCCGAACAGGAACTCGTTCCAGGCGGTGATGAAGCCGAAGATGAAGGCGGTGACGAGTGCCGGGCGGATGACGGGCGTGATGATGCTGACCATCGCCTGGAATGAGGAGGCGCCGTCGATGCGGGCGGCCTCGTCGAGTTCAAGCGGCACGTCGTTGATGGCATTGACCAGCATGACGAGGGCGAGCGGGATGTTGACGATCGTCAGGATCAGGCCGAGGCCGAGCTGGGTGTCGAGCAGCCCGAGCCACTGATACATCATGTAGAGCGGGATGGCGAAGATGATCAGCGGCACGGCGCGCAGGTTGATCACCAGCGGCATCATGATCCGCCGGCCGACCTCGCTGCGGGCGATGGCATAGGCGGCCGGCAGGCAGAGGGCGATGGCGAGCGCCGTGCCGAGAGTCGCAGCGATCGTGCTGTTCAGGAGATAGGCATAGATATTGAAGCGGTCCGTCTCGGTGAGGATGCGCGCATAGTTCGCGAGCGTCGGCTGGTTGATCCAGAGGCCGGCATTGCTCGAGAGCTCACGTGCGCTCTTGAACGAGGTGACCAGGGTGACGATGATGGGGAAGTTCATCGCAACGGCGGCAATTGCGAAGACGATCCAGCGGAGCGCGTTGATCATGCTGCCTTCCTCCTGCGGCCGGCGAGCCAGTTCAGCCCGTAGAGAACGGCAAGCGAGGCGATGAACAGCACGACGGATGCCGCCACCGCCTTGCCGATCGAACCGTCCTTGAAGAAGGCCTGATAGATGTAGATCGACAGCGACGTCGTGGATCCCCCGGCGCCGCTGCCGGTCAGCGCATAGACATTGTCGAAGACGCGGAAGCCATCGATGAAGCGGATGAAGAAGGCGATGACGAGCGTCGGCATCATCAGCGGCAGATCGATCCACCAGAGGATGCGCCAGGCCGAGGCGCCGTCGAGCGAAGCTGCCTCGCGGACATCGAGCGGGATTGCCGAATAGGCGACGTAGAAAAGCAGGAAGGCGAACGGGGTCCACTGCAGCGTCTCGACGACGACAAGGGTCTTGAAGGCGTTGTTGACGTCGAGGAAGGCCGGGCTGTCGCCGAACCACATGAAGAGATAGTAGGGCACGGGGCCGGCAAACTCATGCAGCACGAGCCGGTACATCAGACCGATCATCGCCGGCGCGACCATAAGCGGCAGCATCAGCGGCGCCATCAGCGCCGAACGCTTGGCAAGCAGCGGTGCCAGGAAGATCGCCAGGAAAAGGCCGATCAGGCATTCGGCAACCGCCGTCAGCATGCCGAAGCGGAAGGAAAAGAAGGTCGCCTGCCAGAAGGTGCGGTCCTGCACGACCGCGAGGTAATTGCCGAAACCACTGAGTTCAGGGCTGCGCAGGTTCTGGAACCCGACCGTCGAGACCGAATAGACGAGATTGACGAGAGCCGGAAAGCCCAGAAAAAGCAGCAGGAAGCCGACCAGCGGCGTCAGGTAGGCCCTGCCTTCGGCACGTGTTACGATAGCCATGTCGCTCCGCCGGATGGGAGGGATGCCGGGACGATCCGGCATCCGGATCAGGTTACTTCTTGAGGAGATCCTGCATGCCCGCCTTGGTATGGGCAAGCGCATCCTCGAGGCTCTGCTGGCCGGACCAGTAGCCGGTGAATTCCTTGGCCTGCAGCTCGTAGACCGAGAGGGCATTGGCCGAGGTGGCGCCGGTCATGACATAGCCGTACTTGCTGGCGAATTCGCCGAGCTTGACGAGATCGGGGCGCTCGGAAGCGACCTTCGCCACGACCTCAGGCGTCAGTGCCGGCGAACCGCCGCTCTTTGCATAGGTCAGCGCCGCATCTTCCGTTGCCAGCCACTTCAGGAACTTGACGGCGCCTTCCTTGTTCTTG
>NZ_JBNWCF010000018.1:0-123887 GCF_053522545.1 Rhizobium sp. 21-4511-3d | reverse complement strand
TCGCCAACGGCCATCCAAATAGCCAAATCGACGACCTGCTGCCGTGGACCTATGCCGCAAGGCACGAACTCAAAGCCGTGGCCTGAAAACAGCGCTTACACTGATGGCCAAGACCGCGGCAATTCTCGGCGTCCATCTGCTTCATCAAGGGAAAGCTGTCCGAGTTGGCACGCTCACCCGCAGTGCTGCCGGTGAAACGGCATTTATTGTCGAGGAAGCCTATCTTCGCGGTATGGGCCGTCCGATCCTCAGCCTTTCCTGGTTAGAGCCAGCCAGCGAGCAAGGCACAATGGAACGGCTTGCCTATCGCGGCGACAAAATTGGCATATTGGCACTTTGCCACCCTGGTTCGCCGGCCTATTGCCTGAAGGCGCCTTGCACGATCTTTTATTACACGAAATGGGCCCAGGCGATCATGACCAGTTCGATCTCCTCACGCGGCTCCGTGCGGATTTACCAGGCGCGATGTTAATCACCCGAAACTGAGACACCAACATCGGCTGGCCCGCTAAGGCTTGAACAAGTCGCTGGTTTTGACGCCCCCGTCCTCAGGGAACTGTGAAATTTTCCCTTGCCGGGGTTCAACTGAAATTTGCCGGCCGGATGGACGGAGATCGCTTGACCGTGCCGGCACAGGCGGGCGACGCACGGTATCCTGAAGGTCCCGACAGAACGTTTTTCCAATTTACCGGAACTCGAGTTTGCCGGAATGACGCTTGCCCGCTCAGTCGGCGTAACGACTGCCGATTTCCGGCTGCTGTCCGTCGAACACGTAAGGGATATTCGACCTGAATTCCTAAAGGCTGGCCCCCAAGCGCTTGTTGTCGATCGTTTCGACCGCGGCGCTGACGGTCTGCGTACCCACATGGAAGACATGGCCCAGATCCTTGGCGCGCTTGGCGAGCGCAAATATACGATGGGCACTGGAGAGACGGTGCTTAACATGATCCGACGGTTCAGCACCGATTGGAGGGCCGATGTCCTAGAAGGGTTTCGTCGCATTGTTGCCGACATATTGATCGGCAACGGCGATAACCATCTCAAGAATTGGTCCTTTCTGTTTCCAAGCCCAGGCGAGATCCGCCTGTCGCCAGCCTGCGACATCGTCCCGACCGTGCTCTACATCCCCGACGACCAGATGGCGCTGCAGTTCGTCAACACCAGCAACTTTAACACCGTGACGGTTCGCCGCTTCCGTCGCGCGGCAAAGTTCTTAGGCCTTGAAGAAGATTGGATCGAAGCTGAGATTAGCAGGCAAGTCAAACACGCTGTCGAAGTTTGGCAGACCCTTGTCCCGTCCTTGCTCGACGAGAAGCGCGCAGTTCACTTCCTAGACAGGTTGAGAACGCTTACTCTTGTGCAGGAGGTGATCGGCTGAAACTGTTCAGGTCATGAGGTATTGAGGAGAAGACCGGCCGTGAAACGAGACAATCATGCTAGCCCATGTCGTGGCGGGACGCTGTGAGGCGCCGGGCGAGCCTCCATTTTTTCGCCTGCCCTTATTGGCTTTGCGGGACACCCTTGAGGAAGACGAACTTAGCACAAAGGTCTCTCCGCCCAACCACGCTCCGTCATGTGCAATGACGCTGTCTGCGAAGTCGCGGCCCAGCTTCGAGTACTGCCAATCCAGCCCCAACTGCAGGTCGGTTCATCGAAACGTTTCCGGCATCTAGCAGGTCGCGGATCGACTGTGCCACATCTTCTTTTGAAAGTTGGCACCGCGCCAAAGCACCCACGCAAACTCACATAAGCTTGGCAACGAGAATGCTATGAGCGAAGCGCGTTCAAGCAGAGCCGCAGCCACTTCCCCTGTAGCCTGTAGCGGGTCATCCTGCAAGACCGCGCGAGCCAAAACGTTAGCGTCCGCAATGCGATTCCACGACGTTATCGAGGTCGTAAGCGTTATAAGTCCCCCCGCCCCAAGACCTCCAGAACCCTGTTCTGCCGGTCTTTCATGGGCGTAGAACAGTTGTCCGTTGCCGCCGCCGCAAACCTTGAATCGGCGCATTACACCGCCTCCCGCGCAAAGAAGACAACAATCGGTAGCGTAGTCGAACCGTTTGGCCAGCTTGATGCGGGCTCCCAGGCCCCGAAGGAGCTCGGGACTTTGAATTCGCGGCTCTGGTCGTCACCCGTATCATGGAGGCTGCAGCGACGGAATTGCGCAAGATATCAGTAAGGGTCCTGCCGTCCGACATCTTGCCGTCCCATAATTCGATTTGGCATCGCATGTGTTGCACGGGGACGAGATGTCTGTCTCTTCGGCTATAGGTCAAGCAAAAGTCGGACAGCGTCTGGAAGCGACATGGCCGTCACATCGTTGGGGAGGGGGAAGGTTTCCTGGCCGGGATAAACGACGATGCGCTTCTGCGGCTGGATCTCTTCGCAGGCAAAATAGAACCCCTTTTCGAGTTTTGGCGAAAGATTTCTCTTGATCTCCACTGCCCAAGGCTTCTCACCTGCAGGGGTCAGGAGGAGATCGATTTCGGCGCCGGCCGACGTGCGACGCCGGATTGCCTGAGAAGATCGATGGAGGCCGATCCGAGAAGCAAAAACTGGCCAGCGCGCCGACCGGCTAGGCGGGTTCGATCGATCAGGCCACGAAGGGTCTGAAACACGCCTGGGAGGCGATGAACTTCATCGAGAATGACCAGCTTGTCGTCATGGCCCGATAGATAAAGCTCTGGTTCCGAAAGCTTGGCCCTGTCAGCCTCCGATTCCAGATCGAGATATATAGACGGCCTGGTTTTTCCGACACCGATTGCCAAGGTTGTCTTGCCGACCTGACGAGGTCCGAGCAAAGCCACGGCAGGACTTTCCTCAAGAAGAGCTAAGAGCTTGGATTCAATTCTACGCAATCATCATCCTTGCATTTATGGATGTAAACTCCACAAATGCAAGGACCAATGTGTGGGTCTAGCTAGAGCTGGAGGCTGTGCCCCGTCAGGTGTCGTCGCCGTCATCCATTGTATGTACCTAGCCTCAACCTCTTTCGACCTTGGCGTCTGATCAGTCCGGGCTGATGGTTGAGGGCGGTCGGATATTCGAGTCCTTTGAGGCGTCGTCATTGAAAGCGCGTTCGGCTTCCTCGTTCGCCCTGATAATCTCTGCCGCCTCTTCTTCGCTGACTTGTTGCGCCTCGCCGGCACGCTTCCAATGATCGTCGTGCTTCCCCTCTGGGCGACCCTCATCCTCCCAGATCTTATAAGCCCGGTCGCGCCTGTCGTTTTCCGTATCCATTCGATGAACTCCTGTTGGGGCTGCCACCATAAGATCTGGAAGGGCCGATCGTTCCATTGGACGGTTCTCAGCCGGTGCAACGAGCCCTGCCCTGGCGAAGCAACAGGTAATGAAGGTACCGTCAATTAGTGACACGCCTATGAAGCTCGGCGAAAGTTCCTGCACGACTGCTGGCATGGCATCCCCCGCCCTTGTACCGCCCCCGACTGTCAAGAAACTTTCATAAACAATAACTCGATCAGCAGCCGGGTGTCAGGTAGAAGTCCGGCAGCAGAAGGCACCTGATGAAGGAGAGAGCCATGGCGGAGACAGCTAGCATCGCGAAGACCGTGGCATCGCTGCCCGGCCAGGCATGAAGCCAAAAGAGCTGATTTCTGCGGTGCGAACAGGACATTCCGAAGCCACGAAAAAGGATATCGCACGCGCTGCGTTCTATGCGGTCATCCTCGCTTCCGAACAAAAGTCGAAACGAGTGGAAGAACTGCACGGTATCGCAATCGAGACTCGTAACAGCAGTGACGACAGCGCGTTGAATGACCACTGAATGTCCTGGGAACTCTCACACCCATCCTCGGTTGGATCAAAAGCTTGGCGGTGATTGGATGGTTGCCACAGATAGTCCGACGGCGCCTGCTGCTGAATATCAGCAGATCGGCGCAATATGCATGCGACTACAGGACACGGCCCCGAAGTGCTGCTGATTACCGCACGCGAAACCGGCCGTTGGATGATGCCGAAGGGATGGCCGATCGCCCGCCTCCTCCCGCATGACGTCGCCGAGCGGGAGGCGTGGGAGGAAGCCGGCGTTATCGGAAAGGTCAAGCGCAGGATCTTTGGCGAGTTCAGGTACGCGAAGATCCTCTTGGACGGTAGCAAGGTCGAGCCGCTGGCGTCGGTTTATGTTATCAAGGTCCGTCGTCGTAAGAAGCGTTTTTCCGAACGGGCGAAACGAGACGTCATATGGATGAATCCCACGGACGCTGCTCTAAAGGTGCAAGTACCCGAATTGCGAACTCTGTTGCAAGATTTCGCTCGCAGTTTGACACTGGGCTCTGACAAAATCTGGTGATGCCTTAGCTACGCTTCTCGCTAAGCGGCGAACAGAAGGCAGCTTGAAAGAGCGTTGCTGACCTTCTTTTTTTGTGATGGACAAGCCTGGCGGGGACACCCTTCAACGCGCGACAGAATTTCCGGGTAGACCGGGCAGGTGGACATTCCAACGGCCGTCGGAAGACTTTGCGTTGCGTCTTTCCAACGGAACGCCGGATCTACCCGCGCCAACCGGACGGGCAGCGCGTGCGGGAGCCGCTCGTCGTGTCGGTCGACCTCTCCGACATCAAACTGAGCTGACATGGATTGCTGCTCTGCCTGAACCGGGCGGCGCGCAGACGCTCGGTTTCGCCTGGCGGAGCTTCGCTCTTCCGCTAGAGCGTCGCGAGCTATCTTGTTGGTTCCTTCGCGGACCTTGCGGTCGCCTTGATGCGGTCAGCAAGTTTAAGCCGTCATCGTCTGACCGAACGACAGCGGACGAGTTGCTTGACTGCAGCCCGACGAGCGCCCTTCCTGTAATGACCAGGACCGGGTGGTGCATCGTCGTCGGAGGCCCTGATCAGTCGCGGGAAGCCAATAGTTCGCGAAGACGGTTCTTGTCGGTGACGCCAGCCTGAAACCATCCGAGAAGATCCTTCGCGGCGGCCTGCGCCTCGGGACAACCGGAATCAATGGATTTGGCCTCGCAGAATTCTTTCACCAGGCCCTGTACCATCAAGACTTCGTCCGGTCCCAACGGCTGCTTCCCGCTACCGTCAAACGCTTGGAACATCGCACCCTCCTTTGCACGAGCGTCTATGCACGTGAGGGAGCCTACGCCGATCCCGCGACATTGCAACGACGTCGCGTGGAACCCACCCGACGTCTGGGCATTTCGGAGGCATGAGACCGTTGTTCCTCGCATTGTCTGAAGCAGTTGTTCGGGTTGCCGGTCACCGTTTCACGGTCGCAGGGGCGTTCGCACTCGTAATGCTGTGGTGCGCGGCTGGCGCGATGTTCGGCCTGCCAACGGAATGGTTCCTGCTTTCAAACATGATCGGCACGAGCGCGGCGCTGTTCGTTCTTTTGATCATGCAGCATTCGCAGAACCGCGACATGGCGGCCTTGCAAGTCAAGGTGGACGAACTCATCCGCTCGAGCGAAGCTGGCAATCACATGATCGGGATCGAGCGGCTTGAGGCCGAGGAGCTTTCCCGGCTTGCACGGGAGCGTCAGGCAGGTGTCTGACCTCGCACGACGCTCCTGCAGCACAAGCATGCTGGCGCCCTCACCCTGCACGTCCCAAAGCGTACTGGAACAAAGCTCGGATGACGGGGCTTCCTTTCGTCGAAGGAAAACCTCTCATGTCCCATAACATTGCTATCCCATCCGCCTACCTCCTGCTCATCCTGTTGCCTGCTCTATCTTCGACGAAACCGGCCAGCCGTTGATCATGACAAACAAACTGCCTTGGCGAGTGAGTACGCCGACCCTTCAAGCGAGTGTCCATCGATAAGCTTTCTGATCGAAGTCCTACTTCCCGCTACGCACACCCGGAAGAACCGCCCGATTTCGTCCGTGACGAGCTCACCGACAAGTTCGGAGGGCTAGCGACCCAGATCATCGACGAGTGTCTGAAGCAACATTGAGTTCGGGGCCTTCTGAAGCAGACCCGATGGCGATTCATGGACCAACTGGTCCTACGGTAACGAGGCAAACGGCAAGAGCGTGCTCGCTGGCATTCTCGGCCGCTTACGATGACTGCCTATCGTTCTTGTAGGGCTAGTGCTTAAGAAGCATAAAAAGCGCAGCGCATCGAGATCGTGGCGCTGCCCGCTCCAGTAACTCATAGTGAGGCGCTGCCTTGGCAAGATTGCCTCTCTCCGGACCTGCACGCTTTTAGCCGGATATCCGATTAACCATTTACAATATTCTTCTAGTGCCAGTAGTGTCCAGGGGGGAGATAATCTATGGGAAAATCTGACAGTGATGCATTCAATGTGATCTTGCCGTTTGATTTGCAAAAGGCGGACCTACTTTTGCGTACGCTCAGTCACCCGATCCGATACTATATGACGGAACTGATGCTTGAGAGGGAGCGGACCGCCGTCGACTTCCAAGAGATCATCGGCATCACCGAAGGTGCTGCTTTGCAACATCTACGAGTGCTGAAACAGGCCGGCGTCGCCAAAACGCGGCGGAGAGCCCAGACTTTCTATTATTTTTCGCGATCGGTTGAGGCGGCCACGCTGCTTGCTTGTGTCACGGAAATTACCATGCAGTACTCGTCGGCGACTAAGTCTCGTTGAGTTACTCGTCACCGACCTCGATGCCGCGGCACCAAAGGGACGCGACAATGGTCGACAAGCAAATTTGCATCAACCAACCTGCCGACGGGGATTCGCTGTATCAATCGTTGCCAGATGAGCGAAAAGCTCCTCGGCGGACATTGCGAAAATCAGGACAATGACCCTCCACGGTGGTCCCGACGCTGAAAGAGGCCGCGAATGGTCATCGCTGCAACTCGTTTCGCCGGGATTGCCGCTGCAGATGCCAAATTTTCCATACCGCATTTGAATGACTAGCTCGCCGCAGATCTTTCGCAGAGTGGAAAGCTGCTAGGCGTCGATGGACCACTTCCCGTGCCCGTCATTAGCGTCCCGCGCTCGCTAAGCTCACGCATAGGCTTGAGCGCAGACTGGCGCTACGAAGTGTCGTCGACGAGGGCGCGAGCGAGCTTAAGCGCGTTTTCACGATAAGTGAACGAATGGCTTCTAAAACGGCGCGAGCGATGGAGAGGTTTGATGTGGTCCCTAGCGTTTATCAGTGTCATTATTTGGACAGTCGTCTCCGCGCTAGGAGGAGGCGCGGTCGGATCGCTGGCACTTGCCTTAGCAGCTTCATTTGGCGCTGGTGTCATTGGAATTTGTCTCAAGTGGGGCGAGCGGAGCCTATGGATCGGCATAACGGCCGGGCCCGCATTGCTGCTGATCATTCTACTCTCGGCGGCCATATCAGACCGTATGGCTCGGCGTCTGCAAAACAGGAAGCGTTCTAAATTTTTCACCTGAAGGTTTATGGATCTTTCAGTTGTTCTCGGCGGACAATCACGACCTCTTGGTCTGCCGATGACGGTCGGAGTTACCGACTTTTTCGATCTAGTGGCCGTCGACATGGCCAATCGACCAGGCCCTTCCTGTTCCGAGCGTTCAGGCTCAACGGGCTTCCGACGAGCGTAGCACGATACCCACTAAACCCCCTCACCAGCGTACGTTTCCGCGATCGTCTCCGCGACGCATCAGACGACACAGTGATCCTCTTCAGCATTTCAATTTGGAGGCTTACGGTCGAGGCAAGCCCGTCTCGCATTCACCGATGTCAGTGGACCGCGCAGAATGGCGCTAAATCAACGATAGGATAGTGCTTCGAGGATAGCCTTCCACGACTGGCTGTCCGGCGCCGCTAGGAGGTGACCCTTTGCAACTGATGGTCGATACGGCTGGCCCGTAGTGGTTGCTGCATAACCACCCGCTTCCGCGTGAATCAATATCCCAGCCGCGTGATCCCATGGGTTCATGCCTTCGTTTAAGCAAAAGCTCATGGCACCCGTTGCCAACATCCGGTATTCCCAGGCTGAACAGCGCCAAGATGTGACGCGGCTAAAGTTCAACACGCCCAACGCAACCGAAGCGCGCGTTTGAGCTTCGAATGCGTGAACTGCTGCAAAACCTTGCATTTCATTTACTGAACCTGCCTCCGCGACCGCCAGCCGCGTGGAAGCTCCATCCGCCCCCACATGCCAAGCGCCCCCGCCGGGTCGGGCAATGAGGAAGTCCCCAAGCACCGGATAGTGTATAATGCCGGCGATGGTTCTACCCCGTGATACGATCGCCAGGATACTGCCGAACATCGGCGAACCGTGTGCGAAATGCCACGTGCCGTCTAACGGATCAATGACGGCGGCTAGGTCGGCTCCGGAGAGACGATCCAACAACGATGGATCTTCTGACACCGCTTCCTCGCCGATTATCACGATGTCGGGCAGCCTCGTCCTCAGCTTTTCAGCAATCAGATGCTCGGACGCAATATCCGCATCAGTTACGATATCGTCAAAGCTTGTCTTGGCACGCTTCGAGTCAGAGGAGACAGATCGGAATCGCGGCAGAATTTCCTCGACCGCTGCATCGCGTAGATAGCTCATAAGCTCTTCAAGTAGCTCTTCAGCAACACTTTCCATACTGCAACGTGTCCAGATCGCGTGCGCGCTTGTCCAGCTAAATGTCTATCGTGATTCCCACCGGAGACAGCCAAATGATATCAGTTTCAACACGCCCGCAAGCCCGCTATTTGCCCCACTGCCCCGCCTCCGGTAAACGGCTGTGCTGTTTCACCCAAAAATGATGGTAGACACGGCCACCGCTTCGGTTAACGTGCGTGTAGGCATTGGCTAAGCAGACACCATTGCCAAGAGGTTATCGTTAGACTTAATACAGTCCGGCGATGACCTCACCAAATCCTCTGATTTGGCGGTTGCGGCCCTGTCATAGCGGTCTGCGGATCCCGTTGGAGAATGGCTCTCCTACCCTCACCCCGGTGCGCCGATAGCGCTTTTTGTAGACGCAAAAAGATGCGCCGCACACAGCAGAATACGACGCATCTTCTCGAAGGATCACCGTGGGCTAGCAGGTCGTGTGCACGTCTTAGACAATGCGCCCGCAGTGACCGCATTCGAACTGCTTGTATCAATGAAAGTTTCCAGCCGGCAAAAAAATAACGCCAGTGCAACACTGGCGCTAAGTTGGTCATCCATTGGGAGCGCCTCCCAACGCGGGAAAGGAAAGAAGAATGGCAAGCCAATCTCTCGTCGGGCGACCCCTACTGAACATCGACCGGCAGCTGGAGTTCCCGTCTGCCACCGTACCAACGGCAAATCCTACCGTGGTTGGCACGGCAACAAAAGAAAGCTCACGCGACTGAGACGCGCGCGGCTTATTAGTCGTTTCGTGTTAGAGGATCACAAAACCGCTTGGCCCCTACGGCGGTCGCCAATGAGATGCTGATTGGCATCCCGGATTAGGCAGACAGGCCGAGATCACTCAATGGATTGCGGCACCGCCAACCGGTCCTTCGACGACCTTACGTATGGTGGAAACTAAGCGAGCGGTCGAGGTGATGATTTCCGTTGCAATGTCCTCATCGCCCTCACCTACCTCGACGGCCATTTCGCCGACCGCGGCTGCTGCATTGGCGACCAAAACTGAGAGGGCGACCCTTTCGCGAGGAACTCGGCGGGCGAACGCCTCCAAGGTGGCACTGAAGTTGAGGAGGACCGCCGTCATCTGCTCGGGCGTCATTCCAAGCGGCTTTAGTGTGTCTGGCAAAACAGTGACTCACATAGGGAGAAATCGCGTCGACGATAAGCGGCTGGTTCATTCGAACTCCGGCGCTCATGGAGGTGATTTTAGCAAGCTAGGGCGAAACATCGTCTGTTCAAGGTCGGCCGCGGATGTCCTCGCCTCCAGCGCCCCAAGCCTGTCACGATGATCGCCAGCTGCGGTGTCCTCCCGCCGTCCGTATTAACTGACCTCGTTTGAACACTGCAAGTGTTGCCAGCTGACGAGCTGTAAACGGGATCCTATCCGCATCATCGCGGGGACCGACCGTGAGGAAGCGGCTACGGCCGGCGACCTATTGGCCGAGCCAGTTGTACTCGGCGATGGATGCTTTCCCTGACTTCTTGTCGTAAACGCATATCAGGTTGACCATTTTTTTGGTCTTGGTGTTCCTTTCGCGAAGCAGGATCGCGATTTTTCCCATCGTGTCATCGAAGAGGATCGGTGCCGTCGCTTCCGGGGAAACCATCCGTGACTGCCCGATGCACGTGCCATTGGCCTTTGCAAAGAGAGTGTTCCAAGCTGCGTCACTTGAAGCGTCGGCGATTTGCGCGAAGGAGAGACAGCATGCGATGGCGGCGAGTGGAAATTTTAGCATAAGGGTCCTCTTCTCGAATCTGCCAACATTGGCGCGACTTTTCTTGCGAGGAAAAGTGGCATGATCGCGGCCTCATTTGTTGGAAGTCTATCTCGTAAAGGCTTTTGACATCGTTTCGCTTGACGGACATATGGGCATGGCTTTCAAGTGGCCGCTTGCCAGGCGGTCCAAGGAAGGCGCGAATGGAAGCAGGCCTCGACACTATCGTACACATTGCCGGGGACCCGATCAGCCAATTCGTAACGCTGGTGTTGTTGTTGGTCCTGGCGAGGATAATCGTTCAAGGGAAGGCCACTGACCGTTTCCTTGTTCACATCGGTTTCTTTGTCCTTCTCACAATCCTGCTTGTCGGCCATGACGTCGCACCATGGACGACGGTGATCGACGATGAAGACCTCCCCCACAGGATGTTCATTGGCATTGCGAAGGCGACCTGGTGGGCAGGCGGAGCGATGGTTATCGCAAGCTCGGTCCGCGTCTACCTTATCATCGAGCGTAAACCGCGTGAAGGTCGCCTCCTGCAAGATCTATTGGTTGCCATCATATACATTGGAGCGGCCCTATCCATAATCGCCTTTGTGTTCGACCTTCCCGTGCGGACGCTCATTGCAACATCGGGGGTATTCGCTATCGTCTTAGGGCTGGCTCTGCAGAGCACGTTGAACGACGTGTTCTCTGGCATAGCGCTGAACCTGGGTCGTCCTTACTCGGTTGGTGACTGGATTGAAGTTGAGGGCGGCGTTCGCGGTCAAGTCGTCGAAACCAACTGGCGCTCCACTCACCTTCTTAACGACGCCAATGATCTTGTCATCGTGCCAAACAGCGCGTTGGCCAAGGCAACGCTGACCAACCTGACTGGCGGCGACGCCATCCATGGCTCAAAAGTGGTAATCCGGGCGCTGCCCTCGAAGTCGCCGGCGCTGATCGAAGAGACCATGAGGACGGTGCTGCTGAGCGCCAATTCGATTTTGAAGTCGCCGCCCCCGTCGGTATCCATTACCGCATTGGACGGTTCCGCGGTTGAAGTCGAGCTCTCGTTCAAGGTGTCGAGCCTTGGGCAAACTGGCGTGGCGAAGAACGAAATCTTCGACCTCGTGTATAGGCACACGAAGGCGGCGGGGATCCAATTGTCCTTGGCGGCGAACGCATCGGCGGTGATGAACCCTGATCCCGGATCGAAACACCCGGGAACGCCGTGGAGGCTGCTGACGTCCATCCCGCTCTTCTCGACGCTTACCGAGGATGAGATGGAGGCTCTGGCCAACAGCATGGAGCGTCTGGCGTTCAAGAAGGGCGTCGTCATCGCTCCACAAGACGCTTCGATGACATCGTTGATGATCGTTCGCAGTGGCGTCGTCACGATCGAACGCGTCAGTGATCATGGAAGAGAAGAACTCACCCGGCTGGCTCCAGGCGACCTCTTCGGCGAGCGCGGCGTGCTGATGGGAGCGCCCGAGCCGGCAACCATGCGCGCCCTGACATTTGTTGTGGTCTACGAGATCTCCAAAGAACACCTCGCCAGCGTGATGCACCAGCGCCCGTCCTTGGCGGAGGAACTCAGTCAACTTCTGGCAAAACGTGTCGAAACAGAAGAACACTTAAAGATCGACGGGCGCTCTGCGGTTGAAGATCATCCGGTGTCACTTGCCGCTCGAATACGCCACCTCTTTGGCGTGCAGCAGCGGAGCATCCCTTAAGCAAGGGTTCAGACAACCTCGTCGGCGTCCCGGGGCTGCCATCGTTGATGGCCTGCCGCAAGCGAGATGTGCTTATGAAATGCAAACATGGGGAAGACTTGTGTCACCCGGAAGATTTTCTGATTTCGCTCGGTGCGCTTCTTCCATAGCCTACAACCACCCCACTGCCCCGGGTCGGCCTCTGCGGGAGCCAGCGTCCTACAGTGACGAAAGTCCCCGCGATTATATCGGTGATCGAGAGTATAGCTCTTGCTGAGATCATAGCGGCATTCGGCGCTGCGTACCATCCCACGCCCACGCCACTATCAAGGTCCAAGATCCCAAACTGGACGATTAAATCCCTATACAGTACGGGATAGTTTTGCGAGCGACACGAGGACTAAAACCGCGTGAGACGCTGGCCGATATTCTCGGAGGAACGTCTCTTCATAGCGCTCACAGGGACCGTTAACAAACTGTCATACTCGCTGGATTTCCGGCGTGGTTGACGCTATCTCACGGCGATGGCCGACACACGTTTTCCAACAGCACTCCATATCGTCGTCACTGTAGCGGTGAATGAGGCCGCCGGCGTGCGAACGACAAGCCCCATCCTTGCCGAAGCTTTGAATACGAACGCTAGTTTCGTGCGAAAACTTGTTTCCACGTTAACGAAGGCGGGCATTTTGGCGTCCAAGGACGGATCGGGCGGCGGTATCGGCCTGGCTAGAAAATCCGAAAAAATCCAACTTATCGAGATCTACAACGCGATACTGCCCGATCAACGATCATGGGCCGCACGCGAAAAAATCCCTTCTTTGTGCGCAGTAACACGTAATATCGGCACCATCAGCGATCAACTCGGCGAGCATGCTGACGCTGCAGTAGCCAGAGTGCTTAGTGGAGTATCCATCGCCGACTGCGTCGCCAAAATCGCGGAATTAGAAACATCCGCTAAAACCGGAAGCTAAGCAGACGTTCCTCACTGTGATTGGTGGCCAATTAACAGTCGGCGCTTGGAACCGAATGAAACACCGGTCCGGAGCTTAAGCGACCGCAGGATCAGTCAGTGACGTACAGCCTGTTTAGCTGTTAGCGATGCGATTTTAATCATTAGTTCATCCATTTGGACCGGCTTGCTGAGGCAGGGAACTCGTGCGAAGCGTTTTGGCATGCGGCTGCGATCATAGCCGGTCACGAAGACAAACGGCACTTTTCGATTATACAGAATATCGGCCAGTTCGAATACATTTTCCGAACCGAGCCGGACATCGAGAACCGCAAAATCGACGGCCGCTTTCGCCAAAGCTCCCAAGGAGCCTTGTAGATCTGGATAAGGGCCGATAACGTTCGCGCCATGTTCTTCCATCGCGAATTCGATATCGACGGCCAGTAGATATTCGTCCTCAACGACGAGGACGTTTCGTCCAATGAGATCACTGAACATCATCGACGGTCCCATCTTTCTCTGAGCATGACATCATACGCTGGTTAAGCAATTTGCGAAAAGAGAGAAGATGGTTTGAAACCGTACAGATATGGAGTACGCGCCATCATGCGGTGCGCATAACGACGGCTTCCGGGCCTGTGGCCAAGCCCGTGTGTTCGGATCATGCAGGGTATCAAGACATCATTTTTTGACCCCTTGATACGGCTTTCCCACCATGGGATCGTCTATCTTCCGTGCCGATCCTACCGCCGCAGCCCGGCAAGAAGCGAAAATTTATAGATCCCGTGGCCATGAGCTCGCATGTCGGCGTTTGCGGTGAACGCGCCCTCCGCTCACCCCAAGTCGGGGCATTACAATGACTTAAGCTCCACCAGTTCGCGCACTTGGTTGAACACGGAAGCCTCCACCCGCCGTAACCGGGCTATCAATCTGGCCTCATCGTCGGTCACAAGGACTACCTCGTGTCTTTCGCTGCTTCCCCGCTCACAAAATACTCCATTGGGAGGCCGAACAGCTGGGCAATGTGGTGGAGCGAAGCCGCGGTCACCCGGTTTTCGCCCTGCTCGTATCTCTGGAGCTGCTGGAATGATATTCCTAGCCTCTCCGCAACAATCTTCTGAGATAATCCCGCATTCTTGCGAACTTCCCTTAGCCGAACGCCGATCTGCAAATCGATTGCCTTCGTCCCGCTTTTCTTGATCGTTTCCAGTTCCATCAACGTCCCCCGACGATATATGTGTCGTCTATCTAAGGCATCCTGGCATCGTTTCACAAACCAAAAGGGATGCAGAGATGGCCGTCGCGACAATTGGACTGGATATCGCGAAGAACGTTTTTCAAGTCTACGGGGCGAACGAAGCAGGCGAGCAACTGTTCAATAGGAAGATAGCGCGCTCGGCAATCCTGGACTACTTTCGTAAGGTGCCGCCATGCGTTGTCGCGATGGAGTCTTGTGCGACAGCCCACCACTGGGGCCGCTCAATTGCCGCGCTCGGTCATGAGGTCCGCCTGATCCACCCCACATATGTGAAGCCGTTCGTCAACCGTGACAAGACCGATGCGAACGATGCCGAGGCGATCCACGCAGCATCTTCCAGGAAGTCGATGCGCTTCGTAGCGGTCAAGTCGGCAGGTCATCAAGCCTCTACGATGCTGTTCAAAACGCGGGCGCTCCTGGTGCGTCAGCGCGTTCAAGCAGTAAATGCGTTGAGAGCCCACCTAGCCGAATTTGGCATCGTTTCTCGTCCGGGAGCTGCCAATGTTCCCACATTGGTTGCAGCGGTCCGCAACCGAACAAACACCATCTTGCCGCCGCAGGCCAGGGCTGCTCTCAGGATCATTGCGAAGCAGATTGACAGGCTCTCTCAAGATATCGCCGGTCTCGAAAAGGCAATAAAGGCTCATGCGAAGGCTGACGACGAAATGAGGAGGCTCATGACGATCCCAGGGGTGGGACCGATGACCGCCACTGCCGTCAAAGCATTCGTACCAGATGCCAGCATCTTCAAGTCTGCGCGCCACTTCGGTTCATGGACGGGCCTTACTCCCCGAACGCTCTCGAGCGGCGAGCGCACCTGGACTGGCGGGATCACCAAAAGGGGCAACTGCGAACTGAGATCGTTGATCGTCGCGGGAGCTATGTCTGTCGTTCGAAACACTAAAGAGGATGCGCGCATCTGGGTGGCCTCGTTAAAGCGACGACGTCCCTTCAAAGTTGCGGCGGTCGCCCTTGCCGATAAAATTGCAAGAACAATCTGGGCGCTTCTTGTTAACGGTGGCATTTAGAATCCGGAACTGCTGGCATAGCCGGCGCGGCTGGTTAACACGGGCCGCTTAGCTTCGGCCGGAATGCCGATCATCGAATGCACAGCAGGCGAGCAACACCGACGAATACCCTGTGCTTGCGAGCACGCTCGAGTGACGGGTGCTTGTCCCGCGTAAGTCGCTGAGGCTCATTGCAAGCCCTTGCATGGAAGCCGTACACTTGGTTGCAGCATCAAGATGTGAGGTAGCTGGCCGGGCGGATCGCAGATACCCGCGATCCGCCTCTTAGCTTCCTCTGCTCCTCATGAGAATACGGCATTTACCCCCTTGCCTTGTATGACAAGTTTGGATCAGATGCGGGAAAGCTCAATGCATGGAGAGGTCGTATGACACGCCTACTAATTCGCGCTACTTTGGCTCTGTGTGGTTTCATCATTCCAGCCGCCGCCTACGCTCATACCGGAGCGGGTGCTCCATCCGGGTTCGCGCACGGCTTCGCGCATCCGATATCAGGTATTGATCACACTCTTGCGATGGTGCTGGTCGGTCTACTGGCTTTCCAGCTTGGCGGACGAGCTGTTTGGCTCCTGCCGATGGCATTTACCGGTTTGATGATTGTTGGAGGGATCCTGGGCATCGCCGGCGTGAACCTGCCTATGGTGGAAACCGGTATTGCCGTCTCGGTGATCATCCTCGGAGCATCGGTCGCGTTCAGGATCAAGACACCGACGGCTGCAGCAATGGGTGTTGTCGGCCTCTTCGCCTTGTTTCATGGGCACGCTCACGGAGCAGAGATGCCTGAAAGTGTGTCCGGCCTCACCTACGCCATCGGCTTTCTCGCTGCGACTGCATCGCTTCATTTGGTGGGGATCGGAACCGCATTGCTGTTTAGCCAGCTTGATCAACGCCGAGGCGCAATCATTACTCAAGTAGCGGGCACCGTCGCGGCGCTCGCCGGGGTCGGTCTCGTCCTCGGCATCCTCTAATAACCGACAAGCAAGAGAAACGCTCCCAATCGTCGCAGAGCTAGCGCCGAAACGATAGGCAGGCCGCTGTTCGGACGGGAGCCCAGCTGGACTTTCGGAGGGGTGTTCTTAGCCAGCGTATCCGGCTGCATCCTATCAGCGTTGACAGGCCCCATTCTCCAGCGTGGGGCTTTTTTCTCAACTTCTACTGAACCGCCGCCTAGCGCGCTCCACTACACGTTCGGGACCCGCGCGAACAAAAACCCTTTGTCCAGACCTGCGCCTGGTTATGAACGCACCGCGATGGTCATCGCCAGGTCACCGTCATCCGCCAATCTTGGAACTCGACCGACACTCTGGCGTTACACGATTCCACAAAGAGGACACGTAGCATGTCGACAGAAAATGCGATCGGCCTGCCCATCCCGGTCGGCGTCATAACCCCTGAGGATGGCTACCAGCAGCAAACCGAGGTCATACCGGCAAAGGAGCCTGACGACCTAGCATCAGCCACTATTCGATCCGTTGAAGCGCTGTGGCTCGCGCCGATGAAATTCACGCTCGCAGCCACATTGGCAACTGCAGCCCTCTCGCTCAATCCTTTCTTCGCGTTGAAATTATACCAGCCGGGTAAGCCGTTGGCCTAAGGCGTCGAGAGCGTATTTCAGTCGAACCTGTGACGAAGTCGGCACGAAGGCCTTCGCGGCGTTTGCATCCCGCTCTTCGATTGCGGGCTGCAGGTTTGATTTAGGCCGGGGAACATCCCGGCGCCAAGACTGTTTCTGGACGACACCAATGAGGAGGACCAAAAATGTCGAAAGATCTCGGTGTTGGCTTCACTGGCATTCCACGCGAACCCGCGACGGGTGTGCGCAAGGTGGCGAAGAACGCTGTGGACACTGTACGGCGCGAAACGAGCGCCGTTGCGGCAGGGGCAGCCGATCACCCACACACGGCAACTGGGCTCCTGCTCGGCGTAGGAGCATTGGCGTTTATGGCGGGCTTCGTCTTCGGCCGCGGGGCTGCGGATCACACCTCCACTTGGCGATAGCTGGAAGGCTCGCAACAGCCTGCTCGAATATGGCCGACGTACCCGGGTACAGCCGAACGGCTGACTTGGGCTGAGGTCAGCTGGCAGGGACAAGCAAATGGTTGCCAACGGCACCAAAAAATTTTCAGACGGATGAGGTCTTCCGCTTTTGCCAACGGCGAAAGGGACGACAGATTTCTTGTAGGTTAAATAGTCGAGCTCTCCGGTCTGCGCGCGTTGAGCGAAGGCCGGAAGCCGAGCTGGGATTGACGTACCGGCAAAGCGCCGCATAAACAGATGAAATGATGACTATGGGCCTGGTGAAACGGGGTCCAGTCTCTTCAAGGTACCGGTCCTATCTCACAATCGCTTGAAGATTACGCACGTGGCAGCTTCCTGTCTCTCGATATCGAAGGCGACGGTAACAAAGACCAGCGCCCGGTTGAAATCTCCCTGTGCCAGTTCGATGGCGGGCTGTTTACCCGGGAGTGGCACTGGTTGGTCGACCCTGGAAGAGCGATCAGCTACTTTGCGACAAAAAAGCATGGACTGCGTGACGGCGACGTCAAGGGAGCGCGAGCATTTGCGGAAATCTCACATGAGATTGCCGCGGCCGTGGAAGGGCGGGTCTGCGTCGCTCATGATGCGATCGGCGACCTCTTGATGCTTGGCGAAGGCGACGTTCGAACACTGGACCTGCCAAGTCGAATCTTCTGCACCTACCGAATGGCCAAGGCCGCCATCGCTCGCGGCCAGCCTGTCAGCCCCGGGGTGGTGAGCTTGAGCGAGTGGCTTGGAATCGGCGAGCCGCCCGAGACGTTGCAGCGGCGCACTGTTCATTCAAGCTCGCTCGACGCGTGGCGGACCGGGCAAATTTTTCTTGCCCTCGCTTTGCAGCTGGCCGGGAACGTCCCTGCAGATCGGCAAGAGATCGACCGCTTCTGTATCGGACAAAAATCTTTGCAGTCCGTCAAAGCAAAACTTGCAAAGCGTCGATCAAAGGCCGTTTGACCGACCGAAAACCGCTCATCGGCGCCAATGCCCCGACGCCGCCGCCATTGACCGGTCATCGGCGGCCCTGGCATCGCTACACCCGCCAGCTCGAGTGCATGGTTATCAGTTTGCCGGGCCAGGCTCGATGAGGGACTGTCGTCTTTGGACATGATCCGGTCGGCGAGCTTTCGTCAACCGGCTCATGTTTTTCGGCTTTCCTCACAGCAAACGGGCGCCGCCCGACCTGGATATCACTGAAAATTCCGGCTCTTTACCTTCAGCGTATCGATATGCAGATCCGGAATAAAGATATCTCTTGGCCTGACGGACGGCCTGCGATCCCGTGAATCCGGACTTCCAGGAGATCCGTGGGCGAACTCATCACCCCTGCCCGTCGGCAGCTTGAAGTCGAGATCGCGGTCAGCAAGCCCTGTCAGATCGTCGGAGAGATCGAATAGTTGCTGGGCGACAAGATGGACGACGTCACCTTCGCGCTGAATCCTGCCGTTGATCGCCATCATCGACGATCCCAGCACCACCCGACGCCGCTTCTCGAATAGCGACGGCCAGACGACGACATTGGCAGGGCCGGTTTCGTCTTCGATAGTGATGAACATGACGCCCTTTGCGCTGCCCGGCTTCTGGCGGACAAGAACAAGGCCGGCGGTCATCAGCCATCGACCGTCGCGGGCGCTCATGGCGTCTGAACAGGTGACGATGTTTCGCCTCGCGAGATCGGCCCTCAGGAAGGAGATCGGGTGGTCACGGAGTGTCAGGCCGACATGGCCGTAGTCCTGGATGACATTATGCCCTTCAGTCATTTGGCGCAGATGGACTTCCGGTTCCTGTTGTTCGGCTATCACCGTTGCCTCGCGCTCGGCTGCTGCGGCAAACAACGGCAAGGGCTCGTCGCGTAGCGCCTTAATCGCCCAGAGAGCGTCGCGACGTTCAAGCTCCATTGACGGCAGGAAGGCGTCCGCCTCGGCAAGTTGTTCAAGGGCTTCCGTTGGGACGTTTGAACGTCGCCACAAGTCATCGACACTTTCGAATACCCGGTTCATGCGGGCAGCAACAATGCGTGCCGCGTCGGCGACGGCCAACCCCTTGACCATTCGCATGCCAAGTCTGACCGCATGCCGGCCCGTATTGTTTTCGAGCTCCTCAAGCGTGCAGTCCCAGCGTGAGCGATTGATACAGACGGGCCTGACTTCCACGTTGTGATTTCGGGCGTCTCCGACGATTTGCGCAGGCGCGTAGAAGCCCATGGGCTGGGAGTTCAATAGCGCTGCACAGAAGATATCAGGGAAATGACACTTCACGTAGTTGGAAGCATAAGCGATCAGTGCGAACGACGCCGCGTGGCTTTCAGGGAAGCCATAGCTGCCGAAGCCTTCAAGCTGACTAAAGGTTTTCTCTGCGAATTCAGATGAGTATCCGTTCTTGATCATGCCTGACACGAGCTTGTCCTTGAAGCGTGAGACGCCGCCCGTAAACTTGAAGGTCGCCATGGATTTTCGAAGCTGGTCGGCCTCGCCACCGGTGAAGCCGGCACAGACCATGGCGACCTTCATTGCCGACTCTTGAAACAGCGGGACGCCCAGCGTCTTGCCGAGGACGGCCTCCAGTTCCGGTGTCGGGTACTCGACCTTTTCCTTGCCTTCTCTCCTGCGGAGGTAAGGATGGACCATATCGCCCTGAATCGGGCCTGGCCGAACGATCGCTACCTGGACGACGAGGTCGTAGAAGGTCCTCGGCTTCATACGCGGCAACATCGCCATTTGCGCGCGGCTCTCAATCTGGAAAGTCCCAAGCGTATCCGCCTCGCGTATCATTGCGTAGGTCGCGGCGTCCTCCTGCGGTATAGAAGCAAGATCCAGGGGTTGGTGTTTATGGTCGCGAATGAGATCGAAGGCCTTCTGCATGCAGGTGAGCATGCCGAGCGCCAGGACGTCGACTTTCATGAACCTCAAGGCTTCAACGTCGTCCTTATCCCATTCGATAATCTGACGATCGGCCATGCTTGCCGGTTCTATGGGAACGAGCTCGTCCAGGCGATCATGGGTGAGGACGAAACCGCCCGGGTGCTGGCCAAGATGACGCGGCGCTCCCAGCAACTGTTGGGCGAGCTTGAGGGTCAAAGCCAGCCGGCGGTCCGCGGGATTGAGGTTCAGTTCCCGGATATTGCGATCGGGCACTTCCTCTGACCATGACCACATGCCCGAGGACAACGCCTTGATGACGTCTTCCGGCAAGCCCAGCGCCTTGCCCACATCACGGATCGCGCCCTTGGCCCGGTAGCGCGTGACCGTTGAGCAGAGCGCCGCCTTTTCCTTGCCGTAGGTCTTGTAGATCCACTGGATGACTTGTTCACGCCGCTCATGCTCGAAGTCGACATCGATATCGGGTGGCTCGTCGCGCTCCTTGGATACGAAGCGTTCGAAGAGGAGATCGTTGGTTTCAGGATCGATGCTTGTGACCCCGAGGATGTAGCAGATCGCCGAATTGGCGGCTGATCCCCGGCCCTGACACAGGATGCCCTGGCTCCGCGCGAATTTGACGATGCTGAACACCGTCAGGAAGTACGGCGCATAGCGCATCTCCTTGACGAGATCGAGTTCATGTCGGACGGCTCTAAGAACCTTTTGGGGCAAACCTTCCGGATATCGTTGGGGGATGCACTCCCTGACATAATGCTCTAACGACTGCTGGGCATCCATGCCGGGAACAATGGCCTCCTGCGGGTACTGGTACGTGAGCTCTTCGAGTGAGAACCTGCAGCGCTCGGCAATCTCCGTGGTCCTGGCCAAAGCTTCCGCATAGCGCGGAAAGAGGCGCTCCATTTCGTGTGGCGGCTTAAGGTATCGGTCGGCATGGCGTTCACGCTCGAAACCGAGCTCGTCAATGGTCGTGTTGTTCCGTATACAGGTGACCACGTCCTGCAATTGACGCCGCCCCGGTTTGTGAAACAGCACATCGTTTGTGACGACAGTGCGAACACGGTGCTTTGCCGCCATGTTGGCAATCTCGTGGAGCCGCATCTGGTCGTTCGGCCGACGTCGCAAGGTGAGCGAAACATAGGCTCGGTCGCCGAAGATTTCGGACATCTTCCTAAGGTGGAGCGCGCAAAGCTCGTCCGGCAGATCAGGAATCAAAATGCCGATGAGGCCATCGCTGTAGAGAGCGAGGTCGTCAAGTTGCAGGATACAATTGTCCTTGCCTCCCCTACCCTTGCCGAACGTGATCAGCCGGGTCAGCCGAGAGTAGGCCGCCCTGTCGGTCGGATAGACGAGAATGGACATTGCCTCTTGCAGGTCAAGACGACAGCCGACCACCAGGCGAACACCCGTGGCCCGCGACGCCTCGAGCGCCCGGACGATGCCGGCCAGGGAGTTTCGATCGACAACGCCAAGCGCTTCGATGCCCAACTCCTTTGCCGTCGCAAACAATTCGTCGGCAGAAGAAGCGCCGCGCAGGAACGAGAAATGGGTGGTGACCTGGAGCTCGGCATATCTCATCCGAATATCCCATGCATGAACCATTTGCGATCTCCCGTCTCCGGATCGACGCCGTCACCGCTGCGGAATATCCAATATCGCTCTCCCATCTCGTTCTCCACCACGTAGTAATCCCGCACGGCCTCAAGCTCGCTCTCGCATGTCCACCATTCGCCGAAGACGCGCTCGGGACCGTCTGCCTTGCGCACATTATGCTGACGTCCCCTCCAGGTGATGCTGCGCGGTGGATAATCCGGCATGAGGGAAAGCGCCTTGATCTCGTCAGGCTGGCGAAGCAGCCGTATCGGCCGTCGCCAGTGGCCGTCCCAGGTCCCTCGGATATCATCCCCAGCAGGCGCAATCCGTCTGACGCTGCGCTCCGGAACATCCGAGGCGACCGGAGCAATACGGTAAACGCGCTGACCGCGATTGCCCAGTATGTCGATCAAAGGCGCAATGTCTGCCGCCGCCTCCTCTACAAGCGACGAGGTCTTCTGTTGCTCTTGGAGTGGTTCGGTCACGACCGCGATGAGCGTCAGCTTCTCGATACCGAAACCTGGCTCGATTTTCTCGGTGCGGTCCTTGAACAATTTCGTCAGCCAGGCCTCGTCGCGAGCGGGCTTGGCAGTTGCTGCCCTTATCGCCTGGAGGGTGCCGTCGGTCTTTTCGACGATCAGGTCTATTTTGCGAGCCCCCAGACCGCGACGTTGGAGCTCGCCGATCAGTTGCTGGATGAGCCGACCCACATACTTGTTGATCGTTTCGGCGGCTGCGATGGGTTCAGCGAAAGCGCGTGATACGTCGATCCGGTCGGCTTCGCGGATTGGTTCGATCGGTTCGGAGATCCGGCCGAACATCTGGTCGAGGCGCCGGCCGACCTCCGGGCCGAACCGCAGCGCGAGCGGCGCTCTGGCCGTCGCCGACAACTCGCCGATGGTCCGGAACCCGAGCGTCCCAAGATCGGCGACGATCTTCGGGGCAAGCCTTAGCAATGCAACAGGAAGCCTCGCCACCGCATGGAACAGTTCACCGCGGCCAACGATGACCGTTTCACGCCTGATCGATCGAGCACAGGCATGAGCAGCGCCCCAGGTGTCGGCGATTGCCACCCGTGCGTTGAGACCCTTGGCTTTGAACTGGCTTGCGACACGGCTGAGCATTTTCTGCTCGCCGCCTTGCAGATGATCGGCACCCTCGGTGTTCATGACGATACCGTCGTTGCCATCCACGGCGACGACGGGCGAGTAGATGGCCAGCGCCCATAACGCAATCCGTTTGAGAGCTAACTGGTCGCCAACAGGGTCGGCATCCACCAACTTCAGGTCGCGAAAGATCGCCTGCGCTTTGGCAGCCGGCATTCCAGGGGTTACTCCGGCCCTGCGCGCCGCGTCATCGGCGGCAGACACCCAACGTCTGGAACCCGACTTCGCGATAACCGCGATAGCCTGATCAAGCGGAATAGAGGCATCGGCTCTCCGAATCCGATCGGTCGCCAGATCGGGGAAGAATATCGATACGACCCTTGTCATCGCAGGCTCCGATTTCAAACTCAGCACACTCGCCCGCACGCGATCTCATTAATTCCAACAACCACCTTGGCCTGCCGACGCCCTGAACCGGGAGATCAACGCTTGGCAGGACGCTGATCCTCCAGCGCGTCGTTGCCGCTGTTGGCTGACCAAAGTCGTTGGCTTCGATCTGTCGTCGCCACCGCCTTACGGCCAGGGCAATCGTACCCTTTCGTTCTGCGGCCAACTGAAGCCGCCTTGAGGCAGTCATGGGAAGTCGAACGAGTTCGCCTACTACCGCTCCGAGACCACCATAGGCCAGGCATTCCTCCATACTGGCAAGGACATCTTCCTCCTTGTCTCCTTCGACAAAGACAACCCGACCGGGATGCAGACCGGATTGTGCCAGAGCAGGCATGAACAGGTCCGGGCGGGTTAGGCACCATACCACCTGACCGGTGGTTCTAGCTGCGATACCAGCGGCGAACAAAGCTGCCGCCGCCCCGTCGACGGTCCCTGCCCCCCCACCCGCGAATTCATGCAGCGCGCCGCGCGCCAGACCACCGCCTGGCAAGGTCGCGTCGATCTCGGCTACACCGAACGGCAGCGAACCGGCACGTCTTGCGATCCCGCCTTCAAGGGCGGAAATGCGCTCTCGTAGGTCGGCGAGAACGTGCTCGCGGGCAACAGTCATCTGTCACGAATCCTTTCGAAATCGCGTTAAAACATCCGGCTTCATGCCGTGAAAAGTTGATTGTTCCCTTTTTGTTCCTTATCTTGACCACCGTCAAGATCGCCGATTCAAGGAATCTATTCCTCAAAAGAAAAGATAAGCGAGGTGAATCAATTCCATAGTGGAAGCTTTCAGCTTAAATGCCGTTATCGAAAAAATTCGCCATCGGTGCCTTGCCTGTTGAAAACCATGCGGCTAGCTAGCTGCCGCGCGATGAGATGCCCTGCGCCTGGAGAAGAGATGGCCAGAAGACACCACAACCTAGCCGGTGGCGATGGCCCCATGCTAAAGGACCTCCGTGACGCAGTTATCGTGCTGGAATGCAGGTTCTGTCATCGCAGCGATGGCTTCGAGCGAAAGAGTCTCGTCGCACAATTTGGCGCAGACGCATGTCTGGCAAAGCTGCGCCGTCGACTGGCGATGGGCTGCGAGCGAATGGTCGGTTCCGAAGGCGATCGCTGCCAGACACGGTTTGCAAATCTTGAGCCGTAGACCGCTGGAACATTCACCTTCGTTGCCCGTTGGCTCCCCTAGCAACCAACGGAGGAGCATTTCCATGACCAACGTCTATAACGAAGGCGCGCCGAGCTTCGCAAGCGGTCTAGCCAAGAGCACCCTGACTGCATTCTTCGACAGCCGCAGCGACGCCGAAACCGCCGTCGAAAAGTTGAGGTCTAAAGGCGTCGAAGACGTGCGGCTTATGCCGGGCTACGAAGCCGACGGCGAAGGAGCATCGTCTGCCGCGGAAAGTTCCGGCTTCTGGTCAAGGCTCGGGGACTGGTTCTTCCCGGACGAAGACCGCGACGTCTATGCCGAGGGGTTGCGCCGCGGCGGTTTTCTTGTCTCCGCTTCCGTCGATCAGTCGAATTACGACACGGCGCATGACATTCTCGACGACGCGGGTTCCATAGACCTCGATGAACGCGCCGACCTATGGCGCACCGAAGGCTGGACGGCAGGCACTGGTTCCCAACAGGCAGCAGCGTCCAAGGAAGACGTCTTCCAGGCGGACGCGGCTGCAGGAAGCGCATCAGGACCTGGCCGTTACACGCGAAGCACCCAAGCGACATCACCGCGAGTGCGGGGATACGACCTGACAGCACTGTCCCGCGACGTGGTCGACGACGTCATCCCGACGGGTCATCAGCGCGACGTCTCCGAAGGGGATCGACCTGCCGGAGATCGGCCATCGCAGGATCAGTCTATTGACGACGTCCGGCAAAGCCAGATGCTTCCAGGCAGCCGCTGACCGACCGGCAATCACGGAAGCCGCGTATGATGCGCGGTTTCACCATGGTTGCCGGAATGAACCGCTTGCATTTGTCCGGAGCAAGGATGACCAACGACCAGCAATCGAAGACGATCGCCTGGTTCGGCTCGCTACCGCCAGTACTGCCGACGGAGATGGTCGGCCTTTGGCAGGGCGAAGGCATTTCTTCCGGTCATCCCCTCGACGGCGTGCTCGAAAATCTGCAATGGTTCGGCAAAAGGTTTCATGCGGATCTTAGAGCCGACGCCCTCCTGTTCCAGTGGCAGACAGGCCGGCTTATTGCCCTGGAGCCGTCTTTTTTGCCTATCAAACTTGCCCTGCGCTTGGCGGCCGTCGGCCGGACATCTATCGCCCGGAACTGGTTTTCGTACATGCAAAAGGCATGCCGCGCGCGGGGCACGACGGCGATGGTCGAACTGCGGAAACTCGATGGCGCGCAGACAGCGGCTATGGTCTACGACAGCCAGCCGATCGGCGACTACTTCAAACGGATCTGTGACGACCAGATCGCTGGAATGATGGTCGTCGAGGGCGACGCGCGCCGATACTTCTTCCGTCTCTGGCGCGTGGAGCCCCGAATTATCAGCGGCTGTGACCACAGTAAGGGTAGCCCGCGAAACGACTGAGCGCCTTTGTGTGGCTGCAGCACGAGCCTGGCGCCGGACGTTCGCTCCTGCCATGACCGCCCAACCGCTCCTTGCCCGCATCATCCGAAAAGACAACTGCCATATGGCCTAAGACCGTGAAATGATGCCGGGCGAACCGGAGGATAACGATGCTGGCGTTGACGATCTGCCTGCCGATTGCTTTTGCGATCGTGCTCCTCGCTGCTGTTGTTTTGCGGCTCATTCCAGCTGGGGGAGAGGTCGAGGGCAGACGCGCCAGCAGCTATCCCCGTCGCATCGAAAAAAGTGGTTTGAAAGATAGTGATGTGCAGCGCTCTTGAACGCTGTGGCAGCATCAGGGCGACTTGATGACGACAAGGCAGGGTCCGCGAAGCCGCCCGATCTCAAGGCCCTCGCTCTGCTCATGCTGCAGGAGAGATCTCCTTCATCATATCGCCGTCGATTGCAGCAAGATGCAGATATTTAGGGCGAGGAAAATTTTTCAAGATTGCGCCGTTGCCTGTCCCGCGTCTGATTGCAGGAGACCCAAGGTGCCCCAACCGGAACGCCGCTCGATCCTGCTTTACCAGTTATTGCGAACCGACTTCGAAGACGAACGGCGCCGCTAAGCGTTCGAGGCCGGACAGACGATTGCAAGGACCACCACCAATCTGTATGTCGTAACCGCCTTTCGGATCCTGGGATGATGGGGGAGTTCCATGACGCTCCAAAATGATGACGACAGCGTCTACGAGGCGAGGGCGCGGAAAGCAGCGCGACGTATCGTACGCGATGAAGCGGTTCAGTTTGCGGCGTCTGCGGTTAACGGAGACGAGGCTGGCCTGGAAAACAACGCGCATGCTCTCGAGCAGGCAATCGTCGCCGCAATCATGGAAGGCGTCGGGAGGCGCTAGGTTTTTTTGCAACTTCGCACCAAGCCTTCAGTCTGAGGCAACTGGAGCGCATCGAATGTTGCTGATCTGAGGCAGGAGCACCAGAATAACGACCAGCGACTGAGGATGCAAGCACTGCATCTTTCGTCGCAGGAAGTGGATCCCGATGTTGTTGAGACAAGGGTGAACACCGTGGAGCGTTTTTGACAAGCGATGGCTGCAACGAGGCACACAAGAAAAGCCCCGGCATTGACCGGGGCTGAAGTGAGGTTGCCGACTGAGGAACGTGCCAGCGCAGCTATAATGCACGGTGGCGTTGCGGGTTCCAAGATTGAAGCTGATTGTCATCTTTCGTACAAAGTCGGAATGCCCTTTACGCCGTTGATTGAGGGCTGGCATGATCGACGTCGACGATTCGGGGCGCCCAATGAAAATTCTACACGCTGCAATAATGGCGACACTTGCTGCGGGCACACCGGCGCTTGCAGATGACGGTGTTTTTGACGAGTTAAGATTCGGCGCATCTGCGTCCATCCAGGGCGGCGGCGAACATGAAGACGGAATTTTTCCCGAATTTACGCTGTTCTTCGACCCCTTTGGCCATGATCAATCGACGGGTCTGCAAAAGCTTGCTCGCCCTCGAATCCATCTGGGAACCTCCATCGGGACGTCAGGATCTGCAAGTCAGGTCTTCACCGGCTTTTCGTGGACAGCCGATTTTTCCGATAAACTGTTTGCAGAGGCGGGCTTCGGCGGCGTTATCCATACAGGCGACCTCGACAGCAACGACAACGGCCCAGCCCTTGGTTGCCGCCTGCTCTTCCATGAATACATAGGCGCGGGCTTCCGGTTCGACAGTCACTGGAATGTAATGGCACAGGTCGCCCATTCTTCTCACGCCAATCTCTGTGATGGCCCCAACAACGGAATGACACGCGCGGGACTTCAGCTTGGCTACAAGTTCTGAGGTCCTTGTGACCGCGCATAAGCAGCGTTAGCAAAGCAGCTCTTTGAAAACCTTCGTGGTGACAGAGCAACTCGCTGGACGGCAGGACCTGCCGCCCTTCTTCGCCTGCGTGTTTTTAAGATCGCAGCATCATAGCGCAACCCATCAATAAGCTTAGTGGCCGACAGGCACCCCTGGGGTACGCTGGCTAGAATTGAACCGAGACCAACTGCCTCAGTGCGTCGTGACGCCCCGAGCCGGTTTGGCGCCGCCAGACACCACAGGCTGCGATGACGCAGCGCTTGCTGATGACTTTTCCTTTTTAATCTTCCCGGTCGTCGCCTTTTTGGCATCTGGCGAAGAGGTCGTCATTTTCGTGGCCCGAGCAGGCTTGAGGGTGCTGGGCTGCGCGTTCTCTGCAATTTCCTGGAAGGCCTGCATCCAATGCTTCAGATCGTCCCCGTGCGGACGGCCTTCACGCTCCCATATCTCATAGGCGCGCTGGCGAATCTGGTCTTCGTGCGTAGACATCGTTTAGTCCCCGTTATGGCGTGCTGAGCCGTAAGATGGGCCCAATCGACCGAATGGCAATAGCCGGTTCCAGATGGCTATAACCAGGAGATCACATGCCGTCAGACATGAGGCTATCGCTCGGGCCGATGTGACTGCGGCCGGCGACGCGCGGCATATTCGAATATGGCGGCGCAAAGCAATGCTGCCGTTGCTGCGATATTCAGAAGATAAAGCGGCACCAGCAGTGCAACGATACTGATTGCCAAGAGGCCAGCGAGACCAGCAAGGTGAGAAAAGGGAAACCGCTGGGCGGCTGCGAGCTTCAGCCAGATGTTCCCGCACAGAAAGAGCACGGGCCCCCCGATGATCGCGCAGGCACTTTTCCAGTCCCCCTGTTCCTCTGGATGCGAAAGCGCAAAGTCTTCGCCAACTGCTGTCAGGATTATGCCTGCGACGATCGGAAGGTGTCCGTAAGTGAACAAACTATGCGCGACCGCCTCAGGCTCGTTGGTTTCCTCCACCTTCTCTGCCGCCTCCTCCTGGCCGCGGTGGAAATAAATCCACCACATAGCGACGGTGCTTAGGAATGCGCCGCAGAAAACCAGGAACGTCAGATCTGGCCCCATATGCTCGACGGCATTGCGACCCGTGGTCAGGATCGTCTCTCCGAGACAAATGATGACAAAGAGTGCGCAGCGCTCAGCCAGATGTTCTCCGTTGAGGTTCAAGGTCTCTTTGTCGGCTCTGCCAAGCCCCGGAAAAGGAAAGCGCAGGAGCGGCACGCCATATTCGATCGCAAGGGCCAAGCCCCAGACGGCCAGACGCCACTCTGTGGATGCAAATGCGCCAGCCACCCAAAGCGTGCCGGATATGCAAGCCCAGAACGTGATCCGACCGAAGGTCGAGGCGGATTTCGGATCGTGACTGCCAAACGCAACCCAGGCAAACAGCGATCGCCCGACCTGCATCAAGGCGTAGATGGCAGCAAAGGGCAGCGCATGATCGCCAAAGGCTTCGGGAAGCGCGATCGCCATTAGGATGGCTGCGAACATCAGGGCAAAAAGCAGATAGCGGACAGGCTCACTATCGGTGTTGAGGAGATTGGTCACCCAGGTCGTGTTGATCCAGAGCCACCAGATCGCCAAGATGAGCAGCAGGGCCTCACCAACAGCGGTGGACGTAAAATCCTCTGCAAGCGTATGAGAAAGCTGGATCAGTCCGAAGACAAAGACGAGATCAAAAAAAAGCTCCGGAAAGCTGGCTTTCGACTTTTTCGCCTCCCTGTCACGCAGCCAGCGCATCGGTTGCTTCTTCTTGCTCATCGGCACTCCATTGCTCATGGGTCTGCATAGCCGGCCGCGCGGACTGACAGGTCGCCGGCAGCAGGATCGGCGGAGAAAATCAGCGCCCCCTCGCCCGACGAGTTTGCCGGGACATAGTCGAGCGTCGTTTCGGCCGTCTCTGTTATTCCATCAGGCCGGCGCCATTCGCCACGCACGAGCACGGCCGCAGCTGTGGTATCGGCGATGTTTGTGATTTTGAACCGCACCTGTCCCTTGGGGGTAGCGTCAGTGGGCGCAAGTCGGGAGACCACAAAGTCCGGTGGGGATCTGGAGTTCGTTGCCGCTTCATAGCCAACGATGGCGATAAGAATTGCAACGAGAAGGCTGCTGGCAACGCCGAGCGCCCATTCAACCGGGTGCGGTTTCGCTGAAGGTGTGTTCTTTCGTGCCACTTTTCGTCGTCCTACAAAATCAGGCGTGCGGCCGCTGCACCGATGGAGCACGGGAGCCCAAGGACCACCACGGCCGGGAGAATCGCCGATGCAGATGTTCCGCTGAAGCGTTCGAATATCCAGAGGCAAAAGGCGCTGACCAGCAGCGCGATGACATATCCTGGCAATGTGAACCGAACCACGATGTGCCAGGCGGGCACCTTGTCGCCGATCTCATGGCCCCCCTTGAACGAGACAGCGTAGACAAAACCATGCATGACCGCCAGTGAGATGACAATGACGCAAAGAACATGCCATGGGCTCATTTTGAAGGACAGGAGGATCATTTCCTCGGTCGGAGCGACATTCAGGCCGAGAAACAAGGCCCCGAGCGCCATCAAGAACATCTCACCGCTATAGTCGGCGGGGCCTTCCTGCACCGGATCACCTTCATCGCCTTTGGCACTCTCGTCGCCATTGAGCTGACTTCGGCCCAACAGAGCACCGATACTGGCTGGCACCGCCTGGAGGGCGATCTTTCCGACAATCTCATAGACAGGCTGGCCAGCCTTAAGCACGCCGACAGCGAGAAGGATCGCCACCGACGACACGATACCAATGGCAAAAGCGATCGCTGCATCACGGCTCGCATCGCGCCACGTCGACGTCTGTTCGAACCCGACGCGGTCCGAAAGGAGGATAAGAAGCGGGACGTTCACAATCAGAAGGAGCAGCAGACGCCAGCGATCCATGTAGAAACCCAGTTCCCACATCTCCATGGTCATGAACATCGGCAGAGCAAAGATCAATGCCCCGGCAAAACCTCGTCCAAGGCCTGCGGTAAACGCCTTGCCATCCCATTCACCGCTTGTTTGCGCTTCCGTCTTCGCTACCGCCATTTTCCTAGAGGTAGGAGGCCAATCGATTTTGGCGAGGAGCAAACCTTAACTCTTCGCATGGATTGACTGCAGGATTGTCATCGCCCTCGCTCCAATTCGCAAGACGCAACCGACGAGCTCAGCGATCTGATCCAAGTCTTGGCCGTCGCCTTGGCCCGGATCTGGGCCACCCCTCGGTCGAATCGTGCCCGACGCTCTTCAGAGATAGCTTCGATGCCCCGTGACACCGCGTCTTTTGAGCCGACTCGGCCGCACTGTACAGGCGAGTGAGAGGCCATGCGCGCATTCCGATGGTGAGAAATAGACACTGCCCTGTAGAGGGTCCCGCCTATGGTAATGAACCAGACAATGTTGTTCTCTGGGACATCGGTGGATGTCCGCAGAGCATTGCACCCAATACTCAGTCACGCTGAACCCTAGATCGCCGAAGTTCGGTTCATTGGAAAAGCTCGGGGCATCTGAAGCATCTTCAGCGCTGGCCTAAATCACAGATAGTGCGATCTACCCGGGAAGGCACGGCCTGCATCAAGATCGAAACTCGTCGTTTGCTTCCCCTCTCACCACGCGTGCCCGCTCTTCGTCCAACCGATCAAGCCAGCTAAGACACAATTGGGTTCCTTCCTCTTTCATTGTGTCACTTGCAAAAAGGCCGTTGTGCCCACCCGGTTGCCTGCCTAAAGTGAATACGTCTGGACCGACATATTCCGAGGAAAAAATGGCAACAGGAACAGTGAAGTTTTTTAACCAGGACAAGGGCTTCGGCTTCATCACCCCGGACGCCGGCGGACCGGATGTCTTTGTCCATGTCAGCGGGCTCAGCGGTCAGGGATCGATCAAGGATGGCGACAAAGTCACTTACGACGTCGGCCAGGACCGTAAGACCGGCAAATCCAAGGCCGAAAATGTCAGACCGGGCTGACTGCTCCTCCCCCGGCCGCGCAGGTGGCCGGGGATCGACGGCTGCATCGTAAGCGGCCCTCGTTCGGCGAAAGGTAGATGGCATCCCAGCCCGTAGACAATTTCTTCGATCGGAGCGCCGTATGGCGGAACCGCCGACCTTCGCGGTCGTTAGGTTAACGCGAAAACGGAGGTTCCTACATCATGTCGAACGTCTCGAGGACCGGTAATACCGAAGAGATCAACACCGCGACCAGCCAGGTCGAGTTTGGAAGCTCTGTCGAGAGCAAGGCTCAGATCGAGGACGCGACCGCTGCCGGCGCCGATCTGAGCGCGGAACCTCTTTCCATCTATCGCCTGGAGCCGATTGCGGGTCCAGGCGATCCGAGATGGGCGAACGCACCGGGTCATGGTGTGGTCGTTGTGGCAGCGCGCACCTCCGGTGACGCGCGGATCGTCGCCGCCAGCCGCGAACTTGATTACATGGAGATCGATTCTGCGCCTGCAGAAGACGTCACGACAGCAAATGCCAGCTCCTTCCGCGACGATAAGCTCTACACCGTGATTGAGATCGCTCACGGCCGCACCGACGTGAAGCGCGGTGTTCTGGACGGCCAGATCAGCGTCGACACCATTCGGCCAACGCAACGCGACTGATTACGAGGATGCTTTTTAGGGCCTTGCACTGTCGTTGAACGGCAGGCCCCGCATGCGCCACTCGTCGCGCAAGACCCTCTCAAGCTCATCGAGCGCGAACTCATCGAAATTTACCCATAACTGCACTGCGGCGGCATCGGCGAGGGCGTCGACTGCAGGGTTCAGGTCCAAATTTCCGTTCATGACGCCGCAGCGGAAACAGGATCGACGAGCGCGCACGCGTTTTCATCTCTTCGTCCCGCTGGCTGTACAGCGGCAGGGGCAATCGAGCTGCTATCAGCCTGCTCCTGCGCCTCGACGAAACGTGAGACATCGCCCAGGCGGCGCTCCTTCTTGCTTGCCTTGCTATCGGTTTCTAACATCACTGCTCCTTCGCATAACGAACGCCAGTTTCCTTGCGGAACGTCGCTAAAGATTCTAAAGATCCGCCCCAGGGTCGAAACGACACTATTCGCACGCTCCGCGGCGATCTTGGGGCCGTGTCGATCGCCCAGCTTAACCATGAAGCTTAGCCGGACTGACCAGAGGTCTTTCCGAGGCTGTCGGCGACGAAGGCACCGCGCACTCCCATTGGAAGCGGAGCGCCAGTTGTCGTGTCTCTCGCCGTCTGATGTTCGAGCTCGGCATTAAGCTCGGCGCCAACGATCAGAATCGTGACAGAAAGCCAGGTCCAGACCAGCAGGCCGATTAGCGCGCCAAGCGCCCCGTATGTCGCCTTGTAGTCTGCGAACCGGTCGAGATAGAGGGAAAAGCAGAGCGACATTGCCACGCAGGCGATCGTCGTCATCGCAGCACCCCAGGTCATCCAGCGCACCTTGGCGGGTTCACGGCTTGGGCCAAAGCGGTAAAGGGCCATGATGCCGCAAAAGAAGATCGCAAGCAGAACCGGCCAGCGTATCATCAGCACGATCTCTTCGGGCACCTCTCCCAGCCACACGTAGGAGAGGACGATCGGCAATCCCGCGACCAACCCGATCATTGCAATGACCACGATCGTAGCGCCAAGCGTAAACGCGAGGCCAGTCAGGTTGCGCCACAAGAAGGTCCGTTTTTCGTCTTCCTCATAGGCGACGTTCATCGCATCAAAAAGCGCTAACGTTCCATTGTGGGCGCTCCACAAAGCGATCGCGAAGCCCGCAAAGAAGGCAATGCCGAGCGATCCGTTCGGCTTTTTCGAAAGCTCCTGGATCTGGTCTGCGACAATGTCGAAGGCACCTGGCGGGAGAAGAACGGCGAGCTCCCGGATATGTTGGGCCATCGTCGCTCGATCCGCCGCAAGCCCGTAAAGTGCGACGACCGCGCCAAGGGCGGGAAAGAGTGCCAAAAACAGATAAAAAGTGACGCCGGCGGCGATCAGACTAACCCTGTCCCTCGAGACTTCCTCGTAGACGCGCCAGAAAACATCGACTAATCCCCGGGCGGGTATCGCCTCAGGCCGTTCGGCATCCCTTCCATGAGGATCTTCGGTCGCGATATTGCGACAGGGATCGCCCCGGCTGCTGAGGCGAACTACGAGCCGCGTCGCGGCTAAGGCCATCATCGCGCCGGCGAGAGGGACAAGATATCGTTTGATCGACAGGCCCAAGTTGATCGGCTCCGTATTCTTTCGCGAAGGAACGCTTGCTGGTGTTCAGCGCAACTTTACGAACGTTAGCCCGGCGCTGCCTCGCCACTTTTTTGAAGCTTGGCGAGGCCAATCTCCAATACCTGATCCATCTCGCGTTTCAGCGGACCGTCCGTTGTGTCGTATCGATCGATTCCCGGCGATGACATAACAACGAGATGCTGCAAGGGCGTTATTCGCTCATCGACGACAGCTGCTATCCCGGCGGACCAGGCTTCAGAAAAGAGTTCCGGTGTCCATTGATCACTACTCATCCAGGCCTCCAGGCGACGGGCGGGTTCCTTGTCTCCTCACAAACATTTGTAAAGCCAATCGGTTCCGGCTAGGCATTGCTGAACCCGCAAAGAGTGGACCTCCGGCAAAGCATTCAATGCTGTGCAAACAGCAAAAGGCCGGAGATGATCCGGCCTCCCTGTCGTCAGTTACAATCTGTCAGTTGTTGTTTTCGCCGCAGGCCTGATCCTGTGGGGTCGCATCACCCTTGCCGGCCTGGGTCTGGAGAGCGCCCTTGGCGTTCGAGCCGTCCTTACACTTGGTCTGTTCGGTCGTGCTGTTGGTCATCGTCGAGTCTGTGCCCATCGGCTTCATGATCTTGGTGCCGGATGAATCGCTGCTTCCAGCGCCGCCGCCGGCATCCTCGTTGGCGTTCTTATCGGTTGCCATGTGATTGGGAACCGGGTTGGACTGCGCGTAGGATACAGACGTTGCCATAGCGAGTGCGACGACGGATGCCGCAATAAGTTTGATACGCATTGGGAATTTCCTCCGTGGGAGTTTTCTGAGTTGGTAACCATTGTCAAACCTACGCAACGATGCCTGGTTCCACCGGCAGCAACAATAAATTCCCAAGTCCTACGGCAGTTGCCTCACCCCCGCCTTGTACTGGTTATCGTCAAAAGTTCTATCGCCGGCTCAGGCTGAGCAAGCGAAACCAAAGGTGTCATGACGCATTGGTGATCCTTGCTTGCCGAGATCGAAATTGGCTGCCGGGTGGCCTAATTGCGGCCGGCCGTCAGCGATAAGCGGACATGATCTGCGAGCACAGTGTCGGTCGCGAGATGACGCTGAAAATCAGCCTCCTCCATCCGGCCCGACTGATAGGCGTTCAGCACTTCCTGCTGATCAACGGTCAGGGTTGTCAGCCCATCCCGCTCCGGAGGCAGAACGCCCAATTCGGTCAACAAACCATTGAGGCCGTCGCTGTTTTGTTTCGCCATTAGATCCGTCTCCTTTTGAGCGTGGCCGGCTGGCCCCGGCTCGAACGAGTGAGTTTTAGCTGTCGCAGACTTGCCAAATGCGAGGTCATCGTCATGATCGTCCTCATCGAGCAGTTCCTGCATCGTTTCGTGATCATCATCGCCGAAGAGCTCGTCCTCCGCCTGCAGCCAATGTCGCTGGTCGGCACCGTCCAGACGCCCCTCGTCCTCCCATATTTCGAAGGCGCGTCGGCGGATTATTTCCTGTCTGTCGACACCCATGACCGCCTCGACCTACATTTGTACCTTGGCATTCTCGCCCATATCCGGCTTGGCGCTGGATACAGCAGCGGCAGCCATCTTGATGTAGCTGACGATGGTGCCTGGACTATCCCAATATTCGGCGAAGTTCGGCGTTACCTTGAGGATGCGGATCGAGGGATCTTCGGGACTATCCCACCATGCCTTGGCGGGGGTCGCCCAGAGGTCCCGGATCTTTTCCCGGTCGTTCTGGACCTCCGCGATGCCCGATATCGAGACGTATTTCTGCCCCTTGCTGTCTGCGAAGGCGAGGCAAACGGCCGGGTTACGCTCGATTTCGTCATCCTTGTGGCTGTCGATATCGGTAAGGAAGTAGAACGCGTTGTCGACCCTTTCGGCATATGCCGACATCGGACGGGCGCGTAGATCGCTTCCCGACTGTGTGGTCAGCATGCAGAAGCCAATTTTCTCTGAAAGGTCCCATACCTTGTGCAGTTCGTCATGATCCGTCATTTAAAAGTCTCCTGACTGCTTTCATTGAATAAAGTGCGGGGGCAGACTATGCCGCCGGCGTCCGAACATGACCTCATTGAACCTTCTCGGTGCCCGACGGTGTGGTGACCTGTGTCGGACCGCCGCCGTTGCCGCTCGGCGAGGGCAAACGATCTGTCTGCTTCGGCGGGGGCGCGCTGCCATCGGCGGCATTATTGTCGAAGGTCCCTTCTCCTGAGGGCTGGGCATTGATGGGGTCATTCGCAGTTGCGGCAGTCGAGGTTTTGTCGGTGTCTATGCTCTCGCCCCACATATCGACACCTACCCAGACGATCATGGCAAGGACCAGGCCACCCATAAGGACCAAGAACACCGGCCTGCCCCATCGACCCTGCCTTGCCTCAGTCGCCGTTTCGGTCACTCTTTCACTGCTGCGGTGGTTGTTATTCATAGTCTTTCCTTTCGCGGTCGCTTGACGCGGGTAGCAGGCCCGGATCCGAGATCACGAGTTACAAATATGACGCGCCATAAAAGTTCCATGCGAACCGACGCGTCTCAATCCTCAGTGAGGAGAAATGTCTTGATTGCGGCAGCCAGATCTCCTGGATTTTCTTCTGCGACATGATGCCCACTGTCGACCCCGAAGCCACTGACGTCGCTGGCCCAGTTGCGCCATATCGCGACGGGATCGGTGTAGATTTGTTGCAGGTCGTCGCGAAGTGACCAAAGACAAAGCATTGGGCAGGAAACCTTGCGGCCCACCTCCCGGTCCTGCTTGTCATGGATATGATCGACGCGGATCCCGGCTCGATAATCCTCGATCATCCCGTGGATCATAGCTGGGTCATGGATGGCCTCACGAATGTCGGCATAGGCCTCAGCCCCCATTACGTCGGGTGACAGCTTGTCGTACCAGGCCTCGGGATCTGCGGAGATGACCCGCTCGGGCTTTCCGGGCTGGGCGAAGAAGAACCAGTGATACCAGTCGCGGGCGAACCGCCAATCGGCGCGTTCGAGATGTTCTAGCACAGGCAGGCCGTCGATGATCACGAGCTTTCGCACAACGTCGGGATACATCATGGCCAGCCGGAACGCCGTCAGGCTCCCTCTGTCATGCCCGGCGAGAAAGAAGGACGGAAGACCAAGCTTATCCATCAGCTGGCGAAGGGATCTGGCCTTCTCCATCTTGGACGAATGGATCGAATCGGGCGCGTCCTGCGGTATGTAGGATTTGCCAAAGCCAGGCAGATCTGGACAGACGACGGTGAAAAACGGCGCGAGGATTTCGGCGACGGAGCCCCATGTCATGTGCGTGCGGGGATGGCCGTGCAACAGAAGCAAGGGCGGCCCGCTTCCACCCATTCTGAGGCGGATGGCACCGGCATCGACATCTACCGTTTTAAGTTCGAAATTGGAAAACGGCATATCGTCAGCGTTCGCTGATTGACGGCAGATGGAGCTCGACTTCCCGACGTTTTTCTTCATCGAGAGGAGCAACATGCTCCTGCCAGAACCTTTCCGCCTCGGGAGTATCCTCATCCCATGCCCGCGTACTGACGATGTTATCGTCAACCTTGGCGAGCCGGCGGCCGCCGACCCGGCGGTACTCCTCTGCAAGCCGTTTCGATTGGGTCATCATGGCTGTGCTCCTTTCCTTGCGAAAACACCGAGAAATGATCCAGGTTCCGGCGGACCTGCCATTTTCAGCGTGTTTCGCATTCGCCGGAACATTCCGGAGCCTTTGATACTTATAGGATCTCAGTCACGCCCAGGAGGACATCATGCCGTCAATGACACTTGAGGACCTGTCCTCGCACTTGAGGAAAATCGACTTTTGCATGCTCTGCACCAACGCCGGCGCCGGCAGGATTGCCACCCGGCCGATGAGTAACAATGGCGACGTCGAGTATGACGGGGACTCGTGGTTTTTCTCCTACGAAGACACCCGCAAGGTCAGCGAGATCGAGGGGATAAATGACGTTTTGCTGACCTTCACCGCTCCCCCAAGCCTGCTGGGCAAACCGGGGATATTCATCGCGGTTGAGGGAAGCGCTTCCGTCATCCGCGACAAGGCGATGTTCGAGGATCACTGGTCCTCCGGTCTAGAGCGTTGGTTTCCGGAAGGGACCGAGACGCCAGGCCTGGTTCTCATAAAGGTTTCGGCTGCATCTATCCGTTATTGGGACGGTGAAGAAAACGGCGATGTCGTAGTGTCTTCCTAGCCGTAGCAACGGCTCGGGATAAGAACTAGCCACACTTCGGGAGGGCAGTCAGGTTTCGCCCGCCGCCGTTCGATAGCGAGCTTTTGGCGGCCGAATAGTGGAGAACTGCACAGCTTAGAGCGGGGTCGAAACGAAGCACAATCGCTTTGGGAGATGAGACCGCCGAGAGGGGATTCCGACATCGACCTCACGGACGATTAAGACCGCAACATGCCAACGTTTGCAGCTGTCCAAAGCCGACCGGCTCTGAACGGTCCAGCTTGCGACATGAAAATTGCTTCGGCGTTGATCACCGATGGATTGGGACATGACCTCGTCCGGACGATTGATGTTCCGTCCGCGACTAAGGCAGTAGGGCCGCTATCGCCTGGAGTGAGATTTCTTTTTTGTACGGCGGGAACAATGGTAGCGCTGACACGTTTTAGTTTAGCCGCCGGGCGAAGTGACGCGGATCTAACGAGACCCCGGCTTTTTCGATGCAACCCGGCGGCCCTTGCTCTCTGTTTTCAGCACGCCCAATTTCCCCGATGACTGACGTCGTCGGGGATTTTTATTAGTCCTCTAGGTCATCCGCTGGTTTCGCGAGCGTGCGAGGGTGAGCGTCATAACGAACCTGGTCGCAGTGGATGCAGGTGCCAATCAGCGACAGATTCCCGCCCGAGACGAGCGAACGGGCTTGCCAGATTGTGGATCGATCATATTTCTTGAAAAAAACCAATTGATATCTGGGACCCATAACGTTGCCTGACACTATTTCGACCGGAAATGCAGGCCTTGACATCATCCTCAAAGGCGGCCTGTCGCCACGACGACTTTATCTTCTGGAAGGCGCACCTGGCTCCGGCAAAACGACGCTGGCCTTGCAATTTCTTCGCGAAGGGGTGCGGCGCGGCGAAAAGGCCCTTTACATAACTCTGTCAGAAACGGCTGAAGAGCTTGCGGCCGTTGCTGCATCTCATGGATGGGACAGTGGCGAGTTTGACGTGTTCGAGTTCGACTCCGCTGCCGAAATTTTTGGTGAGGGCCGTGATCAGTCGATCCTACACCCCTGGGAGATGGAGCTCGGCGAGACGATCAGGCTCATCCAAGAAGAGGTGGAGCGGGTTAAGCCTAAGCGCGTCGTGTTCGATAGCCTGTCGGAAATGCGCCTGCTCGCACAGGATCCGCTACGGTATCGCCGGCAAGTGCTCGCTCTCAAGCAGTTCTTCTCGGGACGCGACACAACGGTGATCCTAGTTGATGACATGACCGGCAAAGCCGATGGCCGCGACGCTCATCTGCATAGTCTCTGCCATGGCGTTATAACCCTTGAGCGGCTGACGCTCGACTTCGGCGCCGCGCGGCGGCGACTGCAGGTCCAGAAGCTGCGCGGCATTGATTTCACCGCCGGCTATCACGATTTCACGATCAGGACAGGCGGGCTGCAGATCTATCCAAGACTGATTGCGGCTACTCACCACGGTGAATTTGCGGACGAGGTCACGCCGAGCGGAGTACAGGGGCTCGACAACCTGCTTGGCGGCGGACCTCTTCGCGGCACGAGCACGCTTCTGACCGGCCCCGCTGGCAGCGGCAAGACGACGATCGCGCTGCAATATCTGCATTCGGCCTGCGAGCGGGGTGAACCCTCCACCGTCTATGAGTTCGACGAGCGGATAGGAACATTGATGGCTCGCGGCAAAGCCTTCGGTTTCGATCTGGAGAAGCATATTGCGAATGGCACGCTTTGCGTCGAACAGATCGACCCCGCGGAGATTTCGCCCGGTGAATTTGCATTTCGGGTGCGACGTGAGGTCGAGGAGCGCAAGGCCCGGATGATCGTCATCGACAGCCTGAACGGATATGTCGCTGCCATGCCTCAGGAGCAGCATCTCATCCTGCAGATGCATGAGCTCCTGTCCTACCTCAGTCAGAAAGGCGTTGTGACGCTGCTGATCGATGGTCTCGTCGGCGCGATGACGACAAGCCTCAACATATCCTATGTTGCAGATGCAGTCGTCTTACTGCGGTTTTTCGAAGCCGAGGGGCGGGTGCGCAAGGCAATCTCGGTACTCAAGAACCGTGGAGGCGCGCACGAGGATACGATCCGTGAATTGAGGGTCGATGCGGGCGGGATCCGCGTGGGCGAACCCCTGTCCCAGTTCAGGGGCATTTTGACCGGTACGCCCGAATATCTCGGTATACGGGGTCCCTTGATGGAAGATCGAGATCGTGAGCGATAGGTCAGAGACGTCCGAAGGCCGGCGTATCCTGATCTGCGCGCCCTTCGGCAGGGATGCGGATGCGGTCTCATCGATCCTGACGCATAAAGGCTACGAGGCGGTCATCTGCCGCGATCTCAAAGATGTCGCAGGCATGATGAGCGAACAGATCGGCGCGATCCTGCTGACGGAAGAAGCGCTGGCAAGAAATGCCGACACCTTGAAGTCAGCGCTTCAGGCTCAACCCTCCTGGTCTGACGTGCCATTCGTGCTTTTGGCCGCGCCTCGCGCGGCGCGCATGCCCAGCGCACGCTTGTCGCAACTGGCGCTCTTCGATTTGTCGAGCAACAGCGTTGTGCTCGAACGGCCACTCGGAAGCGCCTCTCTTTTCAGTGCGATCGCATCGGCGATGCGGCTGAGGCAGAAACAGTTCCAGATGCGCGATCGCCTGAGGGACCTCGATGAGAGCGAGACGCGGTTACGTCTAGCAACGAGTGCGGCGGGAATCGGGACCTGGGATTACAACCCTGCGACGGGGGCCTTGCGTTGGGACGAGCGCTGCAGGGCGATGTTTGGATTGACGTCTGATCGGCAAATTTCCTACGAGGGCACCTTTCTCGCTGGACTTCACCCACAGGACAAGGAGCGCGCCGACAACGCCGTCAAAGCTGCCTTGGAGCCCACAGGGCGCGGCGAATTCGAAGTCGAATACCGCACCATCGGCATTGACGACGGCAAGGAGCGTTGGATCGCTGCAAAGGGAGGCGCAATATTTTCTGGTGCGAGCGCGGTGCGCTTCATCGGAACCGTGATCGATATTACTGAAAGAAAGCGAACGGAAAGCGCTCTTGCGGCATCGGAGGCGGCGCTGCGTGTGGAGCGTGAGGCGCTCGACACCCTGAACCGAACGCTTGAACAGCGGGTTGCCGAGCGCACAGCCGCTCTGGAAAACGAAATGGCGGCTCGCAATCTTGCCGAGGAAGCCCTCCGCCAGTCCCAGAAAATGGAAGCGGTCGGTCAACTGACCGGCGGGATCGCACATGATTTCAACAATATGCTCACCGGTATCATTGGGGGCATCAATATCGCAAAACGCCGCATCGCAAGCGGACGGCTCGAAGACGTCGACAGATTCATGGACGCCGCCGTGGATTCGGCAAATAGGGCGGCAGCTCTGATCGCACGGCTGTTGGCCTTTTCTCGCCGCCAGACGCTGGACTCCAAACCAGTCGAGATCGCGCCGCAGTTGGAAGCAACCAGGGAACTCCTGGAAAGGACATTGCCGGAGAACATACGCGTAGAGATCGACGTCGAGGCCGGGACCGGGGCAGCCTTGGCCGATGTTAACCAGTTGGAAAGCGCATTGCTCAATCTCGCAGTCAACGCGCGCGACGCTATGCCAGACGGCGGTCGATTGAGAGTTGCCGCCAGGCGCTGTGTTGTCGAGGCCTGCGAGCGGAGTTTAGACTTGAAGCCGGGCACCTATGTATTGCTAGCCGTTAGCGATACCGGTATCGGCATGCCGGCCGATGTTGTGAACAAGGTGTTCGAACCGTTCTTCACGACAAAGCCGGTCGGCCAGGGCACCGGCCTCGGCCTGTCGATGATTTACGGTTTTGTTCGTCAATCCGGTGGCCAGGTCCGCATTGATAGCAGGCCGGGACAAGGGACAACGATCGAGCTCTATCTCCCGGCGGCTGACGGGCCAAGCGATGATAAAGGACCGATGGTTCCAGAAGCGGCGCCGGAGGGACGGGGGCAGAGCGTCCTTGTGGTCGAAGATGACGACGCAGTGCGCCTCCTGATCTGCGACGTGCTCGGTGAACTGTCCTATCTCGCCTTCGAGGCGGCCAACGCGGAAGCCGCCATCGGTATTCTGGCCTCTGAAAAAACGGTCGACCTCATGGTTTCGGATGTCGGCCTTCCTGGGATGAACGGCCGACAGTTGGCGGAAATTGCCCGGCAATATCGGCCGGATCTTCCGATCTTGTTCGTGACAGGCTATGCGGAAAACGCTGCCACAAAGGCAAGTTTTCTTGGGCCCAACATGGCGATGATCGGCAAGCCTTTCGCCGTCGATGATCTTGCCGCAAAGATCAATGAGATGATGCTGGCCAACAATCCCGGCCGATAGTTTGATCGGCAGAACAGACTAAAGCTCCAAGGACCGCCGCTGTGCGTGCTGCAGCTCCTGCGTGAGCGCGAGTGGACCGCACCTTCGACGGCAGTTCGAGCATGGGGTCGGACCACGCCTCACGGAAATCCCTGCAAGCGGATGGAACCGCGAGCGCTTCCCTCTGTTCTAATCAGAAAGGAGCCTATCATGATCTACGTCGCCTCCCCGCGTTTCAGTCAGGACCCGGCTGCCCGTGCGGCAAACCTCAAGGAATGTCTTGAGACGGCAAGCAAACATCTTGATGAGACATCTCGATCGTCATCTACGGAGAAAATGGTCGAACTGATCGAATCGGCAGTGCGGGCGGGATGGGAGGAAAATGAGGTCCGTGCCGCGCTATCGGCATCGCCTCAGCCCGGCGACGAAGCTGCGGACACGCCCTCACCGAACGTGGTGATGTCGTCGTCGATGTAAGTCTGCCCCTGTCGGCGGCAATTCAAATGCCTGTGCGGCCGTTCGCGCGCAGCAGGGCGAACACCAACCCGCTCGGCCTGAGCGGGAACCCGATCGATGAAGGGTCGGCCGCCCGAGACAGCTGCCCTTGCCATCCTTGCTCAGCGGATCGATCATATTTAAGGGCATTGTAAGCGACCGCCGCTGATCGACCGCAATGCCTTTCCCCTGCCCTCGCCTCGACGGAGATACGAGGTATCGTGCGGCAAATTCGGCGATCGCGGCCTTTATAGGAAGCGTCGCCCGGTGTCCTTCTCATTTTTCATTAATCCGGAGAAAGCTTCGGCCTGCAGCAGAGGCCTAGGGATCGTCGACCGAACCGGCCGCTTCGCCAACGGCCTCATCATAGGGTGTTCCCAAATGGCGCCAAGCCTTCTAGGGTGCGGCAGGGGTAGTTGACGGAACCAGAATTGTGACACAGGCACTAGCAAGACTTCAAACGGGCGTTCCCGGCCTAGACGCCGTCCTTGGCGGAGGGCTCGTCGTCGGCGCATCATACATCCTGCAAGGCCACCCTGGCGCAGGAAAGACGATCTTCGCCAATCAGATCGCCTTCAAGACAGCCGAGAAGGGCAGCAAGGCGCTCTACGTCACGCTCCTTGCAGAGACGCACGAGCGGCTCTTTCAGGCACTTGGCACTCTTGAGTTTTTCGACAGTTCACGTCTCGGTATCGACGTCACCTATGTCAGCGTGTTCCAGACCCTGCGTGATGAGGGTCTGTCGGCGGTCGTAAAGCTGATCCGGCAGGAGATCGCCCGTCAGGGCGCCACCCTGCTGGTGTTCGACGGGCTCCTGAATGCGCGTGATCGGGCCGATACGCAGCTTGACGTCAAAACCTTTGTCGCCGAGGTTCAGAGCCAGGCCGCCTTCGTCGGTTGCACTGTTTTATTCCTGACCAGCAGCCGGATCGCCGAAGAAAGCCCGGAGCATACAATGGTCGATGGGGTGATCGATCTTCATAACGAGTTGAGCGGTGTGCGCGCTGTTCGCCGCCTCCAGGTCAAGAAGTCCAGAGGAACCGCAGCACTTGGCGGGCACCATCAGTTCGAGATCACGTCTGATGGCGTGGCGGTATTCCCCCGAGTTGAGGCGCTTCTCGCTCATACGAGCGTGCCTGATCATGCGCCGACTGGATCAGTTTCGTCCGGGACGGGCGGTTTCGACGCATTGGTCGGCGGCGGCTTGCCCGAAGGTTCGGTATCACTCGTCTTCGGACCGTCAGGAAGCGGAAAAACCTCGCTCGGGATCAATTTCCTGTCGCTTGCGACGCAAGAGCAGCCGGCGCTTCATTTCGGCTTCTATGAGACGCCTGCCCGCCTGCGCGGCAAGGCAGCCGCGCTGGGTGTCGATTTCGAAGGGCTGATCAAAAATGGCGCTCTCGAAATGATCTGGAATCCGATGACCGAAAATCTCTTGGACAAGCTCGGACATCGTCTTCTCGACGCGGTGCGTGAGCGCGGCGTGAAAAGGCTGCTGATCGACGGCCTTGGCGGTTTCGAGCGTGGGGCGGTTTATCAACCGCGTATGGTCGAATTTTTCGCAGCTCTGACGAACGAACTGCGTGCGCTCAACGTTACTACAATCACGACCTGGGAACTGCGAGATCTCTTCGGACCCACGGTGACGGCGCCAGGATCGGAGATCTCCAGTCTCCTGGATAATCTGGTAATGCTGCGCCATGTAGAGATCGGATCGCGTTACAAGCGCACTGTTTCGGTCCTGAAGGTCCGTGACCGGGCGTTTGAACCGATCATCCATGAGATCGGATTCGGGCCGGGTGGGATGGAGGTTCGAGCGGCACTTGAACCGGTCGCGGGGGCCGCTACCGGATTGGCGCAGGGGCCGGCTTGACAACAGGGAACTGCCAGGGATGCCGCTGATCGTCATAGCCGAGGATGAATTCCTGCTCGCAGATGTCCTTACAATGATGCTGGAGGACGCGGGCTATGAGGTGGCCTCCGCATCACATGGAAAGGCCGCGCTGACGCTTGTCAAGCAAAAGCTGCCGGCGCTCGTCATAACGGATTTCATGATGCCGCTCATGACCGGTTTGGAGCTCGCTCAAGCTATGCGAGCTGATGCCACTCTTTCGTCCATTCCAATCGTGCTGGTAAGCGGCGCACAGGGAAGCATTGGGCGAGCGCACCCTGAGGTCTTCGATGCCGTCCTTGACAAGCCTTATCGGGAAAAAACGCTGATCGCGACCGTTGCCGGTCTGATCGGCAACAGGTGATAGCCGATCCACCAAACGTTTTCGGAAGAGGCAGAGAGCTCTGCTCGTCGTCTAGCCTAGTTATTATGAGCGTCCCGAAGTTTTGAAATGCCGTCATTGGGCTTTTGATGAGTTCGGCTCGGTATGCTCTGGACTAGCCTGAATGGCTGCGGCCAGTCGTATGGCGTGTCGCACAGCCTCGCGCGTCACCGGCTTTGCCGCGCCGCCCATCGCGTCGCTGGAACCCTTCGGCGCGTCCTGACCGTTCGTCAAATAAACAACCCCAATCCCAAAACCATTGACCAGGCTTTTGGCAATCTCCGGGCCGGTCATTCCGTTGCCAAGACGGATGTCGATGAGGGCGACGTCTGCGAGAGGCGCAAGTTCGAGCGCTTCGGCCAGCGTCGTGGCAATCCCGATCACTTCCCCGCCCTCCTGCAGGATGACCTCCTCGATTTCAAGAAACATCTGAGGCTCGTCTTCAATAACCAGGACGCGCATACCCACTCTCCCTCATGAAAGACGCCTCTAACCAGAATAGCACGGGAGCGCCGGAGCGCAGACGATAAGTCAATGCCGGACTGCCATTGTCCGAAACCGGACATTTTTGAAAGGAGGCCGCGGCCGTGGGGTATCGAGGGAACATGACGGTCACGGGTTAGACTTTTAGACCGTTTCGAACAACGACCAAGGAGAAGCAAAATGGGAATGAATTCTCCCAAAGACGGGATGCCCGGCACGACGGACCAGTCGCCGCGCTGGGAAGGACCGAAATCGAACACGCCGCGCGGCTACATGCCAGCCAAGGACGATCCGGATCTCGACCGTGACGCCATGGGCGATAACAATCGCGACCCAGAGACTAGAAAGGTCTCCGACGCACTGAAGACAAAGGAGAACAGTGATGAGTAACGTCGAAAAGGATGCACGCGGACAGTTTGCGAAATCACAAGGTGACCGCAAGGCGTCCGGCGTCCACAGCGCCAAGCCCACTGTCGTGACCGGCTCAGAGGATGCGACAGCTCACAAGCGTCCTCCAGGTTCCAAAAAGCCGGAGAAGGACTGGGACATCAACTATGACCCGTCAGAAATGAACGAGGGACGCTCTCACTGACCCAATCCGGGGCTCCGCTGTATCAGGAAGCTTGAAGACGGTGATCAAGATCAGGAAATCGGCGTTCGTTGGGCAAGCCGCCGCGTCGCCTTCGAAGATCCACGCGGCGAAAAACGCATGCGAACGTCTATGACGCGATGTGCCAGTGTTCGCCGGAGCGTGGCTGATGCACTCTCCTGCGAGCGACTTCAAGTCTCGATCTCGTAACGGTTAGTGCCGTCATCGTGATGATGCCGCTGGTTGTGGTTGACGCGAGTTGTCACCGCTTCTAGCGGGAACACCACTTTTGGAACAAAGGACGCCGCTGTTTGTTGGACGCGTGCAAACCTAAAAAGGAGAACGACATGGCCACAGCAAAGACCCTCAACGACCTGTTTCTCGACACTCTCAAGGACATCTATTATGCCGAAAAGCAGATTTTGCGTGCACTACCGAAAATGGCCCGGGCTGCACAGTCTGAAGATGGCAAGGAAGGTTTTCTGAAGCATCGCGACGAAACTCAAGGCCAGATCGAGCGCCTGGAACAGGTATTCGAGATCATTGGGAAGCCGGCCCGAGGCAAGACCTGCGAGGCGATCCAGGGGATCATTGCAGAAGCAAACGAAATCATCGAGGAATTCGACGGAAGCATTGCTCTCGATGCTGGCCTGATCTCGTCAGCGCAGGCTGTAGAGCATTATGAAATTGCGCGCTACGGCACGCTGATTGCGTGGGCCAAGCAGCTCGGGCACAAGCAGGCAGTCACCCTTCTCCAGCAGAACCTTGCGGAGGAGGAGGCAACCGACAAGAAACTGACAGAACTTGCACTGTCAGCGGCGAACGCCAAGGGCACCAAGGCAGCTTGACATCTTGAAGCGCTGCGGCACGGTCGCAGCGCTTCACACCTCAGGCATTGTCAAGTATCGGCCAGTAGCAGTCGTTCCGGAAATCCGCTGGAATTGGGTCGAGGCGTGATAAGGCGCCTACCACAAATTCAATTTGCATTCGAAAGTGATCAACAGAACGCGGCACCGCAATACCGGTAATGCGCCGCCGTGCCTCCAGCCGATCATAGCCCGAATCTCGCAGCCGACGCGCGCCCTCTCTTCTGACCTGCGCTACATCAACCTGAGCGGCATTGTCTCCATTCACCCACCCATTGGCCGCGAGGCCACCCTCGATCACCCTGAATGCCATCTTCGTTCCACCGTCACCCCGACCCTAACTGGGATCAGAATCCGATTCGACGCAACGGCATCGATAGCGGGGCGGACGATGGTCGATTGACTCTAGCGGCGGTCATTGCTGATTTGCAACAGCTGGCTACAGGTGGGCAGGAACAACTCTCCGGTTCCCTGGTTCGATTGAGCAACTATTCAAGGGTCTGCTAAATGACGAACTACCGAACTTGATCGTCAAACGTACCGTCACCAAATCCGCGGATTCATTCGAAACACAAGGTTCGGAAGACGAGGACATGGTCTTTCCTGGCAAGGAGACGGAACCGCCCGTTGTCCTAAGATCGCCGGTAATCATCTCGGCGATGCCAATATTGATCGAGCTTACGGAAGGTGTCGAGTGGGACGAAAGATGGGATCAACGCGCATGAAGCTTGTAAACCGGTTTTGCACGGCAACGATCAAAGCTTGCACACTGAGCCAAAAGATCCCGGATGCCAAAAGATAACAATCCGCTCGAACGGATCCCTTGTCGGGCAGGCAAGCTCTCGTCACTGGGTTCCACCGCATCTTCGCGCAGCGGCTCGCAGACTAAGCAGGGGCGGCAGGCCTGGCAGCTGCCAGCGCGACACTCAGCTGTGCCTGCGTGAATGGTTTCGAGAGCTTCACGACGCGTGGCGCCGTGCCGTCGGGCAGCTCCGCATAGCCTGTGGCAAGAACCAGCGCCACGGACGGGTGCGAAAGGCTGACTGTTCGGATCAGCTCCGCCCCTGTCATATTTGGCATGGCGTGATCGGTCAGGATGACGTCCGGAATGAACCCTTCCTTGAGCAACTCGAGCACCTGCCCCGCTGATTCAGCCTGTATGGCCTCGTGGCCCAGATCTTCCAGCATCAGAATAGTGTTCATCAAGACGAGAGCATCGTCATCGACGGCAAGAACAGTCAATTGCGACGGTGATTGGACAAGCGGTTCGCTTGGCAGATGGGACGCCGGCTCGGTCTGATCAGCCGCGACTGGCAACCACAGTTGCGCCGTGCAACCCAGGCCCGGCGCCGACTTCAGATGAAGGGCCCCGCCTGCCTGGGCCATCAGGCCCTGGACCATGGGCAAACCCAGTCCGGTACCTTTGCCAATTCCCTTTGTTGTGAAAAAGGGCGTCGTGGCAAGCTCCAGGGTCTCGTCATCCATGCCGCCTCCTTCATCGGTGACCGAAAGACAGACATAGTGTCCCGATGGCAGTCCCTGGCTGTTGGTACCTGTGAGGCGATGGCGCCCGGCGCTAATCGTGATCGTGCCACCATCGGGCATGGCATCACGCGCATTGACGACCAGATTCAGGAGAGCGTTTTCAAGCTGATTTGCATCCGACAGAACTGCCGGCAGGTCAGGCTCAAATCGGCTCACGATCTCGATCGCCGGACCGATCGAGCGTTCCATCAGTTCCGTCATTCCGCTTACAAGATCAGCGACCTTGACCGGTTTAAGTTTGAGGTCCTGCTTGCGGGAGAATGCCAGCAGCCGCTGCGTGAGAGACGCGCCCCTTCGCGCGCCGACGATGGCGTTGTCAATCAAATCGAGGACGCCTTCCCCAGCCAGGGTTCGTTTGCGGGCGATCTCAAGGCTGCCAAGGATTGCCATCAGCAGATTGTTGAAGTCGTGCGCGACCCCGCCGGTCAGCTGACCGACCGCCTCCATCTTCTGCGCCTGAAAGAGCTCCTGCTGTGCACGGGCCAACGCTTCTTCGGCCTGCCGCTTCTCGGTAATATCGCGGGTGATCTTCGCAAAGCCGACAAGGCTGCCGTCATCGGCATGTATGGCATCTATTATGACGTTTGCCCAGAAGCGGCTGCCGTCCTTTCTGATCCTCCAGCCTTCCTTTTCAAAACGGCCTTCGCGCGCGGCTGTTTCAAGGGCTATCGAAGGCAGACCCGCTGCCTTGTCCTCGTCGGTGTAAAAGCGTGAGAAATGCTGCCCGATGATTTCGTCGGGCAGAAAGCCCTTGATGCGCTGAGCGCCAGCGTTCCAGCTGGAAACCAGGCCATCGGGATCGAGCAGATATATCGCATAATCCGTGACACCCTGAATGAGCATGCGGAACAGCTCTTCCTGACGCCTGAGAATCTGTTCGGCCTTCTTGCGCTCAGAAAGATCCCTGGTGATTTTGGCAAAGCCGAGGAGCAATCCGCGACTATCGCGGATCGCATCGATCACGACGTGGGCTGGGAAACGCTCCCCGTTCTTTCTGAGCCTGAAGCCCTCGGCCTCGAAGCGGCCGGTTGTGGCTGCCGTCTCCAGTGCGGTTGCGGGAACACCGGATGCCCGGTCTTCCGGCGTACAGAAGCGCGAAAAGTGTTCACCGAGGATTTCGTCTTCCTCGTATCCCTTAAGGCGCTTGGCGCCCATGCTCCAACTGTTTACCCGCCCTTGCGGGTCAAGCATATAGATGGCGTAGTCGGTGATAGCATCGACGAGCAGCCTATATCGGCCGTCCAGGTCGCTCCCCTCAAGATCTGTCATGCTGGCAGTCCCAAAATCACTTTGCGCTATGAAGGTTTGGATAACAGCTATGATTTAGTCCAACCAGTTCATCCGGCAAGGCTGTGTACGATTCCGGTCATAAGGACCATATCTACTAGTCGAAGCTGAAGTTGTCTGAAAGCGGCGTAGCAATTCTGCAACAGTTTTCGTCATCGGTACTTCGAGATTTGGGAATGTCCGGTCTGTGGGACGGTGCCTCGGCACCGACAGCGCCACGGCGCGCACTCTCGAAACTGAAGATCCATCAGCATGGGACTGGACGGGCTCGCCCGCTATCCGCACTTTGTAGACCACCCGGACCTGTCTCATCGTCGAGAGCTTAAAAGCCATCGAACTTTGCGAGAGAGAGGGCGTTCGATCTTATGCGAAGCGAAATCGGATCGATCTCCGCTTGAACAAAATCGGAAAATTATCGTTTGCTTTCTATCGCGCGGGAGCCAGCATGATTCTCCAAAAGGGAAGCTTCGCTGCAGACTATCTGACTGGCACGCACATACGGAAAAGCCAGCGAAGTGAAAGATAAGGCGATTTGTCGATGAGCCAGCCTCGAACGGTAAGATTGACCCGCGCCGATGCCGAGAGCATTGGACAATTGATCCGGTTCTGCCGGGAGCTCGCCAGCATTGTCCGCGATGCAGATCTTGCCGAACTGGATCAAATTACGGCCGCCATTAATCAGGCGCAGGCGATTCTTGAGCGCAATGAAGACATGATCGAGCCGGACAACGGCCCGGTTTAAGACTGCTGTTCAATTTCGGCCATCCCGTCGCCGCATGGCGCGCCGGATAAGACCCTTCTGCCGTCTTTGCTCGATAAGGTAGTCAGCATACCCAAGGGCAACGTACAATAATGTTCGTCCGGCAACAGCGGCAATCAGCAGCAATGCTATCAAAATGATCCATGTTATTGGAACGCCTCGGTATCGGGATGATGCTTCAAACGTGGAAATACCAGCCTGGTTCCCAACATCCGGGCTGTCGTCCATGGAACTGCTGGCGGCCTCGGTAGTTCGACGAAGCGATATGGGATACAGCCACGCGATGGAACCCTTTCGATCGAAATATCAATGGCGCAGGACAGGCACCGGATCCCTGGATGGCTTCGACGGCAACGTCCGTTTTGGGCGGGTTATCTTTGAGGTGGGTGGCGGCCCGCGGCAATGGCGATGGGAAGGCGGGCTTGACCCACGGATCAAGATGATCATTAAACCGCACGTCGGGGCAGCTTAACGAGAATCGGATGCTGTTGCACTGGTCGAAGCCCATTACGAAAGCTGCCTCAGATTGAATGGGCTGACAAAAGGCCGGGCGATCTAGTTCTCGTGGAGCGACGTACAGGAAGGACAGTGACGCTGACGCGCGGAGGCGGTGCCTCGCTCGGCATGGAGGGTAATGTGGATCAGAAGCTTAGCCTGCTCACTGGGAAGAATATCCTGATCGTTGAAGACGAATATTTCGTCGCCGACGATGTGCGGCAGGCACTCGAGCGGGCGGGAGCGTGCGTGGTCGGCCCGGCGCCTTCTGTCGAGGCCGGTATGGTATTAATCGACACGCGTGCCATCGACGGCGCGATCCTGGACATCCGGCTTGACGGTGAGACGGTTTTTACGATTGCCGAACGGCTTCACACAATGGGAACACCGTTTGTGTTCGCGACCGCTTATATCCGCAGCCAGATTCCCGACCGCTACGCGGGATATCATCTTTGCGAAAAGCCGACGGAACTCGGCGCCATTGCTGTCGCGCTTTTCGGCACCGCGAGAGGTGACCATTAGGCACCGATCCCTAGGTACGGTTGCGTACCTTGCCCTTTTCACCCGGAACAAAGGTACCTTCTGAGCTTTGATGAGGCAGGGAGGTGCACAATGGCCCTTAAAATCAATCGACAGTCGAACATAGAGCACGAGCTGGTCCTTCTGTTGCCGGCTCTGCGCGCTTTTGCGAGGACTTTTCATCGCAATCCGACCGAAGCGGACGACCTCGTCCAGGAAACGGTGGTCAAGGCGCTATCACACATTGACCGCTTTCAAGAGGGCACAAGGCTGAAGTCGTGGCTCTTTACCATCATGCGAAACACTTTCTGCTCGAAGTTTCGTGTCGGGAAGCGGGAGATTCTTGGCGCCGAAGATTGCGCCTCCTCACGTGGCAGCGTCCCACCCGAGCAGGAGTGGCGCGTGCGAGGCCATGAACTCGAGCGTGCCTGCGGCCAACTGCCCGAACCCTATCGATCGGCATTCGAGTTCGTGTTCATCGAAGGCCACTCCTATGAAGCGGCCAGTGAGCACTTCGATTGTCCAACCGGAACGATCAAAAGCCGCGTCAACCGAGCAAGAGAGCGGATTGCGCAAGACCTTGGCGAGTTGAAGAGCACGACGCCCTAGCTGGGAGCATTGGGGCGCAGCGTTGCGACAAGATCGCGATAAGCGCTTTCTGCCTGCCCGTAGCAGCCCTGGCAGAATTGTTCCAGTCCGCGGCGATCCCTCACCACGACGAGACTGCGTTCCGAATGGATCGATCGCCGGCCCTCAAGCACATGAAGCGCCGTCGTCACGCTTGGACGGCGAACAGCCAGCATAAGTGAGAGGAATTCGTGTGTGAGGGATACACGGTCGCCGTCGATGCGGTCGTGGCACATCAATATCCAGCGCGCCAGGCGCTCTTCGACGGAGCAGTTGGCGTTTGCCAAGGCCGTCGAAGCTGTCTGCACCAGGAAGCTCTGGGCATACCGGTACATGATCTCGCTTACTGCCGGGTGGGTTAGCAGGACGGGCCGGAAATTCTTTGTGCAGGCCCGCAGGGCATATCCCTCGACTTGCATGACGGCATCGAACGGCGCGCTTTGCCCCGTGAGCAATCCAGCGATTGGCGCTGCCCCCTCCCGTCCGACAATGCCCACCTCGCAAGACCGGCCCTCCGACGTCGTCATGATGATCGAGGCTATACCACCCTCCAGAAAGTAACAGAATTCCGGAACCTTCCCACTGGTCGAGAGCATCGAATTCTTTGCAAGGACGACAGGTTCAAGAAGAGGCCGTAGCGCAGACATCGCGTCTTTTGCGATAGCAGAAAGCAGGCCGTTGCGTTCGACTGCCTCGGTGGATGTGTCCATTGGCCGATCTCCCTTTGCCTCCCGAACGTCGGCGCAAAGCGCGAGTTCCAGCGCGGCGAACTCACCAAGGCCGGAACTTTCTACCTTGGAAACTGTTCGGCAGATTTTCTTGAAAGGAGTTCGGCAGATGAGCGAGACCGCGCTGACACCGGGTCTGGAAGTTGTGCCCTCGGATGATCCGAATGTCTTCAACCTCGCGCACGAGGGTATGTATATCGGGGTTCTGGCCTGCGACGGCAGCAACCTGACCAGCAAGGCTCCGTGGGGTTGGCGTCTGAGCGTTGGTCACGGCGTTGGCACCTTGCCGCCGACTGGGACCTCGGCCAGTATAGAGGAGGCGATCGCTCAGGCTGAACGCGCCCTTCGCCGGATTACGACACGGCGCTGACCCGACTGTCAGGAGGGCAATCGACCAGGACCGTTCGCCTTCCAGTGCCCGTCCGGCCGATCAATCGCAGCCTTTCGCGTGTTTGTCTTCTGGCAGACATTGACTCCTATAGCCTGCTATCAGAGAAATGAAATCTACCGTTCGGCGGGGATTGAATGCGAACCCAACGCGATTCCACGATAGTTGGAAAGGCAGCGGTCGGCGCGATTGCGGCGATGTTCTGCGGATTGGCGGTCGTCCTTTCCTTGTGGCTCCATTCGAGCTACTGGTCGGCCGTCACACGCGGTGAAGAACAGGTCACGGCGACAACCAAGATCGTCGCTGCAAACGCGATCTGGATCAATTCGCTCGCTCGCCAGACGCTCTATCGCATGGCCGATGCGGTGGGTGACGCTTCCCAGCCGCTCGACGCTACCGGCATCAAGCATCTCAACCAGGCGACAGCCGGATTGCCTGTCACCGCAACGGCATACGTCATTGCGCCCGACGGCCACGTGATTTACTCCAACGATCGCGAGAACAGCCCTTCCGACATCGCCGATCAGCTTTTCTTCAAGCGATTGTCGAATGGGGCGGAGGATTACACTTCCGCTTTGACAATGCTTCGAGGCACGAACCGTCATGTGTTCCTGTCGGCAACAAGGATCGAGCGTAACCGGATTTTCGCAGGTGTTGCCGTGCTTGCCTTCGATGCCGGGATGCTGAGGACGATATGGGATGCCGCATCCCTCGGAAAAGGTTCAACGGTGAGTTTCATCCGACGTGACGGAAAGCTGATCGCCAGGCATCCCGAAGCAAAGGATGCGGTCGATCTCGGTAACTATGTGCTGTTTACAGACTATATGCGAAAGGCAACGGCGGGTACCTACATATCGGCATCGCCCGTCGACGGTGTCACCAGGCTCGTCGGCTACCGGATCGTCGAGCGCACGCCCTTCGTGGCAATCGCCTCGGCAGAAGTGTCAGCCATCATGTGGCCGTTCTGGCGTGACGTCCTGATAGCGGCGACCGTTCTTCTGCTTGCGCTTGCCGCAGCCACGACCGGCGCCTTGAAGATCCTCAGTCTCGCCAAGGCCGAAGCACAACGCACCACCGAGCTCGCACAGGCAGTGCGCACCAACAAGGTGCTGATGCGCGAGATTCACCACCGGGTGAAGAACAATCTCCAGACCGTGATGGCTTTGATCCGGCTTCAGGGCCTCAAGCAGGAGACAGTCCAACGGCTGCACGAGCGTATCATTGCCATGTCAGCTGTCCATGAGCAGATGTATGGCTTCGATCAGTTTCGAAGTGTCCAAGCACGCGATTTCATACCAAACCTCGTCAGAACCCTCGTTGACCTCCATGATCGCGACATAGCACTTAATTTCGAGATCGACGATATCGAGATCGATGCGGACAAGGCAACACCGTTCGCGCTTCTCCTTAACGAACTCCTGACCAATGCAATGAAGTATGCTTTCGATACGCGCCAAGATGGCCGCATCGAGGTTCGGCTTCAAAAACTATCTACCGGGCGGGTCAGACTGGAGGTGAGCGATGACGGCATCGGCTATGTGCCGGCAGGCGCCAGGTCAGGGATGGGAACCCGGCTGATCAAGTCATTTGTTTCGCAGATGAGCGGGGAATATCGCTATGAGCAGGCCGGCGGAACGGTCTTTATCGCGGAAATCTCACTCGGATAGCGGCGACGCGCAGCGTCATCGTCAGGACTGTCGGTCGATCCCGAAATGGTCGAGGATGATGCGGGCGTTACGCCGGTGGGATTTGAAATAGACATCGAAGAAGTCGCCTGCAATCGGGATGGTGCCCGACGCCGCATCAAGCCCGAGATTGACAAACATTTTGACGAGCTTTTCGCGCGGAAGGCCTAGCTGTCGCGCCTCGTTGATGATCACCAGCCCAACCAGCGAGCCGGCAATATCGCCAATGCCCGGGATCAGACCTAGTATCGCATCGGCGCCGAACCTTATCCCAAGGCCAGGAATGCCAACAGCGGTGTCCATGAGGTTTGCGAGGCGCATTGCACGACGGATCCGCACTTCCTCTGCTGGCGTCGGCCCCGAGGCGTGCCTAGAACTCATCGGCTCAGGCTGCCATTGCCAGCCGCTGCGGTGCAGGAATGTCCTCACCTTGAGTTTTGGCACTGATATAGCGCAACACTGCGGCCACATCGTTGTTTCGAAGGGGTTTGGCGAGTACACCAAGCGAGCCGCGAAATCCCTCAACAGCTTCGGGATTGCCGGTCAGAAACACGACATTCACGCCGAACTCGTCGATGAGGCGGCGCGCAATTTTGGGACCCTCTACCCCGTCACGCAGCCGAACATCGACGAAAGCGACATCCGCCTTTGGAGCGAGCGCGAGAGCATCATCATATGATGCAGCAAACCCGACGGAGCGATGTCCGGCATGGTGGACGTCGTCTTCGAGGTTCAAAGCAAGGATGATTTCGTCTTCGACGATCATAACGTTCATGAAAGTGCGCCCTTGTAAGATCGCACATTAACGTTAAGCCGGATACTTTAGTTCCAGCTCATGAGCGATTTGAGCGGTCGGAGGGGATGTCCGTTATACAATTGGTTGACGACGCCCGCAGATCCCGACCGTTGGCGCTACGAGGGCGGCAGGGCGCGCTTTTGGCCCCCACTCGACATTCGCTTGTGGGCTGGCGCTTGTCTGACGTGACCTTCAACTGTGATCTTCCAAGTCGCGGTTGGAACAAACAACGCTTTGCGAAGTTACGACCCCGCTAGTCATTTTTTCAGGAGGTTTTAAAATGGGTCGTGGACTATTGCTCTGGTTGCTTGGGATCCCCCTGCCAATCGTCATTCTTCTCGTACTGTTCATGCGATAGGAGCGGCTGATGGCTCTTGGCTCCGAAACCGGCACCGGGCTCGTTCCGGTCGAATCGGCAAAATCAGCGATCTCCTGGGGTCCAATTATCGGTGGGACGGTCGCGTCGATCGGCGTGACGCTGATGCTTCTTCTGCTCGGTACAGGGATGGGCCTGACCATGGTGTCTCCGTGGTCGGGCGAGAGCAGCTCGGCCGCGACTGTCGGGATTTCCGCAGCGATCTGGCTGGTCGTCGTCCAGTGGCTCTCTTCGGCCCTTGGCGGATATCTAACGGGGCGCCTGCGTACGAAGTGGGCTGTGGTCCATACCGACGAGGTCTTCTTTCGCGATACAGCGCACGGCTTCCTCAGTTGGGCACTGGCGACGATCTTCGTTGCCGGATTCCTTGCTTCTTCTCTCGCATCGCTTGCGGGCGCTGGCGCAAGCGCAGCCGGTTCTGTCGCGACCGGCGCCGGGATCGCGGCGGCCGCGCCTGCAGCATCCGCCGCATCCGCTAGCGATCTGTCGACGGGTTATTTCACTGATGCTCTTCTTCGCCCGGCCGAGGCCGGTGCCAGGGCAAAAGAGGACAACGCGGCGGCGACTGCGGAAATCTCGCGCATCTTGATGCAGAGCGCCGCGAAGGGATCGGTTTCCGATAACGACAAGGCCTATATCGCAAGCCTCGTTGCCGCACGTACCGGCTTGTCCGAACAGGATGCGCGCAACCGGGTTGATATGGTGCTCAAAGAGATCGAAGATGCGAAGGTTGCCGCGCAGGCTGCCCTCGACAAAGCGCGAAAGAGCGCGGCAACAACCGCTCTTGTGGGAACGATTTCGCTGCTAGTCGGCGCCTTCATCGCATCGGCTGCGGCAGCACTTGGTGGCCGCCAGCGTGACGACGAAGAGGATTTAGTGCGCACGACGCGCGGCCCTCTCGTCTGAGTGCGCATTGAAAAGCCGGCAGCGCTCACGCGCTGCCGGCTTTTTGTTATCAAACGTACAGACACCCTCCGTCGTCTCATCTTGGTATAGCATAGGCGCATGCAAGGCGGAGTTGTCGTGCCATCATGCCACCGATAAAAAATGCCAGGCTTCTGATCCTATTGGAAGGATTGAACCAGACAGATTACATCTCGCCGCCGAGTGGCGTTGGGCTGAAAACCGGCCTGCGAGCTGTCGAACTGGGCCTCGTCCAATGGAACGACGACGTTAAAGCTGCGCGGTTCAAGCTGACGAAAAAAGGGCTGGGCTACCGGTCGCGCTTTGCAAAAGCCATCTAATCATCATGTGTCCCGTCTGGATGAAACTGCCTGCATCGTTGCGCGAAGTGCGGCATCCAAGACTGCGCGGCCAGGCAGCAATCGGGCAAAGCGGGGCTGTCGACATATTCGCGCCCCTGCCTCGCCGCCCTCGATCAAAGTCTGACGCAAGTCGTCGTCGCTCAATTGGTGCTCCCGCTTTCTGTAGAACCTGGATATAGGCCTTAGACCGCGAACGCTAAGCCCCAGACGCTCAGTCGTTGCGGAGAAGCTCTGTTGGAAACAGCGAGACCGAACTCATGATGCCGTTGCGCGTTATGACGTGACAGCATCTATAAGCCAGGAGCAAGCAAAAATGAAAAATCACGTCCGGTTCGCGCTTCTGGCGAAAGCCGGCTATGCGGCACGGGGTCTCGTCTTCCTTCTCGTCGCGGGACTGGCGCTGTTTTCGGGTCTCACCGACGGCACTCCTGAGACGAAATCAGCACTCTCAACGCTGCTGCAGCAACCTTTCGGCCGCGTGTGGGTCGGCCTTATCGGGGTCGGATTACTGGGCTTTGTCGCATGGCGACTCGCACAGTCCCTAGCCGATGCGGATCGGCATGGGCGCGACGTAAAGGCAATGATCATTCGCTCAGCCCTGTTTGGCAGTGCGATAACCTATATCGGTCTTGCTGCCTATGCACTCGGTCACGCCTTTGCGGTCGGCGGCACGAGTGGAGGTTCTGGAGAAAAGGGCTTAGCGGGATGGATCATGTCGCAGCCATTCGGCTCCTACCTGGCGATCGCCGTCGGCGTCGGTTTCATTGTTGGCGGGGGCATGACCGCGCTCAAGGGTGTCACCGGAAAGTTCAGGCGTTACATCAGGCTGGACGAACGGTCTGCAGCTTCATGGATTTGTATCTATGGTCTGCTCGCACGTGGCGCAGTCTTTGCGGTCACAGGCGTGCTGTTCGTTTTCGCTGGCATCCATGTTAATCCTGATGAAGCGGGGAGCATGGCGGACGCCCTCGAATGGGTCCGCCACCTCCCGTTCGGCGGCATCCTTTATGCGGCAGTCGCAATCGGTCTGGCCGCATTCGGCATCTACAATTTGATCGAGGCGCGCTACCGGATCGTGCGCAGCCCATCGCTTAAGGACGTGACGAAGTCGATCCCGAGCACTCGCTGAGCAAAAAAGGGTATGAGCTATAGCCCGTCATCTTCGATTAGACGCGCAAGCTCGGCCGGACTGCGAATGCCAAACTCATACCATCCGATGAGCTCTCGGGCCTTAAGGCTGCTCGCGTCATCGGTGATTGCCAAGCCACGGCGCGCACACCAACCGCGCAGGACGCGATCGATACAGTCGACATCCTCCTCGACCAGAGGTGCCTTCGGCCAACAGGTGGTGTTCATGTTCCCCTCATCGGCGTCAGATCGCCAAGGTCCACGATAGGCGAAAGTTCAAGGCGCACAAGCGGTTTACGGCCAAAACTCACAGCTGGTTGAAATCGTACAAACCGTTGTCGACCGGCGGTCCGCAGTTCCTTCCCTCCGTACCTCCCTTCAAGACTGAAGCAGATCGGCCCTGCTCGGTCCTGCCGCATGGGGAATGGAGTGTCTTTGAAATCCAGCGGGCGTGGGCTTGACGGTTTATCGCCGATTTTCCTGCCGGTTTGCAATGTCGAGCAACAACCGTGAGGGCAACAGCCTGAGCTTCGGCAACAACGTGAACCATCGAGTTGACTAAATTGGGTTGGATCTTCGCCTCGACGATAGGAGAAGACATCAAAGACAGGCTAAGAAAGTCGCTAAGAGCTTGAATGGAGCAGGATCAGGAAAACCTGACCGCATCTTTAAAGGGCACGACCCGCACGACAGCTCCCGTTTCGTCGGTGATCTCGAAGCTTTGTCCATCGACAAGCTTGCCGAGCCTTACAATTTCACTCAGGAGTTCGCGAGCGCCTGTCAAGGCTTCCTCGACCGCGGCGTCGAGATCTGCGAGCTCGGTGCCATCGGGATCGGCGATATAATCGTCACCGTTGCGGATGTTGAAGAAAAATCGGGGCATGTTCACCATTCTCGGGAGCTCGTTTCCATAACCGTCGGTGCGCGGGATTTGTTCCGGGAACGTCCCCTGGCGGCGCCCGTGACTTCAATTTGGCCCATCGAAGTGGGAACCCTCGGGAGATGGCGGAGTTAAGACAGGGGTCGAACGCGAGCTCGGTGATGAGGAACATGTCTCCTCAAGCCCCTAGCGGAGATACCCGCGATGATGAGCGGCCAGCGGCCAGTCAGCACGATAGGCAAAGGCCACCGGTTTGAGACAGCTCGCCTCGCGGAGGACAACCATGTCCGGCCGCTCGACGTCTCAGTCCCGGATAGAGCGGTAGAAGGCTCCCGGGTCCCAAGGCAGATAAATTGAAAGGCGCTATCAATGACAGACCGAAAAAATCAAGGTTCGCTTGACGTCGACGGCGAGGATGTCATCGACGGCAATACCGGAGGTCAGCCAGCCGACCGCGGCGACGACGGGTTTAAGTTCAAGGCCATGCGTGAGGCTGTGCGTCAGCGCTCCGACGAGGAACGCGAGGCGGCGCCTGGAACGCGCGAACAGGACTAGGGACTGTCATTAATCGGTTGTCGATCGGCGGCGGCTGTATCAGGCGTCTTTAAGGAAAAGGCCGTTTGTCTGACCCGTCAGCATTTACGAGAGGCCAGATCATCACAAATGGGTCCTGTCCAGTCGTCTGGCGGGCCGGTGATGTCACCCTACGCCTAGGTAGCTGATGGTCGTGGCGCTCCTTCATTGCGGCCAACGGTGGACGGGTCCGACAACGCGGCGCTTGTGAATTTCAGATAATCTGAACTGCGCCTCATATGCCCTTGCTGGGGCTGAGCCTTCCATTTTCATCGATGACAATGTCCGCCTGGTCCAAGCCACGCGGAACATGTTTTTGTTGCCAGCAGCCGCTGAGCAACAGCCAGGACACTCCCAGGATTAAGAACCGTCCGAGCTCAACGTTACAGAAAACGCATTGCCCTGATGAGTGCCGAAAACCGCTTTTAGCCTGCCTCGATTTGCCATGGAACAAAGCCGAAGCGATAAGGGTTCATTCAAAGCAACTTAAGGAGATGCAACAATGGAGCATGCAAATCATGTCCGGCTGACCGCCGACGAGCTAACACCAGCTGTTCTTGAAGGCGCTACCGTTTATGGCGCCGACGATCACAAGATCGGCAAGGTTGATCATGTTCACGGAAGCGGCACGGCGACCAACGTTGTCATCGATGTGGGTGGTTTCCTTGGAATAGGCGCCAAGCCGGTGTCGGTGCCGGTCGGTGATCTCGAATTCATGCGTGACGAGGACGGCGACGTGCACGCCCTCACCGCCTGGACGAAGGATCAGCTGAAAGAGATGCCTGAGCACCGAGATTGACGGGCGGACGCGCCGACATGCTGGCCGCAGGGTCGGCGCGGTAGCTGTGCAGCCGATGAGAGCCCTATGTGCTTGAAGGGAGTGCGACATGGCTTACAACGTGCTTATTGTCGAAAACCAGCCGCTGATTGCCCTCAATCTTCAGGATACGGTCGAAGAGCTTGGACACCGCACGATCGGCATCGCCAGCAACATGTACCAGGCACTGATGCTGTCTCATGATGCGGAGTTGGCGCTCGTCGATGTCAACCTGGAGGATGGCCCGACCGGACCAATTCTCGGAAAGACGCTCGTCGATGCGAACGTCACCGTCCTGTTCATGACAAGTGACCCCGGCGCGCTACGTGGCGGCGTGCCGGGCGCGATCGGTGTAATGCAAAAGCCGGTGCCCGACAGGGATCTCGGCGATGCGATCCGCTATGCTGCGGATCGTCGCAGCGGCAAGGATAATACCTCCGTTCCCAGAGGCCTTGTTCGGTTCCACGCGTGATCCAAATCCAGTCATTTGCACCATCGCACCGCACCACAAATGGTTCATGACGCCTGCTAGGCCGCAACGGGACCGGAAACGGCGGCCTTTCTGAGGCTCGCAGAAATTCGCGCGTCGCTGAACGGCTTGGCAACGATATCGATACAGCCGGATAATCCGCTTCCCACTTCTTTAGGGCTGCCAGTCACGAAGATGACTTTGATATGAAAGCGGTCCATAAGCCGCCGGCCAAGAGCTGAGCCGCTGGCACCGTCCGCCAGGCCCAGATCAACAAGCGCCGCCTCGGCGCGCGGAGCGTGGGCAAGAGCCTGTTCCAGCGTGACAACCGATCCTATGACTTCGTGCCCGGCGTCGCGAACGATCCGCTCTAGCTCAAGAGCGATGATTGGCTCATCCTCGATAATCAAAACACGCATTGATCCCTCCTACGATTAGTCCAGCAAATAGGTCGGGTTTAGAAAATGACCACGAAACCACACGGTTTTTTGATTGAAAACAGGCGGTTGGTACGGTTTCGTACCGGATCGACGGTCTCGTCCGCATGGTCCGTCAGGAAGCGTGGAACCCAACTTGCACCATCTCGTTAGCTTTGAACTGTGATGAGTGGCGGCCATGCACGGTTGCGACAAGAAAGTGCCGAAAACGTCTTTGCACAGCTTGCACATCGAAAGCGAACAGTAACTGACATTCGCCGCGCTTGACCAGTACGCTGCGCGTGACACAGGCGCAACCAGCGCCCGGCTGACAGAAGGCGCCAGTCTATTCAATGGAGAAAAAAATGTCCGAATCTTCGAAGCCCGCCGTGCGGGGAATGCTTCTTTATCTCGGCGCGCTTCTTTCACTGGGCCTGATAGCTGGCGTGATCTTTACCCTCTCTGGCAGGCCTTCGAATCCTTCCGTGCAGTCGGCGGGCGAAACCATTCCTGAAGCGACAGCACTACCACAGCAAGCGAAATAGGCAGTTTTCGTCTTCACCGAGTTCAGGCGATGAGCTTCAGCAACTCCAGTCCCGCCGTCGGCTTAGCGACAAAAGTCACGCCGGCCTCGACATCGTCGTGCGAAAGCTTCACGAGACCTGAGGTCACGATAACCCGGGTCGCTGGCCATTGCGACCGGACCCGCGCAACCAGGCCGAGGCCATCCATACTGCCGGGCATATCTATATCGGTGTAGAGGGTGTCGATCTGGTTGGTCTTGAGTAGCACCAGCGCCTCGTCGGCATTGGCAGCTTCAAGCGTCCGGTAACCGGCGCGGTCGAGGAAGTCGACAATATCGAAGCGCAGGCGGCTTTCGTCCTCGACGACCAGGATACTGCGCTCAGCCATGTCCTCGATCGCGGCAGGCGCGCGCACGCGATCAAGCACTTCGCGACCATCTGGCGATGCCTGGGTATGCTCAAGAAGCTCGCGTTCGAGCACCGCCTGGTGCCAATGGAGATCATCCTGCCCGAAAGGCCGGCCGGCCTGCTCCCATAGAGAATAGGCGCGTGCGGCGATCCACTCACTTCGATTACCGGTCATTGATCGATCTCCCTCCGTCTGCGGCGGGCAACGAACGTATTGCGGGTGAACTTGGTTCCATAGCCGAGCCCAAATTCTCCCGAACTGGCGCCTTCCGTACGGTTTCAGACCGGATCGATCGCTTCAGCTGACAGGAAGCGACCATGCAAAAACGCTTTCGTCATTTCGTAAAGCTACCTTGCGCTTTCCTCGCGCCCAAGGTCGATGAGGCAATTGCGTTCGAAGGGCGTGGTGGCAGTGCTGCCCAGCTTCCGGCTTTGCTCGGATCGTCCTACTGCTGGAACTCCCTTCTGATGCCAAGGGTTAATGCCACACTCGGCAAAGGCCGATCTATGAAGGAGACGATATCATGAAAAGCAAGGATCTCGGCGATACCAATCCCTGGAGCGAACGCAACTGGGTTGCTGTCGTCGCCGATGGTGACGAGGCTTTCCAGGCCATCACTCGCTTTGCGGAAGATAAGCGCATCGCAGGGGCGTCGTTGACCGCGATTGGAGCATTCAGTTCCGCCACCCTCGGTTTTTTCGATTTCACGACACGCAGGTACAAGGAGATTGTGGTCGACCGGCAGGCGGAAGTGTTGAGCGCGATCGGCGACATCGCGACCGGAGACGACGGTCATGCAAGCCTGCATTTGCACGTCGTTCTTGGTTTCGAGGACGGTTCGACCAAAGGCGGTCATTTCATAAGCGGTATCGTTCATCCGACATTCGAAATCGTCATCCGCGAGAGCGCAACCGGTTTCCGCCGCCGCAAACACGACGACCTCGGGATCGCCTTGATCGACCTTTGAGTGACAAGACCGCGGAGCGTGGCGGCGGGGTTTTTGATCCTGTCCTGCGTTGTCTACGACAAGGGTCACGCAGCCCGGCTGAACAAACTGGCCGCTTCCGGCGCGTCGCGGATACTTCGATCCGAAGCGCTTAAACTATGCTCGAGCGGAGGAACATCGCTGCGCCGATGACGGCACGGCCGCTCCGGCATCGACAGTTGCCGGCCGGCAAGCCTGAACTCTTACCGGTCGACGCCGTCACTCACGATTGAAAGGCCGGACCGACAGGATAGTCTGGATGAAGCGCATGGAATGTCGTCATAAGGGCGAGAGCGCGTGTGACCACGTCTTTCGCGAGTTCAGGATCATTGACGGCAAGATCACTCGCGACTGAGGACAGTGCTTTGCCGACCGATGCCATAACCGTCTCGAGCCCATCGTCCCCCTCATCGGCTGCCCAGCGTGCATTTCGCTCCAATGTGATCGCCAGCCGCTCCAACAACGCCTGCTTTTCCGCCACCCCCAATGTCGCGAATGTCTCTTCCGTCACCAGCAAATTCGTAGTTCCTCTTATGGACGCGGGCGGTAAACGCACATCAGGAAAAAAAGATGCACTCAAGTGCGCGTCGGCAGAAGGGTTGCGGAACATCGCAGCCGCTTGCTTGTTAGTGCTGCGACACTTCTGTCACAACTCACAAAAGACGGAACTGAAGCCATGACCCTTGCCGGGAAGAAGATCGCCATTCTCATTGCGCCGCGCGGGACGGAAGAGCCGGAATTTGTCAAGCCGAAGGTGGCCGTGGAGGCGGCAGGTGCGGCCGTAACGGTCATCGGCATCGAAACGGGAAAGGGCCAGACGAACAACAGCGATCCGGTCCCCGATGGCAGCTATCAGATCGACAGCGTCGTTGCGAAGATCGTCGAAGAATTTGCAGAGGGCCGCCATTCCGAACAGGCCCGCGGCGCCTGATAGGCTTAATTGCGCTGCCGGGAGCGACGGACGAGCGAGTTCGCCGCCTCGCGCCTGCGTCGGTGGAAAGGGAGTTTTGAGATGACGGAAGACAACAAGAAGCAAGCAGAGCTGCCGGAAACAAGCCCTGGCTTGGAGCCACCGATCAAGGAATCAAGCGAGCAGCGCGGCATGGCGCCCCGGCCGGATGAGAAAGAAAAGCTCGTGCCAATCGGCAAGTCTGGCTTGAGTGCTGGCAAGCCCGATCGATAAGGCCGACGGGAGCAAAACCCGGTCCCAGTGGTACCTTGTGAGGCGGATACCCGCCCTGTCAAGATCGAACGGCGGGCTTCCTGACCCGGTTCCGATTGCTGACGAATACTATGCAGCATCCCATCTTTCAGCATGGGGTCGGTGGTTCGCGCCTCAGTGTCCTCCTCGAACTCCGGGTGCGGATTCCCGCTGCGAGAGTGAAGTCGCTCGATCTTGCGACAGGAAAAATTGTACTGCGCGCGAGATCCAGGACATCCGACCAATACATCTACTCCGTCATTGCTTGCTGCCCGACGGACGACTTCCACGTGCCGGAACGGGAACTGGACGGGCTCAATCGCCGGGCCCGTAAGATTATCTTTCATGACCGGGTCCGAAAGCGGTCGAGGACATGCTTGCCCGCGCCATTCTAGAGGAATGAGGCGAGGAAGACCTGATAAACCAAGTCGAAAGACGGCGTCGCGCCGCATATCGGGCGAAGCTGACCCTATCGCCGAGGAAAAAGGAGGCGACACCCGTCAGCCCGCCACTGACGGCGACGCGTCGAACTTGGATGGCTGACAAGAATTAATGCGCGCCGGCTTTCTGGAGTAAACCCAAGCAGATCGCACTCATCGTAGTGCCGAAGCTGCGCCAAGACGATCGCGGCAGGAAAATGGTGGAACCGGTACCTTCGATCGCCGTTGTCACACGAAAGGAGACCGGCATGCGCTACTTTTTCAACGTCAAATCAGAGGCTTTCGACGAGATCGACAAGGAAGGCAGCGACTTTCCGGATGTTGCCGCAGCTCACCAGGAGGCGGTTCGTTCTGCGCGCGAAATGGTGGCTGAACTGGTTCTTAACGACGACCGCATCGACGGCATGCGTTACGAGATCGCCGACGAAGCAAACGAAGTCGTTGCGACCGTGTGGTTTCGCGACGTCCTCAAACTGGACTAGCTTGCTTCGCCAATCAGACGTTCGAATTCTTCTTCGGGGATACCGTAGGAGCCTGCTGCATAGGCTTCGAGGCCTTCACGATCAAGGACTTCGATTGCACCACGCGTTGATCTTATCAGGTGAAGTCCCTCCAGCAGGTGAAGACCGGTTGTGACGCCCGGCCTTCGCACGCCAAGCAGCAGCGCGATGTAGTCGTGCGTGATCTCCATGACGTCGGCGCGTAGCCGGTCGTGACACATGAGGATCCAGCGCGCCAGCCTCTGTTCCAGCCGAAACTTCGCATTGGCAAGCGAGGTGTAGGATACCTGCGTGGCAAACACATGCATGTACTTGATGAAAGGTATCTGCAAGGTCGAGCTTTGGAGAGTAGCCTTCCTCATGTGGTCGATGGGAATCCGGTAGCCGGATCCGGCAACATGCATTTCGATCAGATAGGGGACCTCGTTATCGCCGATAATTGTCGCGGTGGGTACAAAGCCCTCGCGCCCGAACATCCCGGCTTCCGTCGCGGTTCCAGTGGCGGCCACGGCAAGCACCGAGCCGATGCCGCTCTCGGGGAAATAGACGTGCTCTAGCTTCTTGCGCGGTTCGGCGATCCGGAATGCACTCGTCAGTCTTACGGGTTCGAGATAAGGTTCAAGCAGACCGAAATCCTCTGCTGTCAGTGCCCTTAGCATTTTATTTCTCAGGTCGCTTTGCTTTACCATATCCGCCGGTCTCATTGTTGGCATCAGTTTGACGATGCCGATCCTGTCTATCATCCGGAGAAATTGGGGTTCGCCAGCCGAACGGCAAGGTGCGGAGAAGTCCCTCCAACCAAGGGCCCCCGGGAGGTATTGGGCCAACGAAAGTTTGCAGCTGCCCCCGGGGACCGCCGCACATAAAGCACCGACAGCATCAGATGGCCTCACCTGGGCGCCTCAAATCCAGGCAAGGAGCCTATAATTTGCGCGGCAAATCAGGAGAATGAACGTGCCCATCCAAACGGCAAAAAATTATCCTGATCAGGCACTTGATCATTTTCCGCACTGCAACATCTGCGCGAGAAACGCCTTTCTCTCCACCGTCGTCGACGCGCTGGGGCGGGCCCCGTATCTTACAGGAGTGTGCAGAATGGAATATGTCGAGCCGAGGAACGTAACCAGCGATGCTTTAACGCGGGTTTGGTCCGTCGCCGAATTTTGCGACCGGCATCGCATCGACGACAGGGAGCGGCAGCGGCTGTTGGGACTGTTCGGATCTTTTGCAACTGCAAGCGAATTGCTTCACAACGCTCGGCGCGAACCCAAATTCAGATAATCGCACGCTCGATCGACGGCTTTCAGGTCTGCCGTGTTGCTCACCTTATCATCGCCGTCCCAGGCATTTTCGCCATTTTCACAGTTTCGTGTGCTGGGAACAACGTCTGGCGACGACCGTTCGCCTTTCGTTGACCTTTGAAGGATCCGAGAATGAAGACAATTGCAAAACCATTGCTACTTGCTGCCCTCAGCGGCGCACTGACCGTGACGACGATGTTTCCCGCTGCGGCGATGCCGGTTCCGGTTGTGAAGCAGACACAGATCAGCAACCTAGAAGACGTCCAATTTCGCCGCCCCGTGAGGCGTGGATGGTATAACGGACATCGCGGTTATCGCTCGTACCACCGAGGCTATCGCCGCCATAGCGACGGTTTCTGGTACCCGCTTGCCGCTTTCGGTGCCGGGGCAATCATCGGCGGCGCTCTCGCGGCGCCCCGAGCCTATGCAGGTTCCAGCCGCCATGTGCAGTGGTGCTCGGAGCGCTACCGCACCTATCGTGCATCCGACAACACCTACGTGCCGCGCGCTGGCGTGCGCGCCGAATGCATTTCCCCGTACAACTAGTGCCAAAGGAGGCCGCCTGACACCAGGCGGCCTTTCTTGCCTCAGGGCCTGCAGGAGATCCTGAACCCTGAGCTCTCTGGCTACGTTTTCAACACACTGTCCAAGCGGACGACGTTGGCTGATTGGGCGATCCTTGATCGCTCCGCCGCCAGGGCTGCTGCCAGGTCTTCGGTCCGAAACGGTTTGGCGACGACCGGCCGCGTCACTTCGGCTCCTGATTCCAGCTTGTCGCTGTAACCGGTCATCAACACGACAGGAAGGCGGGGATGGCTGTGTCCAATCGTTTCGGCAAGCTCGATCCCGGACATCTGCGGCATCATGATGTCGCTGACGATGGCTTCGACTTCTGGATGACGATCAAGGATTTCGAGCGCCTCAGCGCCTCGCCCGGCCGTGAAGATCGTCGCGACGAGACCTTCCAGCCCCAGACGGACCGACTCAAGCGATGCGGGCGTGTCGTCGACAATCAGGATGACTTTGGCGAGTTCTGCCGATGAAGGCTTATTCTGTCTGGAGGTCTTTGGCGCATCGGATTTCGGCAGAAGGAGTGTGAAGGCGCTGCCATGTCCGAGCAGGCTGGAGACCTTGACCGCGCCTCCGGCTGCCAAGGCGAAACTATGAACTTGAGTGAGCCCGAGACCGGCCTGGCCGTTTTCCTTTGTCGAGAAGAAGGGCTCGAACACCCGCACCAGGTTTGCCGCGTCGACGCCCTTGCCTGCGTCTGTGACAGTCAGCGCCACGAAGGCGCCACGAAGCCGCGCATCTTCCAGGCCGGCCTCGGCGACATTCCTGGCCGAGATCGTCACCCTTCCTCCATCCCGCATCGCTTCCCTGGCATTGGTCAGGAGGTTGATAAGGGCAATCTCAAGCCCGGCCGGATCCACGTGAACGGGCCAGAGGTCATCATGGAGTTCAAAATCCAGCGTGACCGTGTCATTAAGAGCCTGGCGAAGAAGCGGTTTGATGGTGGCGAGTTTCTCGTCGAGTTCGACATGCGTCGCACCCTGGTTGGATCGCCTGGAAAATGACAAAAGGCGTTGGGTGATCGCCTTGCCTTTGGTGACGCCGTCGGCCATGTGGCCGAGCAAAAGCGTAACGCGCTGCTCGTCGCCTCTGCGCCGCTTGATGCCTTCGACCCCCGACTGGAAGACCATCAGGAGATTGTTAAAGTCATGAGCAGCCTGCCCCGTAAGCTTGCCGAGTGCGTCCATTCGCTGCCAGTTGGCCATGCTCTCGCGTTCGCGATTTCGCGCATCGATTTCCCGCAGCAGCAGGAATGCCGCAGCGCCTGACAGCAACAGCGTCACGCATGCGCCAGCAATCAGCAGCATCCAGGCCTTGTTGGCCAGTCGATCATATTCTTCGGCGGGGATGCCGACCCTCACGCGCCAGGGTGTCTCTGCAAGTCGTGCCTCGGCAGCCCTGAGGGTCCCCCCGGACGCCAACACTGCGTTGCCGAAGCTGCTGCCGGTAAAACGTGCGAATTCGTCACCGGGCCTGCCTGAGAGTGCGGGCGCGCCGGTCGAGGCAACCAGCCGGTCTTGCCCATCGACGATCCATGCCGGCCAGGTGCCGGGAAGACCGGTCGCGGCCAACAGCTCGGTAACGGTCTGCGGGCCGATCACCGCGGAAAGCACAGCCTGAAGCTTGCCTCTTCTTTCGATGGGGACCCGGATAGCGAAAGCCGCCCTGCCCTTCGGACCGACAACGACGTTCCCAATGACCGGCTCGCCTGTCTTGAGTAGCCTTTCGTAACTCTCGACATCAACAATACGCCGGCTTGCCGATGCATCCAGGGGCGGAAGCGAGAGAACGACATTACCGTCCTGGTCTGATACGCGGATCTGCTGCCATCCCGGCACCCGTTCACGCAGCCGGCGCGCCGTCTCTGCAAAGCTTGAGCGAGAAACCGGAAGATCGAACCTTGGCGAGTCGGCGATCACTGACAGGAGCTGTATCTGGGTATTGAGCTCGCGCTGGACCGTCGCGGCGATCGTGTCGGCCCGTAACCGAACGTCATCATCGAGCGACCGTCGTTGCTCGGTCACGAAGAACCACTCCATTCCCGCGGCCAGGATGATGACCGGTATGAGGGAGGCGCTGAGGAGAAGGAGCGCTGGCCGGACTTTGTTCAAGCGATTTCCCAGATGTTATTCGGCAACGGTTATGACATATGCGAGCAAGCCAAACTTGCAAGCGGGGGCAGACTGCGGACTGCCGCCTGCATTGCCGGCTATTTTATCAGGCCTGACGCAGGAATTTCGAGTGAAATCGAAACGCCGTCGCCGGCCCATTTTCGCTCGATTGCCGCATTCAGACCTTTGAGCGCGGCTCTTTCAAGCGTCGTCCCGAAGCCTTCCCGATCCGTCGGACCAGTCATCTCGGGCGAGCCTTGCTCGACCCACATGAGATGAAGGACACCCTCGGACATAGAAACGTCGATCGAAAGCTGTCCCGAGGGCGTGGAAAGCGCGCCATACTTGGCGGCATTCGTCGTCAGCTCATGGAGAAGGAGCGCGAGCGAGGTCAGCGCGTTACCGCGCAGCGGAGCGTCCGCTCCGCTGATCGCGATATTGGCTTTCTGCCTGTTTTCATGGGGAGCAACGATCGCTTCCAGGAGCGCCTTTACGGTTGTATCAGCCCAGCTGATCCCGTCGCCGCTTCCAAGTTCGGGCAGCGTCAGGTCATGAGCGCTGGCAAGTGCCTGTATGCGCGACCTGAGGTCGCTCTCGAGGTCGGCGGCGCTGGTGGCCGACCGGGCGCTGAGCGAGATCAGCCCGGCCGTGATGCTGAACAGGTTCTTGACCCGGTGATTGATCTCCCGCAACAGCACGTCCTTGTGCCCGGCTGCTTGCCTGAGAGCCTCGGCCTGAAGGGCGAGCTCGTCCCTTTGCGCTGCCAGCTGTTGTCGCTGACGATAGAGTTCGACGAAAACCTCGGCCTTGCTGCGCAGGATGTCTGGCTCGATGGGCTTTTGGATAAAGTCGACCGCTCCGGCCTCGTAGCCCCGAAACCGGCGCTGTCCGTCTGTCGTACCAGCGGTCACGAAGATAATCGGGATGCGCCGGGTCCTTTCGTTTCCACGCATCAGCTCGGCGAGCTCGAAGCCGTTAAGGCCCGGCATCTGCACGTCGACCAGCGCCAGCGCTACATCGTTTTGCAGCAGGATCTCCAGCGCCTGGTCGCCTGATCGGGCCTTGAGAAGCAGGAGGTCGTCGCGCCGCAGCAGCGCCTCTAGGGAAAGCAAATTTTCCTCAAGATCGTCGACGAGGAGAAATGGGACGGGCGCCAACAAGTGATCTAAACCTCTTTTAAAAATTCGCCGATCGCTGCAATCGACATGACATGCGCCGCTGGACACATTGCGATAGCTGCTTCAGGCATGGCGGATGCGAAAGCCGTAAGCGGGTCCTGGATGAGGGCGATCCCGCCGGCAGCGCCGACCGCCTGCAAACCCTTTGCGCCGTCATGGTTGGCGCCGGTCAGCACGATTGCAATAAGAGACGGCCCATAGGCATCGGCAGCGCTCTCGAACAGAACGTCGATGGACGGCCTGGAAAACAGGACCGGCTCATCGCTCGATAGTGACACGGTCTTATCGAATTCAACGAGGAGATGGTAGTCGGGCGGCGCAAAATAGATCGTGCCTGGCTCTATCGGCTGCTTGTCCTCGGCCTCCTCGACGCGCAGGCTGCATTTGGCGCGGAAGAGTTCGGCCATGACGCTGCGCTTGTCCGGCGGGAGGTGAACAACCACTAGGATCGGGATAGGGAAGCTGACAGGCAGGAGCGGCAGTATCGCCGAAAGCGCCTCAAGTGCACCTGCCGACGCTCCGATTACCACGGCTTGCGGCCTGATCGCGCTCATTCTCCCTGCCTTTGGTAGATCTTCTCCTCACGGACGAAGTCTCTGAAGGCACCAGATTGAGGCGAGAAGCGCAGGCTCTCCTTGGCACCAAGCCCCAAAAAACCCTTGCGGGCGAGCGAGTCCTTGAAGAGGCCAAGTGCCCTGTCCTGTAGGTTTCGATCGAAATAGATGAGGACGTTGCGGCAGGAGATGAGGTGCATCTCGGCAAAAACGGCATCGGTTACCAGACTATGGTCCGCGAATACGACATTGCGGCGCAATGTCCTGTCGAAGGTGACCCGGCCGTAGGCTGCCTGGTAATAATCCGAAAGCGAGGACTTTCCCCCGGACTTGCGGTGGTTTTCGGTAAAGAGGGGGACGCGGTCCAAGGGATAGACGCCTGCTTCCGCCGTTTTCAACGCGTCCTGGTTGATGTCGGTGGCGTAAAACAGCGTGCGCTCTTCCAGCCCCTCTTCCCTAAAAAGGATGACCATGGAGTAGAGCTCCTCACCGCCGCTGCAGCCGGCAACCCATAGCTTGATCGATGGATAGGTGCGCAGATGTGGAACGACCTTTTCCCGGATTGCCCTGAAATAGGAGGGATCGCGAAACATCTCGCTCACCTGTACCGTCAGGTAGCGCAGGAGTTGCCCGACCATTTCCGGATCATGAAGTAGGCTTTCCTGCATGGCTGAGAAAGTCGCCAGCCCGAGCTGCTCGCGCGCCTGCTTCAGGCGCCGCTTGATGGAGGCAAAGGCATAACTGCGGAAATCGTAGTGGTACTTCAGAAACAGGGCTTCGAGCAGCAACCTGATCTCGATGTCCTCGACCTTCTCGGGGATCGGTACAAGCGTCATTTCGGCATCCAGACCCGTACCAGCGACAGAAGCTTCGCGACGTCGAGCGGCTTTGCCATATAGTCATTTGCGCCCGCTTCGATGCAGCGCTCTTGGTCGTCCGGCATAGCCTTCGCCGTAAGCGTAATGATCGGCAGTTTCTTCCAAGCGGCATTCTTGCGGATCTCGCGGGTCGCCGTCAGGCCGTCCATGACCGGCATCATCACATCCATCAGCACCAGGTCGATGCCGCCATCGGCTTGCGCTGCGGATTTTTCCAGAGCTTCGAGCGCTTCCCGGCCGTTGCGTGCAATCTCGATTATCGCTCCCCGCGGTTCCAGGATATTGGTGAGAGCATAGACGTTGCGCACATCGTCCTCGACAACGAGGATCCGCCGGCCTTCAAGAAGCGCGTCCCTGTGCCTCGCCTGACGGATCATTTTTTGCCGTTCGGCCGGCAGTTCGGAGATCACCTGGTGCAGGAAGAGGCTCACTTCATCGAGCAGCCGCTCGGGGGATTTCGCACCCTTGATGATGATCGACTTGGAATAGCGCCTGAGCTTCTGCTCGTCGTCCGCGGACAACTCACGACCGGTATAAACGATGACCGGCGGGAATGCGTAGGCGCTCTCCTGGCTCAAGGTCTCCAGGAGGGAATATCCGGACGCATCGGGGAGCGTCAGATCCATGACCATGCAATCGAACGTCTCCTGCCTTAGCCGGTCGAGGCATTCGGCCGCCGTACTTGCTGTCACCGTCTCGACGTCGTGCGAGGCGAGCAGTCGCGCAACAGCCTCGCGCTGCACCGGATCATCCTCGACGATCAGGACGCGACGAACACCCTGGGACAACCGGGCTTCGAACTTCTGGAGCACATCGACAAGCTGATCACGATTGACGGGCTTGATCAAGTAACCGACCGCGCCGAGTGAATAGGCGGTTTCAAGATGGTCGCTGCCGGATACGACGTGGATCGGTATATGGCGTGTCTGAACGTCCTGCTTTAACCGGTCGAGCACCGCAAGCCCTGATTGATCCGGCAACCCGATGTCAAGGACGATGGCACTCGGCTTCAAGTCCTTTGCAAGCGTCACCGCTTCCTCGGCAGTTCCGGCAACGATGGTCTGGAAGCCCATTTCCCGCGACAGATCACGGACGATCGATGCAAAGGCATCATCGTCCTCGACGACCAGCAGGACACGCTTTGTCTCGTCGAGCGAATGGCGGTCGTCCTCGACGCGGCGGATCGGCCTTTGGGGCGCCGCGGGAGGCTCCCTGACAGCGGCAATGATCGGTTCAACGGCTGTGGCGGGACGCATATCGCGCGGTGTCACCTTCGCCGGATCGTATTGTTCGGGCAGGGTCACCGTGAACGTGCTCCCCTTTCCGAGCGTGCTCTCCAAATCGATCGCTCCGCCAAGAAGCCTGACAAGCTGACGCGAGATCGACAGCCCAAGCCCGGTGCCGCCAAACCGGCGGCTGATCGTGCCGTCGGCCTGGTGAAAGGCATCGAAGACTGTATGCTGCTGCTCGCTGGCGATCCCGATCCCCGTATCGGAAACGGAAAACGTCACCTGCCCGCCCGCCGCGCGGCGGATTGACAGCGATACCTGCCCGTCCTCGGTGAACTTTATCGCATTTGAAAGCAAGTTCTTGAGCACCTGTTCAAGGCGTTGCGGATCGGTCTCGATGACGGCAGGGCAGGCGCTGTCGACCTCGATGGCGAAGGCAAGCGCCTTGTCTGCAGCCAACGGCTGGAAGACCTGCCGGAGGTTGCCGGCCAGCCGTTCAAGCGTGACCGTCTCGGGCCTGATCTCGACATGTCCGGCCTCGATCTTCGAAAGGTCGAGGATGTCGTTGATCAGGTTCAACAGGTCGTTGCCAGAGGACTGGATCGTGCGTGCGTACTTGACCTGCTCCTCGGTCAGATTGTCCTGCGGATTGTCGGCAAGAAGCTTCGCCAGAATGAGCGAGGAGTTGAGTGGGGTGCGCAGTTCATGCGACATGTTTGCAAGGAAGTCAGACTTGTACTGGCTCGCCTGCTCAAGTTCGCGCGCTTTCAGACCGACGGCGACATTGGCGCGTTCCAGCTCGTCGCGCTGGGTTTCCAGTTGCTGGGCCTGCTCTTCGAGCTGGGAATTCGTCTGTTCGAGCTCGACCTGTTGCTGCTCCAGCCGCGACTGCTGTTCCTTCAGCGCCCGGCTTTGCTCCTCCAGTTCCTCGTTCGAAACCCGCAGTTCCTCGCTTTGGGTCTGAAGCTCTTCGGACTGGCGCTGTGTCTCTTCAAGGAGATCCTGCAATTCGCTGCGGTATGTGGCCGACCTGACGGCAATGGAAACGGCTTCGGATGCCCGTTCCAGGAGGGCGACGATCCGTTCGTCGACCGGGTGCAGGAAGCCGAGTTCGATCACGGAATTGACGGCGCCATCGACGCTTCCTGGCAGAATTACCAGGTGCTTTGGTTTGTGTGCACCGAGAGCGGAACTGAAGGTGAGGTAGCCGTCCGGGACATTATCGACAACGATTGCCCTGTTTTCGGCAGCCGCCTGACCGAGCAGCCCCTCTCTCAACCTGAATTGCGAGCGAATGCTGGCGGCGTCACCCACGCCGTAGAGCGCCTGTCTCTGGAAGGTGTCGCCGCCGCCAGAAAAGATGGCGCCGGCCACTGCGCCGGAGTAGCGGGCAAGATAATCCAGGATGCTGTTGCCTAGTTTGGCGATCTCCTGATCGCCCATCATCGCACTGGCAAGCCCGACCTCACCGGACTGCAGCCACTGATCCCGGCGTCGCGCAAGCGTGGCCCTGCGAACCAGAAAGCCGATCGTCGCTGTCAGGACCAGGCCGAGAGCAACGGCAAAAACCGTGCTCAACAAAGCGCGTTGCTGTGCCTGTTTCATTTCCACGAAGCGCTTCAGGCGTATGTCAGCTTCTGCGCCTGATATGGCAGCGATCTGAGCGCGGATCGCGTCCATCTCCTGCTTGCCGCTGTCGGCGTTGACAACCGCAAGCGCTGCTTCGAGACCTTGAGAACGGCGCAGATCGATCGTCTGGGCAAGTTCGGAAAGCTTCGCATCGACATGCTGTTTCAACGTCGCCAGTCTCTGGCTCTGCCCGGGATTGGCTCCCGTGAGTTCGCCGATCCTATCGAGCTGCCGCGGGATCGCGCGCAGCGCCTCATTGTAAGGTGCGAGGTAGGTCTCGGTGTTTGTCAGGAGGAAGCCGCGCTGGCCGGTCTCTGCATCCTGTATCTGCGATAGCAACTCGTCGAGCGCAACGATGGCCACATGCGTCTGGACAACCCGTTCGTTCCCATCCTCCAGTGCCTGCAGATTGAAGAACGATACGAACCCGTTGAGAAGGAAGAAGAGCACTGCGCCTGCCAGACCAAGAGCGACAGCAGGGTCGAGACCGAGCGTTGGTTTCGATCGATCCGGCATACGCGCATCAGTCATTCTAACCTCATTGGCATTCGCGGGGCATTCTTGTCATGACGGGAGGCACCCGGAAGACCCCTCGCCCGGACACGCGACGAAATCTAACGGCAGATCTCGTCTGTGGAAGATGCACGCGCAAATATTTCTTGCCAGGCACACAGATTTTTTCCAATCCGCAAGTGCGTTGGCGCACACTCTGCGCCGCAGCCCGGGCTACGCGCCACCAGGGGCCGGTGATCTCATGAAACGAAAGGCTGTCTGGGGCCTGGCACCCGGTAATAGGGTGGACCGCGACGCGAGCGACTAGGCGACGACTGGCAGACCGGCGATCAACTTGTCGAGGGTGATCGGATACTGCCTGACGCGGATGCCTGTCGCGTTAAAGATTGCATTGGCGACGGCCGCCGATACACCGCACAAGCCGAGTTCTCCGACGCCCTTGGCCTTCATCGGTGATGACATCGGATCTGTCTCGTCCATGAAAATGACGTCCTGATGAGGAATGTCGGCGTGAACCGGCACTTCGTAGCTCGCCAGATCATGATTGACGAAAAAGCCGCGACGTGTGTCGACTGCGAGCTCCTCGGTCAATGCGGCGCCGGCCCCCATGGTCATTGCGCCGATGACCTGGCTTCGAGCTGTGATAGGGTTGAGGATCCGCCCGGCGGCACAAACGGCAAGCATACGACGGATCCGCGTCTCCCCGGTAAAGGCATCGACCCCAAGCTCGACGAAATGAGCCCCAAAGGTCGATTGCTGATGCGTCTTGGCGAGGTCACCCCATTCCATCGTATCTTCGCCAACCAAACCGTCTCCCGCTGCCTCCGCGAGCGCCACCGTGCGATTGCCGGACCGGACCTGGCCGTTCTCGAACACCACGTCATCGGAGTTGAAACCGAGTTTGCTCGCCACGGCCTCGCGCAACTTCACGCAGGCCGCATAGACGCCTGACGTCGATGAGTTGGCGCCGAACTGCCCCCCGGATCCAGCGGACACCGGGAACTGTGAGTCTCCCAATCGGACTCTGACCCTGCCGATCCCGACACCCATCATTTCCGCGGCCGTCTGCGCTATGATCGTATAGCTTCCGGTGCCGATATCGGTCATGTCGGTCTCGACCGTCACGATGCCGTCGCTATCCAGTTTCACCCGCGCGCCCGACGGCATGACGAGATTGTTGCGGAAGGCAGCTGCGACGCCCATCCCGACAAGCCAGTTTCCCTCCCGGCGCGAAGCTGTCGCGGGGCGCCTGTGCCACCCGAAGCGCTCGGCTCCCAGGGCCAGGCAGCCGATCAGATTGCGATGAGAGAACGGTCTATCGGGATGTTCCGGATCGACCTGAGTATCGTTGACCATGCGAAATTGGACTGGGTCCATTGCGAGCTTCACGGCCATTTCGTCGATTGCAATCTCCAAGGCCATGAGGCCTGGCGCTTCACCGGGAGCGCGCATGGCATTGCCTTCTGGCAGATCGAGCGCGGCAAGCCGCATGGCAGTCATGCGGTTGGCTCCAGCGTAGAGCAGCCTTGTCTGATTGACCGCAGTTTCGGGGCCGCCACCTTTGAGATCGCCGGACCAGCTCTCGTGGGCGATCGCGGTAATCTTACCATCGCGCTCGGCGCCGATGCGGATCCGCTGGATGGTTGCTGGCCGGTGGGTCGTATTGTTGGGCATCAACGGGCGTGGGAGAGCAACCTTTACCGGGCGACCAACCTCCCTTGCCGCGAAGGCGGCGAGGACGGCGTCAGCGCGCAGGAACAGCTTGCCACCAAAACCGCCACCGACGAAGGTTGACATAAGGTGAACCTTTTCCTTGTCCACGCCGAGCGTCGTTGCGAGGTCGCTCCGCCACCAGTCGATCATTTGGCTCGACGTCCAGACGGTGAGCTGGTCTCCGTCCCATGAGGCGACCGACGCATGTGGCTCCATCATCGAATGGGACTGGTCTGGTGTGGTATAGGTTTCATTGAGGCTGACGGGTGCCGATCGGAACGCCCCTTCGAAGTCGCCAACTGCGGTATCCGGTTCAGTAGACTCGTCGGGCTTTTGTGCCGACGCCATAGCAGCCCGCAGGTCAAAGGTACCGGCCTCCGCTTCATAGTCGATTTTCAGGTCAGTGGCAGCCGCGCGCGCCTGTTCAAATGTCTCGGCGACCACCACGGCGACAGCCTGATGATAATGTTGAATCTCGGCGCCGCCAAAGAGCGTGGCGGTGTTGTACTTGCCCTTGTCGAGGTCACCCACATCGAGCGTCGTGACGATGCCGAGCACACCGGGCGCCTTGCGTGCGTCGCTGGCGTCGATCGCCCGGACCTTACCCTTGGCGATCGCTGCGCCAACGGGGTATCCATACGCGTAAGGCGCGTTCGGCTCGTTCCACTCATAGGCATAAATCGCCTTACCCGTGGTCTTCAGCTCGCCGTCAATCCTTATGGTCGGCTTGCTCACCACCTTGAGCTGGTCGATCGGATTGGTGGTTGCCGGCTTGTCGAACTGCATGATTATCCCCTTGCCTGCGCAATGACGGCTGCGAGCGCTCGCTCTACCAGCTCGAGCTTGAAGCGGTTCTGTTCGGTCGGGCGGGCATCTGCCATCAAGGCGGCGGCAGCGGCTTTGGCTCCGTTTTTGAGTTCCTTGTCCCCGTCCTCGACACGCCATGGCTTATGGGCGACGCCACCGGCGGCGACGCGACCGCTGCCATCGGGCTGAATGACGGCACCGATCGAAACAAGCGCAAATGCGTAGGATGCACGGTCTCTGACCTTCCTGTAGATGTGGGCGCCGCCGGCTGGAGCCGGCAGGACAACGCTTGTGATCAACTCGCCGGGCTCGAGAACGGTTTCGATGTGGGGCGTCTCGCCCGGAAGCCTATAAAATTCACCGATTGGTATTGCGCGCGCCGAGCCATCTGCCTTGACGGTCTCGACGACAGCGTCGAGCGCGCGCATTGCGATCGCCATGTCGCTCGGATGCGTGGCAATGCAGGCATTGCTGATGCCAACGACTGCATGCTGGCGGGTGAAGCCGCCTATCGCCGAACAGCCGCTACCGGGCTGGCGCTTGTTGCAGGGCTGGTGCGGATCGTAGAAATAGGGACAGCGCGTGCGCTGCAAGAGGTTGCCTGCGGTGGTTGCCTTATTTCGAAGCTGACCGGATGCTCCTGCCAACAGCGCTCGCGACAGAAGAGCGTAATCGCGACGCACGACCTCGTGTGAGGCTAGTGCGGTGTTGCGTACCAGCGCTCCGATCCGAAGACCGCCTGCCTCCGTCGGCTGAATCTCATCGAGCCCAAGTCCGTTGACGTCGATCAGATGGGCGGGACGTTCAATCTGAAGCTTCATCAAATCGAGCAGATTGGTCCCGCCGGCAATGAATTTCGCCTCCGGATTTTCCGCAGCCGCCCTTGCAGCGGACGATGCAGAGCTAGCGCGCTCATAGGTGAACGGTCTCATGGGTTGATCCCTCCGACCTCTTCGATCGCTTCCAGGATATTGGAATAGGCACCGCAGCGGCAGATGTTGCCACTCATGCGCTCGCGAATCTCCGCATCAGTAGGGCGGGGTGGTCTCGTCAGCTCTTCGGTGACGTGGCTTGGGATGCCGGCCCGGATCTCTTCAAGTACGGCGACAGCCGAGCAGATCTGGCCAGGCGTGCAGTACCCACATTGAAAGCCATCATGTTTGAGGAATGCGGCCTGCATCGGATGGAGTTGACCGGGTCTCCCCAGTCCCTCGATTGTCGTGATATCGTCGCCCTCGTGCATCACGGCGAGCGTAAGACAGGCATTGATACGCTGGCCACCGACATGCACGGTGCAGGCGCCGCACTGCCCATGATCGCAACCCTTTTTTGTCCCGGTGAGGTGCAGATGTTCGCGCAGCAGGTCGAGAAGCGTCGTCCGGTTGTCAACGTCAAGCTCATGCCGCTCGCCATTGATGGTGAGTGACACAGGGGTCGAATATGTCATCGTGTCTCCTGTAGATTGGGCCAACGCACCTCTTTTGGCAGTGCCGGTGGCCATGACAGTGCCTTTGGAAGAGATAAGAAGCGCCACGCGACAAAGTTCCAGTGTGATCGACGCGTCAGGAATGACCGCTGCGGGCCAATCGTGCGCCGAGCGAGAGGTGCACTTGAGCCGGCAGCTTGGTCATGGGTGTCGCTTGCGCTTGCACCGGCTGCCGATAATCCGTGCAGAGGGTTCACCGCCTCGCGGTCCACGATATCCCTGACATCTTTCGCGGGTGCAAGAGCCCCGCGATAGCGAATGACGGGATTTTTCCGCGGTAAGGGTTTCAACGCATGTGCTGGCGGTCGAGCTGGCGACCGATAGACATCCCGTGCTGCGGCGTATTCTGAAGCGCTATTCCTGTATCGGTCATGCTGCCCTCCTGAGAACGATTGGTGCATCCAAGGGCCGTGATCAAGATTAGTGATAAGACAACAAGTATCTTCATGAGATGTTCTCGATGGTTGGGGCGCCGGCCGATGGCCGCGCCTAACTATATCCATCCCTTAACCCGCGCCGCGACTGATGGTTCCGCGTCCGCGGCAGGGTCGCGCGAGCATAAGTCAGTCTCGCGTTTCGATAAGCGCGGCCGACAATTTCTGACCTCGATATGGAAAAATCGACCGATCTTGACCGGATCTTGTGGTGCAGGAACAATAGGGTTAAGTGCTTTTCACCATAGCGCACCTAACACGTCCTACATGCTCGTAGTATAGAGCCTTTTCCAACGACGACACGGAGGCAGAAATGCGAAAGACCTGGAGCGTCAGCCGCGGCCCGATCGCCGCCACGCCGGCCGATGTCGAAAAGGCGAGCGCGATCAACGCCATGCTTTGCGAGCCGATTGGCATACTGCCGAAGGCTCCGGGCGATCCAATCCGTCCATTTTCCCTCGGCCTGTTCAATCACATCAAGACGCGCTTGAAACCCGAGTTCGGCGTAAGCGCCTTGCGGCGCGCCACGGCCTTCTACATTTTCTCAAAACGCTATTATTTCGCGAGCGCGCAGCCAGATTCGATGCGGCACGACATCGACGGCAAGCCTGTAGCGCCACTGACCGCGGCTGACCGGGCGGCTGCACAGAAATCCTTTATCGAGGTGAAGAGACGCCTTGAGGAGCGTCGCGACGGTGCGGTAGGTCGAACGCGGGCCAAGGAGGATGGCGATGGGCAGCGACCAAAGGCGGGTGAACGTGCGCTTCGGCTATAGCTTTCAGGAATGGCCGCCCTAACTCGTTTTGATGTCAAGCGAGGGGAATGCTGCGATGAACACGCACATATTCGATAAAGTCATAGCGGAACTGGAAGGGTTGCAGGCTCAGATCGCGGCCATCAATGCGCGTCCATTCATGCCTGATGCGCCGTCGCCGATTGCAATGCACACGAGACATTCGAAGAAAACCCGATCTGGCGATACAGGGGCTGCGGCGCGCGTCCAAGACGCCACAAAGAGGCTAACGAAACAGGGTTGATCTCTCCTGATATGTCGCGCAGCAGGAAAACCGATCGTCAGGATTCCGGCCCCCTGCTTTGAAGTGCCTTCGACGAAGCCGCTAGGTCATCGTCTCCGGGACAACCGGGAATATGATGAAAGCTGGTGCAGTGTCGCAGATGCCAAAACCGATGCGGCAAGCGAGAGTAGCTTCTGCGGACTTCAAGCTTCGCGGCGCTATGATGGAATCAGGGCGCTAGACACTCTTCGCAGATGCCGCAGCCGTCTTCGTCGAGAATGGACTTCGAACGACCGCAGCAGATGCAGGTGTGCTCGATGTCACTAAATATGGCTTCCGGCGGCAGGATCTCGATCTCCGATGCGGCAGTCAAGTCTACGGTCTCGTCTTCCATCTCGAGTTCTCCAGGTTCGAGGTTTCATCTGAGATGGGGAGCCGATCCGTTGAAACAAGATGCCCACACAGCTGGCCAGCGACTTCGAGCAGTCGATGCGATGGCCAAGCAATCATGGCTACCAAACTTCGCAATCAAGTACTAACTTCCACCAGCACTCACATCATCCGGGACCATGGCCTCTGGCGTCTGGAGCAGGTCGCAGTGCCCCTTTGCTTCCACATGAGCAGCCGAAGCCCGGTCGAACCCCCGGCGCTCGGTACGCAACCGTACCGCGCAGCGCCTTTAAGGTAATATTTGCAGTCCCGGCCTAGATTGTCCTGAGAATTTCAACGAACCATCGTCTCATGCCGCTACCAAAGTTCCCAAAACCGATCCTTTTGACGAAGGCCGCCCTAGGCACGCTCGCCTTCGTCTCCGCCCTCGTCATCTTGTCCGGGCTCGTTACGATTGCCTTCAGCGAAATGAGACGGGACGCCAACTGGATTGACGACGCGCGAGCCGGTCAAGCTGCAAGAGCGGCGATCAAGTCCTTCCAATCACGGCTCGGAGCGACCGTACGCGACAATGCGATCTGGGACGACGCCTACTTACGGATGCAGTCGCCCGCCGGTGCAGCCTGGGCCTACGAAAACTGGGGGAAAGTCAGCGCCGATTACCCACTATACGACGTCGCTATCGTCTTAACGCCCACCCTCGGCGTCTTGAGCGCCTATAAAAAGGGCATCGCGTTCGATCCGATGAAGGACTTCGGGGCAGGACTGCTTCGCCTGGTGGCAAATTCTGCGGCAACCGAACCGGCTGCGTCCACCGCTTTCATTCCCACGCAAGAGGGCCTTTATGTCGTCGCTGCCGATCGTATCCAACCTTACGACAGCAGGCCAGAGGTCTCGACACTGCATACCCTGGTCTATGCGAAGTTACTCACCCCGGACGTGGTCGGCCAGCTCGAAACGACCTTCGACATAACGGGTCTTCGACTGGCGCCCGCGCCTTTGCAGGAAGAGCTCAGCATGCCGCTGCTGGGGCCCGACGGACGCGCTGTGGCCTATTTCGAATGGCCGAGCCGCCTGCCCGGCGACCAAGCCTTTGCGCACGTCCATGGCTACTTGATTGCGGCCGCCATGGTTTTGGCATGCATTTTCGCCGGACTGTTGCGCGTGGGCATTCGCACTGCCGGCCGGCACAAGAACGATGCGGAGAGATTTCGCCTCCGCGCGTCCCATGACGATCTGACCGGACTGGCCAACCGCACCGGGCTAGCGGAAGCCTTCGACAAGAGGCAGCTTCCCGCGGCATTGGCGATTGTTGATCTTGACGGGTTCAAGGAGGTCAACGATGCCTGGGGACACGACGTCGGCGACAGTCTGATCCAAGGCGTCGCGGCGCGGCTTCGCGAGGCGGTGCCCGAGGGAACGGTCGCAAGGCTGGGGGGCGACGAGTTCGCCCTGCTGACCGATCCGGGCGAAATGTCAACGGTCGCGGCCCGCGTCCTGACAGTCATGGAGCGCGAGTTCGTTATCGATGGTCGCACGATCGAGGTGGGTGCAAGTATCGGCTTTGCCTCTCCCGAGGATGGATGCGATCGGCTGGAGCTGATGCGCCGTGCCGATATGGCGCTTTACCACGTGAAGGAGAATGGCCGCGGTCACGCCGGATCCTATCTGCCAGAGCTCGACCGGGACCGAGCGATGCGAACCGGCCTGGAGGACCGCCTGAGGAAGGCCATCGCCGCAGGCGAAGTGCAACCCTTCTTCCAGCCGCTGGTCGGTTCGAAATCCAGGGAAATTAAAGGCGTAGAAGCCCTTGCGCGGTGGCGGACCGAAGCAGGGCCGGTAAGTCCCGAGGTGTTCATCCCGCTTGCCGAACGTTCCGGTCTCATCGATGATCTCGGCAAACTGATGCTCAGACAGGCGCTCGGTGCGGCGATGCAGTGGAATGGCATTTACGTGTCGGTCAACGTCTCCCCGAGCCAGCTTAAAAATCCGCGCTTCGCTGAAGACGTCATCGCCATCGTTTACGAAACTGGTTTTGATCCTCGGCGACTGATGCTCGAGGTCACCGAAGGTGTGCTGATCGCCAATCCAGAACAAGCCAAAAGGAGCATGGAAGCCCTCAGGAAGCTCGGCATAAAATTCGCCCTCGACGACTTCGGATCCGGCTATGCAAGCATCGGTGCCCTTCGGGAGTTCGGTTTCGATCGGATGAAAATCGATCGATCCCTGGTCGTGGAACTGGACGATCCCAAGGGATTGAAGATCTTGAATGCGACGGTCGCGCTTGCCGATGCTCTAGGAATATCGGTCACGGCGGAAGGCGTCGAGACCGAAAAACAAGCCGACGCCCTCTTCTGCGCCGGTTGCGACCAGCTTCAGGGATACCTCGTTGGGCGACCGAAGGACGTCCTGCAGTTCAACGCTTTCGTCGCCAATCGTCTGGCGACGGCATAGACGTCGCTTGCGACCTGCGGCACATGCATCGATCAAGCAGCTGTCGATTTGGACCATGAACGACCAAACGTTCCCGCCGTAAGCCGTGTACCGGCCAGCATAGCCGCAATTGCTGCGATCGTTAAAGGCAGGCAACGATCGGCCCGGGCCAAGTCGGCAATTTCCGAACGTCGCACATTCGGATTTTCCGCGAATGGCTGTGCGCGCCGAGCTGCGACACGCAAACCACACTCCCTGATTCAGCACGATCGTGTCGGTTGCAGCCGCCGCCGCCCTGCACGTACTTTTGCGCAAATGCTGGGAGACAGCATGAAGCTGCCTCCCGCAAGGTCAGTTGATGACCTGGATTACCTTTCGCGACGACGGCTCGACGATAACCCGCTCGTCGTTGACGATGGCGTAGGAGTATTTCGGATTTTCTGGCACGGGTGTGACGACAACTGTTTCAGGAAGCGGCTGGCCGACGACCACCTTTTCCTTAACAACAACCTTGGCCGAGGGAGCAGGCGCTTCGCGGACATAGGTTACAACCTTTTCGGGGGGCGGATCGATCGCGGTGCCGACGACGGCGCCTGCGACACCTCCCACAGCCGCTCCAACCGGTCCGCCGACGATTGCGCCGGTGACCGCGCCGCCGGCTGCACCGTTAACGGTCGATGACTGGGCAAAGGCACCGCCGGCGATCACACTCACGGCTGTCACAGCGCCCAAGAAAAGCTTCGTAATCATGATTTTGTCCTCCTTTCCTATCCGCGGTCTTCCAACCGCTCAACAGAAACGGCGATCACAAAACCCGGTTCCGCACCCCGGACCTCGGTCCCATTCCGATTACGACCATGGTCCGGGGATCTCGCTGAAAGCCTGTGCTAAAGACTTTCAATGAAGAGGAGTTGGAAGAATGCATCGTCGTGAACTCGGAAGGCGACGGCTAGCCATGCGTCTGCCGAAAGTGCGCAGCAGGATCATGCACGCTGCCCACCCTTGGCAGCTTGAGCTCTTCGAGGCTTATGAACTGGCTGTCGAATATCGAGAGCTTATGCGGATAAACCCTTCCGAGGCCGGTCTGTTCGAAGAATACTGCCAAACATGTCTCGACATAGAGCGTGACGTCACCCGGGTGATGTCCGGCGCACCCTCTTCTTGAAGCGGGAGGCGTTCGCTACGACGCTCCTGGAGGACATCTTGAATTCAATCAGCATTGCCATCGTCGACGACCACCCGCTCTTTCGGGAAGGCGTCTCGAGCGCACTGTCACGCTTTGACGATCTCATCATCGTCGCGCAAGGTGAAAGTGCGGCGGACGCCTTGGTGCTCGCAGCAACATACCGGCCCGCGATCCTTCTGCTCGACATAACCATCCCCGGCGGTGGGGCTATAGAGGCGATCCGGAGCATTATCGCAGGCAGTCCCGAGACCAAGGTAGTGATGTTGACCGCAAGTGAAGAGATTGAAACACTTGCGTCGTCCTTTCGCCATGGCGCTTCCGGATACGTCGTCAAGGGCGTCGGGCTGCGCGAGCTTGCACAGGCGCTTCGTCGAGTCGCTAACGGCGCGCGCTACATCTCCCCGCTCATGTCCTCGCGGCTGGCTGCGATCTCGGCAGGCGGACCGCGACTGCAGAACAGGCTGACGAAACGGGAACGGGATATCATCTGGCTTGTCGTTGAAGGGCTGATCAACAAGCAAATAGCACTTCGCTTGAACCTCCAGGAGAAGACGATAAAGCATCACATGACCAACATCCTGAAGAAACTGGGCGTGACAAACAGAACGGAGGCTGCGCTGCGCTGGCGAACTTTGGCCGGCCCAACCGATATCTACGAGGCGTTGTCCGCGGGCACCGGCAAATCCGCGATCTGAGCGTCTCGTGAAGGCCAGGGCGGAGGAGCCGTCGGAAAGCCGTTCCGGCATCCGCTTTAACCGGGTCACTCGTTTTTTGGCTTCCACTCGTTGCAAAACAGCCCTTGATGTAATCAAAGTGACGTTTCGATGCAGGAGCGTCCTTGGTGGCAGAACAATTCACATCAGACATAGCTGCGGTTCAGTCGATCGCCGCCGTGCCAAGCATCCTCGACGTCGTGTGCAGGACAACGGGAATGGGATTTGCCGCCGTTGCAAGGGTAACGGAGGATCGCTGGATCGCCTGCCAGGTACTGGACCACGTGAACTTCGGCTTGCCGGCCGGGGGCGAACTCAAGATCGAAACCACCATCTGCAACGAAATACGCGACCATCGCCAGGTCGTGGCGATCGACAACGTCGCCGAGGACGCGACATATTGCGACCATCACACCCCGCGGATGTACGGTCTCCTGAGCTACATATCCGTGCCTATCGTGTTGTCGAACGACACATTTTTCGGTACGCTCTGTGCCATCGACATCGCGCCGGCCAAGGTGAACAACCCGCAGGTTATCGGCACATTTAAGCTTTTCGCCGAGCTTATCGCCCATCATCTTGAAGCCAACGAACAGCTCAGGGCAGCCAAGGACGACCTCGTTGACGAGCGCGCGCTCTCGGAATTGCGTGAGCAGTTCATCGCGGTCCTTGGCCACGACTTGCGAAACCCGATGGCTGCACTTGATGCCGGTATAAACCGCCTTCTGCGGAAGGGATGGGACGACAACTCCCCCGACATGTTGCGCCTGATGAAGGCAAGCATTGTGCGTATGGCAGGGCTGGTCGACAACGTCATGGATCTGGCGCGCGCTAGGCTGGGTGACGGCATCACCCTCGATATGGATTTGGACAGGGATCTCTCCGAGACCCTCGACCAGGTCATCGGCGAGTTCAAAACCGCTCAGCCCGACCAGGTGATCGAGACGACCGTCATCCTGCCGCGCATCGGACTGCCAGTCGACCACGCACGTATCGCCCAAATGTTTTCGAACCTTCTTGGCAATGCGCTGACCCACGGATCCCGGACGGACCCTGTCAGGATTATCGCAGGAATCAGCGGCGAAACCCTGTGGCTCGACGTCATCAATCGCGGCGACGCTATCCCGTCGGAAAGGATTGCGACGCTGTTTCGGCCATTCCATCGTGGAAACGACACGAGCCGTGAGGGTCTCGGCCTTGGGCTCTACATCGCCTCGGAGATTGCCAAAGCGCATGGTGGCACGCTGACGGTGACTTCAGGTCCCGAAACAACAGTTTTCAGGTTCGAGATGCCCGTCATCGGATGACCATTTGTGCCGCCTTTGCGGCTGCCCAATAGTCCTCCAACACAGCGCAGGAGGATGCAAAACCGAGGCGCGGAGCGTCATGACGCGTGAAGGCTGGCATTAGGGGTCCCGCGCGGCAAGTCCTCTCGTAGCTGCGCTGCCCAATGTTTAGCTGCTATCGTGCTGCCCGCGACATGAGACTCGCCACCTTTCACCGACACAATCGCAAGCGATGCTTGAATGCGCACTGCTGGCACTCGTTTTGGCAAAGGAAACGCCCGGAACCATGTAGAGCCGTCCTCGTTGCTTTCGCGTAAGGCAGGCCATGCGCGATGACGGCTCTTCAGGGCGCGACGTTTCAAATGGGCTGATCCTGCCACACAGCGACAAAAAAGCAGCCCGACCGCCGGATGGACGGAGTTACGAGGCCGAAATGACAGCGACGTCCTTGCCTGCCCTATCCGCCGCGTTCCTCATGAGCATGTATTTCAGAAGCTACTTCGGCGTGGTCGGTCCGGCCCTCACCGCTGAACTGGGCCTGTCGCCGCAACAGTACGGCTGGCTCGCATCGGCGTTTTTCGCATCTTTCTCGATCCTGCAGATCCCGGTCGGAATGTCGTTTGACAGGTGGGGCGTGCGCTTTCCGATGGCAGCGATGATGGCCTGCGGAGCCGCAGGGGCTGCGCTGATAGCATTAACGCCCGGGTACCAGGCGGCGATCATGGGCCAAATTTTGATTGGCGTCGGTTGCGCGCCGATCTTCATGGGTGTCCTGTTTTATGTCGGACGGACAAATTCACCGGCGAAGGCGGGACGGCTTGCTGCAACCGTCAGCGGAATCGGTTCGATGGGCGCGCTGATCTCGGCCTCGCCACTATCTTGGTTCGTTGAGGTATTCGGCTGGCGATCTGCATGCTGGGCGGCCGCATCAGCCATGGCGGCGAGCGCAATTGCTGTTTGCGTCGCGCTCGGCAAGACGCCCTCAGCCGCGAGCGAAGCGCCGGCCGCTGAGCACCGCAGATCGATTGTGCCACTGCTTTACCTCGTTCCCATCTGCATGACGCTCTCCCTTGGCGGAACGTTTCGCAATGCTTGGGCCGCGCCATATGTCACGTCCGTCTTCGGCACACATACGGCAATAGGTGAAATCCTCACAGCGATCAGCATTGTTGGCATCGTCACAAGCGTCGTCCTTCCCGCAGTCCTCGCCCGTGTTGAGGGACGCAGGATTGTGATCTTCGCCTATGTCGCGGGCGTCATCTGTGCCGTCATGCTGTCCGCAGGGCCGGATGGCAGTTTCCCTGCAGCCTGTGCCGGGCTGTCCCTCCTTTATGCTATGGGGAACGTGCACCCGCTCATCATGACAGAAGCCCAGGCCCGCATCCCTTCGCACATGCGCGGCATTGCGCTTGGAGTGCTGAACACGCTGGTCTTCTTGGGCGTGTCGGTAGCCTCGGTGGTGTTCGGGCAGATCGCAGGACTGTCGCTGGCGCCAACAACAACCTATCGCCTGATCTTCGCCGCGACCGGCCTGGCGCTCGCCATCGCTTTGTTGTCATATGTCATCGTCCCGCGATCGGATCGAACCCCGCGCGCCCACACCGACAATTCGCGTCAAGACGCTGCGACCCGGGCGAACAGTGCGACCGGCAGCGACTGAAAGCGAAAAAGCGCGGCTAGCGGTTCGACAGGCCTGATCGGCAAGCTCAGCGGATTGACTTTGGCAATCGCGTCTCCCCGGGTAGCAGGGCTTCGGATCGACTTAGTACTTTGTGCGATATCGTTCGACACCCCGACGAAAGAGGAGGGTGTTCTGGAGCCTTTTCCGCTTTTGCCACTCCTCCGGGTCCTCGCCGGATCCCCGCGTCGCAGAGGCTGCTCGGCTGAAGTCAATCAGCCGAGAATAATTTCGCACGCATGCTGTCCATAGGGCAGGATGCGCGCTAGGTTCGCCAAATGGATGATACGAAACAATATCTTGAAGGCCACGCATTCGTTGGTGGTGGTGAAGCCGGCGATGCCATCCGACAGATGGATTGGGGACTGACGCCGCTCGGACCAATCCGGGCATGGTCAGCGGAATTGAAGGCTAATGTCCAGACCGTGCTAGCGTCACCGGTTCCGATGGTGGTTCTGTGGGGACCGGAAGGCATTCTCATCTATAATGACGGTTATGCAGCTGTATGCGGCCCTCGTCACCCCGCAGCTCTTGGCGGAAAACTTCTTGAGGTCTGGCCTGAGGCTGCAGACTTCAACGCTCATGTGATAGCAGCTGGATTGCGTGGTGAGCCGCTTAGCTTCCATGGCCAAGAGCTCGAACTCTGGCGACATGGCAGAGCTGAGCAGGTGTGGATGGACCTGGAATATCTGCCGATACGGGATGCCGCGGGCAAGCCGATCGGCTCCCTGGCGATGGTGTTTGATATCACCCACCGCGTGCTCGCCGAGCGTCGCCTGGCGCAGAGTGAAGAGTTATACCGCTTCCTGGACGAACTTGGTCAGGCAGTTGCGGGCCTGCATGATGCAGATGAAGTTCTCGCCGTCACGACGCGCCTAATAGGCGCACATTTGAGCCTCTCAAACTGCGCCTATGCCGATATGGATCCTGATGAGGATGGCTTCACCATCCGTGGTAACTGGCACGCACCGGGGTCTCCCTCGATCGTCGGGCACTATAGTCTCTCCGATTTCGGAACTCTAGCGGTGCAGGAGCTGGCCGCCGGCCGGCCGCTGATCATCAATGACAATCTTGCCGAGATCGCGCCCGAGGAGGCAAAAACCTTCCAGGATATCGGGATCACTGCAACGATCTGCATGCCGCTGGTGAAAAACGGTCGGCTGACCGCTTTGATGGCAATCCATGACAAGGCACCGCATCGATGGTCCGACTACGAATTGACGGTCATCCGCGAGGTCACGGAGCGATCGTGGGCCCATGTCGAGCGTGTGGGTTCTGAAGCAAACCTTCGCGCGAGTGAAGAACAGCTTCGCCTGGCCGTCGATGCAGCTGAAATCGGCCTTTGGGATGTGGACGTGGTTGCTGACACCTTGTTCTGGCCGCCCAGGGTCAAAGCGATGTTTGGCATCTCGCCCGACGTCCCCGTTTCGATGCAAGATTACTACAGCGGCCTTCATCCTGAGGACCTCGAACGAACTTCGGCTGCTTACGCGGCAGCGGCAGATCCCGCCGTGCGCGCCGTCTACGACGTGGAGTATCGGACGATTGGCAAGGAAGATTCAGTCGTCCGCTGGGTCGCGGCGAAAGGGCGTGGCGTATTTGAAGGGGAGCGCTGTCTACGAGTGATCGGAACCGCGATTGACATTACCGAGCGCAAGAAGACTGAGCTTGCCCTACGCGACCTCAACGAGACGCTGGAAGCGCGGGTCGCTGAGGGGCTGGCCGAACGCAAGCTTCTGGCTGATGTCGTTGAGAACACGACAGCAATCATTTTCGTGGCGGACCAGGACTTCCGTTGGCTGGCGATGAACAGGGCGGCAAGCACCGCGTTCGAGCAGGTCTATGGCGTGCGCCCGGTGATCGGAGCATCTATGCTAGAGGCGCTCGATCACCTCCCCGAGCATCGCGAGCATGTGCGCCGGACCTGGTCGAGGGCGCTCGCCGGCGAGGAGTTCACGCTGGTAGACGAGTTCGGAGATACCGCATATTCCAAGCGTTGGTTCGAACTCAATTTCAACGTGCTGCGAAACACTGCGGGTCGCCAGATCGGTGCCTACCAGATTGTGTATGACATCACAGGGCGCTTGGCGGAGCAAAGGCGCCTGGCGGAGGCGGAAGATCAACTTCGACAGGCGCAGAAGGTCGAAGCGCTCGGTCAGTTGACCGGCGGCGTCGCTCATGACTTCAACAACTTGCTGACCCCGATCATCGGCTCTCTCGACATGCTGGTGCGCAGGCAAATTGGGACCGATCGCGAGCGCAAGCTGATTGGTGGCGCATTACAGTCGGCCGAGCGCGCCAGAATACTCGTCCAGCGACTTTTGGCGTTTGCTCGGCGCCAGCCGCTGCAGCCGCTACCGATCGACGTGACGACGCTTGTCGCCGGGATGGGAGAGTTAATCCGAAGCACGACTGGCCCTCAGATCCAGGTTGTCATTGACGCAAGCCAGGACCTTCCGGCGGCCCGAGCCGACCAAAATCAGGTCGAGATGGCCCTTTTGAACCTTACCGTGAACGCCAGGGACGCCATGCCGACAGGCGGCACGCTGCGCATCAGCGCGAGCGCTCGCGAAATCCATCCGCAGAAGCCTGAAGATCTGAAGCCTGGCCGCTACGTCGTTATCTCTGTTGCCGATACCGGCGAGGGAATGAGTGATGAGGTCCGAGCGCGCGCAATCGAGCCATTCTTCTCGACCAAAGGCTTAGGACAAGGAACCGGACTGGGCCTTTCAATGGTGCACGGCCTTGCACAGCAACTTGGCGGCGGCATCCGCATCTTTAGCCGGGTGGGTGTTGGCACGAATATTGAGCTCTGGTTACCAGAGGCCGGTGACGCCCCTGTCAGTCTTGCGACCAATGACCCCGGCGGCACGACGTCGATCGGCCATCGAGGGACGGTGCTGCTCGTCGACGATGAAGATTTTGTTCGCATTAGCGCGGCCGATATGCTTGAGGAGATCGGCTTTGATGTCGTTGAAGCCTCCAATGGCGAGGCTGCGTTGGCATCGCTGGACAGCATCGCAGATTTAAAGCTCGTCGTGACGGATCACTTGATGCCGGGCCTGGATGGGGTCGAACTTGTGAGGCGTGTTCAGCTGCTGCGGCCTAATCTGCCTTGCCTGATCGTCTCTGGATATGCCGACGTCGAGGGGATCGCACCGGATCTACCCAGGCTGACGAAGCCGTTCAAGGTTGAAGACCTTAGAGAAGCTCTTATTGCGTCGGGATTTGGAGCAAATTGAGTTCTGGCCAACTGCACATCCTCGACCAAGCTCCCCGGCTTCAGTTGCTGGTGACCTGACCTGTGGAAGGTGCGGGTATCACCACTCCGGCATAGTGGACGGGATTGTCGGTTTTGTCTCGAAAGCAACGCCCGAAGGCGCGCACGGCATTGTACTTTCCCAGCAAGCCGAGCGTGCGGTAAAATTGCTCCGTGGGATGCTCCGCGATGATTGCATCGCTGATCTGCTTCGCCAATGACGCCCGGTCGTCAGGGTGCACACGCTCAAGGTAGGTTCTGATAGGAAGCCCCCTCTCCGTCATGGACGGGTCTAGCCCGAAAAGCGACGCAACGGCGCTGTCGGCATAGACAAGATCGCTAGAAAGGTCCCAGGTGAAGAGGCCCGGGTCAGGCATGCGCTCGGTCGTAATCGACGTCGAAAATTCGAAGCTGTCCGTCATCCCCACCACCAAACTTTCCAGGTGAGAATGCCATCTCGCATAACAACTTCAAGGCGGCGAATCGCGAACATCCGGACTTTTTGTGCACCTTATTCTGACATGGGTACGGCATAGATGTCCTTCAACGACCGCAAGAGCTTCAACACACCCGGGTGGCCAGTTGAGTAAAAGATGCTCTGCGCCTCACGGCGGGTGACGACAAGCCCGCCCTCCCGCAGGATCGACAAATGTTGTGATAAGGCTGACTGGCTGATTTCAAGTCGCTCACCCAGTTCACTTACTCGGATTTCCTCGTTGGAAATGATCGAAAGAATTTTCAGGCGGACCGGGTTGGCCATGGCAGAGAGAAGTTTCGACTTTTCAATCAGATCTGGATGCATCATGGACATTTTTGTTGTTGGGCGTGCAGTTGCGGCGCAAAGCATCGGTCAACGTCCGACTTCTTCAGCGCTTCGTGTCTATAGGCGCTTTGCAGAAAGCCTTGCAACCGCTTATTGATTTGCTGCATCCGATCAGACGAGCTCGGCACGTGACGCGGCGTAAGTGGCGGAAGCTAGCAGGATTGAGCGCCCGGCACTTTCGGTAGCGCTGTTGCAGATCAATCTTTTTGGGAAGGTCATCGGTCGTTTCCGCTGGGGCGGGCTGTCCAGAAAGACCGCGAGGAAGATGATGCTCTTTGAGGAGAAGGCGGATGCAAATGTGCTGCACGACATGATCAGCTTTGCGAGCAAGCAAAAACTGCTTTATCGCCCGAGACGCGAATTCGGACTTTTTCGAAGGGAAACCCAACCGCACGCGTTCGGCTCTGCCTCGCCTCGACAACCCGTCGCCAGTGTCTAGCAAAGTCCGCGCGCCGGCCTCGCGCGGGCTTTTCCTTTAGGCCTGCGGAACCAACAGACGTTCGGTGTGTCTGGCCATCGGCATCTGATTGTTGGTGACACGATCGGGTGTCAGGCTCTTTCAGTCGATGCAAGAGCGTGCCCACGTCTTTGACCTGGGCAGGGCAGCGGCGTCCAAGTTAGCATTCAGCGCTGACCTTTTTGCATGCACCCAGATCGGCTCAAAGAAACCTGTGCGATTTGGCAATTGCAAAACCTCCATTGCGGGCAGCAGGTTTCCGAGTGTCGCTCGAGGCCCCCGCTCCGCATGCAAGATGGCGTTTGCGTGAAGCAGTCTTGGAGATGCCGCTGAGGCGCAATTAACACGGTTGCAAATGTAAGTGCTCTGTCACACCTAAAGGAGATCGCCCCACGGATGGGGCTGGGTTGAAGCCTGGGGTTTGCAGGGCGATCTCAGTGGCAATTGGATTCAAACCACTTGCCGGAGAGCAACGTACACCTTCTGCGGGTGATGTCGAGAGTTCGCTACCGTACCAACATGCCGGCCGTCCATCCGTGCCAGTGCCATGAGCGTCACGCGCGCAGCAGGGTGTTGCAACAAAGCACGCAGGCTTATCGCAGTACGGGATTAATAGCCTTCGTTGTCACCGACCGCCTCCAACCAAGATCCCATCGCCCCAGGGCCCACTGTTCGTCAACGGTATCAAAATCGCGAACACATCAGGAGAGCGCGCTGCAATTAGATCTCGGCCGTCTCGTTGAAACCTGCTCGGCTCGCTACAGACACCGGCGCTCGGAAGTCCTCGACGTACCGCCGGCTTATCATGTATACAAAAAGGCCACCGCGAGGAATGCGCCGATCGCGGTGGCCCAAGTAGCACTTCATGAAAAAGAACCGCTTCACGAACCACGGAAAAGCGGTGCTCGATTATTTACCAAAGGCTTCAATCCCAATCAAGCGATTGCTGGTAAACCAGATGTTGAAGGATCCCGTCAGCCTCTCGACCGAAAAGCCGGCGCAGCTTGACGCAGCAACAAGGCGCTCCCGTTTGACGAGCGCCAACAGGTTTTGGCAGAACCAATATCCACCATTTGAAGACTCGCCGGCCGTAGAGTCACAAGCAGGTGGAGAAGTGGGGCTCCTATCCGTCGTGACGTCATTGTAACAGGCTGCCTTGCAAAATCGGCATGCATGAGAGTGCCGTTTGTCTGTTTGCGAGGCGAAAGGCCGTACATGGAGGACGGCACCCGAATAACCGACCTTAGACGCCAGACATAGTGACAGAGATTTTGCTTTGGTGCAAAGCCACTAAATTTCGCTGATCCTTTCCGAGACTGGCGGGCCGCTATGGCTTCGTAGACCATGAAACGACCAGGGAAGGATGATCAACGAAGTCTTTGGGGCATACCCGCGGTCAAGACATCTGACCGATAGATCGGTTGTCGACCGGCCCAAGCATTTCATCGAAAGCTTCGCTCAATCGGCCGACGTTTGTGATTACCCCATCAAATGCGGCCCTTCTGACGACGGACCAGTTGAATCCTGATGCCGGTGTCTTTAAACGCCGCTTTGATAGCGGCGGCGACCGCAACCGCGAGGGGTAACATGGCGAGTCAGAACAGTCTGGAAGAGATGGAAAGCGAAGAGGCCGGTGGGTTTCGCGGCTTTCTCCGGCGATATCGCACGCAGCTCGTGGCAGCCGCGACGCTGGTCCTGTTCTGCATGGTCGGCTATGCCATCATGCAGCTTACGGATGAAGTCCGCTATGACGACGTCGTCGAAGCGCTTGCCGATACCCGCGTCAGTTCGATCCTGCTCGCGCTTCTTTTCACCGGTCTCAGCTTCTTCGCGCTGATCTTCTATGATCTGAACGCCATCGATTATATCGGCAAGAAGCTGCCCTTTCCGCATGTGGCGCTGACGGCCTTCAGCGCCTATGCGGTCGGCAACACCGCCGGTTTCGGCGCGCTCAGCGGCGGCGCGATCCGTTATCGCGCCTATTCGCGCCTCGGCCTGACGCCCGAAGATATCGGCCGCGTCATCGCCTTCGTGACGCTGTCTTTCGGTCTTGGCCTTGCCAGCGTCGCGGCAATCGCGCTGATGATCATCGCCGATGAAATCGGACCGCTGATCAATACCAATGCGCTGCTGCTGCGGATCATTGCCGGTGCGATCCTGGCCGGACTTGCTTTCGTGGTCTATCTCGGTCGCGACGGCAGGGCCGTCAATCTTGGCCCGATCGCTGTCCGCCTGCCGGATTCACGCACCTGGTCACGCCAGTTCCTCGTCACCGCCTTCGATATCGCGGCGTCGGCGACCGTACTCTACGTTCTCCTGCCGCAGACGGCGATCAGCTGGCCGGTGTTTCTGGCGGTCTATGCGATTGCCGTCGGTCTCGGCGTTCTCAGCCACGTTCCGGCTGGTCTCGGCGTTTTCGAAACCGTCATCATTGCCTCGCTCGGCAGCGCGGTGAATATCGATGCGGTTCTCGGTTCGCTGGTTCTCTACCGCCTGATCTATCATGTGCTGCCGCTGCTGATCGCGGTGCTTGCGGTATCGCTGACCGAGCTTCGCCGCTTCGTCGATCATCCGGCCGCATCGAGCATCCGTCGCATCGGCGGACGCCTGACGCCGCAGCTGTTGTCGGCGTTTGCGCTGATCCTCGGCGTCATGCTGATCTTTTCGAGCGTCACGCCAACGCCAGACGAAAACCTCGAATTCCTGGCCAACTACCTGCCGCTGCCGATCGTCGAAGGCGCGCATTTCCTGTCGAGCCTGTTCGGCCTGGCGCTCGTTGTCGCCGCCCGCGGTCTTGGCCAGCGTCTCGACGGCGCCTGGCTGGTCTCGGTGGTCTCGGCCGTGCTGGCGCTGGCGCTGTCACTCCTGAAGGCGATCGCGCTTGTCGAGGCGATCTTCCTGGCGATCCTGATCTTCAGCCTGTTCGTCAGCCGCCGGCTCTTCACCCGCCATGCCTCGCTTCTCAACCAGACGCTGACGGCGGCCTGGCTGATGGCGATTGCCGTCATCTGTGTCGGCGCGGTCGTCATCCTGCTGTTCGTCTATCGCGACGTCGAGTACAGCAACGAGCTCTGGTGGCAGTTCGAATTTGCCGCCGAAGCGCCGCGCGGCCTGCGCGCCGTGCTCGGCATCACCATCATCTCCTCGGCGATCGCGATCTTCAGCCTGCTGCGTCCGGCGACCTTCCGCCCGGAACCGGCGACAGAAGAGGCGCTGCAGCGCGCCGTCGATATCGTCAAGGCGCAGGATTATGCCGACGCCAATCTCGTTCGCATGGCCGACAAGAGCATCATGTTCTCCGAGAAGGGCGATGCCTTCATCATGTACGGCCGCCAGGGCCGCTCCTGGATCGCGCTGTTCGGACCGATTGGAAATCAGGAGGCCGCTCCCGAACTCGTCTGGAGCTTTGTGGAGGCGGCGCGCGCCGCGGGTTGCCGCGCGGTGTTCTACCAGATCTCTCCCGGGTTGCTCTCGCACTGCGCCGATGCCGGATTGCGCGCCTTCAAGCTCGGCGAGCTTGCCGTTGCCGATCTCGGGGCCTTCGAGATGAAGGGCGGCAAGTGGGCGAACCTTCGCCAGACGGCAAGCCGCGCCCAGCGCGATGGCCTGAGCTTCGAAGTCATTCCCGCCGACGGCGTACCGGCCATTCTCGGTGATCTCTCGGTGGTCTCCAGCTCCTGGCTCGAAGACCACAATGCCAAGGAGAAGGGCTTCTCGCTCGGCGCTTTCGAGCCCGACTATGTCAATTCGCAGCCGGTCGGCGTGTTGAAGAAGGACGGCAAGATCGTCGCCTTCGCCAATATCCTCGTTACCGAAACCAAGTCCGAGGGCACGATCGACCTGATGCGCTTCTCGCCGGAAGCGCCGAAGGGCTCGATGGACTTCCTCTTCGTACAGATCATGGAATATCTCAGAGCCGAGGGCTACAAGCACTTCAACCTCGGCATGGCACCGCTTTCGGGCATGTCGAAGCGTGAAACGGCGCCGGTATGGGACCGTATCGGCAGCACCGTCTTCGAGCACGGCGAGCGCTTCTACAATTTCAAAGGCCTTCGGGCATTCAAATCAAAGTTTCATCCGCACTGGCAACCGCGCTATCTTGCGGTTTCAGGAGGGGGCAATCCGATGATCGCGTTGATGGATGCGACCTTTCTCATCGGCGGCGGATTGAAGGGAGTCGTCAGGAAATGATCGTTTGCTGAAATAAAACGCGGTTGGCCTTGGTGCCCGCGGGACACGGCTCGGATTCATTGCGGGTGTCAAGGAGATTAGCGTCGGACAATGCCACGGGACGCGGCCGTCGGCTTGGTCAACTGGCGAGCTGGACATCGCGCAGGTCACCGAGCTAAGAATCGCCATACCCGGGCGTTCAAAACGCCAGCTTCGAAAGCCACCTCGCTCGTGAACGGTCATACATACCAAGCCCGCCGACTGCGATAGAGAACGTCAAGCGGCATTACGGATGCAGGGCAGATATCTCGGTCGGTTAACAGCCTTCCGCGTTGCTTTCGGTCCAGGAGTCACTCACACCGGCATCGCCCATCCGCGTCTTGCCCCCAGATTTACCATGCGCCCAACTTCACGCGCGACGCGTCCTCTATTCGCCAGCCAAAGAACCATGCCTCTGCCCGGAACAGCCAGCTTTCCTTCTCGATTTGCGATCTGGCGTTTTCAAGATATGGAAGAACAGGGTTATCGCGCTCGGAGCGCCCCAAGATCCTCGCATTAATGCCCCGCTGTTGCCAATCGAGAATCGCGTCAACGTCAAAGCCCATCCAGATCTCCATGGTTCACGTGACGCCTGAGCCTTGCGTCCGGGCAACTTCTGTGGCCCGCGGCTTGCGCGAAACTTGCATGTTGCCGATCATTCGGCCAAAGCTGCGCGACGGTACGCTAACGTACTGGCAAGTAGCACGCGACGCAGGTATGATCGAATGCCAAACTTGACAGAAATGCCGCACGCACCGTTTTCTGTTCCCAACGCCCAGGCTTCAATAAGGACCCACGCCTGCAAAGCCGAGCGTTAATCCTGCAAGGGTGCTGGTCCGCCTCGGAACGGCGACGTCCCCTGGACGAAAGCAAACCGTCCCCCGAACCGATAATCTTGCGGGAAGGGTTTTGAAATCGAGGACAATAGCCCGGAAGTACACTGTTGCGAGCGCTCGATGCGGCCAAGCGAAGAGGTGCTATGGTGTTTGACAATGAAAAGCCACCAACTCGGCCTTTGCGGACCGTGTCATTGAGGATCAGATCGCCGCGACTGCACCGTCAGGTTTGGCCTTCTCCTTTCGGCGGGGATCGCAAGATATGGCTGGAATATCAATAGTAGGCTGGTCAGTCAGCTGCCGCAAAGCAAGGGCGAAGCGAGCCTAGCGCTTCGCAGGTTCGTTCAGCCTGTCACTGATCGCCTTGCCGGGGCGAAATGTTGGCACCCACTTTTCCTCGACAAGGACCGCATTACCGTTGCTCGGATCGCGACCCGCTCGTGACGGCCGATATCGCACCTGGAAAGCACCAAATCCGCGTATCTCCACACGTTCTCCTCTTTCGAGCGCCTCTGCAATTCTCTCGAGGATCGTTTCGACGATCTTCTCGGCGTCCTGCCGATAAAGGTGAGGGTTACGAGCCGCAACAGCATCGATAAGTTCAGATTTAATCATCTCGATAATCCCGTCCAGTCACTCGTGGCCAGTATCCTGTCATTCCCACCAAGTGTCATTTACATCGCTATTTATGACCGTAGCTGGAGGAAATCCAAGATTTTGTCGAAGCCGAGACCAGTCCATCCCCCGCAAGCGCAGCTTGATTTTCGAAATCGGAAACCATCAGATCTCGACGCGAGCCTCTCGGCGCAGCCGCCGAAAGTCATTCGGTTCCCCGCAGCCAATTTCGACGGTGGTGGCTCGTAATGAGGGTCGACACGCGTCCTTGCACTTTGCTTGTCAGCCGGTTGAATTGGCAGAGGCCGATCTCATCCGTTTGCCAGTAGCGCATGGACATCGATTACGGCGGTCGGACCGCGGAAAGTTGGCTGGATACCGTCTGCAAGGATCGCAATGTACCCGCCCGTGGTTTCGAGAATAGCGAGCTGTGCGCCATTGCAGTCACTGGAGCCCGCTAGGCGACCGAGGTCGTACACTGGGATAACCTCGCCCTTGTAGCAACTGTAGCCGGATGGGCCATGGGCGGAGCGCCTAAAGCTGCTCCATTCCTCCGTGAGCGCAACAATGCGACCTCCGTCGAACTCGAAGCACCTGTCTGCCAAGCGAGCGACACTGACTCCCGGCGTGTGAATTCCAAAAAACACGATCCGCTGCCTCTTATGCCAAATTCTAAAGCCAACACATCGGCAGCAGCATTCGCCGCTCGGCTCATTCATGAGGCCAGCTTTTGCCCGACGTCCGACTTCTATTGCAAACCCTGTAACTAAGCCTTGCTGAATACTCTCAATTTTGAGCTAATAACCAATATTCGGGTTGAAGCCCTAACGATCGGAACGCTTTTTTAATGCTTCCTCCCTAATTCTGGGGCTCATATGACGCGCTGCTAAAACAGAAATCACTCGCGCGCTAAGTCGAGGAAGAAGTTCGATGGGACTTACCATAGCTCAAAAGCTTACGGGATTTGCAGTGATCGTTAGCCTTGGCATCGGCGGCGCCTTGGCGTTTCAGACCATAACAATGTCGCGGCTGAGGGTGACGGGGCCAGTCTACGACGGCATCATCGAAGGAAAGGACCTCGTGGCAGACATCCTGCCGCCTCCCCTCTTCTTTGTCGAACCATATATGCTAGCCAACGAGGCAGCAGTTCAGCCCGAGCTCGCAAAAGCGGCCTTCTCCAAGCTCGAAAGTCTAAAGCGGGTCTCCGCAGACAGAGCGCAACACTGGCGTGGCTCCAACCTTCCAGCCAAGCTCAAGGGAATTCTCGACGGCGATGTTCTCACGACGGGAGACCGGTTCTGGAGTATCATTGATAATGATTACCTTCCCGCACTCGCAGGCGGAGATCAGATCACGATCAACAGCGCGCTCGACAAGCTCTCGGCCACGTTCCATGCCCATGAGGCGGCTGTCCTGAGACTGGTGGATGCGGCAAACAAGTTCGCGGCGGAAACCGAAAGCAGCGCAGATAGCGAGGCAACAGGTCGCAGCGCATTGGCTTTGGCTTTCGGAATCGCCGCACTCGTTCTCTTCCTCGGCGGCGTTCTCTACCTCCGAGTGGCGGCAATAGGGGCAGTCACATCAATAACGAAACGCATGTCTGCCATGGCCGCAGGCGACTTGGCGCAGCCCATTCCATACGCGCAACGGCATGACGAGATCGGCCAAATGGCTGGCGCGCTGGCGATCTTCCGGCAGGCCGCGATCGACAAAATGCGGCTCGAAGAAGAGGCCAATTACAAGCATGCCAAATCCGAAGCAGAACGAGCCGAGCGAGAAGCGCGTACCACCGGCGAGGCGGCAGAGTTAGAACGGATCATCACGACGCTTGGTGCAGGCCTCGCGCGTCTTGCTGACTGCAATATCCGCATGACGATCGACGAGCCCTTCCAAGGCGAGTTCGAGCGCCTACGCCACGACTTCAACACTTCCATCGGCGCGTTCCAAGCGACACTGGAACAAGTTCTCGGACAGACCCGGCAGATCAACGAAAATGGCGAAGAAATGCGCGCCGCTGCGGACAACCTATCGCGTCGGACAGAACAGCAGGCTGCCGCTCTGGAGGAGACTTCCTCTTCGCTCGAACAAGTCACGACTACGGTCAGGCTATCGGCGGAACGGACCCTTGACACGCGCAAGCTAGTGCGTGAGGCGAAGGACTGTGCTTCAACGTCCGGCACAGTTGTCAAGCAGGCTGTCGATGCCATGACGAGGATCGAAACTGCCTCAAACGAAATTGCACAGATCATTGGCGTGATTGACGAGATCGCCTTCCAAACAAACTTGCTCGCCCTCAACGCAGGCGTCGAAGCTGCCCGGGCTGGCGAATCCGGGAAGGGGTTCGCGGTCGTCGCGCAGGAAGTGCGTGAACTTGCCCAGCGCTCCGCTCAAGCCGCCAAGGAGATCAAGGCACTCATCGTCAATTCCAGCAGTGAGGTATCGGAAGGCGTGAAGCATGTCGGTGATGCAGGCCGCGCGCTGGACCTTATCGAAGATTTCGTTATTCGGATCGATCGTAATATCGACGCTATCGCTACCGCTGCCAGTGAACAAGCCGTCGGTCTGCAGCAGATTGCTTCGGCTGTCAACGAGATAGACCAGATGACCCAGCAGAATGCGGCGATGGTCGAGGAGACAAGTGCCGTCAGCCATTCTCTTGCAGACGGCGTCCGCAGACTAACCGAGCTTGTGGGGCGCTTCAAGCTCAATCGAAGAAAGGCGATCCGCGAACCGGGTTCCTCGGCGAGTGGATACTCAGGGCAACAGAACGCTAGGAGTTGGACAAACGCGGCTTAAACGCCACGGCCCTGCGGAGATGCTGATACCGCGGGGCCGCTTTCAGACTGACTGACATTCTATGCCAGTGTGACGATGACCTCAGACCTTCTTATCAAGCTCGAAAGACTACCCGCGCCCGCTCTCCTGGTCGGAGCAGATAACCTCATCGTCTTCGCAAACTGGAGCGCGCAGGAGCTACTCCTCGACATCGATGTCACAGATATGCCGATCACAGGATTCCTCCGGGACTGGAAGAATTATAGTGCAATGGAGATTAATCCCGCGACGATGATCGTGGAGGTACTCCTAAAGACGGGTCAATCGATGTCGATGCCCGCCGCCTTCTTCACGACGAAATACCGTTCGCAACCTGTATCCGGAGTCGTGCTTGTGCCGAGCGCGGGATCCCAGATCTCGGCCCATTGGCTCGGTTGAGAATCCAGGCTGCCGATCCGACTTGCGGATCGTTGCGAACGGGTAAAGCCAGCGAGTTGCGCCCGCTCCTCCGTGCCGAGCTTCCTTAGCTGAAGCTCGAATTTTCCAAGAACCGCTCGCCTTCGTCATTGTCGATGTCTTCGGCGGCGACGGCTGTCTTGAGACCCACGTTCTCCAGCTTTCGGAAAGACCAATCGACAAACGCCGAAGTATCGTGCGCATTCTCAAATGCGTCGTTTTGATTGGGTCCTGCGTCGTGGAAGATAGTCGCATTTCAAGGTTGGCCGTCATGCAACAATCGGCAGAATGCCATGCCCAGCACTGTCCTGCAGCAACGCGCGGATTACAAGGATCTCGCCGAGAGCCCCTTCAAACGCCGCGACGCAGGCGGGGTCAAACTGCGTTCCGGATCTTTGCCGGATGTGAGCGCTGGCCTGACTGATCGACCAAGCTTCCTTGTAAGGACGTGCAGTCGTCAGCGCATCGAAATTGTCGGCAACAGCGACAATGCGCCCAGCGATGGGTATATCTTCACCGGCCAGACGATTGGGGTAACCTTGCCCGTCCCACCGTTCGTGGTGGGTCGCCGCGATCGTTGCGGCCAGGCGCAGCAAGCTGGACTTCGATTCGCGAAGAATGTCGCAACCCAACATCGTGTGACGCTGCATCGACGCGAACTCCTGCTCGGTCAGCTTCCCCTTCTTCAGAAGCACCGCATCGGGGATTCCGACCTTGCCGATATCGTGCATAGGCGCGGCAAGCCTGATGTCCGAGCATTCCTGCTGCGAAAGGCCCAGCGCCTGGGCGATCAGCTGCGAATATTCTCCCACTCGCTTTGTATGCAGCCCCGTTTCGGCATCCTTGAAGCTGGCGGCGATGGAAAGACGGTCGATGATCTCCTCTTCGCGCTCGCGGATCTCGGCTGTCGCCTTGCTGACTTCCTTACGGAGCCACTCGGCCTTGTCCGCCAGCTTGTTGCGAGCGTCCACCAGCGAAAGGAGATTTTTGATCCGAGCCTGGAATTCGAGCGGGTTGACGGGCTTGTTGAGAAAGTCGATCGCGCCTGCATCGAGACATGCCATTCTGGTAGCCATGTCGGTATCGGCCGTAACCATGACAAACGGCTTTCCCTTATAGCGTTCGAACATCTCGATCTCGCGTAGGAGTTCGACGCCGTTGTAGCCAGGCATCTGAAAGTCGATGACGGCGATGTCGAAATCGACCCCAGGCATGGAGGCCAAGACTTCTGCCGGGTCGCAGAATGGAAGCGGCTCGCAGTCCGGAAGCTTCTCAACGAGCTTCGTCAGCAGCGCAAGGTTTGTCCTGTTGTCGTCAACGAGAAGAATACGCATTCATTGCTCCTTAAGCGGCATGCATGCGCCGCTGTTCATCGACCGCTCTTTTGATGTCGAGCAGCTCGCTACTGGTAATGACGGTGTCCTGGCGCAGCCTTTGTGCCATGTCGGCGATGGTCTGCATGCCAACATTGCTGGCGGCGCCCTTCAGGGAATGAAGCTGTCGGTCGATGCTTTCTGGTCTCCCACCGCGCATGTTGTCGGCGATATCCGAGAGGATGGCGGCGGCATCGCTGAAGAAGGTATCAAGCAGGTCGTCAAAGACATCCCTTCCCAAAACGTCGATGATTTCCTGCTGCCTGTCGTTGACGCTGCTGGCGGCAGAGATGCAGGGCGCCTTGGCTTCGAGCGCGTTGATGATCGACCTCAGCACTTCCAGCGTGATCGGCTTCGGTCTGAAGTCAGTCATGCCTGCGCCTGCGCAAAGCGTGCGGTCTTCGTCCGAAGCGTTGGCGGTCATGGCAACAATAGGAACAGTTGAAGACGTTCCTCCCAGGCTGCGGATCTGGCGCGTCGCTTCGATGCCGTCCATGTTCGGCATCTGCATGTCCATCAGAATGAGGTCAAAGTTTTCGTCATGGACCTTTTGCAAGGCCTCGCGTCCATCGTTCGCTACGACGACAGACTGACCGAGATGGCGAAGGAAACCGCAAGCGACCTGCTGGTTTACGAGGTTGTCCTCGACGAGAAGCACCCGGAAGGACGGACGTTTCTCACTGAGATCGCCGACCACCTCCTCAGTCTTTGCGGCGGCCGGAGGAGCTTCCACCGCCAAAGCCGGAATCTCGAACCAGAACGTACTGCCTTCATCCTTTCGGCTGTGCATGCCGATCTCGCCGCCAAGAGCGTCGACGATCTCCTTGCAAATGGTGAGGCCAAGCCCTGTGCCGCCGTATTTGCGGCTGATGCTGGCATCGACTTGGGAGAACGGCTTGAATAGCTTCTTTTGCCCAATTTCGTCGATGCCGATCCCTGTATCGCTGATGGATATTCGAAGCCGCGCGTTCCCTTGATCGTCTTCCACACCCGACATCTTCACGACAACGGCACCATTGCTGGTGAACTTGATCGCGTTGCTGAGCAGATTCAGAACGATCTGCCGAACCCTGGTCGCGTCGGTCAAGATCAACTTCGCTGGTCCGGCGCCGCTGATGTCGGTGACAATCGTGTCGCCGTGCTCGGCGGCTCGGTCCCGCATCATTTCTATCGCGCTAGACAGTAGCTCACGAACGTCCGTGGGGGCCGGACTTACATCGATGCGTCCGGTCTCCATCTTGGCGAAGTCGAGAATCTCGTTGAGGATCTCCAGAAGCGTCACGCCCGATCGTCTGATCGTCTGAACACTGCCTCTTACAGCCTCCGGAAGAGCACCCAGTTCCAGGAGCTCTGCGGTTCCGAGAATAGCGTTGAGTGGGGTGCGCACTTCGTGTCCCATCGTCGCCATGAACTGCGATTTAGCACGGTTGCCGGCTTCGGCCGCGGCGTAGGCGTCTGTCAATTCTCGTGCCATGCCCTCGAAGGCAAGCGCCGCGGCTCGCACGGAGCGGAGCTGCCGGCGCAAAGAGAAGACGAGCACACCGATCGAGCCAGCAAGGAGCACGGTGACCAAGCCCGTGCGGATCTGCAAAGACTCTAGGTCATTGCGCGCATCGGCGCGGTCTGTGCTGACTTTGTTGTTGGCGCTGGTCAGCAGGCTCTCGGTTTTACCGACAAGATCGTCCAGCCCACCGGCAAAAGCGCTAAGATGGCTAAGGTCAGCCTCGTGTCCCTTTGCCAGTTCGTCGAACCAGGCAGCCTGCATGAGCACCATCGGCTCTATCGTGGCGACGAGCATCCGCAGTTCCGGATTGTCCTGCAGCCGCAAATCGAAGTTAGCGCGTTTAAGAATGCTCATCCTCGAGTAGAGGATGTCATACCGCGTCGACAGGCTCTTAAACGCGGAGGCCGACAGATCAGCGCGCGCCACCATCACATTGGTGACCTCACGCAACGTGCGTGCTTCGCGGTCGAGTTGATAGACGGACCAGAGGGCATTTTCCCTGACCCCGTCCTGTAAGGCCTCGTATCGTCCGTAGATGCCCGAAAGAAGATAAATAAGGCCGATCAGCAGCATCGCCGCAAAGGCTTGAAGGAGAGCGGTGGCCTTGCTGACCCGCCTGATGACGTCTCCGTTCTTCCGGGCACTTTCGTTCATCACTCGGCCTCGATCGTCTTTATCTGCCAGACAGAGCGGGAGAAGTACTTTTCGTTATAGAGCGAGCTGTCCTTGTCGAAGGGATAGACAAGAAACAACGGTCCCTTTTCACGCACCGACATTGGCTGGCCGTCCATGCGTGTTGCAAGCATCGTGTCGAGGCCGGACGCATCTTCGACCGGAACCTCTGCAGCGTAATCGTTGAGTGCGACGACTTTCAGACGGGTCGCATGCGCTCCGGCAGCGTCAAGGACGGCGCGAAGCAGTGGTCCAGAAAATTCCACCTTGCCTGTGGTCCAAGGTGTTTCCATGCTTCCCCTGCGCCCCTGCAGTGCTTCTAGCATTGCCAGATCAAACTGAGCGGTATTGTCGACATTGGGATGATCGAGCTTGCCTTTGACGGTGAGAATTACCTCTCCTTGGGGCAGTTCGAGCGAAAGAGAAACGGCAGGCATCGCAGCGGCAAGCGCCACCGAAAGAAACAGTATTCTCATGAAGATAGCCTTGGATTGGCAGGTCGTGCCAGGGACAGCATTCATTCGTCCAGCGAGTCGGTGAAAGGGTCACCGTCGGGAGCAGACATCATGTCAGCTTCGGCTACTTGGCCGGGACACCCCAAATCTAGGTGTGATATCTCAATGAATCATGAATCTAATAAAGCAGCTTCGAATGAAGCCCTTATTCTGGGGCAGCGTCGCTTGCCAGGGTTAACAATGCATTGAAAGAGAGCTCAGGCGATGAGCCGCCTACGGATGGCGTCGGCGATCGCCTGGGTTCTATTGGCAGCCCCGATCTTTTTGGTCGCCGACTTGATGTAGCTGTTGACGGTATCGAGCTGGTAACCTGTCGCCTTACCGATGCCCTCGCTTGTCAATCCGAGGCTGGCCTGGCTCAGGCAGGCGATCTCGCCCTTCGAGAGCTTCATCTGATCGGCGGCAAACCTGTCCAGAAGCGGCTTTGTGAAGGTTGTATGGATTGCTTCCGCCACAAGCGACAGGAATGCGACCTCGTCGTCGTTGAAAGGAACCTCGCGCGTTACTCCGACCGCCCCGTATACGGTCTCATCACGCATGATCGGAATGAGTGTCCGGTTGTGCACCCCGAAAGTGCGCTTCAAGTAGAGCAGCCGCTGAGGTGTCTCGTGATCCGGTGCAACCTCATGCTCCCTGACGACCGAGTTGGCTGCGCGAGCAGCGTGAATGAATGGATCATTTTTGAATATCTGGTCTTCCATGTAAGCCTCCACGAAGGCCGGGGGAAGATCGGTGTCGATGGAAAACCCTTGGCCGAACCTATAATGATCGACGTCCAGTCCAGAAATGAAGATGTAGTCGAACGGGACCGCGTGACGCAGCCGGTCGATCATGTCGATGCGCCCGAAGTACCGATGCCGAGGCACCGATCTCAGATCCACGTAGTCGTCCAGTGCCTCGGGGTCGAGGACGGAAAGGGCGCTGACGGGCATGGCGGCGGCTCCGATTTGTCGGTTACCGACTATTGGCGCTCAGATCCTAACAAAAGGTTAAATTGCCAATGAGGCTCGTAATCTCCTTCGCTGCGTTGGCGCAACATCGCGCCATTTGACGCACCGCGCCGGCTATGACAGCAAACTACATTCTGGCCTCCCTGGCACGGGCAGCCTCCACACCAGCATTGAGAGCGGGGAGCATCGTTTGGAAGGCAATCTCAATAGCATGTCGATGATCGCTCCTCATCTCGCACCTACGCGCGCGGCGATTTTTCCACCAGCCGGCCGAAAGGTGTCTCTCTTCTCACGCGCGTAACAGCCCATGCTCAGCCAGCCGTGTGATGGGCTCCATCACAGCTGTCACTGCGCTGGTGTCGATCACCGCATCTCCCCATGGCCCTCCGTCGCCGCTCCCACATACGCGATCCCGGCAAAGAAGCTTGTGATCCGGATCATCTGATGTTTCGGATCAGGGTGGAGCCTGCAGACTTCGGAGATCAGAGCCGCGCAGGTCGTTTGCACTGCGATCAGGCTCTGCGCCAATTGCCTGGTCTGATCCACTAGCTGGCCGAGGATTTCTCCAACCATCTGCGCTGAGGATCTGCCCGTTATCCAACGCGCTCCCAGCTCCTAGAATTCTTGCCACTCGGATGGTGCGGCGCCCCCGACGACCTTTAGAGAAGCCCGCACCGACGCGTCGAAAAGCTGCGGACGCCGAGGATCACTTCGACCCCGCCATATGTCGCCCACCTTGAAGGTGCCGACCAGGGAAGAAAGACGAGACGCCTCCTCGGAAAGTTTGCTGGTTGCAGCCGACGACTGCTCGACCATGGCGGCATTCTGCTGCGTGATGGTGTCCATGTTGCCGACAGCAGCGTTAATTTCGTCGATCCCCGTCGCCTGCTCCTGAGACGATTTTGCAATCGACACCATGTGTCCATCAATGGCTGTCACCTGATCTCCGATACTTCGCAACGCCGCTCCGGTCTTATTCACGAGACCGACGCCTTTAGCGACATCAGCTGATGACTTGCCGATCAGCACACTGATCTCCTTGGCTGCCTTGGCGGACCTCTGCGCAAGTTCTCGGACTTCCTGCGCAACGACCGCGAAGCCCTTGCCCTGCTCTCCGGCGCGGGCTGCCTCTACACCTGCGTTCAGCGCAAGGAGGTTAGTCTGAAACGCAATTTCGTCGATGACACCGATGATCGCCGTCATCTCGTGGGAGGAAGTTTCAATCTCGCTCATGGCGGTGACCGCCTGCTCGACGACGGTTCCTGACTGCGCAGCCTCTGCTGCCGATCGCCGGACAAGCGCCTGGACCTCCTGGGTTCGATCCTGCGCCAGCTTGGAGATCGTGCTGATCTCTTCCAGAGCGGCCGCGGCCTCTTCAAGCGCGGTCGCCTGTTTCTCCGTCCGCTTGGCCATGTCGTTGGTTGCTGCCGAGATCTCGTGGGATTGGCTGGAGACCAGTTCGACTGTTCGCCGGATCTCGGAAATTGCTGCCCCGAGACTATCTAGTGACGTGTTGTAATTGTCTTTCAGCGACTGGAAGTTGGCGGCGAGCTCGCTGTCGATCGGAGCTGTGAGATCTCCCGAAGCAAGTGTAGCAAGGGCGCGATCGAGTGCGGACAGCGCGAATTGCTGTTCGTCCTTGAGCTGAAGCTGCTCGCACTCCGCTTTGGTCCTTTCCTGTTCGAGAACCTCCAGATAAACAGAGATCGCGTAATCCATGTCAACTAAGGCCGCCTTGACTACGGCTGAAATCCCGTCACCAATTTTCTCGCGCTTGCCTCTCGCCATGAAGCCCGGCAGCTCGGCATCCACAACCGATCGAATGATACTCTCCAGGATTAGCGCATATCCGCCGATGTACCACCGTGGCTCCAAGCCAAGTCTTGCGTGGGTACGGCCGACTGCCGTCACGGCGTCGACGTAGCCGCTGTCAAATGTCGCCGATGCGATGGTTTCCCAATGTCTGACCTGACGCTCCTTAGCGTGCTGAATGTGGGCTTCACTTGCAAAGAACTTTGCAGTTTCCGGGTTCACCTTGGCCTTCGCGTAGAAGACATTCAGTGCCATGTCCAAGGAAGCCTCGATAGTCGTTGCAAGCCCAGACAGCGCTTCCCGCTGCTTCTTATCTAGACCGACGAAATCAAGACGCTCTACGAGCTTTGCATGTGAACTTTGTGTCATATGTTTCTCCAGAACTTGTGCCCGCCTACATTACGGGCGCGGTTAACGGTCTGGTCGTCGATAGCGTAGCGGTGCTTCTCCGGCCGGGTCATGATATTAGGTGACAGTCTTGCTTCGGATCGGCGGGCTCGTCGTGGCGACTTCCACGGGCAGACACAGATGAGTTTCCAATCTCGCTCTTCAATCATTTCTTCTTCCGGGCGCAGAACGTCACGCACATCGTGCAGGCGTCTGTGGTCACCTCGCCTTTATTGGTTGGTTTTATGGGTTCATCCCATTTGCCCAGTTGATACTGGCCTCCGGGCGGCGCTCACGTCACTGGGGCGCGTTGCCGAGCACGCCCGCGACACTTGAGAAAAGGCTGTCGAGGTTGCCACCGAGTGATGTCGCTCCTGCAACCAGTGCCAGCGAGAGCAAAGCCGCTATCAATCCATATTCTATCGCAGTCACGCCGTTTTGGTTGATGGGAATAGAATTGGCGAACTTGCTCATGTGGCTTCCCAAGCGATGCTTCAAGGCATTAGCGTTGCCTTGCCCCAATAGTAGGGTTTGATAGTTTCATATTCGTTAACGCTAAATCGCGCCTTGGTTGGTCTAGCAGATCAAGTTACGGCCAATGCCACCTTGGTACGCGAGTTCTGAGCACGCGAAATTCCTTCCGTCGCAGAGGCGCAGGAAAACTCGTTTGCCGAAGCCGCTCACGCCTGACATTGTCCGATGATCTCCCAAGATCGAGCGGTCACGGCGCCGACCAAGACCGCTCAATCTGGTTGCGGGATGTATCTGACGTTCCTTTGACCCACAACACGGCCGCGAGCATTCCTAGCATTCCAATCAGGATCAAAAGCAGCAGCCTCGATAACAAGGCGTCGATGATGGTTCGGAAGATGGCCACGAACGTGTCTCACAGGTTGTCGAGCACCCCACCTGTCCAGCGGGGCATCAAGAGCTCGCCTATGGCTTGAAGCGGCTCAGCATGTGGTAGGCGACAGTGATCTTGGTCACGACGCCCTGGATGCCTCTGACAGACTCCGCGGCGACCCGAGCAGCGTCTTTTTCGATTTCGCTGTCAACTTCACCACATAAGGTGACAATTGCTCCGGAGACAGATGCCTTAACGGCAGGTCGCAAAAGTCCGAGCTCTGACTCCAGGCGGCTCTGCACAGCCGTCTGAAGAGCTTCGTCGCCCGAGGCGGTGCAGTCTTTTGGGACATCAAGCAGCGCGCGCATCAGGTCCCGTCGACTTATAATTCCGACGAGCTTTCCGGCATCAACGACTGGCACGTGCTTCACCCCGTGGGCTTGAAGAAGCTCGGCAAGCTGACTCGCCGTAGCAGTCGATGTGGCACTGATCACTGGCGACGTCATGACGTCTTCGATACGCCAGCTCCTGGCCTTGATGTAATCAGCGAGCGCGCTGTCGCGGTCACGCGTATGGGGGACAGGATGCCGTGCCCATGAGGAGGCTACGCGGCGAAGCAAGTCGCCCTCGGTCACAATCCCGACGACGCGGCCGAGGGCATCAAGCACCGGCACGGCACCGATGTTCCTCAGATTGATGATCTCGACCGCGTCGCGAACGTTGTGCCCTTCTTCGATCGTCGTTACTGGGCTCGTCATGATGTCTTTGGCCAGCATCGCACTCTCCATCGCTTCAAAGGATTGCAGTAGAGCGGCCTTTCAAGGCGTTGTGCTTTGACGTGGATCAACTTAATCCGCACTTTGGGTAAAGAGACCTGACGTTCCGCCTCAAGGGGACACGTGGATCGTCCCCGGTGGACGCTGCAGGAACTGAATACGCCAGGTAGAGATCGTCCCTCAAGAATTTGACCAAGGACAATGGACCGGCGTTGCAACTAGGCCATTTTGTCGTGGAAGCGATGATGCTTCGCTGTTCCATAGGTGGATCATGAGCCATACGGTACGAAATCTTATGTGCTTTGCGGGCGTGGCAGTCTTTGCGCTTCTCGCATTCTCTCTGTACCAGTCGATCCGATCGCCGGTGCCGGTTGTGACCCCTCCTGCCGCGTCACAGACTGAAACTCCTGCAGGTCAACCAGCGCCGACGCCTCCTGCGAATTGATATAGAGTTGCTCTCGTCATACGCACTGCTATCGGGCCAAAGCGCTTCATGTATATAAGCGATCTTTTGGTTGGAATGTCGCGATTTGCCGACCCGGTTGCTACCGTTGGGGCGGGATTGGTCGGGTGAGAAACCGACGCACTGCTCGCAACTTGACCTTCGTCAATGACGCGACTGGCCCAGCTGTTTCACAACAAGCTTAATGCCGCGCGTCCGTTCAGCCGGCAAAGCAAGGAAGGAGATTTGCAATGTCGACAACCGTGCTAGAGCAGCAGAAGTGGCCGGAGTTCTTCCAGAACCTGCCGCGAACCATCACCGCGGATCAGATAAAAATAGAAGTCATTGGTGCGACTATCGGTAGCCAGACGCTCGCATCGCATAGACATCTGCACGGAGTGACCTTCGAACCAAAGCAATCTTTGCTCGAAATTCAGATGGAGGGTATGACGCACGTCATTCGAGATCCCCGGGAGATCTTTATTGATGAACAGGAGGGTAAAGTTGTGGCTATCCAGGTGATCGGCCCGGACGCGCTTCAGCACATCCTGACATTCGCCTAGATCAGTCCAGGATCGCATCTTCGGCGGCCTTGCCCATCCGTTGCCCTAAAGCTTCGTTCTCCTCGGGCAAAGAGTGCGGGTTTGGCGCGCATACGGTCATGCGAGCAGCAGTTACGGCGTGAACGAAGGCCTCCCTTGCGGCATACGAGGAGACATGGCCGGCAATTGCGGCGGCACAGATCTCCTTCGCGAATGCATGCAGGGTTTTTGGTCCTCTCCAGTTCTTCGACAGAAATAACAGTGCCGCCTTTGGGTTTTGGATGGCTTTCGGAGTTTCGATGCCAGCCTGAACGAAGACCGGATGCTTCCAGTCGTGTGCCCCTTGCGCTGTCTCGTTGGTCATTTGCCCGGCTCCTTTGCGTCAGCCGTTTCACGAACGGAAAAGCCAATTCCTTAATAAGGCGGATTTTCGGCAAGGGGCATTGATGCCGGTCAACCAGGATGTGTGCTGCTTGCAACTTTCCGATATTCACGCACCAGCCCTATGAAGCAGGCTCGATACGATACTTTTTCCGGAACGCGGCTGACGCCCTTCAGACTGAAAACGCTTGCAGCGCCTGCAACGCCTTTCGCCTTTCGCCTTGACGCAGCGCAATGTAACGAGGCCGGGACAGGTGCATTCTCGACGATGAGGCAAGCAGCCTTGGTCAAGTTCACGGAGGAAGATATGACTGATTTGAAAATTCGGCAGGATGTGCTCGATGAGCTGGCGTTCGAACCGAGCGTCGACGCTGCAAATATAGGAGTGTCCGTTGAAGACGGTATAGCAACCTTAAGCGGGCATGTGACTTCTTACGCCGAAAAACTCGCAGCCGAGGATGTCGCGATGCGTGTTAAAGGTGTGCGCGCGGTGACTGTGGACATCGAAGTGCGTTATCCTGAACGCAAGCAACACGCCGACGACCAGATCGCCTCCCGAGCGCTCGACATCATAACTTGGAACACGGCCCTGCCAGAGGGGCCGATCCACGTCAAAGTCGAGGGCGGCTGGGTCACCTTATCCGGTGATGTTCATTGGCAGTTCCAAAAGACTGCAGCGGAGGAAGCGGTCCGGAAGCTTGGAGGTGTGCGCGGGGTCATCAACCTCATCGCTGTCCGCCCCGGGCCGACCGTCACTGACGTGCGTGGCCGCATCGAAGCGGCGTTGCGGCGCAACGCTGAGGTTGACGCAGGAAAGATCTCCGTCGAGGTGCATGATCGCAGAGTTGTCCTGGAAGGAGGAGTTCGCGCCTGGAACGAACGCGCAGCCGCCGAGCGCGCAGCGTGGTCCGTACCCGGAGTTTCGGCGGTCGAGAACCACATTCGGATTACCTGAATTGCAAAGCAAACGGCACGGACGCTACGATCGGTTTATTGCGGCAGCCCGCGCCTCGCCCCCGCTGCGGACCGGCATTGTGCATCCATGCTCTGCTGAAGTGATCAGTTCCGTCGTTGGCTTGTCGACCGCAGGCATTTTGGATCCTGTCCTAATCGGCCCACCACAGAAGATCACTGACGCCGCAAAGGCAGCCGGCGTCAGTCTTGAAGGGTTACAAATCAAATTCGTCGAACACAGTCACGCTGCGGCTGATCTCGGTGCCGAACTCGCTGCAAGTGGCTCGATCGACGCTCTCATGAAAGGCAGCCTCCACACCGATGAATTGTTGCAAGCCGTTGTGGCAAGCCATCGCCTGAGGACAGAGAGGCGAATGAGCCACGTATACGTGATGAATATCACAGCATATCGAAAATTACTTGTCGTCACTGATGCGGCGATCAACATCAGGCCTGACCTGGAGCAGAAGCGTGACATCTGCCAGAATGCGGTCGACTTCTTGCACGCGCTCGGGGTCCGCCAGCCCAAGGTCGCGGTCCTGGCTGCCGTAGAGACTGTGAACAGCGAGATGCCGGCGACGATCGATGCCGCCTGCCTCACCGTCATGGCTTCGCGCGGCCAGATCCGTGGCGCGGTGATTGACGGCCCACTGGCGCTCGATAATGCAATAAGCGTTGAGGCGGCACGGATCAAAGAGATTAGATCAACAGTTGCGGGTCACGCCGATATTCTGCTGGTACCAGATCTTGAGGCCGGGAACATGCTCGCCAAACAACTCGTTTACCTCGCCGGGGCCGACGCCGCGGGGCTCGTGCTCGGCGCCAAAGTCCCGATCATACTGACAAGCCGCGCAGATCGCCCATCATCTCGTGTAGCGTCTGCCGCCATTGCCAAGTACATTGTGAATTCCAAGCGTCTTCTGGGCCGCTCCGGCAGTGCCGGCTGGACCTGAAAACGGTGATCAGAAAATGGATCTCGGCGTCGCCTGAACGTCACTCGATCGCTGCACAGGCGCACTATGGAAAGATCAACGGACAACTGCTTCTTCGGGAAGGACCGGCGGGTCGATCAGTTGGAAAACAATCGGTTGAACGAATTATCCTCAAGCAGCCACCGCGTTACGCCCCCGAATAGCCATTCGCGAATACGACCGTGGCCATAGGCGCCGGCAACGATTACGTCAGCGCCTATGGAGCGCGCAACGGTGGTGATCGTCGCTCCATCGGTCAAAGTAGGGCGCCATTCGCTCATCAGTCTGGCGGGGATGCCGTGCGCGATCAGACATCTGATGACGTCCTCGACCGAACCGTCCTTTTCACCCTCCTCAGCGACGGAAAGCACGACGACATCCCTTGCCTTGACAAGAAGAGGGAACGCATCTTTGACTGCATGTCTTGCTTCTTTCGTGTTTTTCCAGGCGATCAGCACGACCTCTCCAGAACATGGTCTCATCAATGCGCTCGGCAGGAAGACGGGCCGACCCGCTGAAACCAGGAAACGCCCCACGTCGATCGTGCGTCTTTCGTCGAAAGACTGCCAAGGTTCGGGAGGAAAGATAATCGCCACGTCGCATCCGCAGATGCGATTGAGCATCACAGCGGTAGGATTGGCAATCTCGCTCGTCCAATTGAACTCCACTGAGTTGGGCCGGTGCTCCTGTGCCCTGGCCTTCAGTTGTCTTTGCTTTTCCTGGATAGCTTGAAGATCCATCATAGTGGATTGCTCGCCGAGCCCCGACTGCGGTTTTGTATTCAGGTCGGAATCTGGTTGCGCTGCTGTGATGAACCGAACCTCAGCACCAAAGTTCGAGGCGAGGCTATAGACGAACGCGGCGCGCCGGCCTGCTTCCGAGCCGATGTCGATGTGAGCCGTTATTGTCTTCCAGGTCATTTTCGCGTCCTTGAACGGTGAGGCTCCAGCTTTGCTTAGAAGAGCGACCCTTTCATTGACAGTGGTCAAATCCCCAGTGCTTCATCGCCTCCCACCGGTGAGCTTTCAGCCATTCTTTGATCCGGAACAAGGTCTGTCATCTGAATTGAGTTCAAACTTTCAATAGAGGTTTGGCAGCTATAGAGGATAAACCGATGAAAAACGTTCGAATTTCAAAGGGTGCTCTGGTTCTCGTTTGCGACGGCGGTCGCGCAATTCTCCTACGAAATGAAGGAGATGCGAACGCAATCAATCTTGTCGTGGTCGAGCACCTGGCGGACGGTGCCGGACGCACGAGTTCACTCGGATCAGACAGACCAGGAAAGATCGGAACGCCTAGCGCAAGAACACGCCGGGCAGCGTTCGACGAAGCCGATCTTCACGCCGAAGCCGAACGGCGTTTCCTGTCGCAAGTGGCGACGAATGTGGCCCATCGGTGTGATGAGGACAAGATACCTGGCATCGTCGTTATATCGCCGCCGAGGGTCTTGGGCCTGGTGCGCGAACTTCTGCCCGAAAAGACAAAACAATTGGTCCTGGCCGAAATCGCAAAGGACCTCGGCAAGAAACCGGTTGCAAGTATAGAAGACTATTTATCAAGACTTGGTTGATGGCTGCGGAGCATTGCACCGCCAAAGACCATCGCAGCGATTTCCGGAACTCCATCATGGCGACCGCCTCCACCGCCAGTTCTGAATGTCCGGCAGGTCTTCGCCATATTGCCGAACGAAAGCGTGATGGTCTTCGAGTTTTGCCTTCAGAGCCACGAGGACGTGAGGGACCTGCTCTGCAAGACCCGGAACGCGGGCGATGGCTTCAATAGCAAGATGATAGCGGTCCAGTTGGTTCAGCACGGCCATGTCGAAGGGGGTCGTTGTCGTTCCCTCCTCCACGAAGCCGCGGACATGGAAGTTGCTGTGATTGGTGCGTCGGTAGGTCAGTCGATGGATGAGATAGGGATACCCGTGATAGGCAAAAATCACCGGCTTATCGCGCGTAAATAACGCATCGAAACGAGAAACTGGGAGGCCATGAGGGTGCTGCTCTGGATCCTGAAGGGCCAGCAGATCGACCACGTTTACGGTCCGAATTTTCAGATCAGGGATTGCCTCGTGCAGCAGCATGACTGCAGCGAGCGTCTCCATGGTCGGCACGTCACCGGCACAGGCCATGACGACGTCCGGCGAAATTGTCCCCTGCTCAAAGCTTGCCCAGTGCCAGATGCCGGCTCCCGCCTCGCAGTGAGCGATTGCCTCGTCCATTGGCATGTATTGTGGCTCGGACTGTTTGCCGGCAACAATAACGTTGATGCGGTCATAGGTCCTGAGACAGTGATCTGAGACCCACAGCAGTGTATTGGCATCCGGCGGTAGGTAGACGCGAACGACGTCGGGCTTTTTGTTGGCTACGAGATCGACGAAGCCAGGGTCTTGATGAGAAAAGCCATTATGATCCTGGCGCCATACATGCGACGTCAGCAGATAGTTCAAGGATGAAATCGGCTCGCGCCATTCGATTGTACGAGAGACTTTCAGCCACTTTGCGTGTTGGTTGAACATCGAATCGACAATGTGGATGAAAGCCTCGTAACATGAGAAGAAACCATGTCGCCCGGTCAGCAAATAACCCTCTAGCCAGCCTTGGCAGAGATGCTCGCTCAACACCTCCATCACACGACCATCACGGCCAAGATGCACGTCATAATCTTCAATATCCTGCATCCAAATTCGAGTGGTCGCTTCGAACACTGCGCCCAGGCGGTTCGACTCCGTTTCGTCTGGCCCGAAGATGCGGAAGTTGCGATCCCTTGCGCTCGACCGCATGACTTCACGAAGATAGCGACCGAGCACCTCGGTCGACTGGACCTGCGGCATTCCGCGGTCTTCGACCTCAACGGCAAACGCCCGGAAATCCGGCAGCTGCAGCTGGCGGCGCAACTTTCCGCCATTGCCATACGGGGTCGCCCCCATCCGTTTTGCACCTTTTGGTGAGAGAGCGCGCAGTTCCGGCAGCAAGCGTCCCTCGCCGTCAAACAGCTCTTCCGGTCGATAGCTGCGCATCCATTGCTCAAGGATCTGACGGTGGCCAGCATCGTCCCTGCAGTTGTTGACAGGCACCTGGTGTGAACGCCAGAAGCCCTCGACCTTCTTGCCATCCACTTCTTTCGGGCCGGTCCAACCCTTAGGCGTTCTCAGGATGATCATCGGCCATCTCGGTACTCCAACCGGATCATCGGCCTCTCTTCCATGGCGCTGCAAGACCTCGATCAGATCGAACGCTCGATCCAGGGCAGCGGCCATCTTCGCATGCATACTTGCAGGATCACCTCCTACGACGAAGATTGGCTCGTAGCCCAGGCCGTCGAACAAGCGCTCCAGCTCATCATCGCTCATTCGCGATAAGATCGTCGGGTTTGCAATCTTGTAGCCATTGAGATGCAGTATCGGCAAGACCGCGCCGTCGCGTGACGGATTGAGAAACTTGGTCGAGTGCCAGGCCGCGGCAAGGGGGCCGGTCTCCGCCTCGCCGTCACCCACGACACAGGCCACAACGAGATCGGGATTGTCGAATGCAGCTCCGAACGCGTGGACTAAAGCGTAACCAAGTTCTCCACCTTCATGTATCGAACCGGGTGTCTCCGGGGCAACATGGCTGGGAATGCCTCCCGGAAAGGAGAATTGTCTGAAGAGCTGGCGCATTCCATCGGCGTCCTCGCCGATCTGCGGATAGACTTCTGTGTAGGTGCCTTCAAGGTAAACGTTTGCAACCATCCCAGGTCCCCCATGGCCGGGACCACAGACGTAGAGGACATCCCGATCTCGAAGATTAATGACCCTGTTGAGATGCACGTAGACGAAGTTTAGTCCAGGCGTCGTTCCCCAATGACCAAGGAGACGAGGCTTGATGTGACGCGGTTGCAACGGCTCCCGCAGCAACGGGTTATCCATGAGATAGATCTGACCGACTGACAGATAATTCGCTGCCCTCCAGTAGCGGTCCATAAGTTCGAAATCTACCATTGGCGCGTCTTTCTTAACCTCGTTCTTCATCATGGCTTCCTCTCAAAATCGCTTGCGCTAAGATGCTGACTGCTTCATCAGCGATGACCTGCTCCTCGTCAGTGCCTATTACCATTGCGGTAACATCACTATCGCGGGCACTGATCACCATCGTGTTTGCTTTGTTGGCGGTCTCGCTCAACGAAAGCCCCATCCATGAAAGATGGCGGGCGACGCCCCTGCGGATTTCAGGCTGATGCTGCCCAATGCCTGCAGTGAACACGATCGCGTCGACCCCTCCAATCGAGACGGCGAGCCTGCCGATTTCACCCGCTATTCGAAAACAGAAGAGGTCTACCGCCTCTCTTGAGGCAGGCTGGCAATCCTCCAACAATACCTTCACGTCGCCGCTCTTGCCGGACACGCCGAGCAGTCCGCATTTGTGGTAGAGGAAATTTTCGAGATCATCGGCATGCCGGTAGTCGTGGCGTAGCAGATGGATGACAGCGCCCGCGTCGATCGCCCCCGGTCTGGTCGCCATCGGAACTCCGTCGAGGGCAGAAAAACCCATGCTCGTGTCAATACTAACGCCATCGACCATACCGCAGAGGCTGGCGCCGCTCCCAAGGTGGGCACAGATAACCCGACTGCTTGCAAGATCCGGATCGAGCCTGCGCAGGGCTCCTGCAATGTACTTATATGACAGCCCATGAAAGCCGTAGCGCCTAACGCCGGCGTCATGAAGTTCGCGAGGGATTGCAAACCTCGATGCCAAAGAACTTTGAGACGCATGGAAAGCTGTATCGAAAGAGGCTGTCTGAGGCAGACCAGGATAGATTTCCCAAACCGCCCGTGCAATTTCGAGTGCCGGCGGAAGATGCATTGGTGCAAAAGGAGCAAGCGCCTCGATCGAGGCCAGGACATCCTTGCCAAGTTGAACCGGCTGATCGAATTTCGGTCCGCCGTGGACAATGCGATGGCCTGCAAAGACCGGTATCGCGCCATCTGGAAGAAGGTGATCGACGACCGCCTTAATCTGAGACTTGCGGGTTGATGCTCCGGACAACCTGACGGTCTCGGCTCGATCATGAATCTGGAACGAGAAATTTTCGCCATCGCCGAAGCTCATGGCACCCCCACCGATGCGAACACCCCGACCATCGGCCAGCCTGAAGAGGCCAAGCTTCAAACTCGACGACCCAGCATTGAAGGTCAACGCGTATCTATCCATCCGCCGATCTCCCGGGTGGCTGTGCCAGACGCGTGCGCGCCTCAGCCAGCGCTGCTTCAAACAGCTCCCGAGCATAGCCCATCGCCGCCTCCTGTTCGTCTTTCGACAGCGCAAACGGCGCGCATCTTTTCTTGAGCTGTACAAAAACAGCTTTTTTGACGCTACGGATCGTGTCAGCTTGCTTTGAAGCGAGCAAAGCACCCAGACACTCGAGGGCCACGACCTCAGAGACAACCAGCCTGCCTTGTATCTCGCCGATGGTTGGAATAGCAAATCGCTCCCCGCCCCGCTTCCAGTCACGTTCGGTGATCAGCATCGCCTTTTCCCTTCGTCTTGCTCAAAGGAACCTCATCTGCGTCGAGAGCGGCGCGCAGCCGCCTCAAGACGATCGCCCTGCCTTTGTCCTGTGCAATCGATTTCAATCTGTCTGAGAGATCGAGCACGAAATCCTGGAGGTCATTATTCCAATCCGCGTGACCGGGAATTGACGGCTGGACGCGCGGGGGAGCGTTGGCACCGATCAGCCGGGCACCAGTTGGCGAAAGCTCGAACGAATCGTCAAGGGATGGGCAGTATGTCGTTACTTGCGTCCGGGACGCCAGCCGGTCGCACATCACCTTTCGCGCAGCGTCCTCACCGTGCACGAGGAACAGACCTTTCTTGACACCGCGTTTGCCAATCCAGTCATCGAGCTCGCTGGCGTCGGCATGACCGCTATAGGCGTCGAGCGTCCGAATTGCAGCGCTGACATGGATCTCTTCGCCTTGAATGCGTACCGTGCTGGCACCGTCCTGTATAATTCGTCCAAGTGTTCCGGCGGCCTGGAAGCCGACGAACAGAACCGTACATTCTGGTCGCCACAACCAATTTTTTAGACGGTGGCGGATCCGGCCTGCTTCGCACATACCGCTTGCGGCGATTATGATATGGAATTCCTTCACGAGATCGAGCGCCTTCGACTGTTCCGCGCTCTCGGTGAACCGTACGTTGGATGCGTTCAGAGCGCGAATGAACGCTGACCCGTTGGGAAGCTCTGCCGCATGCCTCTTGAACGCTTCAGACGCTCGTGACGCGAGGGGCGAATCTATCACCACAGGGCATCGCGCCACCACATGTTCGTCCATGAGCGTAACGAGATCGGTCAGTACTTCCTGTGTTCTCTCAACGGCGAAGGATGGGATCAGAAGCACCCCGCCCAGGTCCGAGGCCTTGACAACGATATCTTTCAGCCGATCCCTTCTCTCGCTCATTGCGTACTGCTCTCGCTCGCGGTCGCCGTAAGTGCTTTCGCAAATCAGGTAATCCACCCGATCGGGGCCGGTGGGACGCGTCTCAAACAGTTTGTTCGCCGCACCAACATCGCCGGAGAACAAAAGTCGGATCAGCTGCTCTACGCCCATGCACTCGATCTCGATTGAACCAGAGCCCATCAAATGCCCGGCATCCCATATTCTAAACCGAAGGTCTGGCGCGACCTCACGCCACTCGCCGTAGGGAATTGGGACAAACTGCGGCATCATTCTTCGCGCGTTGTCCGCGGAATAAATGGGCTCAACGGTGCCACGCCCGCGCCGGCGGTTGCGTCGGTTGAGCTGCTTTACCTCGGATTCCTGTATGTGCCCGGAATCTTGCAGCATGATGGCGCAGAGATCGATTGTCGCTACAGTTGCGAAGATCGGTCCGGAAAATCCTTCCTTTGCAAGCTTTGGCAAGAGTCCTGAATGGTCGATGTGAGCATGTGTGAGAACAACTGCGTCAAGTTCGGCCGGTATAAACGGGAACGGCTTGTAATTCAGCTCCTTTTCCGACTTTGCACCCTGAAACAATCCACAGTCTACAAGTACACGCGCGGATGGCAATTCAAGCAGGAAGCAGGACCCTGTCACACAGCCTGCAGCGCCATAGAAGTGAAGGATTGGAAACGCCATGGTAACTCCCCGTCGTCATAAAAATGATAGTGGGATGGTCAGCGGCGCGCGTTGACGAAGGTCAATCAGGACCTGGCACGCTCTTACAGCCAATGGTGACTAACCTGCGGAGCGAAGGCGACGCATCCGAGCGTGATGGCAAGCACGCAGACAGCGGCAAAGCGGGCGCTAAATCGGGCAGGCGCGAGCAATCCTGCCAATGCAACCTTGCCTAGGGCGTTTGCTGCCATTGCGCTCAGGATAGCCTGGGCGACGACATCTGGGCCAATCTGGCGAGTTCGTCGAAGCGCTGTCAAAACTGCCACATCTACGTCGAAACTCCCAGCTATTGCTGAGGTGAAAGGAACGGCCGGGGTCCCAAACCGTTCTGTCAGAACCTCGCTCAGCATAAGCGTCGCAACAAAGATCGCAGCGAAAAGTGCCAGCGATCGAACTTCGAAGGGATTTTCAGGCTTGAGACTAACGTCTGCGACCTCCGATGAGCATCTGGCGAAGAACCAAGACCCAAAGACAAAGGTTACCATCCCTGTCGTCGCCGCCAGCGCGATCTTCGGCAGCACAGCAGGACTGATGACCGCAGCCAGGAAGAGGACGCGCACAATCGAGATTGAAGCTGCCAGGCACGCAGCCCCCACCAGTTGCCTCACGGCTGAAGAGCCATTTGCCGACCGGGCCAAGGTGAGAGTAACGGCTGTCGAGGACACGAGTGCGCCGGCTGCGGCTGCGATCATCCTGCCCTCCCGTTCACCGAAAAGGCGAACCGCAATGTAGCCGATGAACGAGATGGTGGCCGTTAACACCGTAAAGAGCCAAACCTGGAAAGGGTTCACCGCCGCGATCCCGCCAATTTCCCTGTCCGGTAGGAGCGGCAGCACGACAGCAGTCATAAAGGCAAGCAATAATGCGGATCGCAACTCCGGCCACGTCAAACGCTTGAGGAAGGCGTGAAGAAAGTCCCGGCTCGCCAGCAAGGCTGCCAGGGACGTGCCGCCTGCGGCCGCAGCCGTCGGACTGCCTGCGACGGCCATAGCGCCGAAGCCGAAGACGCAGAGTGCGGCGATCACGGAGGTAACGCTGTAATCGTCGTCGTCCATTGCTTCGCGCAGTCTGAAGAGACAAAAGATTACCGCGAAGGTTATGAAGCTGCAGGCAAGCAGCAGGGGAGACGATAGTTCGCGTGAGAGAGCTGCCATTGCACCGCCAAGCAGGCCGGAAATTCCGAAAGTTCGAATCCCGCCGGTCCTGCTACCCTCCGGAGCATCCCGCTCCTTCCAGCCCCGTTCGAGGCCTACGAGCAGGCCGATGGAGAGTGCCAGAGCCAATCGTTCAATTGCTAGATCCATGGCACTTCTCGTTCGAAGAGTTGGGCTTCATGCTTCAAGGCAACCATCGCGCAATCTCGCGGATGGTGGAGAGGTAGGCCCCATCCCTCTCCACCATCTTGGACGCGAGACCCCTCCGTTCAGGCAGCCTTGATCTCGATCTTCTTGTCCTTCTTCAGACGTTCCGGTGTCTTTGGCAGGATAATTTTGAGAACGCCCTTGGCAAATGTCGCCTCAACGCGATCGCTGTCGACGCCACGTGGAAGTTCCAAGCTCCTTTGGAAGGTGCCAAAGCGACGCTCCGACACGTAGTAGTCCTTTTCTATGTCCTGTCTCTCCTCGCTCTTCTCGCCCTTGATGGTGAGGACGCCGTCTGCGAGCGTGACATCGAGGTTCTTCGGCTCTACCCCAGGAAGTTCGGCCGAGAGTTCGAAAGCTTTGTCCGTCTCGACAAGATCGATGGCCGGAACGCCACGGCCGAAGGCGCTCGGCACACGTGCGAACGCTCGATCCAAAATCGAAGGGCTGCCGAAATCACTGAACACGCGATCAATTTCTGCGCGTAGACCATCGAGGGGCCACCAACGATCGGTCGGGACCGGCGCTTTGGCCTCGGTCTTCACGGCTAGCTTCGTTGCTGTGTCTGCCATCTTCTATCTCCATCCATTAGCTCCGCCCTTACGGCGGCGACGACACATTCAAATACCTGCCCCATTGCTGGTCCTTGACGAACGTCAACTGCGAGAGCGATTTACCAAATCGCTCGAACAACGCCTTGCTTGATCGAGAACAAATGCAGTGTTGATTTCCACTGAGAGCTGACCCGGCGCAGCGTAATATTTCCATTGAGAATTGACCCATGTTTCAACCGTCCCTCGCATGTTTTCAGCGGGGG
>NZ_JBNWCF010000017.1:0-140380 GCF_053522545.1 Rhizobium sp. 21-4511-3d | reverse complement strand
CAACGCCATCATCAGGGACAACAAACCATGGCAAGACGCTTGACGCAGAAGACAGTCGCTCTCCCCTCGGGGAGAGGGTAGGGTGAGGGGGCTCCGGGCGAGAGGGTTGCTTTCCCAAGCGAAGCGCCCTCACGCCTCCGCATGAAAATGATGCTTCTGCACACTTCCGGCCGAGCGGCGGATGACTTCGGCGATTTCCATCAACTGCCGGACGAGCGGCGTCGAGTTGCGCCAGATCATGCCGATCGTGCGTGACGGGCGCGGCGACTGGAAGCGGGCGATCGAGACTTGCGCCGAGCGCGTCTCGACCGGCACCGCCATTTCCGGAATCAATGTGATGCCGATGCCGGCGCTGACCATCTGGACGAGGGTGGAGAGCGAGCTGCCTTCCATGATTTCGCGGGGACGCGCCGAGCCGATGCGGCAGAAGGACAGCGCCTGGTCGCGGAAGCAGTGACCTTCCTCTAGCAGCAGCAGGCGCATTTCACGCAGCATGTCGCGGTCCGGCACTGGGCGGCCTTCGTCTTCGAGGCGGCGCACCAGCACGAATTCCTCGTCAAACAGCTTCAGCTCGGTGAGCGACGGCTCCGAGACCGGAAGAGCGACGATCGCGAGGTCGAGATCGCCGCGGGAGAGTTCCTGCACCAGCTTGGCGGTCTGGGTTTCGCGCACCTCGATCTGGATGCCGTCGAAGGTGGCGTTGAGATCGTTGATGATCGCGGGCAGCAGGTAGGGTGCGACCGTGGGGATGACGCCGATCCTGAGACGCGCCAGGAACGGATCGCGCGAGGCGCGGGCGAGATCGCCGAGTTCATCGACGGCGCGGAGAATATCGTGGGCGCGCGACGCGAACATCTGGCCGAAGGCAGTGAGCTTCACCTCGCGGGCGCTGCGCTCGAAGAGCTCGTTGCCGAGCTCTTCCTCGAGCTCCTTGATCTGCATCGACAGCGCCGGTTGCGAGATGGCGCAGGCATCCGCGGCATGGCGAAAGCGGCCGTGACGGGCCAGCGCCTCGAAATAACGCAGCTGTTTCAATGTCAGGTTCTTCATAACTTTATCTTATCGCGGCAATCAGTAAATCCAACTTAAATTTATCACACGCTTCCGATAAGAAGAAGACAGGGGAGGGCGCGCGCAACGCCGCGCCAGCCGGTCCGCCACTGGCACTCCCTCTCAATAACCGATGAATTGCATCATCCAAGGAGAACGCTATGGACGACCAAAAACCCGACAGCGCAGGCAAATGTCCCGTGCCGCACGGCAATGCCGCGCATCGCCCCGGCAACCGCGACTGGTGGCCTAACCAGCTCGACGTGCAGGTTCTGCACGGTCACAACGTCCGCTCCGATCCGATGGGCGAAGCGTTCGATTACGCCGAGGAATTCAAGAAGCTCGATTTCGAAGCGCTGAAGAAGGACCTTCATGCGCTGATGACCGATTCGCAGGAATGGTGGCCGGCCGACTTCGGTCATTACGGCGGTCTCTTCGTGCGTATGGCCTGGCACAGCGCCGGCACCTATCGCATCACCGACGGCCGTGGTGGCGCCGGTCAGGGTCAGCAGCGTTTTGCTCCGCTGAACAGCTGGCCTGACAACGTCAACCTCGACAAGGCCCGCCGCCTTCTCTGGCCGATCAAGCAGAAATACGGCAACAGCATTTCCTGGGCCGACCTTCTGATCCTCACCGGCAACGTGGCGCTCGAATCCATGGGCTTCAAGACCTTCGGCTTCGCCGGCGGCCGTGCCGACGTTTGGGAGCCGGAAGAGCTTTATTGGGGCCCTGAAGGCACCTGGCTCGGCGACGAGCGCTACAGCGGCGAGCGCGAACTCGCAGAGCCGCTCGGCGCCGTGCAGATGGGCCTTATCTACGTCAACCCGGAAGGCCCGAACGGCAATCCGGATGCGCTGGCCTCGGCCCGCGACATCCGTGACACCTTTGCCCGCATGGCGATGGACGACGAAGAAACCGTCGCGCTGATCGCCGGCGGCCACACCTTCGGCAAGACCCACGGTGCAGGCGATGCATCGTTCGTTGGCGTCGAGCCGGAAGGCAGCGCGATCGAAGACCAGGGTCTCGGCTGGAAGAGCACCCACGGCTCGGGCAAGGCTGGCGACACGATCGGCAGCGGTCTCGAAGTCACCTGGACGCAGACGCCGACGCAGTGGAGCAACTACTTCTTCGAAAACCTCTTCGGTTTCGAGTGGGAACTGACCACCAGCCCGGCCGGCGCCAAGCAGTGGGTCGCCAAGGATGCAGAAGCTTCCGTTCCCGATGCCTTCGACGCCTCGAAGAAGCATCGCCCGACCATGCTGACCAGCGACCTCGCGCTGCGCGTCGATCCGATCTATGAAAAGATTTCGCGCCGCTTCCTGGAAAACCCGGCTGAGTTCGCCGATGCCTTCGCCCGCGCCTGGTTCAAGCTGACCCACCGCGACATGGGACCGAAGGCCCGCTATCTCGGACCGGAAGTTCCGGCTGAAGACCTGATCTGGCAGGACGTCGTGCCCGCCGTCGACCACAAGCTGATCGACGATGCCGACATCGCAGCGCTCAAGGAAAAGGTTCTGGCGACGGGTCTTTCCGTGCAGGAACTGGTCTCGACCGCCTGGGCATCCGCGTCCAGCTTCCGCGGTTCCGACAAGCGCGGCGGTGCCAACGGCGCACGCGTCCGTCTTGCTCCGCAGAAGGATTGGGAAGCCAACCAGCCGGCGCAGCTCGCCAAGGTTCTCGGCGTTCTCGAAGGCATCCAGAAGGACTTCAACGCTGCCCAGACCGGCGGCAAGAAGATCTCTCTTGCCGACCTGATCGTTCTTGCCGGTGCTGCCGGTGTCGAAAAGGCTGCGAAGGCTGCCGGTCAGCCGGTCAACGTTCCCGTTACGCCGGGCCGTACCGATGCCTCCGAAGCACAGACCGACGCGGCATCCTTCGCCGCACTCGAGCCGCGCGCCGATGCGTTCCGCAACTATGTCAACGGCAAGCGCAAGCAGTTCATGAAGGCCGAAGAAGCCCTCGTCGACCGGGCGCAGCTTCTGACCCTGTCGGCACCCGAAATGACGGTGCTGATCGGCGGTCTGCGCGTGCTGAAGGCCGGTGCTCCCGAGCACGGCGTCTTCACCTCGCGTCCTGAGACACTGACCAACGACTTCTTCGTGAACCTGCTCGACATGGGCACGAAGTGGGCACCGCTGGCAGGCAAGGACGGCGTCTATGAAGGCCGCGACCGCAAGACCGACGCCGTCAAGTGGACCGGCACCCGCGTCGACCTGATCTTCGGTTCGCACTCGCAGCTGCGCGCCATCGCCGAAGTCTACGGCCAGTCCGACGCCAAGGCGAAGTTCGTCAAGGACTTCGTTTCGGCCTGGAACAAGGTCATGAACGCCGACCGTTTCGATCTCGTCTGATCGATCGAGAATTGTGCTGGACGCGGCCCTGCCGCGTCCAGTTCACGGCAGCTCCGTCGGCTAAACCGTTTTATTCCTGACTAATTTACGACGGGATTAATCACATTTTTGGGACACTGTGTTCCGCTCCCGGGGGTAGAAAATATCCGTTGCGAGGCGTAACAGTGGATTCGTGATATATCGCTGTTGGCATCTTTGCCGCGCGAGTGACAAGACGGCCGTACGGTAAACGCACGGCGGTCGATCCCGAAAACAACGCGAAGAGTTCTTTTCACGTCCACTGTTCCGCGGCGCCACCTCCCAGGCGCTCACGCGGGCGTCCGCATTGATAATTCCTCCCGAAAAATTGCTATTCGACACTGATCATGACCACACCTTGCCCCGAGTTGTTTAAAACCCTCTTCGGCATCGCCTCCTATCCCGCTGCGCGGGAAATGGATGAAAGCGACCTGATGCCGAGCCAGACCTTCAGGAAGGCGCTGCGCATCGTCCTGACGATCGCCTATAACCAGACGCTGTCGCGCACGACGCCGCATCGCAAGATCCGCCGGATCGGCGGTATGGGCGCGCACGACGCCGATGCCATCCTCGATCTCCTCAAGTTCGCCGATATCGTCTCCGGCGATGACAACGGCTACCGGATCACCCGGTCGCTGCGCATGGTTTCGCTTGCCGAGATCTATGCCGCCATCACGCCGGCGCGGATGCTTCCGAAGACCAGCTTCGATCATCTCTATGACGCGATCATCGACAAGGCCCGGACGGCGGCTATCGCCGATCTCGACGGGATCGATCTGTCCTCGACGCTTGCCGATCTGCTCGGCACCGAACATGGCGCGAGTCTCGAAATGGGCGAGCGCGGCCACTAAGACCTGCAATCGCCGATTTTGTATCAATCGGCGATAGTGGTTCTGGATTTTCTGCTGTTTCAGCGGTATGTCACGATTGATGAGTGACACACGGTTTCCAACAGCGCTGCAAATCGTCGTGACGGTCGCGGTCAATGAGGCCGCGGGCGTTCGCACGACCAGTCCGCAATTGGCAACCAGCCTCGATACAAATCCCAGTTTTGTCCGGAAAATCGTTTCGACCCTGTCGAAATCGGGGATACTCATTTCCTCAGACGGCGTCAGTGGCGGTATCCGCCTGGCGCGTCCGGCGCCCGATATCAAGCTTCTGGAAATCCATGGCAGCGTTCTGCCGGAACAGAAGGCGTGGTCGGCACGCGAAAACATCCCCACCATCTGCTCGGTCACGCGCAATATCAGTGCAGTATCCGACCAACTCAGCGCCCGGGCCGACAAGGCTGTCGCCGGTGTGCTCGAAGGCGTTACGGTTCAGGATTGCATCGACAGGATCAATCAGCTCGACCGCGCCGCGCTCACAGCCGCCTCCCATTCCTGAAAAGCACTTATAAAAAAGAAGCCCGGAGGGAAATCCGGGCTTCTTCACTGTGATCGGAGGTCAACCAGATCACATGACGTGCGTCTCTAACCGCACGTCAATTCATTAGAAGTCGCGCTGCAGGCGGAAGAAGCCTTCAACGTAATCCTGGGAGTCCTTACCGTTAACGGTGTAGTTGCCGTAGTCTTCCTTGACGTAGGTAGCGGCAAACTTAGCGTTCAGGTTTTCGACGACCTTATAGTCAAGGGTCACGCCAGCGCGCCACATGTTGCCGTCGTCCCATTCGCCGTTAGCGTCTGCAACGATGTTGTCAACGTACTGAGCGCCAGGGGTGATCGTGAACTTGTCGGTCGCCTTGAGAGCGTACTGAGCAACGATCGACCATTCACCCTTGTTGTAGTAGGCGTTCGAGTAGCTGCCGATGTCGGCAGAAACGTCGTCCTTGCCTGCGCCGCTCGACCACAGAGCTGCAACATCGAGCGTGCCCGGGCCGATGTCAGCGTCGATACGTGCAGTGATCGCGCCTTCCTGAGCCTTGGTGTCGTAACCGCCGTAAACTGCCCAAGCAACCGTACCGAACTTGCCGCCAACGCTAGCGTCGACGCCGAGGTCATTGCCGTTGTCGCCGGTGCTCGGACGGCCAACGCCGAGTTCTTCCAGAGCTACGCCAGCGTAGAAGTCGCCTGCGTCGTACTGGTAACGGATAGCGTTGGTGTTGGTGATGTTCGCCATTGCATCGGTTTCACCCGAGAAGTCGTTATCCCACCAGCTCGTGAACTTACCAACGCGGAGGCCGGCGATGTCGATGTAAGCCTGATCGATAACGGTCTCGTTGGCGTCGCCGCCGAGCATCGTCGAAGCGCCGCCGAATGCAGACGGTGCGAAGTCGGTGTTGCCACCGCGGAAGTTGGATTCCAGAACGATGCGGCTCGTCAGCGTGCCGTACTCGGTTTCGCTCTTGGCGTCGAAAGCGACGTGAGCGCGGGTACGGGACTGCCAGTCTTCACCGTTGTTGTTGTCGTATGCATCGCCGAAGCCGAAGCCGACGTCGAAGCGGAGGTAGCCACCGATCTTGAGGCAGGTCTCGGTGCCCGGGATGTAGAAGTAACCAGTGCCGTAGGCGTCGCAAACGCGAACGTATTCAACAGCTTCCGGCTCAGCTGCAACAATGGCGTCGGCCGCGTATGCGCCGGACACCGAGCTCAGCGCAGCCGCCGAACCAATGAGAATAGAACGAATGTTCATAGCAGTTCCTTTTTCAATCGGGCGCAGGAAATCGCGCCGAGAAATCAGCGTCAAAAACCCATCCCAGTTTTGTCGAATCCCCTCGGGGGAAAGCGGCAACCCGCGAGAGATTGGATCGCACATCGCTCAAACCGTATCAAGCCAAGATACGGTTAAGTCACGCTGTTGCGGACCCCTGTTGCCAAAACGACACAAAATTGCCTTGTGAAAGCGCAGATATGGGAGGAACTGAGGGCGGAAACAAGGCGTTGATGATTGAAAAACAACGAAAATCCGCGATCGCGGCGGATTTTTGTGCTGCCGAAAAGACGCTTTCAGCAAAGATTTGGACATAACCTATATAAAAGCTGGCTATTTCGTTGCGTGCCCACGCTTTCGGCGTTATTTGGCAGTAAGCGAAAGCATATGGCGCGGATTGTGCAGGGCTATCGAAGATGTTGACGAAAAAGGGAAAGTACGGGCTCAAGGCGCTCGTCGATCTGGCGAAGCTGGCGCCCGGCGAGACGGCCTTCATCAATGACGTTGCCGCGCGCAACAATATCCCGAAGAAGTTCCTCGATACGATCCTGCTCGAATTGCGCAATGTCGGCATCCTGCGCTCGAAAAAGGGGCCGGGCGGCGGCTACTCGCTGTCGAAGCCGGCTTCCGAGATCAGGATCGGTCATGTAATCCGCACGCTCGACGGCCCGTTGGCGCCGATTCGCTGCGCCAGCCGCACGGCTTACGAAGCCTGCGACGACTGTTCGGATCCCGAAACCTGTCATGTGCGCAGATCGATGACCGAAGTGCGCGATGCGATCGCCGATATTCTCGACAACATGACGCTGGAACAGTTCGTCGCCAAAGGCGGCAATCTTGCTGACGGCGGCGAGGACGAGGTGCTGCCGGTTTCTGCTGCCAGCTGATCAGATTTCCCAGCTATGGCTGTAATGGGCTGCTGCCTTGGCATGCAGGCGTTCGAGTTTGCTGCCGAGCGCCCGGATACGGGCGTTGCGCCAGTGGCGGTCGAGATTGAGGCCGATGCCTCCCGTATCCCCCTTGGCGATTTCGAAGATGGCGGTTGCGGTGCGTAGCGCGAGCTCACTCGCGTGCGCTTGGGCGGCTGTGGCGGAGAATTCGGCGTCGGCGATTGCCGGGCCTGAATTGATCTGGGCGATATCGAGCCGGTGACCGGCGCGCTCCAGAAGGGCGGCTGCCGCCTCGATGCCGACGATCAGGGTGCCTGCCGCGGCCGGGACGGCGCTGGTCTCCTGCAATTCCGACAGAACAGCGCGGGCGATGCCGAGATCGACTCCGGCATTGAGCAGGGCGGTCATCGCTGCTGCCGGTGCGCCCTGCCGGACGGCCGCATCGGCGCGCGCCTGAACGTTTTCGGCAACGAGCAGCGCGGTTCCGTTGGTGCGCTGTCCGAAACCATCCCAGCTGTCGACGGATTGCAGTCCCTCGCTTCTGCGGTTGACGTAGAGGAGTTGGTTGTCCGCCGCGCCTGAGATCACCAGCCAGTCGGCAAAAAGTACGCCCGGCGCCTGCGCGCTGCGGCCGTCGATTCGATGGCCGAGCGGTAAGGTGGTGATGGAATCAGCCGGAAATGACGCTGTAGCGAAGCGGTCGCCTGATAGCGCCCGCGAGAATAACAGCCGCTGCAGATCTTCGCCGCCGTGCAGCCGCAGGCCTTCGAGCGCCGCGAAGTGGATCGCCAGGCATTCGCCGATCGAGGCGTCGCCCTCGGCGATGATCGCGACGATCTCGGCAAGCAGCGCGTTGCTGACATCAAGGCCCTCATATTCCGGGGGAACGGTGATCCCGGTCAGACCCGAGAGCGAGAGGGCATCGAGTTCCGGGAAGGGGAGAATGCGGTTGATATCGCGCTCGCTCGATTGACGGCGGAAGCCGGCGGCAAGCCTACGGGCGGCGGCTACGGCTGCCTCCTCGCTCTCGATCCGGTCGGCCGGCGGTCTCAGCCGGTCGTGCAGTTGCGATATCGTTCCCATCGGTCATTCTCTTCCTGATGCCCGTATGAGTGATCGATCCTACCTCGATTGATAAGGCCGGTTTTTCTACAAAATCGGTATGGTTTGAATTTTTCTACCGGCTTGTCAGCTGCGGCACTTTGCCTAACTATCTCGTAAAGCTCACAATTCGAACGTCACCGCTTCCAGCATCGCCCGGGATCGATTATGGCTCACTCTTTCGCAGACGACGACCGTGAGGTTCAGACCATGTCACCGCCAGCCCGGCAGCGCCTCCAATTCGATCCAGGCGACATGCCGATCTATGCAATCGGGGATATCCACGGCCGCCATGACCTTCTGGAGATGGCGGAGCATACGATTGTCAGGGATGCGGCGCGCCTTCCGGGCCGCAAGCTTATCATCACGCTCGGCGATTATATCGACCGCGGTCCGTCCTCGGCGCAGGTGATTTCGCATCTGATGATGCCGCCGCCGGAGAATTTCGATCGCATCTGCCTGACCGGCAATCATGAAATCATGATGCTCGATTATATCGACGGCAAGATTTCCTACACCGAATGGATGCGGATGGGGGCCGATGCGCTGCTGCGGTCCTATGGGCTCGATCCCGATCATCTGCCGCTGATCTTCCCGACGACCTCGAAGCTCGACACCTTTATCCGCCAGTCGCTGCCGAAGTCGCATATCGATTTCATGCGCGACATGCCGATCTATGCGGATACGCCGGATATCCTCTTCGTCCATGCCGGGATCGATCCCGGCGTGCCGCTCAGCATGCAGAGCGACGAGGACCTGGTCTTCATCCGCGACCGTTTCTTCTATGCCGACCGGTCGCTGCCGAAGCTCGTCGTACATGGTCATACGCCGGTGCCCGAGCCCGATATCCAGCCGATGCGGCTCAATCTCGACACCCGGGCCTTCAAGAGCGGCAGCCTGACCGTCGCCCGGTTCTGGCGCGGTCAGGTCCATATCTTCTCCACCTGATCAGGCGTTGGTTTCCGCCGGCTCCGGTTTGCGCGGCATTTCCTCGGTGTAATAGCTCACATATTTCTGGCGGTAGCGTTCGGTGCCGCCGAAATTGCTGAACTTGCTGAGCTCCGACATATCCGTCTTGTTGAGGATGACGCCGAGGATCTTCTGCTTGATCTGCGGTTCGGCGTTCAGAATGTCGCGCACCACCGTCGTCGGCGTCTGGCCCCATTCGGTGACGAACAGGAAGCCGTCCACCTGCGGAGCGAAGGCCTTGGCGTCGATGACCGGGCCGAGCGGCGCCAGGTCGACGACGACGTAGTCGAACATCTTGCGGGCGTTTTCCATCAGGTTGAACATGCCCTGCGATGCCAGCAGCTCGCTCGTGTGCATCAGGTTGTCGTTGGAAACGACCGGCAGGATGGCGAGCTTGGTGCGGTTGTCGACCTTGACGGCGCTGGCCCACGGGATTTCGCCGAGCACGGCTTCCACAAGACCCTTTTCCGGCGGCTGCTTCAGCATGCGGGTCAGGCCGGGGTTGCGAAGGTCGGCGTCGATCAGCAGCGTGCGCTTGCCGCTGGAGGCGAGCAGCGCGGCGAAGTTCGCCGCAGTCGTCGACTTGCCTTCGCCGGGGAGAGCGGAGACGACGCCGATGACGCGGTCCGACTTGCCCTGGAACATGACATCGCTGGCGAGCTTGGCGTTGCGCAGCGTTTCGGCAAAGACCGAGCGCGGCGCTTCGAGGACGATGCGCATGATGCGCTCGAAGCTGGCGCCGTCATCGGCCGGCATTTCCACCGGCTTGGGCAGCGGCTCCTTGCGCGGCTTGAAGACCTTGCGCTCCTTCGGCGGCTTGCCGACCAGCGGCAGGTAGCCGAGGAACTTCAGGCCGAGGATGGTGCGTACATCGCCCTCGACGCGGAAGAAGCGTTCGCGGAATTCCTGGAACGCCGTCAGCGCGCCGCCGGCCATCAGGCCGAGCACGATGGCGAGGCCCAGCGTCATGGTCTTCTTCGGGCTGGAGGGCGATGCCGGAACGCCGGCTTCCGAGATGACGCGGGCCTTGGCGATCGGGAAGGACTGCTGCTGCGAGGCCTGCTCGTAGCGGGCTAGGTAGGATTCGTAGAGCGTCTTCAGCGCCGTTGCGCGCTGTTCCAGATCGTTGAGCTTGACGATCGACTCGTTGGATTCGGAGTTCTTGCCGGTCAGGTGCTCGATATTCTGGCGCAGCGACGCTTCGCGCGAGCGGGCCACTTCGAATTCGTTGCGGTAGCTTGAGGTCAGCTGCTGCAGTTCCTGGAAGATCTGGCGGGTCAGGTCTTCCTTCTCGCCGCGCAGCTGCACGGCCTGCGGATGGTCGGCGCCGAAATTGGTGGTGATCTCGGCTTCGCGGCGGCTGACCGAGATATAGCGCGTGCGCAGATCCTGGATGACCGAATTGTCGGTCTGGCCGGACGAGATCGCCGCGTTGTTGACGGCGCCTTCAGGTCCCTGATCGACGATCGACTTGAACTGGTTGTAGCGGGCCGAGGCGCTGGCGGTATCGGCCTGGGCGACGATCAGCTGCTTGTTGAGGTCGGCGAGCTGCTGCTCGGACATCAGTTCGCCGTTAGCCGAGGTCAGGCCGTTCTGGCTCTTGAACTTGGCGACGTCGAGTGCGGCTTCCTGCGAACGGTTGCGCAGGTCGGCGAGGCGTTCCTGCAGCCAGACGGAGGCGCGCTCGGTGGCGTCGAAATTGGCGTTAAGCGTATCGTTCAGATAGGCGTCGGCATAGGCCTTGGTGATGCGCGCGGCGAGCAGCTTGTCGGTCGAGCGGAAGGAGACCGCGATGACCGAGCTGCGGGTAACGCGCGAAACGTTGAGCGCCTGCTGCAGCAAAGCGGCGGCCTTCTGGCGGCGGCCTTCCTTGGCGTCGTCGTCGGAGACCGGCGGGCCGCCTGGCGTCAATGCGCTGACGACGACCTTGAGGCCGGACTTGACGAGATCCACGGGTCCCTGGCCGGGATCGAGGATCGTCTGGTTTTCCGAGAGGTTCTGGGCGTCGACGACGCGCAGCGCCAGTTCGGTCGATTTCAGGATCTCGACGGCGCTGGCGATCTGCATGTCCACCTGCTGGGAGCTGGCGGCGGGTGCCTGATCCTCGGCATATTTGGTCATGCTGTCATCCAGCAGGATCTGCGTCATCGAGGTATATTGCGGGGTCGCGAACAGCAGGTAAACGGCAGCGACTGCCACAAGCGCGGCAACGCAGAGCGCAATCGAACCGGCCCGGCGGATCACAATGGCGATCAGGCGATCGATGTCGATAAAGCTATCGGAATCGTCAGGGGCCTTCGGAACTGTGCTGTGCAGGGTCAGGTTTCGTTGATTCATGGGCTCTTATCCTTTGCGCGAGCGCGAAGCGCCGCCTGTGACTGTGATTTCCGTATTCTGAGCGGCAGCGCCGCGAAGGGCCGCCGTCATGCGGTTGAAACGGACTGCGATGGGCATTCTGAGATGGGCAACGGCCAGCGGATCGCGCCAGGCCGCCCGGATTGCTCCCGAGAGGGAGCGGCGCTTGATGCTTTCGACCAGTTCGAGGAAGGCATGCGCCTGGCGGAGGCTGCGGGCGCGGAATTTCTGTGCTGCCGTTGCCGTGGCATCGAGGCTGTGGCGGGCGAGAAACCGGCGGTCGCCTTCCATCATCGCCTCGATATGATCGAGACGAAGGACGCGGGAGATCGATCCCTCGCGGATGTGATAGTTGTAGCCCGGCTCCGGTTCGAAAACGCAGGTGGCGCCGAGCGCCATCGCCGAGGCGAGGAAGAGATAGTCTTCGCCGATGCGCAGGTTTTCGTCGAAGCGCAGGCCGTGCCGCTCGATGAAAGCGCGCTCGAAGACCGGCTTCAGGTAGCCGAAATTGTGCTCGTTGCGGAACAGCGCGTTGGAGCGGATGAAATTCGCAAGCGTCAGCTCCGGCGTCGTGGCGAGAGCGGCGGGCGAGAACATGGTTTCGGGTGCCGTGCCGTCGGCGCGGATCACCCGCATGTTGTCGACGGCGATTTGGGCACCAGCTGCTTCGGCGCGCGCGATCATGCGCTTCAGGCGATCCGGCTCGATCGTGTCGTCGGCGTCCAGTGTTGCCAGCCAGCGGCCGCGGGCCGCATCGATCGCCGCATTGCGGGCTGCCGAGGGGCCGCCGTTCTTTTCGAGGGCGACGAGGCGGACATTGCCGCCATAGGCAGCGGCGACCGCACGCGTCGCATCGCTCGAGCAGTCGTCGGCGACGATGATTTCCACCGTCGCATCCGTCTGCGCCAAAGCGCTGCCGATCGCCTTGTCCAGCGTTTCGGCAGCATTGTAGGCTGCAATGATAAAGCTGATGTCGGGCAGCTTTTCGCTCATGCAGCCCCCTCGACAGCGCCGTATTGGCGGATTTCGCGAACGCCGAGCAACCCGCTGACGACGCCGATATGCATGGTGCCGCGCAGCGCATAGCGATAGCGCGGAACCGGAACGAGAACGCAGACAGCCGCGACGCCGAGGCAATAGCCGGCCTTGGCGGTGGCGAGGCCGATATGCTTCAGGCGGGCGAAACCGCTGTTCTTTTCCTGCAGCAGGCGGCCATGCGTCTGGCCGAAGCGGAAGCGGCGCTTGGCAAGCCAGGAGAGGCCGGCGCGGTTTTCCGAAACCGGTTCATAGACATGGGCTTCCGGCGCGAAGGCGATCTTGCCGCCGTCGTGATGCATGTAGCTGAAGAACTCGGTGTCCTCACCGCCGGTCTTGCCGAGCGCCAGATTGAAGCGGCGGCCGGCGACGCGCGGCGAATTCAGATTGAGCAGAACATTGCAGGTATAGCCGGTGCGGATTTCGCCATCGACCCAGACGGGCAGGGTGGAGTGGAAATCGCCCTCGCGCATCCAGGCGGGTGCCGTCTGCGAATAGACGCTGCGGACCGGGCCGAGTACGGCATCGGCGCCGCTCTTTTCAGCGGTGTGCAGCAGCTCTACCAGCCAGTTCTCCGAGGCGTCCTCATCGTCGTCGATGAAGGCGAGGTAGTCGCCAGTGGCGTTTTCGAGGCAGGCGTTGCGGGCGATCGAGATGTTCGATGCCGGGCAATGCACATAGGCGATCTCATGGGGAATGGTCGAGCGCAGGGCCTCGACGCGGCCTTCGGCGCTGCGGGTCTGGTCGTTATCGGCAACGATGATGCGCAGCCTGGCATTCTCGGGCACGGCGAGGACGGCGAGCGAAAGCAGGGCTTCGTCCAGCGACGCGCGCCGGTATGTGCAAACACCAATGTCGATCTGCATGATCTGGTCCTTCATCAGGAGACCTTCCGGTTGCGGAAGCTCAGGAGCTCCATCCAGAAACCGGCGGACCAGGCGAAATGCATCACCATGGCCGAGAAGGCCGCGAGCGGCCCGTAAGGATTGCGCTGGCCGACGGCCATCCAGAAGCCGTAGCCGACGCAGGCGATTGCCCACAGGCTGAAGGGGATCACGGCGATCCAGTTCAGCACGGCAAGAAACGCACCGATGAAGACCGGCACGACAGCAAGCGGCAGCATCTGACGAAGCTTCGGCAAGTTGCCATGCTTCAGGATGTTCTTGGCGCGTCCCCGGCCGTAGCCGAGATATTGCCGGAAGAGCGTCTTCACGCTCGAACGCGGATAGTAGATCATCCGCGTCTTGTCGGTCATCCAGATGCCGAACCCCGCCTTTTTCAGACGGTAGTCCAATTCCGCGTCCTCATTATGGCTGAATGTCTCGTCGTAGCCGCCGACGGTGTCGAAGGCGTTGACGCGCATCAGCGCGTGGTGGCCGTGATCGGTCCAATGGCCCTCGGCGCCCTCGCGATGTTTGGAGCCGCCATTGCCGAGCTTGGAGTTCTGGGCGAAGGCCGTTGCCTTCTGGAAAATGCCGAAGCCGACCGTTTCCATGGCGACGACGACGGAATCGGCTTCCGTCAGTTCGGCTTCCTCAACGAGGCGCTGGCAATAATCGTCCGGATAGTCGCCATGCGCGTCGATGCGGATGAAATATTCGTAGTCGCGGCCGAAGGTGTTGACGGCGAGATTGATCGCGGCGCTCTGCAGCCGGCGCGGATTGTCGAGCAGGATGATGCGCGGATCGCTCTCGCTGATGCGGGCGACGATCTCGCGGGTGCCGTCGGTGCTGCCGCCATCGGCAACGACGATGCGGGCATTGAGCTCTTCGAGCGCCGGATCGAGCTTTTCGATCAGCGGCTCGATATGCTTGGCTTCGTTCAGGCAGGGAATGATGATGAGGCTGGAGACGCTGGAACAAACATCAGTCTTCATTGCAGTCAACCCTTCTTGAGCTGCGGGAGCAGTGACAACGGAACCGGCGGCGCGCCCCTCGGCAGCGGCCGGTCCAAGATTGGAGAGCGTTTCGACCAGCGCGCGGCAATCGGCGCGTTCGGTCATCCAGGTGCGGCGGTCGGTGGACGAAACCGCCGAGGAGAGCGAGCCGTAATGTTCGGCCGTCAGCCCCTCGAACATCGCCTGCAGCGCGACTGCGGATGGTTCGCCGAGCGTCAGGCCAAGACCGCGCGATGCGACGAAGCGATTGGTCTCTGTGCCCTCGACGGTGATCGGCACGCTGCCATAGAGGCAGCCTTCATAGAGCCGGTTCGGCAGCAGCCAGGAGGAGTTCTGGCCTTCCTCGAAGAAGTCGATCGCCCAGGAGAAATGCACCTCGCCATAGATATCGGCGAGATCCTCCGGGTTCTTGTAGGCGCCGCGGAAACTGAGATAGGGCTCTTTCGCGACGAAGGCGTCGAAATCCTCGAATTCGGAATAGGCCGGGCGTCCGCGCAGGATGACCTCGACGCGGCCTTCCATGCGGCGGGTGAAATCGGCAAGCAGTTCCAGCGACTTGCGGCAGCGGAGCGCGCCGAACCAGCCGATCTTCCAGGGCTCGCCCTGTTGCGGCGGCAGGCGCAGCGAGGCGGCCTGCGGCATTCCCGCCAGCGAAAGCACCTTGTTTTCCAGAAGCGCGATCGGTGCCTTCAGGGCCGATTTCGGGGCAAAGTAGTTTTCGATGAAGGCCGGCGAGCTCGTCAGGACCAGGCGGGCGTTGCGGCCGAAATGGGCCTCGGCCCGGCGCAGCGCCTTGCCCGGCGCCTTGTCGCTGAGGAGAAGGCGGTGGATATCGAGGCATTCATAGACGACGGGCACGCCGCCGAAGATTGTGCTCGCGCGATCGGCGACGGCCAGCGCTTCCAGATTGCGGCCGATGATGACATCGGGGCGTTCGACGCCCTTCAACAGTCCACGCAGACGGATTGCCGCCTTTGCGACCGCGCCCATGCGCTGGGCGAACCTTCCGTCGGCCGTGCGGCCGAGCTCGATCGGCTTTACTCCGCTCACCTCCGCAAGTGCATTGTCGCCGCGGCGGAAGCCGGCGAGGGTGACGGCAGCGCCGCCCTCGGTCAGCATCAGCACGCGGCGGCGCACGGCCGGATCGGCCAGATCATGCACCAGATAAAGGACTTTCAGCATCAATGCTCCTGTGCGTAGACCGGCTCTGCCGGAGTCCGTTTCGGGGGTGTGCTAGGCAAGTCTCAGAGACCGGATGCACGCTCAGTTGAGCGTGCAGGCAATCGATTCCGGGAACTGGCATTTGTCGCCGGGCGCGGTGTAGGCGATCCGATCGATCTGCATCGTCGTCGGCTGGGTGTAGGCGAATTTGCCCATCCATCCGGCCAGGGTGTCCGTGCCCCAGAGGCTGAAGAAGATCTTCTGCGGGCTCTGCGGGATCTTGCTGGGATCCGTGACGTCCTGAACCAGCTTGCCATTCAGGTAGTAGCGCAGGCGGTTCTGTTCCCAGACGAAGGCATAGTCGTTGAAGCCCTGATCGGCGGGCTTGCCGACCGGCACCAGCTTCTCGTTGCCGCCCTTGGCCTTGATGTACTGGTTCACCTGCACGGTGCCGCTATCCTTGCCGAGCACTTCGAAATCGATCTCGTCATGCTGCTGCTTGTCGGCCGGGCCGATATAGGTGAAGAAGGCCGAGTTCAGGCCGGGGCCGGTCGCCGTCTTGATGCGCGCCTCGTAGGTGCCGTAGCTGAAGCGCTTCTTGGTCTGGATCTCGCCGCAGAGATAGTTGCGGTCCTTCGACTTGCCCTCGGCAAAGCCCAGTTCCAGCTTTCCGTCTTCGGTCTTCACCTGGTTCTTCGACCAGGTGCAGTTCTGATGCGCGCCATTGTTCCAGCCGTCGGAAATATACCAGACGCTGCGGTCGATCTTGTCGAAGTCATCGACGAAGGATGTGCCTGTTGCCTGCTGGGCAGATGCGGGGAGGGCGCCGACGAGGGCGGCACCCGCAGTCAAAGTCAGCCAAAGCAGTCGCGCATGGGCGATTGTGGTCGTCATGTCTCACCTTTGCTGTGGAACGAAATCGGCCGGGATATCCCGGCGGGATGGGGAGTGCGGACCCTTCTTCGTCCGGCCGCCGGTCAGGACGGCGTAGAGCTTCGGCGCATTGCTGCGCACCAGACCGTTCGAGAGCGCCAGCAGCGGGAAAAGCACCAGCAGGCAGCCGCAGAAGAAGAGCGGGTAGAAATCGACGCCCGTCTTGCCCCAGACCATGAAGAGCAGGATGAGCAGGGGGTAGTGGGCGCAGAAGATCCAGAAGCTCAGGCTCCCGGTCTTCGACAGGCGCTGGCCGACCGAGGTCTTGATCAGCAGTGCCGACAACATCCAGAAGCCGGCGGCGCCGCCGATCGCCAGCGCATTGCGCGACAGCTCCACCCAGTCGGGCATCGACGGGCCGGTTGCATAGATCGCGGTCGCCAGCAGTGCCGACAGTGCGAAGAGCAGGAAAACGCCGAGCGGGGCGAAGCGGTCCAGCGCCTTGATGTCCAGCTTGTAGAGGCTGGCATAGATTCCGAAGGTGAAGCTGAACAGGATCGAGCGCTTGATGACGATGTAGAGCGACAACTGCGGCACGAGCGCCAGCAGCAGCAGCGTCGAGAGCGTCAAAAGCGGCGCGCGGCGCACCAGCCACGCGAGGATCGGGGAAATCAGGATGCAGACGAAGAGATCGCGCAGGAAGTAGAGCGGGATATTCGCCGGGAAGGCTTCGGCGGCAAACAGCTGGCTCAGCAGTTCGCGGAAGCTCGATTGATAGGGACTGATGACATAGCCGTCGCCGATGCCGACCGCGAGGATCGCCAGGACCGCGATGAAAAACAGCGTGTTCCAGATCAGGAACGGCAGGAAGACGGTCTGCGCCTTGGTGCGCACCGTCTTCGTATAGTTGAAGCCTTCCATCCCGCCGCGAAACAGCAGGTAGCCGGAAATGGCGCTGAGGCACGGGACCCCGACACGGAAGAGCGCTTCGCTCAGGAACACCCGCAGCCAGTCGAAGAAACCGTAGTTTCCATTGAACGGCGTATTCGCAGGGTCGAATGGTATGTGGACGAACACAATGCCCGAAATGAGCACGATGCGCATCAGGTTGATCCGCGAGGATACGTTAGCGTCAACGTTCACGTTATCTGTCACCCCTGTTGGAGCTGCACCTCCCCTGCAGCCGTTTCAAAGAGCAGACTCTGGCCCGCAGACGAAAAGCTAGAGCGTTTTGCCGGAAGAAAATATGGCACTGCAGCAAAAAGTGATCGCGAGTCTCGTTTTGTAACGGAGCGAAATCGCAGCTACCATGGCGTGTCGGGTGCCGTTACGGCAGTTGCAAATATGCTGCAGGGCCTTTGCGCCAATGTATTTCCGAAAGTGATCATAAAACGTTTCCGCCTGTTGAGAAGCGTGACCCGCGTGGAAAAGTTTTTCCGCTTTAGTGAAGGATGTCCTGTGTTTTGTTACAATGCGCAGGTCCGGATTGCGGCTGAAATGTGTTCGGATCACCCCCATTTGGGTCTAATCGGCACAGCCGCCGCTGGTATCGCTGATGTCTGCCTTTGACAAATTTCGGCCGGAATGCCCTTCATCATGCTGCGGCGCAGCAACTTGCCCCCGGATGATCCGGCGCTAGATGCGCACTCACCGCTCTGGCCTGTCAGGAGAAAGAATGGCGACCTTTACGATCATCATCCCGTTTTACCAGCGCGAGGACGGCATTCTGCGGCGGGCGCTGGCTTCGGTCTTTGCGCAGACCTACAGGGATTTCGATGTTCTCGTGGTCGACGACCAGTCGCCCTATCCGGCCGAGGACGAATTGAAGCCGCTTGGCGCCGAGGAGCGGTCGAGAATCACCGTCATCCGCCAAGCGAATGCTGGGCCGGGCGGCGCGCGTAATACCGGCCTCGACAATGTCCCGGCTGTCAGCCGCTATGCTGCCTTCCTCGATTCGGACGATATCTGGACGCCTGACCATCTGCAGAACGCCTATTCGGCGATGCAGAGCTTTGATGGCGATTGCTATTGGGCGTCGATCCATGGCGGCGAGGAATTCGACTATCATTTCGGCATCGCCGATCTCGAAAAGAGCGAAGGGGCGCATCGGCTTTCGGATGCGCCGCTGATCATCGAGCTGCCGGATATCGCCGGCGTCATGCTGAAGAACTGGGCGTTCCTGCACATGTCCTGCATGGTGATCGGCCGGCCGCTGATCGAGACGGTGCGCTTCGACGCGGCGCTGAGGCTGGCGGCCGAGGACGTGCTGTTCTTCTGCGATTGCATGCTGGCGGCGCGCCAGGTGCTGCTCTGCGGCGAGGCGGGCGCGTTGCGCGGCGAGGGGATCAACATCTTCCACGGCGTCGATAACGAATCGCCGCAGTTCCTGAAGCAGCAGTTCATCACCTGGATGGCGCTCGACCGGCTGGAAACGCGCTTCGCGGCGCGGCCGAACGAAATCTCGACGATCAAGGATTACAAGACGCGGGCGCGCAAGATGGCGCTCTGGAGCCAGGCGAAGCGGATGCGCAAGGCGCGCCTGCCGGATTTCCGCCTGCTGTTCCACTGGGCATGCCGCGATCCGGCGCTGTTTGCCAGCGCCTTCAAGCTCGCGGGTGGCAAGTTCTCGAAATAGCCGTCAATCGGCCGGCGAGGGAAGCAGGTAGCGCAAGCCGCCGGCACCCCGCGTCGCGATCTCGACGCCGCCGGGACTGCGGAAGCGCTCGGTCTTGTCCATGAAGATGCCGACGGCGATCGCCGGGACGGCACCCGGATTGGCGAGCGCATAGCTTAGCGCGGCTGCCGGGCCGGACTGCTTCTTCACATCGAGGAAATGACGCAGCTCGTATTTGCCGCGCACATGGCTTTCGTGGCGGCGCACAGCCGCCGCATCTTCCGCCGTCAGCTTGCAGGAGGCGAGGATCGCGCGATCGGCCTCATAGAGCTTGCGGATGTCGTCGGTGCGGTGGCTGCCGCTCAGCGAGTTGCCGCGCACGACCGCGCCATAGCCGCAGGAATGGATCACCTTATAGCGGGCGCCATTGGCGAGCGCGCGGACATAGAGCTCGTAATCCTCGCCGAGACGCATCTCCTCGCGGTAGCGCAGCTTGTGCGCATCGAGGAAGCTGCGGCGCATGACCGGCTTCAGGAAGCCGATCTCGCCGCGGCGCACGCCACGCTTGGAGATGTTGCCGTCGACGAAGGCGACGAGATCGAGGAAGAGGGGGCGGTCCGGAAAACGGTCGAGCTGCTCCGGGGCGCGCGTCACCGTTTCCGAATCGACGAAGGCGATGTTGTCGGCGACGAAATCCCAGTCGTCCTCGGCCAGCATGCGCCCGAAGCGGCCCTCGAAGAAGAAGTCGTCGGCATCGAGGATGGCGATCAGCGGCGCTGTGGAGATGTCGATCGCGTGATTGCGGGCTGCCGATGGGCCGCGGTTCTTCTCGAAGGAGACGACGTTCAGCCGTCCGCTTGCATCATCCGCGGCGCGCGCCGCATCGGCCGTGCCGTCGCTGGAGCCGTCGTCGATGACGACGACTTCGGCCACTTCCTTCTCGCGCAAAGCCGAATTGACGGCCAGTCCGATCGTATCAGCCGCGTTCTTGGCGGCGATGATCACGCATACGCTTGCAACCACGTCGTGCCCTCCGTTGTTGCCGCAACAGTTAGGACGCCAGCGCCGCGGGGGCAATGCGAGAGGTCTTCAAAAGATATTACGCCGCCCGGGACGGCCCAGGCGAGGGCCGCTTACTGATTGAACGGCTCGGAATTGTTGAAGGGGCTGACCGGGATCTTGTCCTTGTCGTCGCGCGCCGGCGCCATGGCGGATGACATGCCCTTGGCGGCATTGCGCGCACGCGCTTCCTTCCACACGAGGAAAAGTACGCCACCGAAGTAGCCTATCTGCAGGAGAACCGCGCAGATCGCCGTTTGTATGAGAGTCGTCGTCAGGGAACCGTTCAACACATAGGTTGCCACGGCAAAAACGGCGAGTGCGCCGATCATGCTAACGAAAACGCGAGGTGCATACATGACGTTTGCCTCCCTTTAGGAGGTTGGTTCAATGAACAGTCACTGAACTCGGGCTTCCTCCTAAGGACCCTTTACTCGATATATTTTAGCAGGCCCTGAGTTTCAACAGAACGAAAGCATTAGTACCTTCAATCTTTCGTAGGCCGTTGCAGGTTTTCTACAGTGCTCCGCTTAAGATTTCCTCCCAGCTTTGCCTAAAATCGCCGGACGGCCGGTAACCATGCGATTTGCGGGCCGTACGTCAGAAAAGGGCAAAACCTTACCCAGGGTTGTCTGTAATGGGGCATTGCACGCCTTGGCTCGCGCCACATTTGCATTGTCAGGACAACGCCTGAGAGCTCTATGCGTTCAACTTTTATTACAAAGATTTCATCTAAAACGATTTGAGTGTGCAGTGCAAAATGGATGGTGCGACGCAATATATGCGGCTACGCGCAAATAACATTTCGGTACTCGCGATAGTGGCCGCGGGCTTTTTGCAAATGCTTTTCGAATTTCCCGAAAGGATTTGTTCTTCAGTCTTTTTGCAGCGCAAAGCAAACTCCGACGGCATTAGTGCAGTGCAGCCGACTTAGACGGAAACATTGCATGCTTTGCATATTAATTTGAGCTAATCCTAAAGAAAGAAAAAGGTGAACACGGTTTCCAAAAGCCCCCTGTTACACACCCGTCTTCAAATTGTGGCTTAAAAAAACAAAATCCGCCCATACACTCCGAACCTGTCAGCGCTACCTCAGCGACCTGGGCATACCGACCAAACGGCAAACATAAGTGGAGTTAACTCTATGAAGTCTGCGACGAGATCGGACAGTACGCCATTCTTTGGCGTGGTTCATGCAAACGTGTTTCCGCCGACAGGCGGGATCATGAAGCGCGCATTCGATATTACTGCTGCATCACTCGGCCTCGTTTTCCTGAGCCCGATTTTCCTGATGGTGATGCTGCTCGTCAAACTCTCCGATAAGGGGCCGGCCTTCTATGGTCATCGCCGTATCGGACATAACGGACAGGAATTCCGTTGCCTGAAGTTCCGCACCATGGTCACCGACGGTGACAGGGTGCTGCAGGAGCACCTGCGCAATAATCCGAAGGCGATGGATGAGTGGCGTGCGACCCGCAAGCTGCAGGACGATCCGCGGGTGACCGTGATCGGCAGCGTGCTTCGCAAGCTCAGCCTTGATGAGCTTCCGCAGCTCATCAATATCATTCGCGGCGAAATGAGCGTCGTCGGGCCGCGTCCCGTCGTACGTGACGAACTGGAGCTCTATGAGTCTTCGGCCGTCTTCTATCTTCAGGCACGTCCCGGCCTCACCGGCCTGTGGCAGATCAGCGGACGCAACGACGTCTCCTATGCCACGCGTGTCGCATTCGACACCCACTATGTCGAAAACTGGTCTCTGACGCGTGACGTCATGATCATCGCCCGGACGATCCCTGCCGTCTGCATGCAGCGCGGTAGCTACTAACGCCGCTTCCACAGCTCGATACGTTCGCACGGTGCCGCCGATTGGCTTGCCGTGCAAATTCACGAGGAAGACTGAATGAAAGATTTCCTTTTTCGCCGCCTCACGGCACGCCGGTCCATTACCTCCAGTCTCGCCATCGTGGCGGGCTTTGGTGTTCTGATCGGCTCAGCCGGACTTGCCGGCGCTGCCGACTATCAGCTCGGCACGATGGACAAGCTGCGCATCCGCGTTGCCGAATGGCAGACGGCGGAGGGCGCGATCCGCGACTGGTCCGTGGTCAGCGGCGATTACTCGATCGGCCCGTCGGGCAGCCTCTCGCTGCCGTTCATTGGCGACCTCCCAGCCTCTGGAAAGACGACGGACGCGATCGCGCAGGAAATCGGTACCGCACTGCAAAAGCAGTTCGGTCTCAAGGACCGGCCCTCGGCATCTGTTGAACTTGCCGAGTTCCGTCCCGTGTTTCTGACAGGCGATGTCGAAAAGCCCGGCGAATATCCGTTCGCGCCCAATCTCACGGTGGTCAAAGCCGTGAGCCTTGCGGGCGGACTTCGCCGCGCCGACGCCGGCCAGCGCTTTGCTCGCGACTTCATCAATGCCAAGGGTGACGCTGTCGTCTACACCTCGGAGAAGAACCGGCTGATTGCGCGCCGCGCCCGTCTGCAGGCCGAGACGCAGAACAGCGATGCCATCGACATGCCGGCGGAACTCAAGGATTTGCCGGATGGCAAAGCCTTGATGGCCAGCGAAGCGGCGTTGAAGGATACGCGCAAGAAGCGGCTGACGCTGCAGCTTCAGGCGCTCGACGACCTGAAATCGCTGCTGCAGGCCGAAATCGAATCTCTGGCGAAGAAGACCGAAACGCAGACGCGTCAGCTCGAACTCGCCAAGGAAGATCGCGACAAGATCGAGAATCTTGCCGAAAAGGGTCTGGCGCTCAGCGCCCGCAAACTGACCGCAGAACAGCGCGCCGCCGATATCGAGGCAACGCTTCTCGATATCGATACCAATTCACTGAAGGCCAAGCAGGATATCAGCAAGGCCAACCAGGACGAGATCACGCTGCGCAACGACTGGGACGCCAAGCTTGCCCAGGAGCTGCAGGACACCGAATCCGATCTCGACACGCTCAACCTGAAACTCTCGACCAGCGATGCGCTGATGTCGGAAGCGCTGGCGCAATCGAGCGATGCAGCGCGCTTCGACCCCGAGAATGCCGCGAATATCAACTATTCGATCGTCCGCGAAGTCGACGGGCAGTCGAAGGAAATTCCGGTGCAGGAGAACATGGCCCTCGAGCCGGGCGACCTGATCAAGGTCACGGCCGGGGTCGCGATGCGATAGAAGCGGAGACCGCATGCGGATCGCCAAATCGGCAATTATTACTCCAGGCGTGAACGCGGCCTATGCCATTCCGGCGGTCGCGCTCTCGATGTTCTGCTTTGCCTATTCGATCCGTTTCGGGCAGGCGGCGATCCTGCTGTACTATGCGCTCTGGCTGCCGCTGATCGCCGTCGACTACAAGAAGGTGCTCGGCAGTCACAGCAAGTTCGTCTGGCTCTATGCCTTCGCCGCCTTCGCCTTCCTCTCGGTGTTTTGGTCGCAGGTGCCGAGCGTGTCGATGCGCGCCAGCATCCAGTATTTCACGCAGGTGCTCTGCGCGCTGATCGCGGTGCGCACCGTCGATGTCCGCACGCTGACGCTCGGCGCGGTGGCGGGCGCGGCGGTCGTGCTGCTCTATTCGATCCTGTTCGGCTATTACGAATATGATCCGCTCGACGGGACCTACAGCTTCGTCGGCGCGTTTGCCTCGAAGAACCAGCTCGGCTTCTATGCCTCGATCGGCATCATCTTCGCCTTCGCCGCTGTCTTCATCTATGGCGAGCGGCGGCTCTGGATGATGGTGTCGGGTGCTGTCGGGCTGATGGCCGCCTACTGCCTTCTCGCCTCGCAATCGGCAACGTCGGTGCTGACCACCGCCGTCATCGTGGCGCTGCTGATCGGATTGCGCGGCGTGCTGTTCCTGTCGCCAAACCAGCGCAAACTGCTCGTCATCGGCGGCGGTGTCGCGGCGATCATCCTGATCGTGGCGAGCGTCTATCTCGGCGTCGTCGATCTGGTGCTGGGGCTGTTCGGCAAGGATTCGACGCTGACGGGCCGCACCTATCTCTGGCAGCAGGGCATCGAGGCCTGGAAACAGAACCCGGCCGTCGGCATCGGCTATCAGGCCTACTGGGTGCAGGGCTTCTCGGAGCCGGAGCGCCTCTGGGAAGAGTTCTTCATCGGCTCGCGCAGTGGCTTCCACTTCCACAATACCTATATCGAGACAGCCGTGGAGCTCGGGCTGACCGGCGTCCTCATCCTCGCCGGCACGATCCTGGCGATGATCTGGGGGCATCTACGCCGCGTCATCGAGGACGTCCGCAACGACGAGTCCTATCTGCTGCTCGGCATTGCCGTGCTGCTGACGATCCGCTCCTTCGTCGAGATCGACGTGCTGACGCCGTATAATGTCGGCACCTTCCTGCTTTACTACACGGCGGGCAAGCTCGCCGGGGCGCGGAAGCGCTCGGCGATGGCCGAGCTGCGGCGCTACGAATCCATACCAGCTGCACATTCCTGATCATTTCATTGCCCCGCCGCAGTCTCGCGGCATCATGAGGAAACTGCATGAAGACCCTCTACGGGATCCAGTATTTGCGTGCCTTTGCGGCGCTTGCGGTCGTGGTGTTCCACGCGGCCGAGCGCACCGGTGGCCATTTCGCCATCGGCGCGGCAGGCGTCGACGTGTTCTTCGTCATTTCGGGTTTCATCATGTGGGTGATCAGCGACCGGCGCCCGGTAACGCCGCAGCGCTTCCTGCTCGACCGCCTGAAGCGCATTGCGCCGTCCTACTGGCTGGTGACCGGCATCATGGTCGCGGGCGCGATCGCCGGGCTCTTCCCGAACCTGCAGCTCAGCGCCGGCCATCTGCTCGGCTCGCTGTTCTTCATTCCGGTGCGGTCACCGAGCACCGGTGAGATCTGGCCGGTGCTGGTGCAGGGCTGGACGCTGAATTTCGAGATGTTCTTCTATGTGCTCTTTGCCGGCGCGCTGTTCCTGCCGCGCGCCTGGCGCCTGCTGTTCCTGACGGTGGTCTTCGGGCTGTTCTTCGCTGCCGGTCTCATCTGGGATCCGCAGTCGGCAGCGCTCGCCACCTATACGCGGCCGATCATTCTCGAATTCCTCGGTGGGGTCTTCATCGCCGAGCTCTGGCTGCGGCGCAAGGTGGCGGGGACGAGCCTCGGGCTTGCCTGCGTCGGCGCTGCTCTTTGCGGCTTTGCGGCGATCTACCTGATGGGCGCGGAGTTCGACGAGTTCATCTGCGGGCCGCTCGCCATGGCGCTGGTCTTCGGCATGGTGTCGCTGGAAACCGGCGGCAGCATCGGCCGGGTGCCGGTTCTCACCTATCTCGGCGACGCCTCCTACTCGATCTATCTCTGGCACACGCTGACGATCTCGGTTGCCGTCAAGGCCGCGGAAATCCTCGGCCTTGACGGCGGACTGACGCTGCTCGGCGCCATCGTCGGCGGCACGATCACCGGGGTTGCGGCTTACGAACTGATCGAAAAGCCGCTGCGGAAGATCTTTTCCGGCGAAGGCCTGAAGCGCCGCGATCTGCAGCGGCGCCCCTCCTGATCTCCTGATTTACTGCGCAGCCTCCTCGGCCTGCTGCTCGGGCGGGGTTGCGCGCGTCGCCGCCTTGTTGCGGTAGCGGGCGCGCAGCAGCACGTAGAAGACCGGCGTCAGGAACAGGCCGAAGATCGTAACACCCAGCATGCCCGAGAAGACCGCCGTGCCGAGCGACTGGCGCATTTCCGCGCCGGGGCCGGTCGCGATCATCAGCGGCACGACGCCGAAGATGAAGGCGAAGGCGGTCATCAGGATCGGCCGCAGGCGCAGATGGCTGGCTTCGATCGCCGCTTCGATCGCCGTCTTGCCTTCCTCTTCCGCCTGTCTGGCGAATTCGACGATCAGGATGGCGTTCTTGGCGGCCAGGCCGATCAGCACGATCAGGCCGATCTGCGTCAGGATGTTGTTGTCCATTCCGCGCAGATGCACCCCTGTCAGCGCCGCGAGGATGGCAAGCGGGACGATCAGGATGATCGCCAGCGGCAGGATCCAGCTTTCATATTGCGCCGAAAGCGCCAGGAAGACGAAGATCACCGAGAGCGCGAAGATGTAGATCGCCGTGTTGCCGGTGTTCCTTTCCTGGTAGGCGAGTTCGGTCCATTCGAAGGTCGTGCCCGCCGGCAGGATGCTCTTTGCCACACCCTCCATGGTGTTGAGCGCGCTGCCGGTGGAGACGCCGGGGGCGGCGTTGCCCTGCAGCGGTACCGAGACATACATATTATAATGCTGGACGAGTGAGGGACCGGATGTGTCCTTGATCTCGACCAGCGTGCCGAGCGGCACGAGCGCCCCGGTCGCCGAGCGAACCTTCAGCGCCAGAATATTGTCACGCTCGACGCGGTACTGCTGATCGGCCTGGGCGCGGACCTGATAGACGCGGCCGAAGGCGTTGAAGTCGTTGACGTAGGACGTACCGAGATTGATCGACAGCGTATCGAAGATATTGGGGATCGGCACGTTCAAGGCGCGTGCCTTGTCGCGGTCGATCTCCAGGAAATATTGCGGGCTGGAGGCCGAGAAGGTGGTGAAGACGCCAGCAAGTCCCGGTGTCTGGTTGGCCTTGCCCATGATCTGGTAGGCGGCGCCGAGAACCCGGCGCATGTCCGAACCCTCGCGGTCCACCAGCTGCATCTTGAAGCCGCCGGCATTGCCGATGCCTGAAATCGGCGGCGGCGGTATGGCGATGATGAAGGCCTCCTGGATGCTCTGCAGGCTGCCATAGAGCTGGCCGATGATCTGGCCGGCATTCTGGTGGTGCTCCAGACGGTTTTCGAACGTATCGAAGGCGGCGAAGACGACGCCGGCATTCGAGGCATTGGTGAAGGTGGCGCCGCTGAACCCGGAGAAGGCGACGGCATTCTTGACACCAGGCGTGTTGCGGATGATCTCGGAGGCCCGCTGCACGACCGCATCGGTACGGGCCAGCGAGGCGCCGTCAGGGAGCTGCACGACGACGATCGCATAGCCCTGGTCCATGACCGGCACGAAGCCGCGCGGCACGATGTTGCCCATATAATAAGTGAGGCCGAGCAATCCGGCGAAGACGAGGAGGGCGACGCCGATCGCCGCCCAGGTGCGCACCAGGTGGCTGACCACCCAGGAATAGCCGGCGCTCATCTTGTCGAAGCCGCGGTTGAAGCCGTTGGCGAGCGCATTGCCGGCGCGCGAGATCGGGTTTTTCGGCTTGTGATGGGCGTCGTGCGGCTTCAGCACGATGGCGGCAAGCGCCGGCGACAGGGTCAGCGAGTTCAGGGCGGAGATCGCCGTTGCCACCGAGATGGTGACGGCGAACTGCCGGTAGAACTGGCCCGAAATGCCGGGAATGAAGGCCGTCGGCACGAAGACGGCGATCAGCACCAGCGAGATGGCGAGAACGGCGGTGCCGACCTCGTCCATCGTCACATGCGCCGCCTCGCGCGGGCTCATGCCTTTGGCGAGATTGCGCTCGACATTCTCGACGACGACGATCGCGTCGTCGACGACGATACCGATCGCCAGCACCAGGCCGAACAGCGTCAGCATGTTGAGCGAGAAGCCGAAGGCGAGCAGGAAGGCGAAGGTGCCGATCAGCGAGACCGGGATGGCGACGATCGGGATGATCGCGGTGCGCCAGGACTGCAGGAAGACCAGCACGACGAGGGCGACGAGGATCGCCGCTTCGGCAATCGTCTTATAGACCTCGTTGATCGATTCCGAGATGAACTCGGTCGGATTGTAGACGATGTCGTAGGAGAGGCCGTCCGGGAAGTCCTGCTCGGCGGTCTGCATCGCCTGCTTGATCGAGGCGGCCGCCGCCAGCGCATTGGTGCCAGGGCGGGAGAAGATGCCGAGCGCGACGGCGGGTTTGCCATTCAGATAGCTGTTGGTGACATAGTCCTTGGCGCCGAGCTCGATGCGGGCGATGTCCTGCAGCTGCACCAGGCGGCCGCTTTCCGTCGCCTTGACGATGACATAGCGGAACTGGCGGGCATCGGAGAAACGTCCCTCCGTCGTGACTGTATATTGGAACGCATTGGTGCCGGAGGTCGGTGGGCCGCCGATCGAGCCGCCGGAGACCTGGACGTTCTGATCGCGCAGCGCCTGGACGACGTCGCTTGAGGTCATGCCGTAGGCCGAGAGCTTTTCCGGATCCAGCCAGATGCGCAGCGAATATTCGCGTTCGCCGAAGATGATGACGTCGCCGACGCCATCGAGGCGCACCAGCGTATCGCGGATGCGGCTGCGGGCGTAGTTGGAGACGTAGAGCTGATCGTAGCGCGAGTTCGGCGACAGGAGATGCACGACCATCATCAGGTCGGGCGAGCTCTTCGCCGTGGTGATGCCGATACGGCGGACTTCCTCGGGAAGGCGCGGTTCGGCGATCGCCACGCGATTCTGGACGAGGACCTGCGCCTTGTCGAGATCGGTGCCGAGCTTGAAGGTGATGGTCAGCGCCATCGAGCCGTCGGCGGTCGAGTAGGAGGACATATAGAGCATGTCCTCGACGCCGTTGATTTCCTGCTCGATCGGCGTTGCCACCGTGTTGGCGATGGTCTCGGAATCGGCGCCCGGATAGGCGGTGCGCACGACGATCGTAGGCGGGGCGATTTCTGGATACTGCGCGACGGGGAGCTGGAAATAGGCGAGCCCCCCGACGATCAGCAGCACGATGGAGAGGACCGACGCGAAGATCGGCCGGTCGACGAAGAAATGGGCGAACCTCATTGCGCCATCTCCATGCCTGCGGCTTCCGGCGGGATGTCGTCGCGGCTCTGCGGCAGCTCGGTCATCTGCGGCGTGATCTTCGAGCCGGGGCGGGCGCGCATCAGGCCGTTGACGACGATCGTCTCGGTGCCGTCCATGCCTTCGCGGATCGCTCTATAGCCATAGAGCCGCGGCCCCGGTCTCACCGGCTTGGTCGAAACGGTGCCATCGGCGCCAACAACATAGACAACGCGCTGGTTCTGGTCGGAGCCGATCGCCTCGTCGGGAACGAGGATCGCCTTATAGGTATTGGAGGCCTCGATCTGCACGCGGCCGAATAGGCCCGGCTGCAAGATCAGGTTCGGATTTTCGAAGCGGGCGCGGATGCGCATGGTGCCGGAAGCGTTGTCGACGCGGTTTTCGGCGAAGTTCAGCTTGCCGGCGAAAGGCTTCTGGCTGGAATCGCTGATGCGGACCTGAACCGGAACGCCGCCACCGCCTTCCTGCAGGTCGCTACCGCGGGAGCGGGCGGTCTCGGCGAAGTTCAGGAGGCGCCGTTCGTCGACGTCGAAATAGAAATCGATCGGATCGAGCGAGACGATGGTCGTCAGTATCGACTGGTCGGCCTGCACGAGGTTGCCGGCGGAGATCAGGCGGCGGTCGATGCGGCCGCCGATCGGCGCGGTGATCTTGGTATATTCGAGGTCGAGTGCGGCGCGGTCGGCAGTCGCCTGGGCGCCGCGGACGTTTGCCTGGGCGGAAACCCAGTCGCGGCGGCGGTCATCAAGTGTCGAGACCGACTGGCTGCCGCTATTGGCGAGGGATTCCGCGCGCTTGAACTGCGTCTCGGCATAGGAAAGCGTCGATTTCGCCACTTCGAGAGCGGCATTCGCTTCGTTGACGGCGGTCAGGAACGGGCGTTGATCGATGACGAAGAGCAGGTCGCCCTGCTTGACGATCGCGCCGTCGCTGAAATGCACTTCCTGCAGATAGCCGCCGACGCGCGAGCGGATCGCAACCTCGTCCACGGCCTCGAAACGGCCGATGAACTCGTCATTGTCGACGACGTCGCGCACAACGGGCTTGGCGACCGTGACGGGCGGGGGAGGCGGGGCTGCGGCTTCCTGGGCCCCAGCGGTCAGCGGCAAGAGCGCCGTGACGAAGCCGAATGCAATGGCGGCACGAAGAGAGTAAGGCATAGCGATCCCCCGTATGGGCGGCCGTTATGCCGCCAATCTCATGCTGAAATGATGCGTCTCATATCCACTGCTTCAAACGCGGCGGGCGCGTCTGCACTTCCATTCAATGCGCTGAGTGCGCCAGGCCAATAATCGAGCCGCCCGGTTCGTCCCGGGCTAACCATCTGAAACGGCACTATAAGCGGCACTTGCCGGAAATTGCAAACGACAATGGGTTGCATCTCGACCGTTCTTTCGTGGCCGGTTGCAGAGCTCTCAGCGGGGGCGGATGCGGCACGAAAATCAATCTTCGCTTAACGCTCCGCTGCGGCATTTTAGCCGCATCTGCAGAATCTGAGCCGGCTGATCTTGTGCGCTGCACATGCTCAATATATCTACAGACATTATAAGCACACTTATTAATAGCTGGCACAGTTTATGAACTCCAACCCGACCCTCGGCTTCCTTCTTCACGACGTTGCCCGGCTGCTGCGCAAGCGGTTCGAGCAGCGGGCGAAATGCCTGGGCCTGACGCGCTCGCAGTGGCAAACGCTGGCCTATCTGTCGAATAACGAGGGCATTCATCAGGGTGGACTCGCCGAGATTCTCGAAATCGAGCCCATCACGCTGGTGCGCATTCTCGACAAGCTCGCAGACCGCGGCCTTATCGAGCGCCGTCAACATCCGACGGACAGGCGCATCTGGCTTCTTTACATGCGTGAAGCTGCCCATCCCATCCTCGCCGAAATGCGCGAGCTGGGCGATCTGACCCGGGCCGAGGCACTGCAAGGCGTGACGCCGGAACAGCGCGAAGCCCTTTTCAACATCCTGTCCGAAATGAAGACGAACCTAGTACAGGCGTGCCGGACACCGGTCGCCGATAAAGAGCAAAGCCATGGCTGATAAATCCTCCCTCCGCGTTGTCGCTGATGCCAACGCAAAGCCTGCCGAAGATATCGAAACTGCAAAGACGCAAGAAACGGTAGCAGAAGCGCCTTCATCCAATTCAGCGCCCGCTACCGCTGTCGCTGCGCCTGGCGGCACCACGGTCCGCCGCCGGCGCAGCCTCACGCGCCCCGTTCTGTTCGCACTGCTGCCGGTCGCTCTCGTCGTCGGCGGCTATTACTATGTGAACGGCGGCCAGGTCATGTCGACCGACAATGCGTATATCCAGGCGGACATGGTGGGCATCACCACCGACGTCTCGGGTATCGTCGACAAGATCAATGTTCATGAAAACGAGACGGTGAAGGCCGGGCAGGTGCTGTTCAACCTGCAGTCCGACACCTTCAAGATCGCTCTCGACGGCGCCAAGGCGCAGCTCGGCGTTCAGCGCAACCAGATTGCCAATCTGAAGGCGAGCTACCAGCAGTCGCTGGCCGAGATCACCCAGGCCGAGGCCGATCTGCCCTACTACCAGGACCAGTTCGACCGCCAGCAGAACCTCGTCAACAACGGCAGTGCCACGCAGTCGGCCTATGACGAAGCCAAGCACAATCTCGAGGTCGCGCAGCAGAAGGTTTCGGTCGCCAAGGCCGAGGCGTCCACGACGCTCGCACAGCTCGGCGGCAATGCCGACCAGCCGGTCGAGGAAAATCCGCTCTACCTGCAGGCCAAGTCGAATGTCGACAATGCCCAGCGCGAGCTTGACCACAGCGTCGTCAAGGCTCCGTTCGACGGCGTCGTCACCAATGTCAACGCGCTGCAGGTCGGCTCCTACCTGCAGGCTTCGCAGCAGGCCTTCTCGCTGGTTTCGACCAACAATCTCTGGATTGCCGCGAGCCCGAAGGAAACCGAGCTGACCTATGTGAAGCCCGGCCAGGAAGCGACCGTCTATGTCGACACCTATCCGGGCGTTGCCTGGAAGGGCAAGGTCGAGAGCATCAGCCCGGCTTCGGGTTCCAGCTTCTCGCTGCTGCCGGCACAGAACACCACGGGCAACTGGGTGAAGGTCGTCCAGCGTATCCCGATGCGCGTCAGCATCGAGGATCAGCAGGGCAAGCCGCCGCTTCGCGTCGGCATGAGTACGGTCGTCGATGTCGATACCGGCCATGCCCGCGGCCTGCCTGATTTCGTCAACAACCTGCTTGGCCGGAAGACCAGCCACCAGTAACGGACAACTTCCATGAGCAACGCTCCCGCAAGCCCGGCGACACCTGTCGCCAACCGCGGCGCGATCACGGCCTGCGTCATCCTGGCCGTCATCATGCAGGCTCTGGATACGACGATCGCCAACGTTGCGCTGCCCTATATCCAGGGCAGCGTCTCGGCCTCCGCCGACCAGATCAACTGGGTTCTCACCTCCTATATCGTCGCCGCCGCGATCATGACGCCGCCATCGGGCTTTCTTGCCGCTAAGTTCGGCCGCAAGAACGTGTTGCTGACGGCGATCGTCGGCTTCGTCGCTGCATCGGTCCTTTGCGGCCTGGCGCAATCGCTGAACCAGATCGTCGCCTTCCGCCTGCTGCAGGGCCTGTTCGGCGCCTCGCTGGTGCCGCTGTCACAGGGCATCCTGCTCGACATCTACACGGCTGAAGAACGCGGCTCGGCCATGGCGCTGTTCGGCGTCTCGGTCATGGTCGGCCCGGTTCTCGGGCCTGTTATCGGCGGCTGGCTGACCGACAATATCAGCTGGCGCTGGGTCTTCTATATCAACGTGCCGATCGGGGCGCTGGCCTTTGCCGGGATCGTCATCTTCGTGACCGAGACCAAGAGGGATGCGCTGGCGAAGCTCGACTGGTTCGGCTTCGGGATGATGAGCCTGTTCATCGCCGCATTGCAGCTTTTCCTCGACCGCGGCGAACAGCTCGACTGGTTCTCGTCGGGCGAGATCGTGATCGAGGCGATCGTCTGTGCGGCGGCCTTCTATCTGCTGGTCGTGCATACGTTGACGTCGGAGAAATCCTTCGTCAATCCGAGGCTTTTCCTCGACCAGAACTTCACCGTCAGCATGATCTTCATCTTCGTGATCGGCATCACCTATCTCGCCTCGCTGGCGCTGATGACGCCTTACCTGCAGACGCTGATGGGCTATCCCGTTATCACCGCGGGTATCGTCATGGGTCCGCGCGGTCTCGGCACGATGCTCTGCATGTTCATCGTCGGACGGCTGATCGGCAAGGTGGATTCACGTTGGCTGCTGGCGCTCGGTCTCGGACTGACGGCCTGGGCGATGTACGACATGACCGGCTGGACGCCCGATGTCTCGCAGTGGACGATCGTTTCCGTCGGCTTCATCCAGGGTGCCGGCCTCGGCTTCCTGTTCGTGCCGCTGACGACGATGGCCTTCTCGACGCTGCCGGCCCAGATGCGCGGCGATGGCACGGGGCTCTATAACCTGTCGCGCAACATCGGCTCGTCGGTCGGTATCTCCGTGGTTTCGGCGTTGATCGTCGAGAATACGCAGAGCAATCACGAGTCGATCGCCGCCTATGTCACGCCGTTCAACCATGCCTTCAATGCGACGGCGGCGCAGGGGCTGAGCCCGCTGACGGCGGCCGGGCGTGCGGCGCTCAACGACGTCATCACGCTGCAGTCGACGATCATCGCCTATATGGACGACTTCAAGCTCTTGATGCTGATGTCGCTCGCCGTCATGCCGCTGGTCTTCCTGCTTCGCAAGCCGAAGGTGGTTCAGGAGCCGATGGATCATGCGGCTGTGATGGAATAATTACCTGAACGGCTTGCTGAGATAACGCGATCCCTGAATGCCGAAGCGCCATGGTGCTTCGGCATTTTTCGTAATTCCGATCCGCTTGCCGGAGACGATGGGGACAGGGGCGGAGGGAAAGAGCGCGTAGGGCTCGCGGTCGAGCGGCCGGTCGTTGATGGCGATGCTGATATCGAGGGCCTGGCAGAGCTTGCCCGGGCCGCTGCAGAGCGCGGTCAACTGGTCGGTGCCGCGGCGCTCAGCCATCTCGGCGATGCCGGTTTCCGGTTCGAGCGCCCGGATCAGCACCGCCGAGCCCGGCGTGCAGACGAAGTTCAGGCACCAGTACATGCCGTAGATGCGGTAGATATAGACATTGCCGGGCGTGCCATACATGGCGCCATTGCGCTTGGTCGGGCCGCGGAAGCTGTGCGAGGCCTCGTCGTCGGGGAAATAGGCTTCCGTCTCGGTGATCCTGCCGCCGGCGCCATTGACCAGCAGCAGGCAGCCGAGCAGGTCTCGCGCCACCGCTATCGCATCGCGCTCGAAGAAGCCGCGCAGCGTATCGCCTGCAAGCGCTGCGGTGCCGATCGATCCCTCTTTATTCAACTGACGCCCTCGTTGCCCGTATCGCGCCGGTGCTGCGCGAAGATCTTCACCAGCCAGTCGATGAAGACGCGCACGCGTGGCGAAAGCTGGCGGTTGCGGGGGTAGAGAAGCGAGACCGGCGTTTCCGTCAAGGGATAATCCTTGAGGATCTGCACGAGTTCGCCACTCGCGAGGTAGCGCTCGATGTGATAGCGCGGCACCTGGATGATGCCGAGCCCGCAGCGGGCGGCGGCGTGCAGGCTTTCGGCGGCGTTGACCGAGATGGTCGCCGGAATGGTGATCTCGCGCACCTTGCCGTCGACGGTGAATTCCAGCGGCATCAGTGTTCCCGTCGCCGAGGAGCGGAAGCCGACCATGCGGTGGCCGTCCAGCCTGTCTGGATGGTCGGGCATGCCGTGGCGGTCGAGATAGGCGGGTGAGGCCAGCGTGATCTCCTCGAGCATGGCGACGCGCCTCGCCACCATGTCGCTATCCTGCGGAACGCCGACGCGCAGCACGCAGTCGATGCCTTCGCGCACCAGATCCACCAGCCGGTCGCCCTCGCTCATGTAGAATTCGATATCGGGATAGGTCTCCAGAAACGACGGCAGGCTCGGCAGCACGAAATGGCGGGCGAGCGTGCCGTGAACATCGACGCGCAGCATGCCCTTCGGCTTGGCGCCGGCAAAGGCGCCTTCGGCATCCTCGATATCGGCCAGGATCGACAGGCAGCGCTGGTAATAGGCTTCGCCATCGAGCGTCGGGCTGACATGGCGAGTGGTGCGCTGCAGAAGCTGCACGCCGAGGCGCGCTTCGAGCTGCTTCACCGCGTCGGTCACCGTCGAGCGCGGCAGGCCGGTATCCTCGGCGGCGGCGGTGAAGCTGCGGCGCTCCACGACGCGGGAATAGACCCGCATGGCATCAAACCTGTCCATTTGTTCGCTTTATCCGGATAGTGATGCCGAAGAATGCCTGATTATCCGAAAGAAAGATAGGTGCATCTTCCCCTCATCGAAACGGCGCTGCGGCGCGGATCCATGAAGGAGACTGAAGATGGCTAGTCAGGACAACAAGGTCGCTCTCGTTACGGGCGCATCGCGCGGCATCGGCGCGGCAATCGCCGAACGTTTGGCCAAGGACGGCTTTACCGTCGTCATCAACTATTCCGGCAATGCGGCACTCGCCGAAGAACTGGCCGGCAAGATCGAGGCCGCGGGTGGCAAGGCGCTGACGGCGAAGGCCGATGTCAGCGATGCCGAGGCCGTGCGCCGGATGTTCGATGCGGCGGAAGCTGCCTTCGGCGGCGTCGACGTCCTCGTCAACAATGCCGGCATCATGATGCTTTCGACGCTTGCCGAGGCGAGCGACGAGAATTTCGACCGGCAGATCGCAGTCAACCTGAAGGGCACGTTCAACACGCTGCGGGAAGCTGCCAAGCGCCTGCGCGACGGTGGCCGTATCGTGAATTTCTCGACCAGCGTCGTTGGCCTGAAGCTCGAAAGCTATGCCGTCTATGCCGGAACCAAGGCTGCGGTCGAAACCATGACCGGCATCATGGCCAAGGAAATGCGCGGCCGCGGCATCACCGTCAATGCCGTCGCCCCCGGACCGACCGCCACCGACCTCTTCCTGAACGGCAAGTCCGAAGAGCTCGTCGCCCGTATGGCGAAGGCGAACCCGCTGGAGCGTCTCGGCACGCCCGAGGATATCGCAGCTGCCGTGTCGTTCCTCGCCGGTCCCGATGGCGGCTGGATCAACGGCCAGGTGCTGCGCGCCAATGGCGGCCTGATCTGAACAATCCAGGAGGCGGCAGCGCCCGCCTCCCACTCCCGCGACTATCCCCCAACCGATTGAACAAGGAGCAGGACAATGAGCAAGCAAGTTATCGTCGTCACCGGTGCATCCAGCGGCTTCGGTGCCATGAGCGCACGGGCGCTCGCCAAGGCGGGGCACACCGTCTATGCCGGCATCCGCGCCACCACGACCCGCAATGCCAAGGCCGTTGCCGATGCCGCCGCCTTCGCGAAGGAAAACAATGCCGATCTGCGCAGCGTCGAACTCGATGTCACGGACGATGCCTCGATCGCGCAGGCCATCGAGACCATCGTTGCCGAGAACGGGCGGCTCGACGTCATCGTCCACAATGCCGGCCACATGTCCTTTGGCCCGGCCGAGGCCTTTACGCCGGAGCAATATGCCGAGCTTTTCGACATCAACGTTCTCTCGACCCAGCGGCTGAACCGCGCCGCCCTGCCACAGCTGCGCAAACAGGGCAGGGGTCTGATTGTCTGGGTGTCCTCATCGAGCACCCGTGGCGGCACGCCGCCGTTCCTGGCACCTTACTTCGCCGCCAAGGCCGCGATGGATTCGCTTGCCGTCTCCTATGCCAGCGAGCTGACCCGCTGGGGTATCGAGACCTCGATCATCGTGCCCGGCGCCTTCACCAAGGGCACCAATCACTTCGCCCATTCCGGCTCGCCGGCCGATGCGGCCCGCGCCGCCGAATATCTGGAAGGCCCGTATAAGGGCATATCGGACAAGGCGCTGCAGGGGCTGGCGGCACTGGAACCCGCCGATGCCGATCCGGAAGAGGTTGCCCGCGCCATCGTCGATGTCGTCGGAAAGCCGTTCGGAAAGCGCCCGTTCCGCGTCCATATCGATCCGTCGCAGGATGGGGCGGAGATCGTCAACGGCGTCGCCGATCGCGTCCGGGCCGAACTCTTCTACCGGGTCGGTCTCGACGACCTACTGAAACCCGCCGTCATCGGCTGATCCGGACTTGATTGTTGCATTTTTGCGAACACTGCTATGCGAATCAAACGCCTTACAAAGTTCGCATTAGGGCTTATATCTATTGGGCAAGGGGCGACGGAAAGTCTCCGTTCCGAAGCCCACCTCCAAGGCCTGCCGGGTCATTTCCCCTGGTGACGCGGCTGGCCCCGTAATTCAAAGTCGATGAAAAACGGCCCGTCGAAGGTTTCCCTCCCTTCCGGGCCGTTTTCATTTTCAGGGATCGTTCAGCCGCGCATCGGCCAGCAGCTTCACCATCCAGTCGACGAAGACACGGACCTTGTTGCTCAAGTGACGGTTCGGTGGATAGACGATGTAAAGCGGGATCGGCTCGCGCGACCATTGCGGCAAAACCTCGATCAGCTCACCTTTCTTGATCGCGTCGCGGGCCATGAAACGCAGCGTCTGCCCGATTCCCAATCCCGTCGTCAGCGCGCTTATGAAGGTTCTGCCGTCGTCGACGGCCAGCATGTAGCGCGGCGTGATCTCCAGATGTTCGTCGTCGCGGTCGAATTCGAAGGGCAGGGCGCGGCCCGTCTGGGCGCGAAAATAGTTGATCGTGTAATGGTCGTTTTCGAGATCCTGAGGCCGTTCCGGCTCGCCGAATTTCTGGATGTAGAGCGGTGCCGCGCAGGTGATGATTTCGAGCTCGGATACACGCCTGGCGATCAATGACTGATCGGCCGGCGTGCCGGCGCGCAGTGCGCAGTCGACATTCTCGGCGAGGTAGTCGACGGTGCGGTCACCGACGCCGAGATCGATGCGGATATCGGGATATTTCTGGTAGAAGTCGCAGAGCGCCGGGACGACGATGGAATCGGCAAAAGCCCCTGCCATTTCAACACGTAAGCGGCCCGTCGGAAGACTTTGGGAATTGGAAAGGCTGCCGTCCAGTTCTTCCAGTTCCGAGACGATCTGCGAGGCACGCTCGTAATAGAGCGCGCCATCGGTCGTGACCATGACGCGTCTCGTCGTACGGTTGAGCAGCTTGGTGCGCAGATGGGCCTCGAGGCCCTGGATCAAATTGGTCACGGTCGCCTTAGGCATCGACAGGGTGTCGGCAGCCCGTGTAAAGTTACCCGTCTCCACTACGCGGATGAAGGCGCGCATTGCCGAGAGCTGGTCCATGATGGGATCTCCACAGTTTGCACTGCGATATTATTCGAAATACGGAACAGTGTAATCAGAATGGCGGTTCTTATTCCGTGGCCTGAATAACAATATGTTTTTTACAAGTTTGGCAAGCCGTGGCGTTTCGTCATGTGTTATGCAGCTAACAGGAATACAAGTCCGATGACGGTGCAGGTGAAAGACATGGTGTTCGAGAAGGTGGCCATCGGCCCCATCTCTACGCGCGTCTATCAGGGTGCTGAATACGGCAAGGGTTCGCCCATCGTGCTGTATTTCCACGGCGGCGCTTTCCAGAGCTCGGGCATTCTCGACAATCCGGTTGCCGAGAGCATTGCCAATGCCGGTGCGATCGTCGTCGTTGCCGATTACAACGCGCCGCTCGGCGGCGTCTTCCCGAAGCCGCTCGAAGTCGGCTATTCGCTGTTCTCCTACATGGCCAACAAGCGGGCGTCAGGTCTCGGTGACCGCAATTCGCTGCTGCTGGTGGCAGGCGAGGAAGCGGGCGGCAATATCGCCGCCGGTGTCGCGCTCAAGGCCCGTGACCATTACGCCAATGCGCTGAACGGCCAGATCCTGATTTCTCCGCTGCTCGATCCCTTCATGGGAACGTCGTCGATCCGCAAGGCCGATGGCATCGGCATGCGCCAGCGCTGGACCGAGGGCTGGAGCCATTATCTGAGCGGCGGCGGCTGTCACCCCTATGCGGCGCCGTGCCTCTGCTCGCGGATTTCGGGTGTCGCGCCTGCGCTGATCATGACAGCAGAAGACGACCCGCTTCGCGACGAGACCCTCGGCTACGCCGCGCGTCTCAAGAAGGCGGAAGTTTCGGTTCGCCAGCACGTTTTCCCCGCCGGGAAGGGCTGGCCGTCACTCTACGGCGGGAAAACGGACGGAGTGTCCGACTGGCAGGCGACCATCAGCCGCGAGTTCGGAAGCTTCATCCGCGAGTTAAGCCTCCAACCCCAATTGCATTGAAGTCTTGTTGTGAATGAGCGGCCGTTGAGGCCGCAAGGAGAGATACCGATGACGTCCAGAACGAAGCGCTGGGCCCTCGTGGGCGCCGGCCTAGGCCTTGCTGCGTCTGTTTCAGCCGCTGCCATCTTTTTCGAACTGCCGATGAGCACGGTCGCGACCGCCGCTTCGGAACCCGCACAGGCTCCCGCTGTGCCGGTCACCGTCGCCCTAGTCCAGAACCGTGACGTGACCGCCTGGGAAAATTTCTCGGGCCGTCTCGAAGCCGTCGACCGCGTTCAGGTCCGTCCCCGCGTTGCGGGTGCGATCCAGTCCGTGCATTTCCGTGAAGGCGCGCTGGTGAAGACTGGCGACCTGCTGTTCACCATCGATCCGGCACCGTACCAGGCAGCCGTGGCGCAGGCACAGGGCCAGGTGGCCTCTGCCGATGCCAAGGTCAGCCTGGCGCAGACCGAGCTCGATCGCGGCCGCAAGCTTTCCGACAACCGTACGATCTCGCAGAGCGATCTCGATCAGCGTCAGAGCACGCTGGCCGAAGCGCAGGCAGGTCTGCGTTCGGCTCAGGCAGCCCTGCAGTCCGCCCAGCTCGACCTCGATTATACGCAGGTGCGGGCTCCGGTTTCCGGCCGCATCGGCAAGATCGAAGTCACCGCCGGCAACCTCGTCGCCGCCGGTTCGGCATCGCCCGAGCTGACGACGCTGGTCTCCGTCGATCCGATCTACGCAAGCTTCAACGCCAGCGAAGAGATGGTCACCAAGGCTCTCTCGGAGCTTCCGGCAACCGATAGCGCCCTGCCTGCCGTCGAGCAGATCCCGGTCGAAGTCGGCACGCTTGCCGATGAGGGCACGCCGATCAAGGGCAAGCTGCAGCTGGTCGACAACGTCGTCGACGCTGCGAGCGGCACGATCGCCGTTCGCGCCGTCTTCGACAATCCGGGCGGCAAGCTGATCCCCGGCCAGTTCGTGCGGGTGCGCATGGGCCAGCCGAAGGCCGAGAACAAGATCGTCATCAGTGACCGCGCCGTCGGCACCGACCAGGACAAGAAGTTCGTCTTCGTCGTCGATGGCGAGAACAAGGTCGGCTACCGCCAGGTCAAGCTCGGCGCGATCTATGACGGCCAGCGTGTCGTCGAAGACGGCCTGAAGGCCGGCGAAAAGATCGTCGTCAACGGCCTGCAACGCATCCGTCCGGGCGCTGTCGTCGCGCCGCAGATGGAAGAGAAGGTCGCGACCAACTGATCGCGGCGTAAGACCCCTCCCCAACCCCTCCCCACAAGGGGGAGGGCTAGCCTGCCGAACCGCCGAAGCCACGATTGGGCAAGACGGTGCAGCGGATCTTCTCCCCCCTCGTGGGGGAGATGGCCGGCAGGCCAGAGAGGGTCTTTCTACACATTCATACCACCCACCGGCGGCCTCCCAGGCTGCCGGAGCGGGACGTTGCATCCATGTTCACCCCGGAGAGGGCTTTGATATGAACATCTCCAGATTCTTTATCGACCGGCCGGTCTTTGCCGGCGTGCTGTCGGTTCTGATCGTCGTCGCAGGTTTGATCGGCCTGCGTTCGCTGCCGATCTCGGAATATCCCGAGGTCGTGCCGCCGTCGATCGTCGTGCGCGCCACCTATCCCGGCGCCAACCCCTCGGTCATCGCCGAAACTGTGGCGACACCGCTTGAGGAACAGATCAACGGCGTCGAAGGTATGCTTTACATGGCGAGCCAGGCGACATCGGACGGCGTTCTCAACGTCACCGTCACCTTCAAGCTCGGCACCGATCCCGACAAGGCCCAGCAGCTGGTTCAGAACCGCGTGTCGCAGGCCGAGCCGCGCCTGCCGGCCGAAGTTCGCGCGCTTGGTCTGACGACCGTCAAGAGCTCGCCGAACTTCATCATGGTCGTCAATATCGTCTCGACCGGCGGTGATCACGACATCACCTATCTGCGCAACTATGCGACCCTGAACATCAAGGACCGCCTCGCCCGCATCGAGGGCGTTGGACAGGTGCAGGTGTTCGGTGCCGGCGACTATTCGATGCGCGTCTGGATCGATCCGCAGAAAGCTGCCGAGCATAATCTCGCCGCCAGCGACATCAGCAATGCGATCAGCTCCCAGAACGTTCAGGCGGCCGCCGGTATCATCGGTGCGTCGCCCAGCCCGCAGGGCGTCGATCTTCAGCTGAACGTCAATGCCCAGGGCCGTCTGCGCACGCCCGAGGAATTCGGCAACATCATCGTCAAGACGGGCGCCAACGGCGAGATCACCCGCCTTCGCGACGTTGCCCGCATCGAGCTCGGCGCGGCCGACTATACGCTGCGCTCGCTGCTCGACGGCGAGCCGGCCGTTGCCGTTGCCGTGCTCCAGGCTCCTGGTTCCAACGCCATCCAGATCGCCGACAACGTCAATGCGACGATGCAGGAACTGCAGAAGGCGATGCCGACAGGCGTCAAGTACGAGATCGTCTACGATACGACGAAGTTCGTTCGCGCTTCGATCGAGAAGGTCATCGACACGCTGCTCGAAGCCATCGCGCTCGTCGTGCTCGTCGTCATCATCTTCCTGCAGACGTGGCGTGCCTCGATCATTCCGCTGATCGCCGTCCCCGTGTCGATTATCGGTACGTTCGCCGTGATGTATGCCTTCGGCTTCTCGATCAACGCGCTCAGTCTCTTCGGGCTGGTGCTGGCGATCGGTATCGTCGTCGACGACGCGATCGTCGTCGTCGAAAACGTCGAGCGAAACATCGAGGCGGGTCTCAGCCCGCGGGCCGCCACCTACAAGGCGATGAAGGAAGTGTCCGGTCCGATCATCGCGATCGCCCTGGTGCTGGTCGCGGTCTTCGTGCCGCTCGCCTTCATCTCGGGTCTCTCCGGTCAGTTCTACCGCCAGTTCGCACTGACGATCGCCATCTCGACCGTCATCTCGGCCTTCAACTCGCTGACGCTGTCTCCGGCACTTGCCGCCCTTCTCCTGAAGGGCCACGGTGCGAAGAAGGACTGGCTGACGCGGTTCATGGATACCATTTTCGGCTGGTTCTTCCGCGGCTTCAACCGTGCCTTCGGCTCGGGCTCGAATGCCTATGGCAAGGGCGTCGGCGGTCTCCTGTCGCGCAAGAGCATCGTGATGGTCATCTATCTGGCGCTGGTGGGGGCAACCTACAGCCTGTTCACCGCAGTGCCCGGCGGCTTCGTGCCGTCGCAGGACAAGCAGTATCTGATCGGCTTCGCACAGCTGCCGGATGCCGCCAGCCTCGACCGTACCGAAGACGTCATCAAGCGGATGACCGATATCGCCCTGAAGCAGCCGGGTGTCGCCAACGCGATCGCCTTCCCGGGCCTGTCGATCAACGGCTTCACCAACTCGTCCAACGCCGGCATCGTCTTCGTGACGCTGAAGGATTTCGAGGAGCGCAAGACGCCTGATCTCTCCGGCGGAGCGATCGCCATGGCGCTGAACCAGAAGTTCGGTGCCATCCAGGATGCCTTTATCGCCATGTTCCCGCCGCCGCCGGTCAACGGTCTCGGCACGACAGGCGGCTTCAAGCTGCAGATCGAGGACCGCGCCGGTCTCGGCAACCAGGCTCTCGACGAGGCGACCAAGGCCGTGCTCGCCAAGGCCTACCAGACGCCGGAACTCGCAGGCATCTTCTCGAGCTTCCAGATCAACGTGCCGCAGCTCTATGCCGATCTCGACCGCGCCAAGGCCGAGCAGCTCGGGGTTTCCGTCACCGACGTCTTCCAGACGCTGCAGATCTATCTCGGTTCGCTCTATGTCAACGACTTCAACGCCTTCGGCCGCACCTACAGCGTCCGTGTGCAGGCCGATGCCAAGTTCCGTGCCCAGCCGGAAGACATCGGCCAGTTGAAGGTCCGTTCGGCATCGGGCCAGATGATCCCGCTTTCGGCCCTGCTGAAAGTCGATGCCACGACCGGTCCGGAACGCACGAACCGTTATAACGGCTTCCTCGCTGCCGATATCAACGGCGGTCCGGCACCGGGCTTCTCGTCCGGCCAGGCGCAGGCTGCGATCGAGAAGATCTTGAAGGAGACGCTGCCGTCGGGCATCGACTTCGAATGGACGGATCTCACCTACCAGCAGATCCTCGCCGGCAACTCGAGCATCATCGTGTTCCCGCTTGCCCTGCTGCTGGTGTTCCTGGTGCTGGCTGCGCAGTATGAAAGCCTGACGCTGCCGCTGGCGATCATCATGATCGTGCCGATGGGTGTGCTTGCCGCCTTGACGGGTGTCTGGCTCACCGGTGGAGACAACAACATCTTCACGCAGATCGGCCTTGTCGTCCTTGTGGGTCTCTCGGCGAAGAACGCGATCCTGATCGTGGAATTCGCCCGCGAGCTGGAGTTCGAGGGACGCACGCCGGTTCAGGCTGCGATCGAGGCAAGCCGCCTGCGTCTTCGCCCGATCCTGATGACCTCCATGGCATTCATCATGGGTGTCGTGCCGCTCGTGACATCGACGGGTGCGGGTGCCGAAATGCGCGCCGCCATGGGTGTCGCGGTGTTCTCCGGCATGATCGGCGTCACCTTCTTCGGCATCTTCATGACGCCGGTCTTCTATGTGCTGCTGCGCAGGCTGGCGGGCAACCGTCCGCTCATCCAGCACAACGACAATCATCCGGTGGATGAAGAAGACCATATGAAGGTCGCAGCCGAGTAAGCGGCAGCCAATGAAAGAGACAGAGCAAGGCGGGACATTTGGTCCCGCCTTTTTCATTTGCATCACCCCGTCAGGGGGGTATGTCTTTGATGAACGTACGTCGGTGGAGAGAGGCCGACGCTGCGAGAAGCGGAGGATTGCAATGCATATTGCCATTATCGGTGCGGCCGGCATGGTCGGCCGCAAGCTGACGGCCCGCCTCGTCAAGGACAAGGGGCTGGATGGCCACGAAATCGCGGCTCTGTCGCTGGTCGATGTCATCGAGCCGGAGCGGCCGGCGGGCTTCGAAGGAACGGTCAAAGCCTGGGCTGCCGATATTTCCACGCCCGGCGAGGCGGCGAAGATCGTCGTGGGGCGTCCCGATGTGATCTTCCATCTGGCGGCGATCGTCTCGGGCGAGGCGGAGCTCGATTTCGAGAAGGGCTACCGCATCAATCTCGACGGCACCCGCGAACTCTTCGAAGCGATCCGGCTTGCCAATGCCGAGGATGGCTACAAGCCGCGCGTCGTCTTCACCTCGTCGCTGGCGGTGTTCGGTTCGCCCTTCCCGAAGGTCATCCCCGATGATTTCCACCAGACGCCGCTGACGAGCTATGGCGCGCAGAAGGCGATGAGCGAGCTGCTGCTCGCCGATTACAGCCGCCGCGGTTTCCTCGATGGTATCGGCATCCGCCTGCCGACGATCTGCATTCGTCCGGGCAAGCCCAACAAGGCGGCCTCAGGCTTCTTTTCCGGCATCCTGCGTGAGCCGCTGGCGGGGCAGGAGGCAGTGCTGCCCGTGCCCGATACCGTGCGCCATTGGCACGCGTCGCCGCGCTCGGCCGTCGGCTTCCTGCTGCAGGCGGCGCGGATCGATCTTGCACCGCTCGGTGCTGCGCGCAGCCTCACCATGCCCGGCGTCAGCGCCACGGTCGGAGAGCAGATCGAGGCGCTGCGTCGTGTGGCGGGCGACAAGGCGGTGAAGCTCATCCGCCGCGAACCGGACGAACTGATCATGCGCATCGTCTCGGGCTGGCCGGAGGCCTTCGAGGCGAAGCGTTCGCGCGCGCTCGGCTTCAGTGCCGACAGCTCCTTCGACGAGATCATCCGCATTCACATCGACGACGAGCTTGGAGGACGCATTCCATGACCACGACGCGCAAGATCGCCTTTATCGGCACCGGCCTGATGGGCGCCCCGATGGCGCGGCGGCTGCTCGGCGCGGGCTTTGAGCTTGCGGCCTGGAACCGCGATGGCAGCAAGGCCGCACCACTGGCCGCAGACGGCGCGCGTGTGGCCGGTAGCGCCCGAGAGGCGGCTGAAGGCGCGGATGTCGTCTTCACCATGCTCACAGACGGTAATGCCGTCGAGGACGTGCTCTTCCGGCAGGGCGTTGCCGACGTGCTGGCGCGGGGCGCGACCGTCATCGACTGCAGCTCGATCGCGCCGAAGGCGGCGCGCGATCATGCGGCACGGCTCGCCGAGCGCGGCATCCGCCATCTCGACGCGCCGGTTTCCGGCGGTGTCGTCGGTGCGGCGGCCGGAACGCTGGCGATCATGGCGGGCGGTGATGGCGCCGTCGTTGCCGAGCTTGCCGATGTCTTCGCGCCGCTTGGCCGCGTCACCCATGTCGGGCCTGACGGGACCGGGCAGCTTGCCAAACTCGGCAATCAGCAGATCGTCGCCGTCACCATCGGCGCGGTGGCCGAGGCGATGATGCTGGTGGAAGCTGGTGGCGGTTCGCGCGAAGCCTTCCGCAACGCCATCCGCGGCGGTTTTGCCGAGAGCCGCATTCTCGATCTGCATGGCCAGCGCATGGTGGAGCGGAACTACGGCAATGGCGGACCATCGAAGCTGCAGCTGAAGGATCTCAACAATATTCTGGCAGTCGCCGAGAGCCTGTCGCTGACCCTGCCTCTGACGGAGGCGGTGCGGGCGGAATTTGCGGAATTCGTCGGCAATGGCGGTGGCGATGTCGACCACAGCGGCCTCCTGAAGCATTTCGAGGAGAAGCATGCGGCAGGCACCGGGAAGGCCTGAACGCCCGTTTTGAGGCATTTTGTGCCGCCGCGAAAATATCGCCGCGGCACAACCCATGAGCGCTTTTGTGACAGGCGTAAGGAACAGTTCACCTAGTAACTAGTTCGATAATACGTAAAAGGCTTCGTTAATCGGGCTTTGAGAAGGTAGTATGAACGGCGAATGCCGCTGTTAGGTTGAACTGCATTGCCCCATAACAAACCGACCCGGTCGGAACGCGAATTTCAGGATCTATTGAGGCGCCTCGAGCTCGCGCTTGATGCGTCGCAGATCGGCGTGTGGGAGCATGATGTCCGCAAGAGCGAAATTCTCTGGGACGCGCAGATGCATCGCATCTACCAGACGGGCCAGGACACCCGGGCGGTGCCGACCTCCATCTGGGAAAACTCCATTCACCCTGACGACAAGGAGCGCGCCTTCGCCGAGTTCGACGACGCGATCGCGCGCCGCGGCGCCTATAACTCCGAATTCCGCATCATCTGGCCGAATGGCGAAATCCGCCACCTGCGTTCGCGCGCGCATTTCTTCCTGAGCGAGGAGGGCGCGCCGTCCTTCATCGGTGCCGAATGGGATGTCACCGCCGACGTCGAGCTCAATGCCGAGCTGCAGCGCCAGCGCATGGTCGCCGAGGCGCGCGCCCGGGCGCTCGAAGAGAGCAACGCTCGGATCGAATATGCGGCGGAGCACGATTACCTGACGGGACTCCCGAACCGCCGTCTTGCCGACAAGCGTCTTGCCGAACTGCATGGCGACAAGTCGGTCTCGTCGCTCGCCGTCCTTCATCTCGATCTCGACCAGTTCAAGCAGATCAACGACAGCCACGGCCATTCCGCCGGCGACACGGTGCTGCGCACCTCCGCGCTGCGCATCACCGCGGGTATTCCGGCAAACGGCATGGTCGCCCGCGTCGGCGGCGACGAGTTCGTCATCATCCTCTGGAATTTTGCGGGCAGGGAAGAGCTGGAGCGGATCGCTGCCGATCTGCAGCGCCGCCTCAGCAAGAAGATCCGCTTCGGCCAGGAGCTTCTGCAATCCGGCACCTCGGTCGGCATTGCCTGGAACAACGGCCGCAGCTCGCGCAACCTGCTGACGGAATCCGATCTGGCGCTTTTCCATGCAAAACGGCTCGGCCGCAATCGCATCGAGTTCTTCAGCCGCCAGCTGCAGGAGGATCTGCAGAGCAAGCGGCGGCTCGCCGAAGAGCTGAAGCTCGGGCTGGAACGCGGCGAGATCATTCCCTATTACCAGATCCAGCTCGACGCCAAGACGCGCGAGATCGCTGGCCTCGAAGCCCTGGCGCGCTGGGCGCATCCTGAGAAGGGCGTGCTGTCGCCCGCCGTCTTCCTGAAGGTTGCCGACGAGGCGGGCCTGGCGGCGCAGATCGATGCTGCGATCCTCGGCAAGGTGCTGGAAGACCGCCTCGACTGGCAGAACCAGGGTGCGACGGTGCCGCGGGTTGCCGTCAACATTTCCGGTCCGCGGCTCTTCGATCCCGCGTTGCTTGCCAATCTCGAAGCGCTGAATATCCCACAGGGCGCGCTGTCGTTCGAACTGGTGGAAACGATCTTCCTCGACGATTCCGACGACCGGCTGCTTGCCAATATCGACCGGATCAAGACGATGGGCATCGATATCGAGATCGACGATTTCGGCTCCGGCCATGCCTCGCTGATCGGCCTTGCGCGACTGCGCCCGAAGCGGCTGAAGATCGACCGGCAGCTGGTCAACAATATCGTCGAATCCGAAGAGCAGCACCGCGTCGTCAGCTCGATCATCGAGATCGCGAAGGCGCTCAATGTCGAAGTCATCGCCGAAGGCGTCGAGACGGAAGGGCATGCCGAGGTGCTGACGGCGATCGGCTGCGATACGCTGCAGGGCTATGCGCTCGGCTATCCGGCGCAGGCCGCGGATATCGCGCGGCTGATCTCGCCGCGCGCCCGCAATCATGCCACGCCTGGCGCCAGCGGCCGCTAGGCCGGGATTTCCATGTCGGCGCGGGCTTCGAGATACCACTCGACGAAAGCCTTCACGCCCTTGTCCAGCGTTGTTTCCGGCTTGTAGCCGGTCAGTGCCACGAGCAGGTCCGGGGCCGCGAAGGTGCGCGGAACGTCGCCCTTCTGCATCGGCAGCATGGTGCGCTTGGCGGACTGGCCAAGAGCGTGCTCGACGGTCTGGACGAAGTCCATCAGGCTGACGGGCTGGCCGCCGCCGATATTGACCACGCGGAACGGCGCCTGACGCGACAGGGTCTCGACCCCAGTGTCGCCGACGCGGTTGTCTTCGGCCGGGATGACCGCCGAAAGGCGCACGATCGATTCCACGAGATCGTCGATATAGGTGAAATCACGGCTCATCTTGCCTTCGCCGTAGATCTCGATCGGCTGGTCTTCGAGCATGTTCTTGACGAACTTGAAGAGCGCCATGTCCGGGCGGCCCCAGGGGCCGTAGACGGTAAAGAAGCGGAAGGCGGTGACCGGCAGCTTGTAGAGGTGCGAATAGCTGTGCGCCATCAGTTCCATCGACTTCTTCGTCGCGGCATAGATGGTCAGCGGCTCGTCGGCGCGGTCGGTTTCGCGGAACGGCACGTCGGGGTTGGCGCCGTAGATCGAGGAGGTCGAGGCGAGCATCAGGTGCTTGACCTTATGCTTGCCGGCAAGTTCCAGGATGTTCCAGGAGCCATCGACATTCGAGCTCAGGTAGGAGCGCGGGTTTTCGAGGCTGTAGCGGACACCGGCCTGGGCAGCGAGGTGGATCAAGACGTCGGGTTTGGCGGCATCCATAGCCGCCTCAAGCGCTTCCCGGTCTTCCAGCATGGCAATTGCCGGAGTGAACGACGGGAACTGCGCCAGTGCCGCATGGCGCATATGCTTGAGCTTGACGTTGTAATAGGGTGTCAGGCCGTCGAAGCCGGTGACCTGATGCCCATCCTGCAGCAGGCGCCGGGCCAGATGAAAGCCGATGAAGCCTGCCGTGCCGGTGATGAAATAATGCATGCTTATTTCTTCTCGCTCTTCTTGCCGACGGCAAAGTAGCTGAAGCCGTGCTTGCTGACTTCGGCGGCCGGGTAGATGTTGCGCAGGTCGACGATCGTGGGCGTCTTGACCGTGGTCTTCAGGCGCTTGAAGTCGAGAGCGCGGAATTCGTCCCATTCGGTGACGATGACGATCGCGTCGGCATCCTCGGCGATCTCATAGGGATCCTTGCCATAGACGACCGGGCCGAGCATGCCCTTGGAGGCTTCCATGCCCTCGGGGTCGTAGGCGTGAACGGCCGCGCCGCCGTCGAGCAGCGCCTGGATGATGGTGATCGAGGGCGCATCGCGCATGTCGTCGGTGTTCGGCTTGAAGGTCAGGCCGAGGACGGCGATCTTCTTGCCGCGCACGCTGCCGTCGCAGGCGGCGATGACCTTGCGGCCCATGGCGCGCTTGCGGTTGTCGTTGATGGCGACCGTCGTTTCGATCAGCCGCATCGGGCTGTCGAAATCCTGTGCCGTCTTGACCAGCGCCAGCGTATCCTTCGGGAAGCAGGAGCCGCCGTAGCCGGGGCCGGCATGCAGGAACTTGTCGCCGATGCGCTTGTCCATGCCGATGCCCTTGGCGACCTTCTGCACGTCGGCGCCGATCTGCTCGCAGAGGTCGGCGATCTCGTTGATGAAGGTGATCTTCATCGCGAGGAAGGCGTTGGCGGCATATTTGATCAGCTCGGAGGTGCGGCGCTCGCAGAAATAGAGCGGTGCCTCGTTGAGATAGAGCGGGCGGTAGACTTCGCGCATGACTTCGGTGGCGCGGGCGTCCTCGGTGCCGATGACGATGCGGTCGGGGCGCTTGAAGTCGGTGATCGCGGCACCTTCGCGCAGGAACTCGGGGTTCGAGACGACGGCGATATCCTTGCCCGGGAATTCTTCGCGGAAGATGCGCTCGATCTCGTCGCCGGTGCCGACGGGAACGGTGGACTTGGTGACGACGACGGTGAAGCCGGTGACGGCAGCGGCGATCTCGCGGGCTGCGGCATAGACGTAGCTCAGGTCCGCATGACCATCGCCGCGGCGCGACGGCGTGCCGACGGCGATGAAGACGACGTCGGCGGCGCCAACCGGGGCTGCCAGATCCTTGGAGAAGTCGAGGCGGCCGGCCGCCCGGTTATGCTCAATGATCGCATCGAGGCCCGGCTCGAAGATCGGCACTTCGCCGCGCTCCAGGGCATCGATCTTGGCTTCGGACTTGTCCACGCAGGTGATGTGGTGGCCGAAATCCGCAAGGCAGGCGCCGGACACGAGGCCGACGTAACCAGAACCGATCATAACAATACGCATGGGGGTAACTTTCATCCTGAAAACGGTCGCGTCCCGCCAGTGGCAGAACGCGACCGTGTTACAGAGTGAAGGTCATAAGTTCAAGACAAGCGCTGCTGTCAGTTGCGTCCGAACTCGTCGACGATGCGGATGATGTCGTCTTCGCCGAGATAGGAGCCGGTCTGGACCTCGATGAGTTCGAGGACGATCTTGCCCGGATTGGCAAGGCGGTGGACCTCGCCGAGCGGGATATAGACGGACTCATTTTCGCGCAGCATCTGGACGTTTTCGCCGATCGTCACCTCGGCCGTGCCCTTGACGACGATCCAGTGCTCGGAGCGGTGATGGTGCTTCTGCAGCGAGAGCTTCTTGCCGGGGGTGACGAAGATGCGCTTCACCTGGAAGCGGTCGCCGTTGAGGATCGAGGTATAGCCGCCCCAGGGGCGGTAGGAGGTCGGGTGCGTTTCGGTGAGCTTCGCGGTCTTCGGCAGCGCGGCCAGCGTCTTGACGATATCGCCGACGCTCTGGCTGTCCTGCAGGCGGCCGACATAGACGGCGTCTTCGCTGGCGATGACGGCGATGTCGTCCATGCCCTGGACGGCGAGGTGGACTCCATGGCTCATGACCAGCGAGTTATGGCTGTTCATCAGCGTGGTGTTCTGGGTCGCGACATTGCCGTGCTCGTCGCGCTTGCCGGATTTCCAGACGCTGTCCCAGCTGCCGAGATCCGACCACTTGAAGGGCGAGGGGACGACGGCGGCGTTGGCGGTCTTTTCCATGATCGCATAGTCGATCGAGATGTTCGGCGCCTTGGCGAAGGCCTTGGCGTCGAGACGGATGAAGTCAAGGTCGCGGGCGGATTTGGAAACCGCGTCGTCGGCGGCGCGCAGCGCTTCGGGCGCATAGTCGCGCATCTCGGAAAGCAGGGCCGAAACCTGGAACATGAACATGCCGGAGTTCCAGTAGAAGCCGCCGGCGGCCAGCATCTCCTCGGCCTTGGCAAGCGGCGGCTTTTCGATGAAGCGCTTGACGCTGAGCGCACCCGTCGCGAGCTTCTCGCCGCCTTCGATATAGCCGTAGCCGGTCGCAGCTTCGGTCGGCTCGATGCCGAAGGTGACGAGTTTGCCCTTGGCGGCCGTCGCTTCGGCGGCGCGTACGCTGTCGAAATAGCTCTGGTCGGCGACGATTTCGTAATCAGAGCCGAGGACGTGCATCAGCGTGTCCTTGCCGAAGAGATCGGCAATCAGCACGGCGGCGGCGGCAACGGCGGGTGCGGTATTGCGGGCGGACGGCTCCAGCAGGATCGCCTTCAACTCATGGCCGAGCTCGCGCGCCTGTTCGGCCACCAGGAAGCGGAATTCCTCGTTGGTCAGGACGACCGGCGCCTCGTACATCGCGGGGTCGGAGACGCGGGCGAGCGTTTCCTGGAACAGCGTGCGGTCGCCGATGAACTGGATGAACTGCTTCGGCGCTGATGCGCGCGACAGCGGCCACAGGCGCGTGCCCTTGCCGCCGGCCATGATCACGGGAACGATCTTCTGCGTCATAAGGTGTTTCCTTGCGGTCGTAGGTCTTGGTTCAATTCGCGTTGGCCCACTGCCGGATGCGGTTCAGGCCAGCATCCAGAAGCGAGGCTGCCGCCGCTTCGTCTTTTGCTTCCACATAACAGCGCATTTCCGGTGCGTTACCGGAGGGCCGAAAGTGGATGATGCGTTCATCCTTAAGCGTTACGCGCAGGCCATCGATGTCGCTGGTCCTGTCCGGTTCGCCGATCGGCTTCAGGAATTCGGCGAGGTTGTCAGGCGATTGGCGCAGATAGGCCATCAGTTTAGCACTGGTCTCGACCGGGAAATTCTCCAGACGGTCGGCCGCGGCAACGGGCAATGCGAAGGAGGCGGCGACCGCCGAAAGCGGCTTGCGCTCGGAGGCTGCAAGCGACAGCACCGCCAGCATCGGCAGGAAGCAGTCGCGAGTGGGCAGCGGGGCGAGGGCGGCGCCATTCAGCTGGAATTCGGATGCGGTCAGCGTTCCGCCATTGGCCTCGAAACCGATGACGCGGTCCTTGCCGGCGGCAACGGCTTCCTGCATGCCGGAGATGACGAAGGGCGAGCCGACCCTGGTGCGGGTGACCGCGAAGCTTCCGGTGGTTTCGATGCCCGAGTTAGAGGTGACGGGGGTGACGACCACGGCCGCATTCAGGACCTTCGCCGAGATCAGGCCAAGGAGGTCGCCACGCAGCGGTGTGCCTGTTTCGTCGGCCACCAGCGGCCGGTCGGCGTCGCCGTCGGCCGAGACGATGGCATCGAGCTTGTGGGCCGCGGCCCAGCCCTTGAGGAGATCGATGGTTTCGGCCGAGACGGCTTCGGTGTCGACGGGGATAAAGGTCTCGGAGCGGCCGAGCGGGATGGCGTCGGCGCCGTAATGGGCGAGCAGCTCGATCAGCATGTCGCGAGCGACGGTGCTGTGCTGGTAGACGCCGATCCTGAGACCCGCGAGCGCCTTGGCGGGCAGGATCGCGGCGTTGCGGGCAAAGAAGCCTTCGGCGCAGACGGCGGCGTGGTCGAGCGCGCTCGCGGTTGCCTGCGGCATGACATAGGAGGCGTCGAGCTTTGCGGCTCTCTCGGAGATCGCCACTTCGTCCGCCTTGTCGATTTCGCCGTCGGCCCGATAGAACTTGATGCCGTTGCGGTCGGCGGGGATATGAGAGCCGGTGATCATCAGGCTCGCGGCCTTCTCATGAAGGCCGTAAAGCGCCAGTGCAGGTGTCGGGACGGTGCCGCAATCGGCGACGCGAAAGCCGAGGGCGGTCAGTGCAGCCGTGCAGTTTTGCGCAATCTCCGGGCTGGAATCGCGAAAATCCCGGCCGAGCAGGATCAGGTCGCCCGCCTTGGCGCGTCCGCTTTCCAGCAGGTAATGACCGAAGGCCGCCGCATAGAGCGCCGAGGCCCGTCCCTTGAGATCGGCGGAGAGGCCGCGCAGTCCACTTGTTCCAAATTTCATTCTGAATAAGCCCTAGCCAGCGCTTGAATCCGTCGGCGATTATCAACACACTACCGGGACTTCGTAAATTTTGATCCGCAGGGATCGCTAAATTACATCCGAATTCCCTTTTCGAGCCACATAGAGCTCGTTCGGCGAGAACGGGACAGCAGATGACCGAACAGACGATTGCCCTTGAAGACAGCTGGAAGGCGGCGCTCGCTTCCGAGTTCTCCAGCCCCTACATGCACCAGCTGAAAGCCTTCCTGCAGGCGCAGAAGCAGGCGGGGAAGCACATCTTTCCGAAGGGCTCGGAATATTTCCGGGCGCTCGACCTGACGCCGCTGGCGGATGTGAAGGTGGTGATCCTCGGGCAGGATCCCTATCACGGTCTCGGCCAGGCACACGGGCTCTGCTTCAGCGTGCGCCCCGAGGTGCGCATCCCGCCATCGCTCGTCAATATCTACAAGGAAATGGAAAGCGATCTGGGCATCGAGCGCGCGCGCCATGGCTTCCTCGAACATTGGGCGAAGCAGGGCGTGCTGCTCCTGAACAGCGTGCTGACCGTTGAGGAATCGCAGGCGGCCTCGCATCAGGGTAAGGGCTGGGAACAGTTCACCGATGCGGTGATCCGCAGGGTCAACGAGGAATGCCAGAATGTCGTCTTCATCCTCTGGGGCTCCTATGCTCAGCGCAAGGCAGCGTTCGTCGACACGTCCCGGCATCTGGTGCTGAAGGCGCCGCATCCGTCGCCGCTTTCGGCTCATAACGGCTTTTTCGGCAGCAAGCCGTTCTCGAAGACCAATGCCTATCTGCAGTCCCATGGGCGGACGCCGATCGATTGGGTACTGCCGCCAAACCCGCAGGATGGCTAGATTTTCTGAACGCGTGTCTTTTGTCGTTCAATAATTGGAGACAATGCGTGTCGATCTGCGGGGCTATTCCTGCGGCGGATGAAGGATCATCTATCACCCATCGAAAGCCCGCCGATGCGGGCAAGAAAGGGGTTTTCCATGTTGAACCAGATCAAGGGCCTGCACCACGTCACGTCGATGGCTGAGGATGCCCGCACCAACAATACGTTCTTCACCGATGCGCTCGGCCTGCGCCGTGTCAAGAAGACCGTCAACTTCGACGCGCCCGATGTCTATCACCTCTACTATGGTGACGAGACCGGCTCGCCGGGCACGATCATGACCTATTTCCCGTTCCCGAAGATGCCGAAGGGCCGTCCGGGCACCGGTGAAGTCGGCACCACCGTATTCTCCATCCCGGAAGGCTCGATCGGCTTCTGGAGCGATCGCCTGACGAAGCTCAATGCAGATGGCCTGAAGACCGAAGAGAGCTTCGGTGAGAAGCGCCTGAACTTCGCCGGTCCTGACGGCGACGGCTTTGCGCTTGTCGAGGTCAAGGACGATGCCCGCCAGCCCTGGACGCATGGCGGTATTTCTGAAGACCACGCGATCCGCGGCTTCCACTCGGTCGCCATGCGCTTGCGTGACGATGGTGCGACGTCCGAGCTCCTGAAGTTCATGGGCTACGACGTTCAGGACGAGAAGGACGGCGTCAAGCGGCTGATCATGCCCGGCGGCAATGGCGCGCATCTGATCGACCTCGAGACGATGCCGAGCATCAACCGCGCGCTTCCGGGTGCCGGCTCGGTCCACCATGTCGCCTTCGCCGTCGAGAACCGCGAAAAGCAGCTCGAAGTGCGCAAGGCGCTGATGGATACCGGATACCAGGTGACGCCCGTTATCGACCGCGATTACTTCTGGGCGATCTACTTCCGTACGCCGGGCGGCGTGCTGTTCGAGATTGCCACCAACGAACCCGGCTTCGACCGTGACGAGGATACCGCTCATCTCGGCGAGGCGCTGAAACTGCCGCAGCAGCACGCGCATCTGCGTGACCTGATCGAGCAGCATCTGCCGCCGCTCGAAGCCTAACGGGAGAACAGCAATGGCTGATACTTCATATGTGCACCGGCTGCATGCCGGTGCACCCGGAAAGCCTATTCTCTTCGTGCTGCACGGCACGGGGGGCGACGAGAACCAGTTCTTCGAATTCGGGCGGCGCCTGCTGCCCGAAGCGACGATCGTCTCGCCGCGCGGCGATATCTCCGAACACGGTGCCGCCCGCTTCTTCAAGCGCACCGGCGAGGGCGTCTACGATATGGAAGACCTTGCCCGGGCGACGGAGAAGATGGCCGCTTATGTCAAGGATCTGACCGTCGACCACGGCGCGTCGCAAATCCTTGGCCTCGGCTTCTCGAATGGCGCCAACATTCTTGCCAATGTGCTGATCGAGAAGGGGCTGTTCGATGCCTCGGTGCTGATGCATCCGCTGATCCCGTTCCAGCCGAAGCCCAATCTGGAGCTTGCCGGGCGCCGGGTGCTGATCACCGCCGGCCAGCGCGACCCGATCTGCCCGGTGCCGCTGACCGAGGCGCTTGCGGCCTATTTCGAAACCGAAAAGGCCAAGGTGACGACGGAGTGGCATGCGGGCGGCCACGATATCCGGCCGAACGAGATCGACGCCATCAGGACGTTCTTCGAGCCGTATTTTTAGGCTCTAGCGAAAATAGGGCGGCCGCTTTTCCGAAGGCGGCTGCTCCGGCATTTCGAGCCAGCGGGCGGCCGAGAAATAGGCCCGCGTGCGGACCTGCGGGCCGGGTGCGGCCTTCATGGCGATGATGAAGTTGAAGCTGTTGTCGCTCGTCGTTTCGCGAGCGAAGCTGATGCTGGCGCCGAAGCTTTCCTCCTTCGCATCCTTCAACTCGCGGATCGCGGCCAGCATGGCGGAGAAATCCTGCCAGTGCGGCTGGGCAAGCAGCGTCTCGAAAATCCGCATCGCTGCCGGATCGAGCTTGCCTGCCGTATCCGTTTCCGGGCCGACCAGCTTTGCTCGCATATTGGCGATCGCGCCGGTGCGGTCGCCACGGATGATCACGAAGACGGAACTCAGTGGCTTTTCAGCATCCTGCTTGTAGATCTGCTGGAAGGTGCATTCGAAGGTGTCGCCGCTCATGGCGGCAGCGCGCCAGGGCGTCGTCTCGATGCCTGCCTTGCGCAAGGCCTCGCAGATCGCCGGTCCCGTCGTCCACCATGTCCGGAAGAATGCGGCCGCGAGCTCGTCGAGCGGCGCTTCCATCAGCCGCGGATCGTGCTCGATGCTTGCGAGCACCGGCTTTACCGGCGGGCGCGGTCTTGGCGGTGGTGGAGAGGTGCGGGGCAGCGCCGCCACCGGTTTGGGCTTGTCGAAACTGTAGCCCAGCCGTTCGGCGAGGCCGCGCAGGTGGCGCATGTCGTTCGAGAGCAGAACGGTGCCGCCGATGAGAGAGAGCGAGAGGGCAAGCATCAGCCACAGCACCAGGCCGCGTCTGCGGCGTGCCGGCGGGGTCTTCATTCCCTGGCCTGTCGTGTCGGTTGCCAACGTCGTTTCCAAACCTGATGCGGCGCATCTTAGGCGTGCAGAGCGCGTTTCGTAACGGTAAAGATAAAACGAAAAGCCAAAGGAAATAACGAAAATTCTACTGAGGCCGCGCAGGGCCTATTCAAAAAAGCGATAAAGCATTCTGCAATCACGAAAACGCGCTTATTTCAGCGGCCCGCCGCTTCCGATTTGTTAAGTAATTTTCTTGAGATTGTTACAGCGTTGTTTCATGATAATTGCGGCACGAAGTTCTTCGCGCCGTGCCTTATGGCGATCGATGCTTGATCGCTTCAGTCATGAACATGTTTCTTCGTACGGGGCGGGGATGCTGGGAAAGCTAGACTTTAGCTTTTCTTCATGTTGCGCTTTGCGGGTTTGCAGCAGAGTTGGTTAGGGAAGTTGCATGAATTCGGAGTTTGCGGTTCGCCCCATGCGGCCGGGCGAGTTGGAGCTTGTGCTTGAATGGGCCCGTCAGGAAGGCTGGAATCCGGGCCTCGACGATTCCCTCGCGTTTCATGATGCAGATCCTTCCGGCTTTTTCGTCGGCGCTGTCGGGGAAGTCCCCGTCGGCTCGATCTCGGTCGTCAAGTATGGCGATGAATTCGCCTTTCTCGGCCTCTACATCGTCCATCCCGATTTCCGCGGCAAAGGCTATGGCAAGGCGATCTGGAATGCCGGCATGGCATCTGCCGAGGGCCGGGCGATCGGTCTCGATGGCGTCGAGGCGCAGCAGCCGAGTTACCGCAAGGCAGGCTTCGAGCCGGCCTACAAGACGATCCGCTTCGGCGGCGTCGCCACCTCCGTTCCGTCCTCGTCGCTGACCGCCCAGGCCGTGACCGACAAGACCGATGGCATCGTGCGCTACGACGCCTCGATTTTCCCGGCGGCGCGGCCGGAATTCGTCAGCGCCTGGTGCACCAGCCGCAAGGGCCGCAGGAGCGCCGTGGTGCGTAAGAGCGGCAAGATCCGCGGCTATGGCACGATCCGCCGCTGTTACGAGGGCTACAAGATCGGCCCGCTGTTTGCCGCCGATGCCGATACGGCTGCCGCGCTGATGGCGCAGCTGATCACCGAGGCCGATGGCGCGCAGGTGTTCATCGACGTGCCCGAAGACAACAAGGACGGCCTGGCGCTGGCCGAAAGCATCGGCCTCGTGCCCGTGCTGGAGACGATGCGCATGTATCGCGGCAAGGCGCCGTCGATCCCGCTTAGGAATGTCTATGGCGTGACGACGCTGGAACTCGGCTAGTCGACCGGCGAGGCGGGCACAGTCGGTGCGGCGTCTTTAGGCCGGCCCTTTTCGGCGATCGCGATGCCGCCGAGCGTCAGGGCAAGTGCCACCATGTGGAAAGTCTGCAGCTCTTCGGCGAGCAGGAGCACCGAGAGCAGGGTGCCGAAGACCGGCACCAGATTGATGAACAGCCCGGCGCGATTGGCGCCGATCGTCTCCACACCCTTGATATAGAGGATCTGCGCCAGCAGCGAGGCGAAGATCGCCGTGTAGAAGGCGATGACCCAGCCATTCGCATCGGGCACTTGGACGTTGCCCTTCGAGCTTTCCCAGATCAGCAGCGGTACAGAGGTCAGCGCGGCGGCAAATGCCGGGATCGCCATCAGCGTGCGCCAGTCGACCGGCGGCTTCCGGCGCAGGAAGATCGTGTAGACGGAATAGGCGACGACGGCGATCAGCATCAGTGCGTCGCCGCGGTTGAGGCTGAGCTGCAGCAGTGTCGCGAAATCGCCATGGGCAGCCGTCAGCGCCACACCGATGAGCGTCATGCCGAAGCCCGCGAACTGGGCAGCCGAGACGCTGGTGCGGAAGAAGACGAAGTTCAGCAGGAAGATCAGCATCGGAATGCCGGCCTGCTCGATCGCCACGTTGATCGCCGTCGTATATTGCACGGCGGAATAGAGCATGGCGTTGAAGGTCGTGTAGCCGATGATCCCGTAGAAGAAGAGCAGCGGCAGGTTCTTGCGCACCAGCGGCCAGTCGCGCTTCAGGTAGGGCAGGGAGACCGCGGCGATCAGCAGCGTTGCCAGCGTCCAGCGCAGCAGCGTCAGCATCATCGGGCTCACATGCCCCAGCGCCAGCTTGCCGGCCACCGCATTGCCGCCCCAACACAGCGTGGCGATGACGAGGCAAATATAGGCCGTGATCTGCACGATGATTCTTTCCGTATGCGGCAAAGGCTGGGGAGGAAGGCGTGGACCGGAGCGGCAATAGCCCGCTGCGGGCTGTTTTGTCACGCAAAAAGCCCATTTCACCGCGATAACAGGGTCGCTTTCCAAAAAACAAACCTTTATAGATGCGCGGGTTTGAGCAGGGCGCGGATAATCCGCCGGTAACAGGAAGAGTTGGATGACGAACGTAGTCGTGGTCGGTTCCCAGTGGGGTGACGAAGGCAAGGGCAAGATTGTCGATTGGCTTTCGGAACGTGCGGATGTCATCGTCCGCTATCAGGGCGGCCATAATGCAGGTCATACGCTCGTCATCGACGGCGTCAGCTACAAGCTGGCGCTGCTGCCGTCGGGCCTCGTGCGCGGCAAGCTCAGCGTCATCGGCAACGGCGTCGTCGTCGATCCGCATCACTTCGTCGCCGAAGTCGAGAAGCTGCGCGCCCAGGGCGTCAACGTGAACCCTGACGTGCTGCGCATCGCCGACAACGCGCCGCTGATCCTGTCGCTGCACCGCGACCTCGACGGTTTCCGTGAAGATGCGGCTTCCAATAGCGGCACGAAGATCGGCACCACCCGCCGCGGCATCGGCCCGGCCTACGAAGACAAGGTCGGCCGCCGCGCCATCCGCGCCATCGACCTTGCCGACAAGGAAGCGCTGCCGGCCAAGATCGACCGCCTGCTGACGCACCACAACGCGCTGCGCCGCGGCCTCGGCCTGCCGGAAATTTCGGTGGAATCGCTCGAGAAGGAACTGCACGACGTTGCCGATCAGGTCCTGCCCTATGTCGACCAGGTCTGGCGCATCCTCGACGACCAGCGCAAGGCTGGCGCCCGCATCCTGTTCGAAGGTGCGCAGGGCGCGCTGCTCGACAATGACCACGGCACCTACCCCTATGTGACCTCGTCCAACACCGTTGCCGGTCAGGCGGCTGCAGGTTCCGGCCTCGGCCCGACGGCGATCGGTTACGTCCTCGGCATCACCAAGGCCTACACGACCCGCGTCGGCGAGGGCCCGTTCCCCTGCGAGCTGCATGACGAGATCGGCAAGCACCTGTCGACCGTCGGCCGCGAAGTCGGCGTCAACACCGGCCGTCCGCGCCGCTGCGGCTGGTTCGATTCGGTTCTGGTGCGCCAAACCGTGAAGACCTCCGGCATCACCGGCATCGCGCTCACCAAGCTCGACGTTCTCGACGGTCTCGACGAACTGAAGATCTGCGTCGCCTACAAGCTTGACGGGAAGGAGATCGATTATCTTCCGGCAAGCCAGGCTGCTCAGGCTCGCGTCGAGCCGGTCTACATCACGCTTGAAGGCTGGAAGGAATCCACCGTCGGCGCCCGCAGCTGGGCCGATCTTCCGGCGCAGGCGATCAAATATGTGCGCCAGGTCGAAGAACTGATCGGCGCGCCGGTGGCCCTGTTGTCCACAAGCCCTGAGCGAGATGACACGATACTTGTGACCGATCCCTTTGAGGATTAATGTCGCGGGTCATACCGATTTGGCCCGTGCTTTAAGCCGGGCCTTTTGAGAAAGTACGAATGGCGGATTTTATTGCAGTCATCCGGCGGGCCGTTGACGGTCTGACCGAGAATACCCCCGAGATGCGGGTGAAGGTTTACGAGCGTGCCCGCGGCGCAGTGCAGCGGCAGCTCGAAAACATGAAACCGCGTCCGCCGGAAGCGATGTTGCAACGGCAGCTTGAAAAGCTGGATGCCGCCATTCGCGAAGTCGAGGCCGAACATGCCGAGGCGCTGCCCGATGAGGCAGCCGCCGCGGCCGTTGCCGAAGAGGCCGCACCCGAGCCGCATTACGAAGAGCCCGCCGCTCCGGCTGAAGAGCCGGTTGCCGCCGCCGAGGAGCATGCCGTCGAGGCGGCTGCCGAGCCGGTCGAGGAAGTCGCTCACGAAGAGCATCCGGTTTACGAAGAGCCGGTTGCCGCCGAAGCCGCTTACGAAGAGCCGCAGGCCGTCTATCACGACGAGCCGGTGCATGCTGTCGAGCACGAGGTTCATGCCGAGCCGGAAGTTCACGCAGAGCATGACGTTCACGCGGAGCCTGAAGTTCACGCTGAGCCGGAGGTTCACGCCGAGCCTGAAGTCCATGCCGAACCGGCACCGTGGCAGCAGCCTGTCGAGGATGCGCCCACCGAAGCCTGGCAGGCGCCGCATCACGAAGAGCCCGTAGAGCCTGAATATCACGCTGCCGAACCGGCGGTGTATGAAGAGCCTGTCGTTGAGCCGGAGCCGGTGGAAGCCGTCGAGCCGGTGCGGGCAAGCGAATACAATCCGGCCAACCGGCTGGTAGAGCCCTTCGCTTCTTTCGAAAAGCCGCAGGAATTCGTCGAACAGACGCAGGAAGAGCCGCTGCAGAGCGAAGCCGCCGCGCGCTTCGATCCCGTATGGAACGAGCCTGCCGCGGAGACGCCGGCAGAGCCGCCGAAGGATGCCGATACCGTCTGGGCCGACCAGGAACTGCATAATTTCTCGGGCCTCGCCCCTGCCGCTTCGGCGGATGCCGGTGCGCGCGCCTTCGAGGAAGCGCTGTCCGGCCTGCAGACCGCGCCTGAAACGGCGAAGATGCCGGCTGCCAACGAGGGCTTCTCGTGGGAGGCCGCGGCTTTCGACGACCTGCCGCCGATCGATGCGCCGAAGAAGGCCGACAACGCACAGGCGCGGACAGACGATTCCGATCTGTTTTCCGAAGTGCACGGCAACAAGCCGCAGCAGCCCGCGCCGGATGTTCCCGGCAGCGAGTGGAAGGAAGCCGAAGCGCTGCGTGGCTACGGCCGCCGCGGTTCCGTTGCCAACGACGATGACGATACGGCCCCGGTTGCCGATATCGATCAGATCGTCGCTGCCAAGCTGCAGAACAAGAATTTCCGCATGGAGCCGAAGCGCCGCCGCTTCGGCCTCGGCCGCATCATCGGCATCGTCCTGGTGCTCGCCGTTCTCGGCGGTGCCGGCTATGCCGCATGGATGAACCGCGACCAGCTGAATGCCATGGTCAACGGCCTGATCAGCTCGGCGCCGAAGACTGCCGAGACGACCGCGCCTGCCGCCAGCACGACGCCGTCGGCAACGACGCCTCCTGCGTCTGGCACTGCGGCACCGGCCGCCAATGGCAGCTCGGCAGCACCTGCCGCCGACGCCAACAAGCAGGTTGCTGCGCTCGATGACGGCGCCTCCGTCACCAACAAGTTCAACCAGCGCCTGATGGCCGACGGCACCGAAACCGATGCCGGCCCGGCGACCGCCGCCGCAACGCCGACTGCCGAAGGCAAGTCGGTCGCGCAGCAGAGCATTGCTTCTTCCGCACCGGCCCAGGCTCCGGCGCAACCGGCCGCCCAGACGGATCCGGCCGCTGCCCAGCCGCCGGCTGCAGGCGATGCCGCGGCCGCGCAGCCGCAGGTGACCGCGCCGGTCGGCGCTTCGGAAAAGATGTTCCTCTATGAGGAGCGGATCGGCCAGAGCTCGCCGACGGCGATCCAGGGCTCTGTCGTCTGGAGCGTCCAGCACGAGAAGGATGCAAGCGGCAAGGACGTCGCGACCGTTCAGGGCAACGTCACCGTTCCCGAGCGCAATCTCTCGGCTCTCGTCACCTTCAAGCGCAATTCCGACCCGTCGCTGCCGGCTAGCCATCTGGTCGAGATTGTCTTCTCGGTGCCGCCGAATTTCGAAGGCGGCAAGATCGACAGCGTCCAGCGCATCTCGATGAAGCGCACGGAGCAGGATCGCGGCGACGCGCTGATCGCGGTGCCCGCCAAGATCACCGACGACTTCCACATGATCGCGCTCAACGACTATCCGGATGCCCGCAAGTCGAACCTCGACCTGCTCGCCACCCGCGACTGGATCGATATCCCGATCACCTACCGCAACGGCCGCCGCGCCCTGATCACCATGCAGAAGGGCTCGACCGGCGCCCAGGCGTTCACCACCGCGATCCGCGACTGGGGCACGCTCGGCGACGTCAGCACCAGCCAGTAAGGCGAGGCGCATCGCAGAAACAAAAAAGGCGGGTCATTGACCCGCCTTTTATTTTGTCTTGTGTTCAAGCTGCACTGATCGCTTTGCGGCAATTGCCGTCATCGCGAGACCTTCAGATGATGTGCCGCACGATCACATAAGCTGTGACGTGGATAAACATAAAGGCTGCGAGTGAGGTTACGAACGCAAGTGCCATGTACACGGCGGGATGGGTCTCCAGCCAGGACGCTGGCTGGTCGCTAGGCTCAAGCGCAATGTTGAGCGCGGTCCTCCATCCTACGAGCCATCGAAGAGAGTTCCAAAGCGCTGCCCACAATAGAACCCATATGATGGACGCTTCTTGGAGGGCGAAGTAGACTGGGCCTATAGACGATGCGATTGGCAGAAGAAGCTTCATGCACACCTCGCTTTGACTTTTTGCTGAGGGTCCTAGTCGCTCGACCCTTCATTGCAAAGCGTATCAAAGCCGTCTTGAGGAATTGTAATGCGGGTCATTACAAGTCTCGACGCCCTACAGTGCGGAGTCTGGGGTCTCCAAATCGCAAAAAGGCGGGTCATTGACCCGCCTTTTCGTTTGTCTTGACGCTTGCGCCTTAGGCGGTGGCTTCGACCACGCGGACGGCTTTGGCCATTTCCAGCGCTTCCTTGCGGACCGCGTCCTGGACCTTTTCAAAGGCGCGGACTTCGATCTGGCGGACGCGCTCGCGGCTGATGTCGAACTCGGACGACAGGTCTTCCAGCGTCACCGGATCGTCGGAGAGGCGGCGTGCCTCGAAGATGCGGCGTTCGCGGTCGTTCAGCACGCTCATTGCCTTGGACAGCATGCGGCGGCGGGTGTCGAGTTCGTCCTGCTCGATGAGCACTTCTTCCTGGCTGTCGTGATCGTCGACCAGCCAATCCTGCCACTGGCCGCTATCGCCTTCGGACGCCTTGATCGAGGCGTTGAGCGACGCGTCGCCAGACAGGCGGCGGTTCATCGATACGACCTCCTCCTCGGAGACGTTGAGCTTGGTCGCGATCTCGGAAACGTGTTCCGGCTTCAGGTCGCCATCGTCGATCGCCTGGAGGCGGCCCTTCAGGCGGCGCAGGTTGAAGAACAGACGCTTCTGGTTGGCGGTCGTACCCATTTTCACGAGCGACCACGAACGTAGGATATATTCCTGGATCGAGGCCTTGATCCACCACATGGCGTAGGTTGCCAGGCGGAAGCCGCGTTCCGGGTCGAACTTCTTCACGGCCTGCATGAGGCCGACGTTACCTTCGGAGACGACTTCGCCGATCGGCAGACCATAGCCGCGATAGCCCATTGCGATCTTCGCAACGAGGCGCAGGTGGCTGGTGACGAGCTTGTGCGCAGCATCGCGGTCGCCATGTTCGGCATAGCGCTTGGCGAGCATGTATTCCTGCTGGGGCTCCAGCATCGGGAACTTGCGGATCTCGTCGAGATAACGGTTCAGACCGGCTTCGCCGGCCGTAATGGATGGCAGGTTGTTACGGGCCATGATTGCACCCTCCTATATAGATTCCGGTTCCCGATGGAACGCGTCCCCGCGTCGATAAAGGCAAACCGGGACGTGCGCCTCAAACTAGAGCCCGCACTAAGTCCATATACAGATAAGTATGGCCGAACAGGGGTTCAAGGCCAGCGGGGTCTTCACGAAGGCGTTATAGAGACGCCCCGCGAAGAGCCTCGACAAGCTCCATCATATCATCAGGCAGTGGCGCCTCGAAGCGCATGATCTCACCGGTTCGGGGATGCTCGAACTGCAGCATATAGGCGTGGAGAGCCTGACGCTTGAAGCCATTGACGACCTTGCGGGCATCATCGGGCAAGAGGTTCGCCTTGGTCTTGAAGCCGCCGCCATAGACGGCGTCGCCCAGCAGCGGGTGGCCGATATGGGCCATGTGGACGCGGATCTGATGTGTGCGCCCGGTTTCCAGATGGCACTCGACGAGCGAGGCCAGCGACAGCGCGTTCGACGTCTCGTGAAAGCGCTCCAGCACCTCGTAATGGGTGATCGCCTCGTCAGCTTCCTGATTGCCGGCGCGCTTCACTTCACGGCGGGTGCGGTCGGCGGTGCCGCGGCCGAGCGGCGCGTCGATCGTGCCCTTCAGCGTCGGTGGCCGGCCCCAGACGATCGCCTGGTAAGCGCGTTCGAGCGGCATGGTGCGGCCGTGATCGGCGAATTGCAGTGACAAGTGGCGATGGGCGACGTCGTTCTTTGCCACGATCATCACGCCCGTCGTATCCTTGTCCAGCCGGTGGACGATGCCGGGGCGCTTGACGCCGCCGATGCCGGAAAGGCTCTCGCCGCAATGGTGGATCAGCGCATTGACCAGCGTGCCGGTCCAGTTGCCGGCGGCCGGATGGACGACGAGGCCCGACGGCTTGGAGATGACGATGACGTCGTCGTCCTCGAAGAGGATGTCGAGCGGGATGTCCTCGCCCTTGGGTTCCGGGTCCTCAGGCTCGGGCAACAGGATCTCGTAGGTCTCGCCGGGCTTCACCTTCTTCTGCGGATCGGCGGCTGGAGCGCCGTTCACCGTCAGCATGCCGTCCTTGATCAGCACCTTGACGCGGCTGCGCGAAAATTCGGCGCCGAGCTGGGCCGTCAGCCAGGCATCGAGGCGGCCTTCGGCGCTCTCGTCTGCCGTCAGGACTTTCCTAATGCCGGATGCTTGTTTAAAGGGGTCGCTCAAGACGCTTCTTCTCCGAGGAATTCATAGGACGCCGTAATGACGAAAATCGAGATAGACGACCAGGAAGAAAAGCCCCTTGATCCGGCAATGGAAAATGTCCGGCGCAAGATGGTTCGCCTGCAGATCGTCTCGGGCGCCATCATGTTTGTGAGCCTTATGGCGGTCTTCGGCGCCGTTGTCTACAAGGTGACGCGGACGGAACCTGCGGGTAGCGCACCCGTCGCCTCGAACGGCGTGCCGTCGGGTTCGCCGGTCAGCGGCACGGTCACACTGCCTTCAGGCTTTGCCGTTCAGTCGACCTCGCTTTCGGGCAGTCAGATCCTGTTCTACGGCCAGGGCGCCGATGGCAAGCACCGGGCGATCGTCGTCGATACCAAGACGGGCCACACCGTCGCCGATATCGCTGTCGCCGGCAACTGAGCCATGGCGGCCGCTCCCGTCATGATCGTTGATGCCGCGGATCCGCGGATCGCGGAGTTCCGCGAGATCCGCGAGCGTGACCTGACGGGGCGGCAGGGACGGTTCATCGCCGAGGGCACCGTCGTGTTGCGCATGCTGGCGCAGGCGCATCGCCGCGGCACCTTCGCCGCCGAAAAGATCCTGCTGCTCGCCAACCGGGCGGCAGGCGTTGCCGATATCCTTGCCGAATTCCCGGACGATGTGCCAGTCTATATTGCCGAAGCCGAAACGCTCGATGGCATTGTCGGCTTTCACCTGCATCGCGGCGTGCTGGCGCTCGGCCGGAAGCTTTCTCCCGAGACGAGCCTCCTCGACCGGCTGCCGGAACAGGCGCTGGTGATTGCCGGATGCGGCATTTCCAATCACGACAATGCGGGATCGATGTTCCGCAATGCGGCGGCCTTCAAGGCCGATGCGATCTTCCTCGACGAAACCTCCTGCGATCCGCTCTACCGCAAGGCGCTGCGCGTCTCGGTCGGTTCGGTGCTCAGCGTTCCCTATGAGCGCAGTGGTTCTGCGCTGGGCCTGTTGAGCGGGCTCGCGGAACGCGGCTTCGATATCTGGACGCTGTCGCCGCGCGGTACCGTCGATATCCGCGGCATCCCGGCGTCGCCGCGCATGGCGCTGGTGGCGGGAACCGAGGGGGAGGGGCTGCCGGCGGAGATTCTCGTGCGCTTCCGCAGTGCCCGGATTCCACAGTCCGAGGGGCTGGACAGCCTGAACGTCGCGACGGCAACAGGCATCGCGCTGTTTTCCATGGCATCTGCCGCCAAGCGGATCTGACGCTTACTTGTCTTCGGTGAGGATCGCGGCGGCACGGCCGGCGAGATTGAGGCGGTCCTGAGCGCCGGTCTCGGCGGTTTCAGGCAGCAGCTTGCGGATCGGCGAGGTCTCGCCTTCCTTCAATGCCGTCAGCGCCACCACCTTGGCAGCGATCGAGGCGATCTCTTCGCGCAGCGCGCTGTCCTTGCCGGTGACTGTCTTGGCCTTGAGGATGCGGTCGGAGACGTCGGCGCTGCGGGCGCGGACATCGTCGGCCAGACTTGCGGCAACGGCGGCAGGATCGATGCTCTCTTCCGGCTCGGCCGGTGGTGCGTCGGGAAGCGCGTTCAGCAGTGAGCCGGAAACGCCGGCGTCGCGCATGGCGCGGCTTGCCTTGCGCAGTTCGGAATTGGCGCCCTTCAGCTGTTCCTTCAGCTTGGCGATTTCCTGCTGGCGGCGGGTGAGCAGCGTTTCCTTGTCGGAAGCGGATGCCGTTTCGCGGGCAGCCTTGTCTTCCAGGCGGATCACCATGTGTTCCTGCTGGGTCAGCTTCTGCTCGGCATCTTTGGCACGCTTCTGCAGGAGATTGACGTCCTGGCGCAGCGTATCGCGCTCGTCGCGCAGCGCATTGGCGCGGAACTTGACGCTTTCGATCTCGGTTTCGCGAGCCGCCATGTCGATCTTCAGGTTGTCGGACTGTTCGGCAAGCTTGTTCAGGCGGCTGCGCAGCGCTTCGAGTTCGCCTTCCTTCTGCGAGCTCGACTGCTCGGCAATGTGCAGGCTGGTCTTCAGCTGGCTGATATAGTTCTCGTCCTTGCGCAGATGCGAGCGCAGTTCGGCGGCCTCGACGTTGAGATCGCTGATCTGGCCCTGCAGGGTGCTGATCTCGGCGGCCAGCCGGCCGGCATCGAGCGCCAGCGAATCGTGGCGCAGCTGCAGCGACAGCGACTTCTCGCGCTCGCGGGCAAGATCCTGCGTGGTGCGGGCATTGTCGGCGGCGTAGAGGGCGCGGACCATATCCTTCTGGGCGCGCACTTCCTGCGGGCTCAGCGGCATCGTCGCCTTCATCCGGTTTTCCGTATACCAGACGATGCGGCGGTGGATGGCGGGGGAAACCAGGAAGACCAGGAAGGCCGCTGTCAGAAAACCCAGCCCGAATAGAAGAGCGTATTCGATCACGGCGCGGTCAATGCTTCCAGAAAGTGATTTGCTTCGCGCCAATGATTACGCACGCGATGCGCGCGCGGCAAGTGGCGGATGGGTGACGGCGGGCAAGAATCCCGCCGTCCACTCCATTATCAGAAGGGGTTCCAGGTCGGGCCGGGGGTGATCTTCAGGTAGCCGACATTGACGCCGAGGCGGGCGCCGACGCCGGTGCGGATCGGCACGACGAGGACATTGTTGTTCTTCAGAAGCGTCATGCCGAAGCCGGCGATGACGAAGGCCTGGCCGCTGACGCCGCCGAAACGGGCATAGATGCTGTCGATCGAGGGAAGGTCGTAGACCAGCATCATGACGCGGGTGCCCTGGCCGCCGTAATCGATGCCGAGCGACGGGCCCTGCCAGTAGAGCGGATGCTCGCCGGCATTCTTGGTGTTGAGCTGGCCCTCGCCATAGGTCAGGCCGGCGATGAAGGCGCCAGAGCCTTCCTGGCCGAGAATGTAGCCGTTCGGCAGGCCGTATTTCTGGAATGCGGCTTCGACAACCTTGGCGAGGCCGCCGCTGGTGGAGCCAAAGAAGGAGTGGCCGGCGTCGACGATCTCCTGCACGGTGTACTGGCTGCTGTTGGCCTGCTGGGCGGCCGCCTGCTGCGAGGAGAGCATGAATGCAGAAATGGTCAGCGCGACAATAAGCCGGCAGAAGCCCATAAATCTTCTTGGGGATTGAAGGTGCATGGTGTCATCCGTTCATCATGGTCGGTTCAATGAGCCGTTTCCGGCAATTGACGCATTTTGCTCCGATCGTCTTAACAATCGGTTTACCAAATATGGTGTCATTATGGCGCCGAGTACGGGCGCAAACTTCGTGCAATTTTGATCAGGCAAGATATGGCGGAATGAAGTATTCGCCATCAGGAGACGATGATGTCCAAGAACCCAAATCTTACTTTGACCGGCCCGGACCTGGCTGCTCTTCTTTGCAGCCGCGTGTGCCATGACGTCATCTCGCCCGTCGGCGCCATCAATAACGGTCTCGAACTGCTCGACGAGGGCGGCGCCGACGCCGATGCCATGGATCTGATCCGCACCAGCGCGCTGAACGCCTCCGTCCGCCTCAAGTTCGCCCGCCTTGCCTTCGGTGCCTCCGGCTCCGTCGGCGCGTCGATCGACACGGGCGAAGCCGAGCGTGCCGCCAAGGATTTCGCGGCCGCGGAGAAGAAGACCGAGGTCACCTGGACTGGCCCGCGCGCCATCGTCGCCAAGAACCGCGTGAAGCTGCTGCTGAACCTGTTCCTCGTTGCCTACTCCTCGATCCCGCGCGGCGGCTCGATCGAGATCACGCTGGAAAATCCGGAATTCGACGCCAAGTTCAAGCTCGTCGCCAAGGGCAAGCTGATGCGCATGCCGCCGAAATTCGTCGAGATCGCTTCCGGCCATGTCGAAGAGGCTGTCGATGCTCACTCGATCCAGCCCTATTACACCGTCCTGCTCGCCGAGGAATGCGGCATGCAGCTCGGCCATTCGGCAACCGGCGAAGAGATTATTTTTACAGCCGAAATCGCTGCGGCCTAACGTTACGGTTGCATGAGAGCAGTTTGTCTCTTTCTCGGTAAGACTTCCTTAGCCTAATCGACCTATCCTTTCAGGCTGAGGAAGCGCCACCGGGACAGAAGTGGGGCGAAGGAGCAGTCATGCAGCGTTTCATGATCACCGACAGTTCGGACGTCGTTCGCAAGGTCGGAAAGCGTATCCTGTCCGAACTCGATTTCCTGGTCAGCGAGGCGTCAAACGCTTCCGAAGCGCTGTCGGCCTGCCAGACGGAACTGCCCGATTACCTCATCGTCGATTCCGGCATCGAGGGCGCCCTCGAGCTGATCACCACCATCCGCGGCATGGATGGCGGCAAGGAAGTGAAGATCTATTACTGCGTCATCGAAGCCGATCTGAAGAAGCTGATGGCCGGCAAGCGGGCAGGGGCGACCGACTTTCTGCTGAAGCCCTTCGACCGTAAGATTCTGACCGCCGTCTTCGGCAACCGGGCGATCGCCGCCTAATTCTCTTCCATTTCAAGTTCTTACGATGCTCGGGCCTGTCCCGAGCATTTTGCGTTTGTCCATGCAGTGGCAGATTCCCGCTACCTTCGACCCGCAAAAACAAAAAAATCCCGCCGGAAGGGCGGGATTTCTGAATTGGTAAAGGGGGTTCGGTATCAGGCGCTTTCGGCGTATTCGCTGCCATCGGGCTCGCGCAGCACATAGCCGCGGCCCCAGACGGTTTCGATGTAGTTGGCGCCGCCGGCAGCATTCGCAAGCTTCTTGCGCAGCTTGCAGATGAAGACGTCGATGATCTTCAGTTCCGGTTCGTCCATGCCGCCATAGAGGTGGTTCAGGAACATTTCCTTGGTGAGCGTGGTGCCCTTGCGGAGCGAAAGCAGCTCCAGCATCTGGTATTCCTTGCCCGTCAGGTGAACGCGCTGGCCACCGACTTCGACGGTCTTGGCGTCGAGGTTGACGATGAGCTCGCCCGTCATGATGACCGACTGAGCGTGGCCCTTCGAACGGCGGACGATGGCGTGGATGCGGGCGACGAGCTCGTCCTTGTGGAACGGCTTGGTCATGTAGTCGTCGGCGCCGAAGCCGAGACCGCGGACCTTGTCTTCGATGCCGGCCATACCCGAGAGGATGAGGATCGGTGTCTTGACCTTGGACAGGCGGAGAGTGCGAAGCACTTCATATCCGGACATGTCGGGAAGGTTCAAATCGAGAAGGATGATGTCGTAATCATACAGTTTGCCGAGGTCGACGCCTTCTTCACCGAGATCGGTGGTGTAAACGTTAAAACTCTCGGACTTGAGCATCAGTTCGATGCTCTGCGCTGTCGCGCTGTCGTCTTCAATCAGTAGTACCCGCATTATTATCCCCTTTACCGCCGCCGAAAGGTGGTCTGGCCCCCTACGCGATACCGAAATATGTCACTGCGTGATTTGGAAGCTGCCACGAAATGGTTAACAAATTCTATTCCACTCTGGCAAGGGGTAACGAATTTATTAAATATTTTGTCCATTCCGCTGTTTTCCAACGAGAATCCGCAAGGCCAAATCCTTAACTTTTACATTAAGAGCGGCCGCTAAGCGATTCATTCGACTCAGCAATGAAAAGGTTTCGGAAATCGCGTAGTGATGTTTACCGAGCCTTAAATCATCGGGCCTATCATTAACGATGCCCGTAAACGAAAGGTTACCAGCGGTAGGTTTTTGTTAATACCGACGGAAATTTTTTGGGCAGACCGTCTCAAAGCGGTGCGCAAGGGGCAATTTAGTAGAGCCGGGGTCTCGCATCACTGGAGTAATGCGTATGAAGTCGCGTGAGAGCCTAGTTCGCCTGAAGGAATTTCAGGTGAACGAAAAACGACGTCAGCTGCAGCAATTGCAGATGATGATGTCGGAATTCGAACGGATGACGAAGGATCTGGAGAGCCAGATCGTCGTCGAAGAGAAGAAGTCCGGCATTTCCGATCCGAATCACTTCGCCTACCCGACCTTCGCCAAGGCCGCTCGTCAGCGTGCCGACAATCTTCAGGTTTCGATCAAGGAACTGAAGATGCAGGAAGAAGCTCTGGAACAGGCGCTCGAGGAGATGCAGGCAGAATATGCCCGCGCAGCCGCCCTCGAGGAGCGTGACGGCGCAATTCGCGCACGGGCGTAATCAAGCTGGCGATGGATGCCGTCACCGGCATCCTGGGGAATCGCCGAAGAAAAAGCCACGTATGATGGGCCTCAGTCCGTCATACGTGGCTTTTGGTGTTTTCTAGCCTCTCAGTTCACGACATCGCGCCATTCCTCATGACGCTGGGACTGTGCCTTGAAGAAAGGGCAGAGCGCGAAGATCTTCCAGCCGCCCTTGCGGGCTTCCTCGACGGCGTGCAGGGCGAGTGCCTGGCCGACGCCCTTGCCGCGCAGGGCATCGGGAACGCCGGTGTGGTCGATGATGACGAGCTTCGGCGAGGTGCGGGAATAGCTCATTTCGGCCTCGTGTCCCTCGACTTCAGCGACATAACGGCCGCCCGAGGCATTTTCTTCGTTGCGGATATCCATTCTATTGTCCTCCGAAAGAGTTGCGTTGCCCGAACGTGGCATGGCGGGCAGGGGCTCACAAGCCGGGGCAGGTGGCGACGCAGTGTTCATCGGATTGACGGGGGAGAGGGATTGATGGCGAGATTGTCGTGGATAAAGCCGGTGCTTCTGGTTGCGGCGCCGTTCTTTCTGGCGCTTGGGCTGGTGCTGCCGCTGATCCGCTTCGAGACGCTTTACTTTTTCGACGAGACGCCGTCGCTGATCGGGATCATCGCTTCGCTGTGGAGCGGCGGCGATGCATTGCTTGCGGCGATCGTCGTTCTCGTGTCGATCATTCTGCCGGTCTGCAAGATTGTCAGTCTCGCCGTTGAGGCGACAGCGGCCGGCGGCGGAACCGGCAGCTGGTTTTATCGTCACGCCGTACCTCACCTGTCCAAGTGGTCAATGATGGACGTTTTATTGGTGGCGGTCGTGATTGCGGCGGCAAAGACGACGGGGCTTGCGGATGCTTTCACCCAGCCCGGCCTCTGGTGCTACGCCGCGTCGACAATAATTTCGGGCCTTCTTCATTCTCTCAGCGAGAATGCGTCCGGCCCGAAGTAATGTCGTTGCCTTGCGGCGATTAGTGGCGGTACTGCTGGATACGTGTCGTGCGCAGGCCGGCAAGGCCGTGGCTGCTGATCGACGACTGCCAGGACAGGAATTCTTCAACGGTGAGCGTGTAACGCTCGCACGCTTCTTCCAAGCTCAACAGGCCACCGCGAACTGCCGCGACAACCTCAGCCTTGCGACGGATCACCCAGCGCCGGGTATTCGGCGGGGGAAGGTCCGCAATCGTAAGCGGGCTGCCATCGGGGCCGATGACATATTTTACTCGGGGTCGTATCATTTCGGTCATTGGGACTCTCTACACAACTCAAGACCACAGATGGCACTCTAGCCCGTCACATTTAAAAATTGCCTAAACTGATCGTAAGACTTTGATAACAACTTTAAGTGCCGGAGCTACCCACCCCGGGACGAACTTCCGTTACGTCAATTTGAGCCGGCTGCATGGCTCCCATGCGTAATAAATAATATCTATATTTCGCGGGAAGATTTATAAGCGCTGCAACATTAAGAATGAGCGCAAGACATCGTCTCCGTTCTTCTCGCAGTATCAGTCAAAGAATAGTGTTTGCAGCTCCCGTCACACCGACGCGGGGCTTCGCGGCTTTCTTTTGCTGTTTCCGGCGCCGTGGATGGCCTGCCGGTGCGAGAGCTGGGCAGGCGCGCGCGGTTGAGGACATAAGAGATGACGAGACGTGAGCGCGCAGTGCGTAACTGCGCAGACGATAACGCTTTTTCGCTTTCTACCACCGCCCGCCAAGGCGATCTCAAGATCGAGTTCAAGCGCAGCCTTGAGCGCATGACCAAGGAAGCGGGCTTCGATTTCTTCCTTATTGCATCCTTCCCACGCGGCGACGCCACCTCCTTTGTCGAAAACCGTATTGCCAGTAACTGGCCGCAGACGCTCGTCAACCTCTATGAAGAGGCCGACATGTTTTACTGCAGCGAGCTGGTTAACGCGCTGAAGCACACGATCATCCCGGTCTATTGCAATGCGGGAACTTTTGGCGGCGCGGCTGCAAATATTGAAAACCGCCGGTTGAACGCGGTCTTCCAGATGCATGGCCTGCAGGCAACTTTCGGCTTTTCGCTGCATGACGCTGATCTAAAACAGTACATCTTTGCATTCTCGGGAACACGCGCTGCGCTGGAATATGAAGAGCAGATGGCACTTTTCTTCGCGGCCATGCAGGCGCTTGACCGGTTCAGCATTGCCAATCGCGGCGAAGAAGGACCGGCGGAAACGCTGACGCGTCGCGAAATCGAATGTCTGCGCTGGTCGGCGGCTGGAAAAAGCAGCGACGAGATTGCCATCATTCTCGATCTCTCGTCGCATACCGTCGTCGGCTATCTGAAGAGCGCGATGCGCAAGCTCGATTCAGTCAATCGCATGCAGGCCGTCGCCCGTGCGCTCCGCTACCGCCTGCTCTGATCCTTAGAGCAGGATCGCACTGATCTCCGTTTCTCCGGCGCCGAACTTATATTGCGCCGTTCCCGTATGCAGGATCGACAGCCAGTCGCCGGCGGCAAGCTGTGCGAGGCCGAAGGCCGTCTGTCTTGATGCGACGGTGGTCGCCGCACCGGCGATCGCCGCAAGCGCGGTGCTGCCATTGGCTTCCAGCCGCGCGCCATAAGCCGAGCTCGTCACGGTGCTCACCGACAGAATCAGCAGGTAGAGACCCGAGGCCGGAACCGTCAGGCGGTTGCCGCTGCCGGAGGGGACGGCTGCGCCAAGCGAAAAGCCGCCCTGCTGCACATGCAGCGCGTTGAAGCCGGTGCGGGTGTTGTTGCCGGGCGTCGTGGTCGCCGCCGCCAGTGCGGCGCGGGCGACCGGGCGGGCAGGGGTCTTGACGATGCCACCTGCGGCGATCGCCAGCGCCGTCTCCCAGGCAGACCCGTCACCGCTGACCTTGATTGCGAATTCATCATTTCCGGCAAGTCCCATCTCGGCGCGGCCCGACCAGTTGGACTGGAAGAGCAGCGATGCCGTTTCGGCGGCCGATGCCTTGTTGACCTTCACCTGATGGCCGTGGCCCTCGTGATTGAAGAGGCTGGCGGGGGAGGCGACGGCCAGCCGGTTCTGTGCGTCGGCGCTGGCGTTCAGGCCGAGAAGCGGCAGGCTGGCCGGCGGTGGCGGTACCAGATCGCTCCAGACGCCGGCGGCGAAGACGCGGAGCCTCGATACGGCGGCGAAATAGGCCCGCCAGCCATCGCGCGGCAGAATGTAGATCCAGGCGCCGTCCTGCCGGAAGGCGAGACGGCCGTCCTTACCAGACCAGGCGCCTGTTGCTCCCGACCCAATGAGATAGCAGGCGCCTTCGGCCGGGTCTTCCGGCGCGGCGGACGCTTCGGCTGATATCGTTAACTGGGTGACGGCATCGATCAGCTGCAGCGCTTCGTTATGGGTGACGTGCTTCTGGGCCTGCGACGGCAGGATATAGGGAAGGGCGAGATTGACTGTCATGTCGGACATGTATGCGGCCTCCATAGCGGTGCCACTGATCTTATGTCCGCTCAGATGCGCGGGGAGGGCAAGGCTCGCTTCCCGCTGATCTCCAAGCCATTTCGGCCTTGCTTATGCGCGCTGCAGCGCCCGCTTGCGGCTGCCCCAGGAGATGAAATCCGGATTGACGAAATCCGGATCGCCGGGCTTGCCGTAGCCGAGAGGCTCGCCGTCCAGCGTCAGCGTCGTGCCGCCCGCGGCCCTGAGCACGGCGTCACCCGCGGCCGTGTCCCATTCCATCGTGCGGGTAAAGCGCGGATAGACATCGGCCTTGCCCTCGGCGAGCAGGCAGAATTTCAGCGACGAACCGATATTGGTGCATTCGGAAATGGCGTGCTTCTTCAGGAAGCTGTCGGTGGCCGGGCTGTTGTGGCAGCGGCTGGCGAGCGCCAGGCGATGCTCCGGCTCGTCGCGCACGGCGATCTTCTCGCGGCGGTCAACGGTGAAGTCGTCGCCGACATGCAGTTTCTCGGCGCTGCCCGATTCGCCGACGAAGGCGACGCCGAGGGCAGGGGCGTAGACGATGCCCGCCAGCGGTACGCCGTTTTCGATATAGGCGATATTGACCGTGAATTCCTTGCGCTTGTCGACGAACTCGCGCGTGCCATCGAGCGGATCGACAAGGAAGAACGGTCGGCCGGCGATGTCAGGCACATGTCCCGCGGCAACCGATTCCTCGGCGATGACAGGGATGTCGGGAAAATCGCGGCTCAGATGCGCCAGGATGATGATCTCGGCTTCATGATCGGCGAGCGTCACCGGCGTGGCATCGGCCTTGGTCGAGACGGCGCATCCGGCGCGGAATATCTCGATGATCTTCCGTCCTGCTTCCAGGGCTGCATTTTCGAATGTCGATAGCATCGGCTCTTGCGGTTTGGGGCCGGGAAGCGAACCCGGCGAAGCGGCAACTATAGCCGCAAATATAGGGATGAGGCCAGTGTTTTGCATTTTTCCTGGTCGTCGCAGTCAAAGGCGGTGGCCTGGAATAGTTTTCACCGGCTCGCGTTTTAGCTGGTCAGAATTTGCTTCGAATTCCAGTCTTGTGGAATAGCATTCGCAAATCCGAAATGATGGCTGCCACCGAATTGCCGCAATGGTTAATCCACAGGCGCGGTTTGGCTAAATTTTTGTCATATAATGCCTTTTTCGTGTGGATTTTGATTTGTATCGCGCCATTTAAGCGCAGTTGAGCAAGAATCTGACTCAGTAAAGCCTTTTTGTCTTCACATTTTCCCTGAAAGCGCTATGCATGCGGCTACGAGGTTCCGATTTAAAAGCGGAGCCCTAACCAAAAAGAGATGCAGCCATGTTGGTTCGCATCCAGGGGAAATGACATATGGAGTACTTTATCCAGCAGCTCTTCAATGGGCTGACTCTTGGATCCATCTATGGTCTCGTCGCTATTGGCTATACGATGGTTTACGGCATTGTCGGCATGATCAATTTCGCCCATGGCGATGTCTTCATGCTCGGTGGTTTCGCTGCTCTTATCGTCTTTCTCGTTCTCACATCCATCTTTGCAGGTCTTCCGGTAGCAGTTCTTCTGCTGGCGATGCTTGTTGTTGCGATGCTGATGACGAGTTTGTGGAATTGGACGATCGAGCGAGTTGCATACCGTCCGCTGCGCGGTTCGTTCCGCCTGGCGCCGCTGATCACCGCGATCGGCATGTCGATCACGCTTTCCAACTTCATCCAGGTGACGCAGGGCCCGCGCAACAAGCCGATCCCGCCGCTGGTAAGTTCGGTCTATAATATCGGCGGTATCTCGGTCTCGCTGAAGCAGATCATCATCATCGTCATCACCGTCGTTCTCCTGGCTGCCTTCTGGTACCTCGTGAACCGCACGGCGCTCGGCCGCGCCCAGCGCGCCACCGAGCAGGACCGCAAGATGGCGGCGCTTCTCGGCGTCAATGTCGACCAGACGATCTCCATCACCTTCATCATGGGCGCCGCGCTCGCTGCCGTCGCCGGTACGATGTACCTGATGTATTATGGCGTTGCGTCCTTCACGGATGGCTTCACCCCTGGCGTCAAGGCGTTCACGGCTGCCGTTCTCGGCGGTATCGGCTCGCTGCCGGGTGCAGTCTTCGGTGGTCTGCTGATCGGCCTCATCGAGTCGCTCTGGTCCGCATATTTCACCATCGCCTACAAGGACGTCGCGACCTTCGCGATCCTGGCTTTCGTCCTGATCTTCAAGCCGACCGGTATTCTCGGACGGCCGGAAGTCGAGAAGGTATAAACGTCATGGCAAACATCGAAACTTCCGCAGGCAAGCCCGAGGCCGGGCTTGTCCAGAAGGGTATCCGTGAAGCTTTCTTCACCGGTCTCGTCTCGCTCGGCCTGTTCGTTCTCTATGTCGGTCTCGGCACGCAGCAGAACATCAACAACGAACTGATCATCGTCCAGCGCTGGGGCCTGCTTGCGATCTTCGTCGCAATCGCCGCCATCGGCCGCTTCATCATGGTCGTCTTCGTGCAGCCGAACATCAACCGCCGCAAACTTGCCAAGGCAAAGCACGGCGAGCTCGATATCTCGACGGACAAGGGTTTCTTCCACACGCATTTCCTGAAGATCGCTCTGGTGGCGCTGCTGCTCTACCCGATGGTGATCTATGCGCTGGTCGGCGCACAGGGCTCGCTGAAGTGGGTCGACAACTTCGGTATCCAGATCCTTATCTACGTGATGCTGGCCTGGGGTCTGAACATCGTCGTCGGTCTCGCCGGTCTTCTCGACCTCGGCTATGTCGCCTTCTACGCTGTCGGCGCCTATTCCTACGCGCTGCTCTCCAGCTATTTCGGCCTGTCCTTCTGGGTGCTGCTGCCGCTTTCGGGCATCTTCGCCGCTCTCTGGGGCATCATCCTCGGCTTCCCGGTCCTGCGTCTGCGCGGCGACTACCTCGCCATCGTGACGCTCGCCTTCGGTGAAATCATCCGTCTCGTCCTCATCAACTGGACCGACGTGACCAAGGGTACCTTCGGTATCTCCGGTATTCCGAAGGCAACGCTGTTCGGCATTCCGTTCGATGCGTCCGCCGGCGGCTTTGCCAAGCTGCTCGGCCTGCCGATGTCGTCCGCCTATTACAAGATCTTCCTGTTCTATCTGATCCTGGCGCTCTGCCTGATCACGGCCTACGTCACCATCCGGCTTCGCCGCATGCCGATCGGCCGCGCCTGGGAAGCTCTGCGCGAAGACGAAATCGCCTGCCGTTCACTCGGCATCAACACGGTCACGACCAAGCTCACCGCCTTTGCGACGGGCGCCATGTTCGGCGGTTTCGCCGGCTCGTTCTTCGCTGCGCGCCAGGGCTTCGTCTCGCCTGAATCCTTCGTCTTCCTGGAATCGGCCGTCATCCTTGCCATCGTCGTTCTCGGCGGCATGGGTTCGCTGACCGGTATCGCGATTGCGGCTGTCGTCATGGTCGGCGGCACGGAAGTGCTGCGCGAAATGGACTTCCTGAAGGTCGTCTTCGGCCCCGATTTCACGCCGGAACTCTACCGCATGCTGCTCTTCGGCCTGGCCATGGTCGTGGTCATGCTGTTCAAGCCGCGCGGTTTCGTCGGCTCGCGTGAACCGACCGCCTTCCTCAAGGAGCGCAAGGCGGTATCCGGAAGCTTCACCAAGGAGGGCCACGGCTGATGAGCCCTGTAGAAACGATGTCCAACGATACCTTGCTCAAGGTTGAGCACCTGTCGATGAAGTTCGGCGGCCTGATGGCCATCAACGATCTCTCCTTCGAAGCCAAGCGCGGCGATATCACTGCGCTGATCGGCCCGAACGGCGCAGGCAAGACCACCGTGTTCAACTGCATCACCGGCTTCTACAAGCCGACGATGGGCATGATCACCATGAACCAGAAGGGCGGAAAGCAGTATCTGCTCGAGCGCCTGCCTGACTTCCGCATCACCAAGGAAGCCAAGGTCGCCCGTACCTTCCAGAACATTCGCCTGTTCTCGGGTCTGACGGTCCTGGAAAACCTGCTCGTCGCCCAGCACAACAAGCTGATGAAGGCCTCGGGTTACACGATCCTCGGCCTGCTCGGCATCGGCGGCTACAAGAAGGAAGCGGCAGCCTCCATCGAGCTTGCCCGCTACTGGCTGGAAAAGGCCGATCTGATCGATCGCGCCGACGATCCGGCGGGCGACTTGCCTTACGGCGCCCAGCGCCGCCTGGAAATCGCCCGTGCCATGTGCACCGGTCCGGAGCTGCTCTGCCTCGACGAGCCGGCCGCCGGCCTCAACCCGCGCGAATCGCTGGCACTCAACGAGCTGCTGCGCGGCATCCGCGCGGAAACCGGAACGTCGATCCTGCTCATCGAGCACGACATGTCCGTGGTCATGGAGATTTCCGACCACGTCGTCGTTCTCGAATACGGCCAGAAGATCTCCGACGGTACGCCCGAACACGTGAAGAACGACCCGAAGGTCATCGCGGCCTATCTCGGTGTCGAAGACGAAGAAGTTGAAGAGGTCATCGCGACCGTAGAAGGGGGCGCACACTGATGGCCGGGGAACAGCTTCTCAAGGTTCAGGGCGTCGAGACCTATTACGGCAATATCCGCGCGCTCGCCGGCATCGATGTCGAAGTCAACAAGGGTGAGATCGTCAGCCTGATCGGCGCCAATGGCGCCGGCAAGTCGACGCTGATGATGACGATCTGCGGCAGCCCGCAGGCGCGCACCGGCTCAATCACCTTCGACGGCCGCGACATCACCAAGATGCCGACGCACGAAATCGCGCGTCTGCGTATCGCCCAGTCTCCGGAAGGACGCCGTATTTTCCCGCGCATGACCGTGCTGGAAAATCTGCAGATGGGCGCCGGTCTCGATAACCTCAAATACTTCCACGAAGACCTCGAAAAGATCTTCGTGATGTTCCCGCGCCTCAAGGAACGCCAGACGCAGCGCGGCGGCACGCTTTCGGGCGGCGAACAGCAGATGCTGTCGATCGGCCGCGCGCTGATGGCGCGTCCGAAGCTGCTGCTTCTCGATGAGCCGTCGCTCGGCCTCGCGCCGCTGATCGTCAAGGGCATCTTCGAGGCGATCAAGAAGCTCAACGAAACCGAAGGCCTGACCGTCTTCCTCGTCGAGCAGAACGCATTTGCTGCCCTCAAGCTTTCGCATCGCGCCTACGTGATGGTGAACGGCAAGGTGACGATGAGCGGTTCCGGCAAGGAACTTCTCGCCAATCCCGAAGTCCGTGCCGCCTATCTCGAAGGCGGACGGCATTGATCCGGGCAGAAGGGAGACTTTGATATGCAGGGACTTTTCTTCGAACCGGACATGGGCGTCAGAACCGTCATCCGCGCGCTGGTCATGCTCATCGGTTTCTGGACCGCATGGCGCGCCGGCAAGGCCGCAGCCGAGGGCTGGAGCGATTACCCGCTGGTGATCGCCTATACCTTCCTGCTCGCCTGGGTGATGCAGTTCCTGCATCACGCGCTGTTCAACGGCCCGATGCTGAGCGGCTTCTACTACATCATCGATTTCGTGCTGCTGCTCGTCTTCTCGACGGCCGGCTTCCGCTTCCGCCGTACCAATCAGATGGTCAACAACTATTACTGGCTGTACGAAAAAACTTCCGCGTTTTCGTGGAAGAACAAACATTGACAGCCCGTTGAAACTAGGCATGAATTGCCTCAGCGGCGGTGCCCGGAAGCAAACGGAAATCCGCCACTGATAAAAAATCGAAGGGCATGGCCCAGGCCGGCAAAGCGTAAAGCAGCCGGTTCATGCCCCCAGAGAGGAACAGCTTTCCCCAGCGCAGTTATTGGTGGGTAGTGCGCTTGGGTTTGGACCGGAACCCGCCCAAAAATTGGGAGTAAAAACATGAAGAAGTATCTTCTGTCGGCAGTGGCTCTGACGGCTATGGTTGCTTTCAGCAACGCCGCTCGCGCTGACCTGCTGGTTGGTGTTGGTGGTCCGCTGACCGGCCCGAACGCTGCGTTCGGTGCACAGCTTCAGAAGGGTGCCGAACAGGCAGCTGCTGACATCAACGCTGCTGGCGGCATCAACGGCGAGCAGATCAAGGTCGAGCTCGGCGACGACGTCTCCGACCCGAAGCAGGGCATCTCGGTCGCCAACAAGTTCGTTGCTGACGGCGTCAAGTTTGTCGTCGGTCACTTCAACTCGGGCGTTTCCATCCCGGCTTCTGAAGTCTACGCAGAAAACGGCATCCTCGAAATCACCCCGGCTGCGACCAACCCGCAGTTCACCGAGCGTGGTCTCTGGAACACGTTCCGTACTTGCGGCCGTGACGACCAGCAGGGCGCGATTGCCGGCAAGTATCTTGCCGACCACTTCAAGGACGCCAAGATCGCTGTCGTTCACGACAAGACGCCTTACGGCCAGGGTCTCGCTGACGAAACCAAGAAGGCCATGAATGCCGCTGGTATCACCGAAGCCGTCTACGAAGGCATCAACGTCGGCGACAAGGACTTCTCGGCCCTCATCGCCAAGATGAAGGAAGCCGGCGTTTCGATCATCTATTGGGGTGGTCTGCACACCGAAGCTGGTCTCATCATCCGCCAGGCAAAGGACCAGGGCCTGAAGGCAACGCTCGTATCGGGTGACGGTATCGTTTCGAACGAACTGGCTTCGATCGCTGGCGACGCTGTCGAAGGCACGCTGAACACCTTCGGCCCGGATCCGACGCTGAACCCGGCCAACAAGGACCTCGTCGAGAAGTTCAAGGCTGCCGGCTTCAACCCGGAAGCTTACACCCTCTACTCCTACGCTGCGATGCAGTCGATCGCAGGCGCTGCAAAGGCCGCTGGTTCTAACGATCCGGAAGCCGTTGCCAAGGCCATGAAGGAAAAGGGTCCGTTCCCGACCGTTCTCGGCGACATGTCCTTCGATGAAAAGGGCGACCCGAAGCTCCCGGGCTACATCATGTACGAATGGAAGAAGGGCCCGGACGGCAAGTACAGCTACTTCCCGCAGGCCGCGAAGTAAGCATCGCTTGCACGGTTCCGACCGTTTAGAGGAAGCCCGGTTTCGACCGGGCTTCTTTGTTTTTGGCGACGGTTCTGCGCCGGAGTGACGTTTTCAATCCTGATGCGATGGGCTAGCTTTCACGCCCTGCCAGAATTCAGAAACGGAAATTTCGATGTCCCGACCGCGCATTCTCGTCACCCGCCGCTGGCCTGCCGCTGCCGAAACCGCTCTTGCCGAGCGTTTCGACGTGACCCTCAACGAAGCTGACCTGCCGATGACCGCCGATCAGCTGCGCCAGGCGCTCGCCGATTATGACGCGGTGCTGCCGACCGTCTCCGACAAGCTGCCGGCATCCGTCTTCGAGGGCAGTCCGCGCGCAAAAATCCTCGGCAATTTCGGCGTCGGCTACAATCACATCGACGTCGCGGCCGCCAAGGCCAAGGGCATTGCCGTGACGAATACGCCGGGCGTGCTGACGGACTGCACCGCCGATATCGCCATGCTGCTGCTGCTTACCGTCGCGCGGCGCGGCGGAGAGGGCGAGCGTCAGATCCGCGCCGACGAATGGAAGGGCTGGTGCCCGACACATATGATCGGCACGAAAGTCTCCAGCAAGACCGTCGGCATCATCGGTTTCGGCCGCATCGGCAAGGCCTTCGCCCAGCGCTGCCATTTCGGCTTCGGCATGGATGTCGTCTTCTACAATCGCTCCAAGGTCGATGAGGCCGAAGCCGCCCGCTACGGCGCCCGTCAGCTTGCGACCGTCGAGGACGCGCTCGGCGCTTCCGATTTCGTATCGCTGCATTGCCCGGGTGGGGCCGAAAACCGGCACCTGATGAATGCGGCGCGCTTTGCTGCGATGAAGAAGGGGGCGTTCCTGATCAACACGGCGCGCGGCGATGTCGTCGACGAGACGGCGCTGATTGCGGCTCTGCAGACCGGTGTGATCCGTGGGGCCGGGCTCGACGTCTACGAGGCGGAGCCGCAGGTGCCGGAGAAGCTGAAGGCGATGGAAAACGTCGTCCTTCTGCCGCATCTCGGCAGCGCGACGGAGGAAACGCGCACGGCCATGGGGATGAAGGTGGTGGAGAATATCACGGCGTTCTTCGAGGGTCGGGAGCCCGCGGATCGGGTGGTTTGAGGGTTGGTTGGCTGAGGGTTGAGCAAGTCTGCTTTCGGGCTCCGAGCAAGTTCGCCCCCCTCTGCCCTGCCGGGCATCTCCCCCACAGGTGGGGAGATGACTCGTGGCGCGCTCCCGCATTCATTGAACCAATGTGCTCTCAGCTTCGATTTCTGGATGCCAGGGCGAGCGGGTGCGCCCAGCCAATCTCCCCACCTGTGGGGGAGATGCCCGGCAGGGCAGAGGGGGGCGAACTTGCTGGAAGCTCGCGGGTCAAGCTAGGCCCAACGCGCGCCTACCCCTCATGCAACACATGCGCCGCCTTCACCGCGGCCGACGCCCGGTTTTCCACCCCGAGCTTCACATAGATCTGCTCCAGATGCTTGTTCACCGTCCGCGCCGAGAGCCCCAGGATCTCGCCGATATCGCGGTTGGCCTTGCCCTTGGCGATCCACAGCAGCACTTCGGACTCCCGCTGGGTCAGCGAAAAATGCTGGCGCAGCACCGCGTCGTCGCTGCGCTGGCTGATGGCGGTCAGGCGGAAGAGGTATTCGTCGGGGCCGATGGTGCCGAGGAAGGCGAGCTGGAGGGCGGGTTGGCCGGCGTGAGTAATCGAGAAGGCGGCGTCGCGGCCGGTCGCCATGCGGTCCTTCATCCAGACGGCGATATGGGCGGTGACACTGGCGAGCGCATCGTCGCTGCCCATGGCGGCGTTGACGAGGCGGGTTGCCTGGGGCGTCGACCAGTGGATCTTGCCGTCGCCCTTCACCGCCAGAAGATGACGGCCGGCGGCGTCGAGGGCGACGCGGGCGCTTTGCGTCGAGCGGGCGTTGCGCAGATGGACGCGGATGCGGGCGCGCAGCTCGTCGATATTGATCGGCTTCGTCAGGTAGTCGACACCGCCGGATTCCAGCGCGTGGACCACATGCTCGGTTTCCGTCAGGCCGGTCATGAAGATCACCGGCACCTGGCTAACGGCGGCGTTCTCTTTCAGCTTGCGGCAGGTCTCGAAGCCATCCATCGAGGGCATGACGGCATCGAGCAGGATGAGATCCGGCGTGATGCGCTCGACGATATTGAGTGCCGCCGAGCCGGAGGTGGCGATCAGCACGGAGAAACCGGATTGCTCCAGCGCATCGGTGAGGAAGCCGAGCGCCTCGGGCGAGTCGTCGACCAGCAGCACGATATCGCGGGGGTGGGCCTGATCAGCCAATGGTTTCCACCTTTTCGTTGAACCGGTGCAGGAAGGTCATGCAGCCGTCGAGATCGAACGCCGCCACATAGGCGCGAAGCTCCTCGGTAAATGGCTGATTTGCCTCGTCCTTGGCAAGGTCGTTGAGCTTGGCTTCGATACCCCGGATGTAGCCGATTTCGCAGAGCCGCATCAGTTCCGCGACATGGGCGATGCCGGGGCTGACAAGCGGCGGTTTCGGCGGTGGGGCGGGCGCTGCCGCCGTGTCCGCGTAGGTCCATTTCAGGCCGAGATGCAGCGCCAGCTTGTCGCGCAGCTGCCTGATATCGACGGGCTTGCCGATCGCGTCATTATGGCTGTCATCGCTTTCGGCTGTCGCTGCGGCATCGCCGATATTGGCGGACAGCATGACGATAGGCGAGGTCTGGCCGTTTTCGCGCAGGCGCGAGGCGAGTTGCCAGCCGCTCATGCCGGGCATGGAGATATCGACCAGGAAGAGATCGGGCTGGATGCCCTCGATCAGCGTCAGGCAATCGGTGCCGCTGGCCGCCGTCAGCACGACGAAATCGAGCGGCGCCAGGATTTCCCGCATCATCTCGCGGTGATCCTCGTTGTCGTCGACGACGACGATGGTGCGGCGCGGGCCGTCATAGCTGACGATCTTCTTCTCCTGTGGCGGCGCGGTCATCTCGCGCATGACGGCCGAGAGCATCAGGCGGACGCGGAAGGTCGAGCCCTGGTCCTTCTCGCTCGTCACCAGAATTTCGCCGCCGAGCGTATTGGTCAGAAGCCGGGTGATCGTCAGGCCGAGGCCGAGGCCCGGCATCGGGCGGATGCTGTCGGCCTCGCCGCGCTGGAAGGGTTCGTAGATGCGGCTCAGATCCTTCTCGGCGATGCCGCGGCCGGTATCTGAAACGGTGAAGGTCGCGACCTGACTGCGATAGCCGACATCGAAGGTGACGCTGCCCTCGTCGGTGAACTTGATGGCGTTTGAGAGCAGGTTGACGAGGATCTGGCGCAGGCGCTTCTCGTCGGTGCGCACGAATTGCGGCAGCGACGGCGTGCGGTCGTGAATGAAGGCGAGGCCCTTGGCCTGCGCCTGCGGGCGGAACATGTCGACGATCTGGTCGAGGAAATCCTGGATGTTGATCTCGTTGGAATAGACCTGCAGGCGCCCGGCCTCGATCTTGGAGATATCCAGCAGCCCGTCGATCAGACCGGAAAGATGCTCGGCCGAGCGGCGGATCACCTTGATCGAGGATTGGCGCGGCGGCGGGATCGTCTCGTCGCGCTCGAGGATCTGGGCATAGCCGAGCACGGCATTGAGCGGCGTGCGCAATTCGTGGCTGAGGCCGACGACATAGCGGCTCTTGGCGCGGTTGGCGGCTTCGGCGGTTTCCTTGGCGTTCTGCAGCGCGGCGTCGGTCTTCTTGTGGGCGGCGATTTCCTTCAGGAGCAGCGTGTTCTGGCGTGAGGATTCCTCCTCGGCGACGACGCGGCTGTCATGGGCGAGCACATAGAACCAGCAGACGACACCGGCGATGACGGCGAAGACGAAGAAGACGATTAGGATGGTGCGGTTGACGACTTCGGCGGTCTCCGGCGAGGCGGAGGCCACCTGATGGGCGATCATCGCCAGGATCGCGCCGACCGCGGTCAGCGCCAGCACGACGGCGATGCCGTAGCGGCCGAGGCGGGTCGTCAGTTTCTGCACCACGGTTTCCGGCAGTACGGCCTTGGCGACGGTGCCGACCTGGGCGTTCAGCCGTGCCTTCGGCTTGCACATGTCGTGGCAGCGGCTGTCGAGCGAACAGCAGAGCGAGCAGATCGGCGCGGCATAGGCCGGGCACCAGGCCATGTCCTCGGGCTCGAACGGGTGTTCGCAGACCGAGCAGGTGATGCTTGTCAGGGTCTTCCAGCTGTGGCGCGGCTTGCGGGCGAGGTAGAACTTGCCCTTGGTCGCCCAGGCGATCAGCGGCGAGGCGGTCAGCGCTATGACGAGGGTGATATAGGGCGCGAGCGAGGCGGCGATCGGGCCGAAGGCGCCGAAATGGGCGATCAGCGAAATGCCGGCCGAGAGCGTCATGGCGCCGAGGCCGACCGGGTTGATGTCATAGAGATGGGCGCGCTTGAACTCGATACCGGGAGGGGCGAGGCCAAGCGGCTTGTTGATGAAGAGATCGGCGGAGATGGTGCAGAGCCAGGCCATGGCGATGATCGAGAAGATGCCGAGCGTCTCCTCCAGCAGCCGGTAGATGCCGAGCTCCATCAGCAACAGCGCGATCGCCACGTTGAAGATCAGCCAGATGACGCGGCCGGGATGGCTGTGGGTCAGGCGCGAGAAGAAGTTCGACCAGGCGAGCGAGCCCGCATAGGCGTTCATGACGTTGATCTTCAGCTGCGAGACGACGACGAAGGCGGCCATCAGGAGCAGGGCGGCGTTGTGCCAGGGGATCATGTAGCCGAAAGCGGTCAGATACATCTGCGCCGGATCGGCGGCGCGGTCGACTGGCACGCCGGCCGTAAAGGTCAGCACGACGAGGAAGGAACCGGCCAGCAGCTTCGGCGCGCCGATGATCACCCAGCCGGGACCGGCGAGGAAGACGGCGAGGCGGTGGCGCCACTTGCGCTGCCCATCCGGCGGCAGGAAGCGCAGGAAGTCGGCCTGTTCGCCGATCTGCGACATCAGCGCCAGGATGACGGCAGAGGCGGCGCCGAATTCCACGAGGTTGAAATCGGCCACCGTGCCGGGCGGTCCGGAGGCGTGGCGGATGCCGGCGAAGGCGCGCCAGACATCGAACTTCTCCCAGTCGAGAAAGGCGATAAAGATGAAAGGCAGAACGTTGAGGATGATCCAGAACGGTTGGGTGACGAGCTGGAAGCGGCTGATCAGCTTGACGCCGTGCGTCACCAGCGGGATCACCATCACGGCGCTGATGATGTAGCCGATCCAGAGCGGAATGCCGAGCGTCAGCTCCAGCGCGCCGGACATGATCGAGGCCTCGATCGCAAACAGCATGAAGGTGAAGCTGGCATAGATCAGCGAGGTGATGGTCGAGCCGATATAGCCGAAGCTGGCGCCACGCGTCAGAAGGTCGATATCGACGCCGTGGCGGATCGCGTAGCGGCTGATCGGCAAGCCAATCATGAGCATGGCAATCGAGGCGACGATGATGGCGAAGAAGGCGTTGGTCGTGCCGTAGGAAAGGGTGATCGCCCCGCCGATCGCCTCCAGCGCCAGGAAGGAGATGGCGCCGATCGCCGTCTGCGAGATGCGCTGCGAGGAAAACTGTCTTGCGCTCTTTGCGGTGAAGCGCAGCGCATAGTCCTCGAGCGTCTGGTTCGCGACCCAGCGGTTATACTCGCGCCTGACCGGAATGATGCGTTGCCGCGCTGCCATGCTGCTCTGCCGGTCCCTTCGTTCCCCTTGTCATACTTCCGTAACATGGATGGCCGGAGCGCTTAAGAGTGCAGCGCAGCATTCGCGTGCAGATTTAGCCCCGGTGCCTACGTCATATTACGTATGTGTTTTCGCAGTGCAGCACCGGATAGTCCCCTAAGCAACAGTTAATTTTTGCCTTCCGGCCTGTTGTCGAACAAGAAGAGGGGATCACAAGATGAATCTGCGATCATATGTTTCAGGTGCCGTTCTCGGCGCCGTCATGTCGGCCACGGCCGCATTCCACGGGGCAGTCGCTGCCGACGACACGATCAAGGTCGGCGTTCTGCACTCGCTTTCCGGCACCATGGCCATCTCCGAGACGACGCTCAAGGACGCCATGCTGATGCTCATCGACGAGCAGAACAAGAAGGGCGGCCTTCTCGGCAAGAAGCTCGAAGCCGTCGTCGTCGACCCGGCTTCCGACTGGCCGCTGTTTGCCGAAAAGGCACGCGAGCTGATCGAAAAGGACAAGGTCGCGGCCGTCTTCGGTTGCTGGACCTCCTCGTCGCGCAAGTCGGTTCTGCCGGTTTTCGAAGAGCTGAACTCGATCCTGTTCTACCCGGTCCAGTACGAGGGTGAAGAATCCTCGCGCAACATCTTCTACACGGGTGCCGCTCCGAACCAGCAGGCAATCCCGGCCGTCGACTACCTGATGGAGAAGGAAGGCGTGAAGCGCTTCGTTCTCGAAGGCACCGACTACGTCTATCCGCGCACCACCAACAAGATCCTGGAAGCCTACCTCATCTCGAAGGGCATTCCGAAGGAAGACATCATCGTCAACTACACGCCGTTCGGCTTCTCCGACTGGCAGACGGAAGTCTCCAAGATCAAGGAATTCGGCGCCGCCGGCAAGAAGACCGCCGTCGTCTCGACGATCAATGGTGACGCCAACGTTCCGTTCTACAAGGAACTCGGCAACCAGGGCGTCAAGGCAACCGATATCCCCGTCGTCGCCTTCTCTGTCGGCGAAGAAGAGCTTGCCGGTCTCGACACCAAGCCGCTCGTCGGCCACCTCGCTGCCTGGAACTACTTCGAGTCGGTCGAAAGCCCGGCGAACAAGAAGTTCATCAAGGAATGGCACGCCTTCACGAAGAACGACAAGCGCGTGACCAACGACCCGATGGAAGCTGCCTATATCGGCTTCAACGCCTGGGTTAAGGCCGTTCAGGCCGCTGGCACGACCGACACCGACAAGGTTCTCGACACCATCATCGGCGTCTCCGTTCCGAACCTTTCGGGCGGCACCGCAACCGTAATGCCGAACCACCACATCACCAAGCCTGTCCTGATCGGCGAAATCCAGGCCGACGGCCAGTTTGAAATCGTGCAGCAGACGCCTGCCGTCGTCGGTGACGAATGGTCCGACTACCTGCCTGACTCCAAGGACCTGATCTCCGATTGGCGCAAGCCGATGAACTGCGGCAACTTCAACGTTGCGACCGGCAAGTGCGGCGGCAAGGGGTCTTGAGTTAGCCGATCCGATACCTGCCTGATGACTTCCGTCCGGACCCCATCTCCGGGCGGAAGCTCCGTCCCAAACGGTTGCTGCCCAAAAGGCCAACGATAGTCCAGGCGAGAAAGCCGATGTATCGCGCCCTCAAGCTTATCCTTCTTACCCTCTGCCTCGCGGCTCCGATGCTTGCATCGCCGCTGAAGGCCCAGGAAGACATTCATGCCCTGGTCAACGCGCTCGGCGAAGGCGATTTCGACCAGCGCGCCGAAGCCATCAAGGCGCTCGTTGCCTCCAAGGATCCGCATGTCGGCCAGATCCTGCAGCAGCTCAGCGACGGCCAGCTTTATGTGAATTCCGAAGAGGGCGGCCCGGTGCTGCTCCAGGGCGGCACCGAGGACGAGCCGACCTATGCCGATCCTCTCACCGGCGAAGCCGCCGAGGGTATCGACCCCGACTACATGTCCAAGGTGAAGATCAACAATTCCCTGCGCGGCGCGATCGCCAGCGCCATGAGCACACTGACGCTGCTGAGCCCGGATCGTTCCGCGCGGCTTGCAGCCGCTCAAGGGCTGCTGCGGGATGCAGATCCCTCCAATCTCGAGCTTCTGAACTCCGCGCTTGCGGGCGAGAAGGATCCCGAGGTCAAGAACACGATGGAAGCCGCCCGCGCCGTGATGATGCTGAAAAGCGATGTCAGCGCCGAGGACAAGAAGGCCGCCATCGACACGATCGCCGCCCGCGGCGACCGCAACGCGCTGACGATCCTGACGACGGCGATGGAAACCGCACCGGATGATCTGAAGCCCGCCATCCAGTCGGATATCGATGGCATCAAGCGCAACCTGGCGGTCTGGGATGTGGTGCAGAACGTCTGGTACGGGCTGTCGCTCGGCTCCGTTCTGCTGCTCGCCGCCATCGGCCTTGCCATCACCTTCGGCGTCATGGGCGTCATCAACATGGCGCATGGCGAGATGGTGATGATCGGCGCCTACACGACCTATGTCGTGCAGGAATACATCACTGCCAACTTCCCCGAGATGGCCAATTACTCGCTGGCCTTCGCCGTGCCCGCCGCCTTCGTCTTCACCGGCTTCGTCGGCCTGATCATCGAGCGACTCGTCATCCGCTATCTCTATGGCCGGCCGCTGGAAACGCTGCTGGCGACCTGGGGCGTGTCGCTGATCCTGCAGCAGGCAGTGCGCACGATCTTCGGCCCGACCAACCGCGAGGTGCGCAATCCGAGCTGGATGTCGGGCGCTTTCGAGCTCGGCGGCCTGTCGATCACCTGGAACCGCCTGTGGATCATCGTCTTCTCGATGGCCGTGTTCGTGACCCTGCTGATGCTCTTGAAGCGTTCCGCCTTCGGCCTGCAGATGCGCGCCGTCACCCAGAACCGCCGCATGGCCTCCTCGATGGGTATCCGCACCGGCTGGGTCGATGCCTTCACCTTCGCGCTCGGCTCCGGCATTGCCGGCATGGCGGGCGTCGCACTCAGCCAGATCGACAACGTCTCGCCTAACCTCGGCCAGAGCTACATCATCGACAGCTTCATGGTCGTGGTGTTCGGCGGCGTCGGTAATCTCTGGGGCACGCTGGTCGGCGCTCTGTCGCTCGGCGTCGTCAACAAGTTCCTGGAACCCTTCGCCGGCGCCGTGCTCGGCAAGATCCTGGTGCTCGTCCTCATCATCCTCTTCATCCAGAAGCGTCCTCGCGGGCTCTTCGCACTCAAAGGAAGGGCGGTGGAAGCATGATTACGGCCTTCCTTCTCCGGTCTCTCGATCGCAAGATCTCTATTGCGATCGCCATCCTGCTCATGGTCGCCGTCCTCGTTCCGGTTCTCAACCTGATGACCGGCCCCGAGAACCCGCTGCATATCCCGACCTACATCATGGCGCTGTTCGGCAAGTATCTGACCTATGCGCTGCTGGCGCTGGCGCTCGATCTCGTCTGGGGCTTCTGCGGCATTCTCTCGCTCGGTCACGGCGCCTTCTTCGCGCTCGGCGGCTATGCGATGGGCATGTATCTGATGCGCCAGATCGGCTCGCGCGGCGTCTATGGCGATCCTGTTCTGCCCGATTTCATGGTGTTCCTGAACTGGAAGGAGCTGCCCTGGTTCTGGTACGGCTTCGACCAGTTCTGGTTCGCGGCGCTGATGGTTCTCGTCGTGCCCGGCCTGCTTGCCTTCGTCTTCGGCTGGTTCGCCTTCCGCAGCAGAGTCAACGGCGTCTATCTGTCGATCATCACCCAGGCAATGACCTACGCCCTGCTGCTTGCCTTCTTCCGCAACGACATGGGTTTCGGCGGCAATAATGGCATGACCGACTTCAAGGAAATCCTCGGCTTCAACGTTCAGGCCGACGGAACACGCGCCAGCCTGTTTGCCGCGACCGCGATCTTCCTGGCACTGTCGCTGATGATCTCCTCGGCGATCGTGCGCTCCAAGTTCGGCAAGGTGCTGGTCGGCGTGCGCGATGCGGAAAGCCGCACGCGCTTCCTCGGCTACCGCGTCGAGCATTTCAAGCTCTTCACCTTCGTCGTCTCGGCGATGATGGCGGGCATTGCGGGCGCGCTCTACGTGCCGCAGGTTGGCATCATCAATCCCGGCGAATTCGCGCCGGCCAACTCGATCGAAGTCGTCATCTGGACGGCAGTCGGCGGCCGGGCAACGCTGATCGGCCCGATCCTTGGCGCGATCCTCGTCAACGGCGGCAAGACGATCTTCACCGGCCTCTTCCCCGAGTTCTGGCTCTTTGCGCTCGGCGGTCTCTTCGTGCTCGTCACGCTGTTCCTGCCGAAGGGCATCGTCGGCACCATCGCCCAGTATTTCGGCCGTAAGAAGCCGCGGACGGAAGCGACGCCTCCCTCGCTCGAGGATGGCGTCGATGCGAAAATCCAGCCAGCGGAGTGAGGGCCGATGATCCCCGACGTCAAACCCAACAGCGTGCTCTATCTCGACGGCGTGTCGGTTTCCTTCGATGGCTTCAAGGCGCTGAATTCGCTGTCGATCGTCATCGAACCCGGTGAGCTCCGCGCCATCATCGGCCCGAACGGCGCCGGCAAGACGACGATGATGGATATCATCACCGGCAAGACGCGGCCGGACGAGGGTGCCGTCTTCTTCAATGGCCAGACCGATTTGACGAAGCTCGACGAGGCCGACATCGCCCAGCTCGGCATCGGCCGCAAGTTCCAGAAGCCGACGGTGTTCGAAAGCCACACGGTCTGGGACAATCTGGAGCTGGCGCTCAACCGCCGCCGCGGCGTGTTCTCGACGCTGTTCTACCGTCTCTCCGGTGACGACAAGGCACGCATCGAGGAAATCCTCGAGACCGTGCGCCTGACGCACCGCCGCGACGAGCTCGCCGCCAATCTCTCGCATGGGCAGAAGCAATGGCTGGAGATCGGCATGCTGCTCGCCCAGGAGCCGAAGCTGCTGCTCGTCGACGAGCCGGTCGCGGGTATGACCGATGCCGAAACGGCGGAAACTGCGATCCTGCTGAAGGAGATCGCCAAGACCCGCTCGGTGGTCGTCGTCGAACACGACATGGGCTTCATCCGCGACCTCGGCGTCAAGGTGACGTGCCTCGCCGAAGGGTCGGTGCTGGCCGAGGGGTCGATCGATTTCGTCAGTTCCGATCCGAAGGTGATCGAGAACTATCTGGGGCGGTGAGGGATGAGCGAATTGTCTTCGACGGCCAAAACCCCTCCCCAACCCCTCCCCACAAGGGGGAGGGGCTTAACCAAGGCGGCCTCTCCTTGCCAAGCTCTCCCGATCTTCAATGGGGTGATATGTTCTGAGGCGGCTGCGCCGTGTCAGTCCCTCCCCCTTGTGGGGAGGGGTTGGGGAGGGGTCTATGCATCCGCACTTCGCCAGGAGACGGCATTATGCTGACAGTCGAAAACGCAAACCTCCACTACGGCGCCGCCCAGGCGCTACGCGGCATCTCGATCAAGGCCGAGATGGGCAAGATCACCTGCGTGCTCGGCCGCAACGGCGTCGGCAAGAGCTCGCTGCTGCGCGCCGTCACCGGCCAGCATCCGCTGTCTGCCGGCAGCGTCACGTTCAACGAGACGAGGCTCAACGGCCTGCCGCCCTTTGCGCGGGCCAAGCAGGGCATCGGCTATGTGCCGCAGGGGCGGGAGATCTTTCCGCTGCTGACGGTGAAGGAAAATCTGGAGACCGGCTTTGCTCCGCTTGGCCGCCGCGACCGCAACATCCCCGATGACATCTTCAGTCTCTTCCCGGTGCTGAAGTCGATGCTGTCACGTCGCGGCGGCGATCTTTCCGGCGGGCAGCAGCAGCAGCTTGCGATCGGCCGGGCCATGGTGACGCGGCCGAAGATCCTGGTGCTCGACGAGCCGACCGAAGGCATCCAGCCGTCGATCATCAAGGATATCGGCCGGGCGATCCGTTATCTGCGCGATTCCACCGGCATGGCGATCCTGCTGGTCGAGCAGTATCTCGATTTCTGCCGCGAGCTTGCCGATTACGTCTACATCATGGACCGCGGCGAGATCGTCCATGAGGGCTTGGCCGAGACGCTGGATACGCCGGAGGCACGCCGCCATCTGACCGTCTGAGCGGCAAATGCCGCTTTTGCGGGCAATCCTGTCATCAGCGACTAGCCGTCCGGCCGTTGCGGGCGGGATGGGCGGCATGAGAATTGCTTGCTTTCATTTGTTTGGACTTATTGAATGGCGGCGGCCGGTAACCGGCGGCTGTTTGCAGGGGATTGAATGACGAGCGCAGCGGCGACGACCAGACCGCAGAGGGCCGAGGGACGGGGACATCTGGCGGCGAGCATGCTGGATGGCCGCACGCGGCTGCGCGAGTTCTATCAGGAGGGGGCGGCAAAGATCCGCCTGCCTCAGACCTTCGACGCCTCGATGGAGGCCGTCATCATCAACACCGCGGGCGGGCTGACGGGCGGCGACCGGATGAACTGGAGCGTCGCGGCCGGGCCCGGCACCCGCATCGACGTCACCACGCAGGCCTGCGAGAAGATCTACAAGGCATCGGCGGGCACTGCCGAAGTCACCACGCGCATCGAGGCTGGTGCGAGCGCCCGCGTCGACTGGCTGCCGCAGGAAACCATCCTCTTCGACCGCGCCTCGCTTTTCCGCCGCCTCGACGTCGATCTCGACGAGACCGCCGAGTTCCTGGCCGTCGAGGCGATCCTGCTCGGGCGCAAGGCGATGGGCGAGGCGATGGTCACGGGCCTCTTCCGCGACCGCTGGCGCATCCGCCGCTCCGGCCGGTTGATCCATGCGGAGGAGTTGAAGCTCGAGGGCGAGGTATCGGCGCTGACGGCGAAGCAGCCGGTGCTCGGCGGGCAGGTGGCGTTCGCGACGCTTCTCTATGCCGGGCCGCTCGCCGAGAGCTATCTTGCCAGGGCGCGGCCGCTGCTTGAGGGGTACATGGCGGGCGCCAGCGCCTGGAGCGGCAAGCTCGTCATCCGCGCCGCGGCACCCGATGGCTTCGCGCTCAGAAAAATCCTGATCCCGGTCATATCGGCCTTGCGCAACGGCGCCCCGGTGCCGAAAGTCTGGAACCTGTAATTCAGCTGAAATGGAAGAACGATGAACCTCACTCCGAGAGAAAAAGACAAGCTGTTGATTTCCATGGCGGCGATGGTGGCGCAGCGGCGGCTCGATCGCGGCGTCAAGCTCAACTATCCGGAAGCGATCGCGCTGATCAGCGATTTCGTCGTCGAAGGCGCGCGCGACGGCCGCCCGGTCGCCGAGCTGATGGAGGCCGGTGCCCACGTCATCGGTCGTCACCAGGTGATGGAGGGCATCGCCGAGATGATCCACGACGTGCAGGTCGAGGCGACCTTCCCCGATGGCACCAAGCTCGTCACCGTCCACGAACCGATCCGCTGAGCTGCGTGAGGAGAAAGACATGATCCCAGGCGAAATCATTGCCGCGAGCGGCGATATCGAACTCAACGCCGGCGCTCCGACCATCACGATCGATGTGTCGAATACCGGCGACCGGCCGGTGCAGGTCGGCAGCCACTATCATTTCGCCGAGACCAATGGCGGCCTCGCCTTCGAGCGCGAGAAGGCGCAGGGCATGCGCCTCGACATTCCGGCGGGCACTGCCGTGCGTTTCGAGCCGGGCCAGACCCGCTCGGTGACGCTGATCCCGCTCTCGGGCAAGCGCGAAGTCTACGGTTTCCGCCAGCTCGTCATGGGCAAGCTTTAAAACACAAGAAAATAACGGAAAACGGGAGGAAATGATGCGTTTGGTGATTGGCCTGCTGGCGCTCGCGGGCGGCGTGATGATGGCTTCGGGTGCGTTCGCGCAGGAGGAGACCGACTGCAAGAACCCTGAGACGCAGGCGGAAATGACGAGCTGCGAGCAGGATCGATATGGCGAGGCCGACAAGGCGCTGAACGCCCAGTGGAAGGAAACGCGGGCTGCCGCGGCTGCGACCGACGAGGATTTGGACGAGAGCGATCGCGGTGCCGAGAAGGCGCTGCTGACGGCACAGCGCGCCTGGATCTCCTATCGCGATGCGCAATGCGAGGCCGAGGGCTTCCAGGCCCGCGGCGGGTCGATGGAGCCGATGCTGGTCGCCGGCTGCCTCGCCAATATGAGCGACAACCGCACGAAGGAGCTCAAGGCTCTGGCGGATGCAATGGGCGGCAATTGAGGTGGCAAAGAAGGTGATGATCGTCGGCAACGGAGACGTGGGTGAGGAGGGGCGCGCAGCGATCGTCGCCGCCGACTTCGTCATTCGTTTCAACGAATGCCGCTCCTACGCTTCGAGCCCCGGCCGAACCGATGTCGTCGCCGTCTGCAATACCGGCCGTCCCGGCAAGGCGATGACCGGCGATACCGGCTGGCGGACGTTGCCAGGCGTCGTCGAAGCGTCCGAAATCTGGTGCGTGCGCGATCCGGAAAAGTTTGCCGAAATGCGCGGCCCGCTTGCCGTCTCGCATCCCGAGCTCGACGATTTCTGCGACGATTACACGAGTCAGTTCAAAGCCTTCTGCAGGGAAGCTGGCAAACGGCATGTGGTCGTTGAGAAAGTGATTCATGAGGCGGTCGACGAGGCGCTCTCGGTCTATGACCCGGCACCCTACGTCGTGCCGAGCACCGGCCTCATCGCCATCGCCGAAACCTTCCGCCGCTTCCCCGACGCCGAGACCGGTCTTGCCGGCTTCGGCCACGCCGGCTGGGACGGCCACCCCTTCGCCGCCGAACGCCAGCTCGTCGACCGCTACGTCGCCGAAGGGCGGCTCGTTCGTTATGCCGCCGACCAGTCTCATTCTTCCTCCCAAGGAGCCTGACAGATGCCCCACAAGATCTCCCGCGCCGTCTATGCCAGCATGTTCGGACCGACTGTTGGCGACAAGGTGCGGCTTGCCGATACCGAGCTCTTCATCGAGATCGAGAAGGACTTCACCACCTATGGCGAAGAGGTGAAGTTCGGCGGCGGCAAGGTGATCCGGGATGGGATGGGGCAGAGCCAGGTGACGCGCGCCAATGGCGCAGTCGATACCGTCATTACCAATGCGGTGATCGTCGATCACACCGGTATCGTGAAGGCCGATATCGGGCTGAAGGACGGTCGCATCGTCGCGATCGGCAAGGCGGGCAATCCGGATACGCAGCCGGGCGTCAACATCATCGTCGGCCCGGGCACGGAGGCGATTGCGGGCGAGGGCAAGATCGTCACGGCCGGTGGCATGGACAGCCATATCCATTTCATCTGCCCGCAGCAGATCGAGGAAGCGCTGATGTCGGGGCTGACCTGCATGCTGGGCGGCGGCACCGGCCCGGCGCATGGCACTCTGGCGACGACCTGCACGCCGGGACCCTGGCATATCGCCCGGATGATCGAGGCGGCCGATGCCTTCCCGATGAACCTCGCTTTTGCCGGCAAGGGCAATGCCTCGCTGCCCGGCGCGCTGGAGGAAATGGTGCTCGCTGGCGCCACGTCGCTGAAGCTGCATGAGGACTGGGGCACGACGCCCGGCGCCATCGACTGCTGCCTGACGGTTGCCGATCAGTATGACGTGCAGGTGATGATCCACACCGATACGCTGAACGAGAGCGGCTTCGTCGAGGATACGATCGGCGCCATCAGGGGCCGCACCATCCATGCCTTCCATACCGAAGGTGCGGGCGGCGGGCATGCGCCTGACATCATCAAGATTTGCGGGCAGCCGAACGTCATCCCATCGTCCACCAACCCGACGCGGCCCTACACGGTCAATACCATCGCCGAGCATCTCGACATGCTGATGGTCTGCCACCATCTGTCGCCGTCGATCCCCGAGGATATCGCCTTCGCCGAAAGCCGCATCCGCAAGGAGACGATCGCCGCCGAAGACATTCTCCACGATATCGGCGCCTTCTCGATCATCTCGTCGGACAGCCAGGCCATGGGCCGTGTCGGCGAGGTGGCAATCCGCACCTGGCAGACGGCCGACAAGATGAAGCGGCAGCGCGGCCGCCTGAAGGAGGAGACGGGCGAGAACGACAATTTCCGTGTGCGCCGCTACATCGCCAAATACACGATCAACCCGGCGATCGCCCACGGCCTCAGCCACGAGATCGGTTCGGTCGAAGTCGGCAAGCGTGCCGATCTCGTGCTCTGGAACCCGGCCTTCTTCGGCGTGAAGCCTGATATGGTGCTGCTTGGCGGCTCGATTGCGGCGGCACCGATGGGCGATCCGAACGCCTCGATCCCGACCCCGCAGCCGGTGCATTACCGGCCGATGTTCGCCTCCTACGGCAAGAGCCTGACGAACTCGTCGGTCACCTTCGTCTCCCAGGCGGCACTCGATGGCGGCCTCAAGGGCAGGCTCGGCGTGGCCAAGGATCTGCTCGCGGTGAAGAACACCCGCGGCGGAATCTCCAAGGCCTCGATGGTCCATAACAATCTGATGCCGCATATCGAGGTCGATCCCGAGACCTATGAAGTGCGCGCCGATGGCGAGCTTCTCACCTGCGAGCCGGCGACCGTTCTCCCGATGGCACAGCGCTACTTCCTGTTCTGAGCGTCGCCGTCCCGGGGAAGCAATTCGTTAACGCCGATTCTCTGCCCGGTTGTATTTAGCCGGGCAGATTTTTTTGGGTGGATTTGCGGCGGTGCCGACCCATCAAAATTTACTGATATAAATGTCGCATCAAACGCTTAATCAGTTTTTTATCAGTTCCGATTCAAGTTGAGCATTGCTGCAGCCTGCACGCGAAAATGCAAGTTTGTTAAATCGGGCAAATTCGATCAAATCTTAACGATCGACTTAAGACCCCGGCAGCAAATGCATTCTAATCAAATGCCATGGGGTGCCGGGCTGGAGGTCGATTCGGATGAAAAATTGGATGTCGCTCCAGACGGAGATGGGCAATTTTCAGCATCGCGCCACCATCATCAGCTTTGCGCTGAAGATGAGCTTTTCGGCCGTCATCCTCTCGGCGCTGATCATGCTGATCGTGCTGCCGCCGCTCTCCTATCTCGACCTGTTGCCGCTGTCGCTCGCCCATTCGCTGAGCCTCGGCATCGTCTTTGCCTGGATCGTCGGCGGGGCGGCCTGCGGGCTGCTGTCGCTGATCGCAGGTTTCGCGCTGCATCAGCTGACGGTCTCGCGGGCCGAGTTCGAAAAGCTCAGCCGCACCGACATGCTCTCCGGCCTTCTCAACCGGCGCGCCTTCACGGCGGCGCTGGCGGATGCGGATGGCGATGCCTCGCTCGTCATCTTCGACGTCGACCGTTTCAAGGCGATCAACGACCGCTTCGGCCATGCCTGCGGCGATGCGGTGATCATCGCCATCTCGGCGATCCTGACAGCCGCCTTCAATGACGGCTCTGTCGTCGCCCGTCTCGGCGGCGAGGAGTTCGGTGTCATCGTCACCGGCTCGCCGCTGTCGGCCCGGCTGGAACAGGTGGAGCAGGTAAAGATGCAGATCGCCCAGCAGCCGATCATCGCCGATGGCTGCAGCATCGCCATCACCATTTCCGCCGGCATTGCCGATCTGGAGACGGGGCGCAGCAAGGAGGCCGTCTATGCCTCGGCGGACAAGGCGCTCTATCTGGCAAAGGCGCTCGGCCGCAATCGCGTCATCCATGAGAGCGAGGGGCTGCATCATGCCTGGCACAGCCGCCTCGTCGAAAGCGGGCTCGGCGTGCAGGGCGATGCCGCCGATCACGACGAGCCGCAGCGCGCCTACGGCATTTAGCCACTGCGCGGATCCGCATTGGCGCTTGCGCCTCCTTCCGCTATTTTGCATGGTCGAAGTCCCATTGAAACGGACATGCCCATGCAACGCGTTACATCCTATCTCCCCGCCGGTACGCCGTCCTCCCACCCGATCGAGCAGGTGAAGCTGCCGCACGATCTGCGCCATCTCAGGCGCAAGCTGCTGCATCTGGAAAGCGGCGGCATGGTGATGCTCGACCTCAAGGACCCGGTGCTGTTTGCCAATGGCGATCTCCTGGTGCGCGATGACGGCGAGCTGATCGAGATCCTGGCGGCCGACGAGAAGCTGTTCGAAGTGCGCGGCAAGGACCGGGTGCATCTGACCGAGCTTGCCTGGCATCTCGGCAACCGGCATCTGGCGGCGCAGATCGAGGAAGACCGCATCCTGATCCTGCGCGACCATGTGATCCGCACCATGCTGCAGGGCCTCGGCGCCCTGGTGCTCGATGTCAACGAGCCCTTCCAGCCGGCGCGCGGCGCCTATCATGGCCATGGACATGATCATCACGCTCATGACCACCACGATCACGGCCATGACCACAAGCATGAGCATGGCCACGACCACGATCATGACCACCATGATCACGACCGCAAGCATGGTGACGGGCACCATCACTCTCACGACTGAGCGGCGATGACGGAAGCGGATGATCTCCAGGCGCTGCTACGCCTGATGGCGTGGCTGTCGCCGGCCTTCCCGGTCGGTTCCTTTGCCTATTCGGGCGGTCTGGAGCGCGCGGTTCAAGATGGCCTCGTCACCGATGCTGCGGGGCTGGAAACCTGGATCTCGACGCTGCTGACGCATGGCAGCGTCTGGAACGATGCCGTGATCTTCTCCGCCGCCTGGCGCGGGCAGGGCGATACCGCTGCGATCGGCGATCTCGCCGCACTTGCCGAAGCGCTCGCCGGGTCGCGGGAACGGCATCAGGAAACGATGCTGCTCGGCGATGCCTTCCTCACCGCGGCGCGGGCCTGGCCTGATCCTGTCTTCGAGCGGCTACCGCAGCAGGCGGCCTATCCGGTTGCTGTCGGCGCGGTCGCGGGCGCCCATCAGGTTCCGCTCGACAAGGCGCTCGCCGCCTTCCTGCATGCCTATGTCTCGCAGGCCGTGTCCGCCGGCATCCGCCTCGGCGTTGCCGGCCAGAAGGATGGGGTCGGCGCGCTGGCGAAGCTCGAGCCGCTGATTGCCGGGACCGCCCGGAAGGCGTCGGCGGCGACAACCGACGATCTCGGCTCGGCCGCCGTCCAGGCCGATATCTCGACGCTGCGGCACGAGACCCAGAGCACCAGACTTTTCCGCTCGTAAGGCCGGCATCTGCGTCATTTGCCGGTGGCAGGCGTCATAGCCGGGCGCTATCATCGGGCGAATTGGAGTGACACATATGAAATCGAGAAACGGACCTCTCCGCGTCGGCATCGGCGGGCCTGTCGGCTCCGGCAAGACGGCGCTGACGGAGAAGCTCTGCAAGGCGATGCGCGACGATTATTCGGTCGCTGTCGTCACCAACGACATCTATACGACCGAGGATGCCGAGGCGCTGATGCGCATGCAGGCGCTGCCCTCAGAGCGCATCGTCGGCGTCGAGACCGGCGGCTGCCCGCATACCGCCATCCGCGAGGATGCGACGATCAATCTGCAGGCGATCGCCGGACTGAACCAGCGCATTCCCGATCTCGACGTCGTCTTCATCGAATCCGGCGGCGACAATCTGGCCGCAACCTTCTCGCCCGATCTGGCCGATATCACCATCTATGTGATCTCGGTTTGCCAGGGCGAGGAAATCCCGCGAAAGGGCGGCCCGGGGATCACCAAGTCGGACCTTCTCGTCATCAACAAGAAGGACCTGGCACCCTATGTCGGCGCCGATCTCGACGTCATGGACCGCGATGCGACGCGCATGCGCGCCACGCGCCCCTTCGTCTTCTCCGACATGAAGCGCGGCGACGGCATCGGCCCGATCGTCAGCTTCCTGAAGGAGCATGGCGGGCTCTGAGCTCGCCTCCTGCCGTCCAAATTGACGCGGCTTGCGGCCGGGCGTTGCATTGCGTCCGTGCTGCGGCTAATTTGACCGCGATGGGGATGGAGTGCCCCCGAAACCGCCGTGATGGCTGATGACTCCTACCGCGATTTAATCGACGGTGGGAGTCTGTCTACTGCCCGCCGAAACAATGAGGCGTGCATGTCACTCTATACCTGCTTGATCATCATGGCCGGAGGCGCCCTGGGCACCCTGGCACGCTACCTGATCTCCGTCCTGGCGGCGCCGATCAGCGGCAACCTGCCCTGGGGCACGATCATCATCAACATCACCGGATCCTTCATCATTGGCCTGTTCGGCACGCTGACGCTGGCGCATGGCCGCTTTCCGGTTTCGGAAAACATGCGGCTCTTCGTGATGATCGGCCTTTGCGGCGGCTACACCACCTTCTCGTCCTTCAGCCTGCAGACGCTCGATCTGATGCGCTCGGGCGCGGTGGCGCGGGCGGGGGTGAATATCGCGGCTTCGGTGGTCCTGTGTGTGGCCGCCGTTTCGGCGGGGCACCTGATTGCGTCTTATTTCAATGGCGGGGAGAAGCAGGTGGCGCAGTTGCGGGTGGAGGAGGTGTAGGGGCCGTTGGAGGGCCGGTCCGGCGCTGGTATGCCGTCAACCAGAACGGCTTAGCAAAACAAAAACGGCCGGGGAAAACCCGGCCGTTTTGCTTAGAATTCAGCGAGACGCCTACTCCGCCGCAAACGGCGGCAGCCGCAGGACGTTCTTGCCGTTGCTGTTGGCGTTCTTCTGCTTGGCTTCCGGGTTCTCGATCGCGGTGACGCGGTCCTTGAGCGAGCCGACGGCATCCGTTAGCTCTTCGCGGGACATGGCGAGCTGCTCTTCGTCCTTCTTGCCGACCAGGCGGCCGAACATCCAGCCGAGCAGGCGGGAGAGGTCGTCCATGATCAGGAAGAACGAGGGCACGACGACGAGCGACAGGACCGTCGAGACGATGATGCCGCCGATGACGGCGATTGCCATCGGTGCGCGGAACGAGCCGCCTTCGCCGACGCCGAGTGCGGAGGGCAGCATGCCAGCCGACATGGCGATCGAGGTCATGATGATCGGGCGGGCGCGCTTGCGGCCGGCTTCGACCATGGCTTCGACACGTTCCATGCCGTGCCGCTTCATCTCGATCGCGAAATCGACGAGCAGGATGGCGTTCTTGGTGACGATACCCATCAGCATCAGGATGCCGATCAGTACCGGCATCGACAGCGCGTTCTGCGTGATGATCAGCGCCACCGCCACGCCGCCGATCGCAAGCGGCAGCGAGAACAGGATGGTGAAGGGCTGGATGACGTCCTTGAAGAGCAGGATCAGCACGACCAGAACCAGCATCAGGCCCATCAGCATGGCATTGCCGAAACTCTGGACCATTTCGCCCTGAACCTTGGCGTCACCGCTTTCGGCCAGATGCACGCTCTTCGGCAATTCGGTCGCAGCGACGATGCGCTTGAATTCGGCGCTCGCCGTATCGAGCGCCGTGCCGAAGGGCACGTCGGAGCCGATGGCCACGACGCGGTTGCGGTTGTTGCGCTTGATCGAGCTCGGGCCTTCCGAATAGTCGACATCGGCGACGCTGTAGAGCGGAACGCTGGCGCCGCTCGCCGTCTTGATCTTGATGGCGCGGATGGAGGCGAGATCGCGGCGGACATCGAGCGATGCCTGGACGCGGATCGGGATCTGCCGGTCGTCAAGCGAGATCTTGGCGAGGTTGGCGTCGATATCGCCGATGGTGGCGACGCGGACCGTCTCGGAGATCTGCTGCGGCGTGATGCCGAGGCGCGAGGCTTCGGCCATGCGCGGACGGATCTGCAGTTCCGGACGGGGCAGGGCGCCTTCCGAAGACACGTTCGCGAGGATCGGCGAGGCGCGCAGCTTCGATTCCAGCAGGCTGACGGCCTCGTTCAGATCATCCTCGTTGGAAGAGAGGAAGTTGAAGGAGAGGTCGCGCTCGGCGCGGTCGTTGACCTTGGAGATGCGCACGTCGGGGATATCGCGCACGGCGGCGAAGATATCCTTCTCGACATCCCATTGCGGACGCGTGCGGCCGTGATCTTCCATCTTCGGCACGAGGTTGCCGATGATTGGCAGTCCGCCGAGGCCCTTGTTGACGAGGGTCTTCAGCAGCGAATGATCGATATTGCCGAGGATGACGCGAACGGTTGCGCGGCGCAGCTCCAGATCGCCCTTGGGCGAGGCGCCGCCGAGAACGAAGACGCTTTCGACCCCGTCGATCCCGCGCACGGCATCGTAGACCTTGGTGGAGGCGGCGGCAGTGTCTTCGAGCGTGGCGTTCGGCGGCAGTTCCACAGACAGGACGACGCGCGAGGAATCGTCCGGCGGCATGAAGCTGCCCGGGACGCGGCTCAGCAGCATCATCGAGCCGATCAGGAAGGCGATGGCGCAGAGCAGCGTGGTGTAGCGCCAGTACCATTTGCGCGTCGTGCCCGTCACGAGACGGGTATAGCCGCGCATGATCCAGCCGTCGTTGTCCTGATGGTCTTCCATGCCGTCTTCGGCGCGCATCAGGTAGGCGGCCATCAGCGGGGTGATGAGACGCGCCACGACGAGCGAGAAGAAGACCGAGAAGGCGACCGTCAGGCCGAACTGGATGAAGTACTGGCCGGCAATGCCCGGCATGAAGGAAACAGGCACGAAAACGGCGATGATCGTGAAGCTGGTGGCGATGACGGCGAGGCCGATTTCGTCAGCGGCTTCAAGCGATGCCCTGTAGGGCGTCTTGCCCATCTTGATATGGCGGGCGATGTTCTCGATCTCGACGATCGCGTCGTCGACGAGAATACCGGTTGCCAGCGTCAGCGCCAGGAAGCTCACGAGGTTCAGCGAGAACCCCATGATATCCATGATCCAGAAGGTCGGGATCGCCGACAGGGGGAGCGCCACGGCGGCGATCAGCGTCGCGCGCCAGTTGCGCAGGAACAGGAAGACGACGATGACGGCGAGGATCGAGCCTTCGATCAGCGTATGAAGGGCCGCCTCGTAGTTGCCGTAGGTGAAGTAGACGCTGTCGTCCACCATCTCGATCTTGACGTTCGGATTGGCCTTGCGGATCTCCGTCAGGCTTTCCGCCACGGTCTCGGCGACCGAGACTTCGCTGGCGCCCTTGGCGCGGAAGACCGCGAAGGTGACCGTCTGCGTGCCGTTGAAGCGCGAGAAAGACTTCTGCTCCTCGTAGGTGTCGTCGATGCGGCCGAGCTCCGAGAGCTTCACGAAGCGGCCGTTCGGCAGGCTGATGGTGGTGGAATTGAGCTGCGAGACGTCGCGCGTATCGCCGAGCGTGCGGATCGTCTGCTCGTTGCCGGCGACCTGGCCGCGGCCGGAGCCGAGGTTGACGTTGGTGCCGCGCAGCTGCTGGTTCACATCGGTCGCAGTGATGCCGTAGGCGTCGAGCTTGCCGGGATCGAGCGAGACGCGTACTTCACGGTCCGCACCGCCGTAACGGTCGATACGGCCAATGCCGGGCTGGCCCTGCAGGGCGCGCTTGACGGTGTCGTCGACGAACCAGGAGAGCTCCTCGAGCGTCATGTTGGGAGAGGAGACGGCGAAGGTCTGGATCGCCTGTCCTTCGACATCGACCTTGCTGACGATCGGTTCCTCGATGCCGGCGGGCAGGTCGCTGCGGATCTTGTCGATCGCGTCCTTGGTGTCCTGAACGGCTTCGGCGGTGGGCTTCTCGATGCGGAAGACGACGACGGTCTGCGACTGGCCGTCGGTCACCGTCGACTGGATTTCATCGATGCCGCTGATCGAGGCGACAGCATCCTCGACCTCCTTGGTCACCTGCATTTCGAGTTCGGCCGGCGAGGCACCGCTCTGGGTCACGGTGATCGAAACGACGGGAACGTCGATATTCGGAAAGCGGGTGATCGGCAGCTTGTAGAACGCCTGGATGCCCACGAAGAGCAGCAGCGCGAAAGCGAGCAGCGGCGCAATCGGATTTCGGATGGACCATGCAGAGAAATTCATGGATTAGCCCCGGTCAGTTCGATTGTGCCGATACGGCTTCGGTAACAGCTGTGATCTTGTCGCCGTCGCGAACGAAGGCGCCGGCCTTGGCGACGACGGTGTCGCCTTCCTTGAGGCCGTCGGCGATCTCGACGAAGCCGCCGTCCTGGATGCCTGTGGTGACCTTCACCTGCTTGACGACGCCATCCTCGACCTTTCTTGCGGTCGAACCATCGCGGCCGGTGGTGACGGCCGACAGCGGCAGGGCGATATCGCTCTTCTCGGCGACGATGATCTCGGCGCTGGCATACATGCCGGAGCGTGCCGCGCTCTCGTCATCGATCGAGATGTGCACGAGGCCGAGGCGGGTTGCCTGATCGACGGTCGGAGAGACGATCCTGACCTTGCCCTCGATCTTCGTGCGGCTGCCCGACAGCGTGACGATGGCGCGCTGGCCGACCGCGATCTTCTGGATATCGGTTTCGGAGAGCTCGGCGACCAGTTCGATGGCGCTATCCTTAATGACGGTGAACATCGGATCGCCGGTACCGGCGGCGATGGCGCCGATACGGGCATTCTTGGCGGAGATGACACCGGAAACCGGGGTCTTCACATCCGTGCGCGCCAGCTTCAGATCGGCATCGGCGATCTGGCTGTCGGCGACCTTCAGATCGGCGATGGCAACTTCGATCGCCTGTTCGGCGGAGCTCACGCGGGCGTTGGCGGTGGCGGCGGCGGCATCGGCCTGCTCGACCTGCGCGGTGGAAACGGTGCCCTTCTTGCCCATTTCGGACGAACGGGTCTGCTGCAGGCGGGCCTGCTCGGCGGTTGCCTTGGCTTCCAGAAGCTGGGCGCGCAGCTGGGCGAGGCTTGCCTCACCCTTGGCCTTGGTCGCCATCATCTGCGCCTTCTGCAACAGGAGGGCGTCTTCGTTCAGGGTCGCCAGCGTGCTGTTGGCTTCAACCTTGTCGCCGACATCGACGTTCAGCGCGCGGATCGAAAGACCTTCCACCTGCGGCTGAATATAAACTTCTTCGACCGGGCGGATGGTGCCGGTGCCGATCACGCGGTCAACGAGGGCGCGCTTGGTAGCGGTCGTGACGACGATGACGGGCAAGTTCTGCTGTGCCTTCGGCGGCTGGTTTTCCTGCGCAAACGCAACGGGCGCGGCAAGAATGCCGGCGATCAGGAGGGTGGAGGCGCGTAGTATTTCAAGCGTGCGTGCCATGCGTCATCATCCAGTTATGTCAAATGGTCGGCCAAAAACGCGCAGCTATGCTGCAGCTTGCGAACAGGCCATTCCCGTCTCTGTGCTCTCAGAGGTATTCCCGCATTATTTGCCGTCTCTCTTACAGAGAAGTCCCCCGAACGGCAAATCCGGTGATGTACGTGGTAGCGATTTGCGCAACGTACAAGACCGGCAGAAAATAATTCCCCATGGGCGCACATTAATTACCGTTTACGTATAGATCAATCACCGGCTGGTTATGTTTGCATTCCGATGATTGATCGCAGCGTATAAGCCAAAGACGATCGAAGCAGGGCTGATCCGACATCGCCTCTCGAAAAAATCGCCGTTGATGCTTAAAAAGCAGAAAACGCGCGGATTTCTCCGCGCGTCCCCGTGATTTCAGACCGGCCGCTTACTTGGCTGCAGCGTCGGTGATGTCGTGCGTCCAGGCGCCCGACGGCTCCTTGCTGATGATCTTCTGGTCGAGAAGAGCCTTGGCCGTGCGGTCGTAGAGCGTGGTGTCGAGCTTGCCGCTGCCGTCGCCGATCAGCTTGGCCACTTCGCCCATCATGCGCTTCTGGTGGTTTTCGTCCTGGCCGCCGGCATCGACGACGATTCCGGCTGCTTCATCCGGGTTTTCGGTGGCGTATTTCCAGCCCTTCATCGAAGCCTTGACGAACTTGACCATCTTTTCCTTGAAGGCCGGGTCCTTCAGCTTGTCTTCCATGGCATAGAGGCCGTCTTCCAGGAGGTCGTTGCCCATGGCCGTATAGTTGAAGACGGTGAGATCTTCCGGCTTCAGGCCGGCATCGATTGCCTGCCAGTATTCATTGTAGGTCATGACGGAGATGCAGTCGGCCTGCTTCTGCAAGAGCGGCTGCACGTCGAAGCTCTGCTTCAGCACGGTCACGCCATCGGCGCCGCCATCGGTCTTCAGGCCGAGCTTGTTCATCCAGGCGAAGAACGGATATTCGTTGCCGAAGAACCAGACGCCGAGCGTATGTCCCTTGAAGTCGGCTTCGGTCTTCACCGGGCCGTCCTTGCGGCAGATCATTTCCATGCCCGACTTCTGGTAGGGCTGGGCGATGTTGACGAGCGGAACGCCCTTTTCGCGTGCAACCAGCGCGCCGCCCATCCAGTCGACGATCACATCGGCGCCGCCGCCGGCAATGACCTGCTCGGGAGCGATGTCGGGGCCGCCCGGCTTGATGTCGACGTCGAGGCCTTCTTCTTCGTAATAACCCTTGTCCTTGGCGACGTAATAGCCGGCGAACTGGCTCTGCGTCACCCATTTCAGCTGCAGCGTCACCTTGTCGGCCGCCATCGCGTGAGCGGCGGCAAGCGACATGGCGCTCGCCATCATTGCAACCATCAACTTCTTCATTTTCTTTTTTCCCTCTGAAGTTATGCCCCAGACCCATTTGCGGGAATAAAGCGACGCCTAACCACCACGGATAGACGGATGCCAGAAAGTCACCGCTCTTTCGGCAAGGGCGACGACCCCGTAGAAAACCGAGCCAGCCACCGCCGCGACGGCGATTTCGGCCCAGACCATGTCGACATTCATGCGGCCGATCTCGGTAGAGATGCGGAAGCCCATGCCGACGATAGGGGTTCCGAAGAATTCCGCAACGATGGCACCGATCAGCGCCAGCGTCGAGTTGATCTTCAGTGCGTTGAAAATGAACGGCATTGCGGCCGGAAGCCGGAGCTTCAGGAGCGTCTGCCAATAGTCGGATGCGTAGGTGCGCATCAGGTCCCGCTCCATGGCGCCGGAGGCGGAAAGGCCGGCCACCGTGTTCACCAGCATCGGGAAGAAGGTCATGATGATGACGACGGCGGCTTTCGACGGCCAGTCGAAGCCGAACCACATGACCATGATCGGCGCCACGCCGATGATCGGCAGCGCCGAGACCATATTGCCGATCGGCAGCAGGCCGCGGCGCAGGAAGGCGACGCGATCGGCGAGGATCGCGACGATGAAGCCGGAGGCACAGCCGACGAGATAGCCGAACAGCACCGCCTTGAAGATCGTCTGGCGCACGTCCTCGCCGAGGATCGGCAGCGAGTTGACGATGCGCAGGCCGATGGAGCTCGGTGGCGGCAGGATGACGAAGGGGATGCCGCCGGCGCGGGTGGCCGCTTCCCAGAGGATCAGGATCCAGGCGCCGAAGATCGCCGGGATCAGCAGCCGCAGGAAGGATTTGCCGGTGTTCGAGACCGGCCGCACTTCCGACAGCAGGCTGACGGAACGCCAGGCGAGCAGCCAGCAGGCGGCGATCAGCAGGAAGAAGGAGCGTGTCGCCAGCCCCTCGTTGCCTGCGATCCCCGACAAAAGCAGCCAGGCGGCATCGAAGGAGGCAAGCAGCAGCACCGTTGCCGAATAGAGCAACGGCAGCGCCGTCAGCGACAGGATCGCGGCGGCGGCGACCAGCAGGATGACGAGCGTTGTCGTCTGGCTGCTGAAGGGGGCGGGGGCGGCTTCCGTCAGCAGCGGCAGCGAGAAGAGCGCCACCACACAGAGGATCAGCGCCAGCGCGCTTTGCCAGGAGAAGGTCAGATATTTCATGCCGGCCTCCCGCCCATGGCGCGATCGACGATCTTGGCGACGAGGCCGACGATCGCCACCAGCATCGCGGCCAGCACCGACCCGGCGACGAGCGCGGCCCAAATATCGATGGTCTGGCTGTAGTAAGACCCGGCCAAGAGTTTCGAGCCGATACCCGCGACGGCACCGGTCGGCAGCTCGCCGACGATGGCGCCGACGAGGCTCGCGGCTATCGCCACCTTCATCGAGGTGAAGAGGAAGGGGACGGAGGCGGGAACGCGCAGCTTCCAGAAGGTTTGCGCAGCGCTGGCATTATAAGTGCGCATCAGGTCGAGATACATGACCTCGGGCGAGCGCAGCCCCTTTACCATGCCGACGGCGACGGGGAAGAAGGAGAGGTAGGTGGAGATCAGCGCCTTGGGGATCAGCCCGGTGATGTTGATTGAGCCGAGGACGACGATGACCATCGGCGCGATCGCCAGGATCGGCACGGTCTGCGAGGCGATGATCCATGGCATCAGGCTGCGGTCGAGCGCCTTGATATGGACGATGCCGACGGCGATCAGGATGCCGAGCACGGTGCCGAGCGCAAAGCCGAGCACCGTGGAGGAGAGCGTGACGCCGGCATGATAGACGAGGCTGCGGTTGCTCGAGAGCTTCCTGAGGAACGTGTTCTCGAAGACATTCTGCGCCACCTGATGCGGCGCCGGCAGGATCGGCTTCGGCTGGGAGAGCGTGGCGGAGATGAACTCGGAGGTCGTCGGCGTGATGTTGTTGCGCGTGTCCATATCGCGCTGGAACGGCGCGTTCATGAAGACGGCGGCGATATACCAGATGACGACGAGGGCGGCGAGAATGGTGAGGACGGGGCCGATCTTGTCCTTGAGGGTGTCGGGTTTCATGCGGCCTCCCGGTCTGTTGGGAGGGTGGGGTTACCCCCCTCTGTCCTGCCGGACATCTCCCCCACAGGTGGGGAGATTAGCTGGGCGCACCCGCTCGCCACGAGTCGATCTCCCCCCTTGTGGGGGAGATGCCCGGCAGGGCAGAGGGGGGCAGCCGCGGACTGAAACATCAGCTCACTCATAACTATGCCCCGCTCTCAAGCCATCGCGCACCCGATGGGCGATCTCCAGGAACTCCGGGGTCTCGCGGATATCGAGCGGGCGTTCCTTCGGCAGGGTCGAGTCGATGATATCGGTGACGCGGCCGGGGCGGGGGGACATGACGACGATCTTGGTGGAGAGGTAGACGGCCTCGGGGATCGAGTGGGTGACGAAGCAGATCGTCTTGTTGGTACGCGACCAGAGCTTCAGGAGCGCGGCATTCAGGTGGTCGCGGACGATTTCGTCAAGGGCGCCGAAGGGTTCGTCCATCAGGAGCAGATCGGCGTCGAAGGCGAGCGCGCGGGCGATCGAGGCGCGCTGCTGCATGCCGCCCGAGAGCTGCCAGGGGAATTTCTTGTCGAAGCCGGCGAGCTCGACGAGTTCGAGCGCCTCGGAGATGCGCTTCTTCTGCTCGGCCTTGGAATAGCCCATGATTTCAAGGGGAAGGGCGATGTTCTTCTCGATGGTGCGCCAGGGATAGAGGGCGGCGGCCTGGAAGACATAGCCATAGGCGCGCGCCTTGCGGGCCTCTTCCGGCGTCATGCCGTTGACGCTTATCTCGCCCGAGGTGGTCTTCTCCAGGTCGGCGATGACGCGCAGGAACGTCGTCTTGCCGCAGCCGGAGGGGCCGATGAAGGAGACGAAATCGCCCTTGTTGACATCGAGATTGACATTGCTCAGCGCATGCACCGGCCCGTCATTCGTCTGGAAGGTGAGACAGAGATCCTTGGCGGATACGACGGAGGCTGCTTGCATCGATAGGTTACCAGTCCTGTTTTCCCCGCAGCGGCGCGGTTTGCATGTTATGATGCTGCCCGGTTGCGAAGACCGCGGCAAAGTCCATGGAGGATGAGAATGGACGCGAAGTCAAAGCCCACCTGCCACATTGTTCGTCCCAGCCACGCCTATGACGGCAAGCAGGGGCTCAGCTATTTCGAGGGCATTGCCGCGGAGACGGTCGGCGCGAAGGGCATCTGCATGCATCTTCTGACCATTCCGCCCGGCGTGCGCGCCAAGGCGCATCTGCACGAGGCGCATGAAACGGCGATCTACATGCTCTCCGGCGAGGCCCATACCTGGTATGGCGACGAGCTGGAGCATCATGTCGTCGTCCATGCCGGCGAGCTCTTCTACATTCCGGCCGGCGTTCCGCATCTGCCCGCCAATCTCAGCAGCACGCCCTGCACCGCGATCATCGCGCGGACAGATCCCAACGAGCAGGAGAGCGTCGTGCTGCTGCCGGAGCTCGACAGGATCGTGCCGGATTGAGCCTACTTGCATAGCGGCAACGGCCCCCATTTGATGCCGGCATCCGAGGCGAGGCCGATCGTATAGCCCTTGGGGCCGGAGGTGATCTTCGCCGTATCCTCGCTCTCGCCTTCCTCGCCCTCGGCCTGGCAGGAGACCGTGGCGGTGAAATTCTTGCCCTCGGTCTTCACGAGCTTCTTGATCTCGCAATAGGAGGCGGCCGTGGTGATCGCCTCGGAGGTCAGCAGGAAGAAATTGTCGGAGCCGGTGCTTTCGCCCGACTTGGCATAGGCGCAGCCATCCTTGTTGCCGTAGCTGCCCTTGATCGGCAGCGTATCGGCGTAGGCCGCGGAGGAGAGCGCGGCCAGGTAGACAATCGTCAGAATGACTTGGCCGCGCATCGATGTCACACCCCGCTCGCCGGGATGCCGGTGCGTTCCACCTTGCGGGGAGCGGTGAGCTCCTTCCAGGTGGAGAGCGCCTTGTTGACGGCCTGGAAGGGTTCGCGCTTGACGAACTGGCCGTGGCCCTCCTGCGTCTTGATGGTCGACTCCTCGATGGCGACGACGCCGCGGGTCAGCGTATAGCGCGGCAGGCCGGTGACTTCCTTGCCTTCGAAGACGTTGTAATCGATCGCCGACTGCTGGCTCCTGGCCGAGATGGTCTTGGAGCGCTTCGGGTCCCAGACGACGATATCGGCATCGGCGCCGACGAGGATGGCGCCCTTCTTCGGATAGACGTTGAGGATCTTGGCGATGTTGGTGGAGGTGACCGCCACGAACTCGTTCATGGTGATGCGGCCGGTAGCGACGCCATAGGTCCAGAGCATCGGCATGCGGTCTTCGAGGCCGCCGGTGCCGTTCGGGATCTTACGGAAGTCGCCGAGGCCGGTGCGCTTCTGGTCGGTGGTGAAGGCGCAGTGGTCGGTTGCGACGACTTGCAGCGAACCGGCGGAAAGGCCAGCCCAGAGTGAGTCCTGATGCTGCTTGTTGCGGAAGGGCGGAGACATGACGCGGCGGGCGGAGTGGTCCCAGTCGCGGTTGAAATATTCGGTCTCGTCGAGCGTCAGGTGCTGGATCAGCGGCTCGCCATAGACACGCATGCCGTTCTGGCGGGCGCGGCGGATCGCTTCATGGGCCTGTTCGCATGAGGTGTGGACGACATAGAGCGGCACGCCCGCCATGTCGGCGATGATGATGGCGCGGTTGGTCGCTTCGCCTTCGACGGAGGCGGGGCGGGAATAGGCATGTCCCTCGGGTCCATCATTGCCTTCATCCATCAGCTTCTGCTGCATGGCGGCGACGACATCGCCGTTTTCGGCATGGACGAGGGGGAGCGCGCCGAGTTCGGCGCAGCGTTGGAACGAGGCGAACATCTCGTCGTCGTTCACCATCAGCGCGCCCTTGTAGGCCATGAAATGCTTGAAGGTGTTGATACCCTTTTCCTGCACGATGGTTTTCATGTCGTTGAAGACCTGCTCGCCCCACCAGGTGACGGACATGTGGAAGGAGTAGTCGCAATTGGCGCGGGTCGACTTGTTGTCCCAGCGCTTCAGCGCATCGAGCAGCGACTGGCCGGGATCGGGCAGGCAGAAATCGACGACCATGGTCGTGCCGCCGGCGAGAGCGGCGCGCGTGCCGCTTTCGAAGTCATCGGAGGAATAGGTGCCCATGAAGGGCATTTCGAGATGCACATGCGGATCGATACCGCCGGGCATGACGTAGCAGCCGGAGGCGTCCAGCACTTCGTTGCCAGACAGGTTCGGCCCGATCTCGACGATCTTGCCACCCTCGATCTTAACGTCCGCCTTATAGGTCAGGTCAGCCGTGACGATGGTTCCACCCTTGATGACTGTGCTCATGATCGTTCCCTATTCTTTTCTGCTGATTTGGCAGGCGAGTAGAAGTTTGACTGAGGATCGGCTTCGAGCCGGCGGCTTAGCGCGGCGAGGATCGTTTCGAGGACGGAGCGGCGCTCGCGTGAAATATCCTGGTTCCAGAAGCGCAGGACGGCGTAGCCCTGGGTATTCAGCCAGTCGGTGCGCTTGCTGTCGTAGGCGCTGTCGGCGTGCTGGAAACCATCGACTTCGACGATCAGGCGATGTTCGCGACAGAGGAAGTCGACGATGTAGGGGCCGAGGGGGACCTGGCGGGCGAACTTGTAGCCATTGAGGCGGCGCGAGCGCAGGTCGCTCCAGAGGTGGTATTCCTCTTCGGTTTCGTTGTGGCGGAGGTTGCGGGCTTGGGTGGTTTTGCCGGGGCGATGCTTGCGGATGTCCGGCTTGATGACTGTGGTGCCCGGAGCCCCCTCATCCGCCCTTCGGGCACCTTCTCCCCGAGGGGAGAAGGGGGAAGTTGACGCATCATCCGCACGTCCCTTCTCCCCAGCGGGGAGAAGGTGGCCCGAAGGGTCGGATGAGGGGGCTCCGGGCACCACAGTCATCACACCACAATCTCCGCCGTCTCCACCACCGCATGGAACAGCACGTCCGCGCCCGCGGTTGCCCACTCCTTGGAAATCTCTTCGGCCTCGTTGTGGCTGAGGCCGCCGACGCAGGGGCACATGACCATGGTGGAGGGCGCCACCTTGGCGGCCCAGCAGGCGTCGTGGCCGGCGCCGGAAATGATGTTCATGTGGGAGTAGCCGAGCTTTTCGGCGGCGTCGCGGACGCGGCCGACGAGGACCGGGTCGAAGGTGACGGGGTCGAAATGGCCGACGGCCTCGACGGAGCAGCCGACGCGGAGCGCTTCGCAGATCTTTGCCGCTTCGGCCTCGATCCTGGCGCGCATGCGGTCGAGCTTTTCCTGGGAGGGCGTGCGGATGTCGACGGTGAAGACGACCTTGCCGGGCAGGACGTTGCGGGAGTTCGGCGAGAAGAACACCTGGCCGACACCGCCGACGGCGCCGGGCTGTTCGCTCATGGCGACACCCTGGACCATTTCCAGGATGCGCGACATCGCAAGACCGGCATTGACGCGCATCGCCATCGGCGTCGAGCCGGTATGGGCTTCGCGGCCGGTAAGGGTGAATTCCAGCCACCACAGGCCCTGACAGTGCGTCACGACGCCGATCTGCTTGTTTTCGGCTTCGAGGATCGGGCCCTGTTCGATGTGATATTCGAAATAGGCGTGCATCTTGCGGGCGCCGACTTCCTCGTCCCCGAGCCAGCCGATGCGCTTCAGCTCATCGCCGTAAGTCTTGCCCTCGGGGTCCTTGCGGCCATAAGCATAATCCATGCTGTGAACGCCGGCGAAAACGCCCGATGCCAGCATGGCGGGCGCGAAGCGCGCGCCTTCCTCATTGGCCCAGTTGGTGACGACGATGGGGTGCTTGGTCTTGATGCCGAGGTCGTTCATCGTGCGCACGACCTCGAGGGCGGCGAGCACGCCGAGCACGCCGTCATACTTGCCGCCGGTCGGCTGGGTGTCGAGGTGGCTGCCGACATAGACCGGCAGGGCATCGGGATCGGTGCCGGGGCGGGTCGCGAACATCGTGCCCATCTTGTCGACGCCCATGGTCATGCCCGCGGCATCGCACCATGTCTTGAAGAGGCTGCGGCCCTCGCCATCGGCGTCGGTCAGCGTCTGGCGGTTGTTGCCGCCCGCAATGCCGGGGCCGATCTTCGCCATGTCCATGAGACTGTCCCACAGACGGTCCCCGTTGACGCGCATGTTTTCGCCTGGTGCTGCCACCATATCTGAAAGTCCTCGCCTGTTTTCATCAGTCATGCCATCAGCATGTCCGGTCTGTTCCCTTGGTCAATTCCCGGCGCGATTATTTGTTTTCTTTGCGCTGGAAAATCCGCCGTTGCCTTTATTTTGCATCTGACGGATAATTTGACCGATTGGTAAACATTACAGCTTCCGTCGCCGGGCTCAAGACGTAAAACAGCAAAAATGCCGACAAAATTGCAGGCGGGGAACTGCTTCCGAAAACTTGATTGAAGCAGTTGAATTTGTGAGGGAAACGACAGCCATATGGCCATTCCGAGAGCAGCCAGGACGCAGCGCCGGACGCGCATCCAGGAAGAGAAGGAAGAGCAGATTCTCGAAGCGGCGCTCGACGTGTTTTCGGTCAGCGGCTTCCGTGGTTCCACGATCGACCAGATCGCTGCCGCTGCCGGCATGTCGAAGCCCAATCTCCTCTATTATTTCCGTACCAAGGAAGCGATGCACCGGGCGCTGATCGACCGGGTGCTCTACACCTGGCTGGAGCCGTTGCGCGCCTTCAATGCCGAAGGTAATCCGGAATCGGAGATCCGCAGCTATATTCGCCGCAAGCTCGAGATGGCGCGCGATTTTCCGCGCGAGAGCCGCCTCTTCGCCAACGAGGTGCTGCAGGGCGCGCCGCATATCGAGGACGAGCTGAAGGGGCCGCTGAAGAGCCTAGTCGACGAGAAGGCCGAGGTGATCCGCACCTGGGCCAAGGCTGGCAAGATCGCCAAATGCGATCCCTATCATCTGATCTTCTCGATCTGGTCGACCACCCAGCATTATGCCGACTTCGATGTGCAGGTCAGGGCCGTTCTCGGCCAGGAGCATTCCGGCACGGGACGTTTCGAAGATGCCGCCCGCTTTCTCGAACAGCTCTTCGTCGGCGGGCTGATGGTGCAGCCCGCCTGACGGTTCAGGCCTTCTTCAGCGGCATCATCTTGTCGAGGGCGGCTGCGACGCTTTCGATCGTATAGGGCTTCTGCAGGATATTGGCGCCATTGAAGTTTCGAGTCACGGCCTCGCCGTAACCCGTTGCAAAGACGAGCGGCGTTCCTGCCTTCACCAGCTTCTCGGCAACCGGGAAACTGGTCTCTTCCCCAAGATTGACGTCGAGAACTGCCAGGTCGAAATGCCTGGTGGCGACGATATCGAGCGCCTGGGCAACGCTTGGCGCCAGCGCCACGTCCTTTGCCCCGAGCTGCAGGAAGATGTCCTCGCCGTCCATGGCGATGATCAGGTTGTCCTCGACGAGCAGGATGCTGCAGCCCTGCAGCGGCTTTTCGGAGATCGCCGTTGCGGCACGCGCAACCGGTTCCTCGCGGGTCTCCGGCAGGATCGAGACCGGCCCCTGGGCGAAGGTCACGTATTTCGCCGGAATGGTGAAATCGGCCTCCAGGCCGGACGGCGCGTATCGGACTTCCGCCTTGCCGCCGAGATCGTAGGGGATCGAGTGGCGGATGATGGTCGTGCCGAAGCCCTGGCGTTTCGGCGCCTTGACGGCGGGGCCGTCGGCCTCGCGCCATTCGATCAGCAGATTGCCCTTGGCATCCTTCTTCCAGGAGACGGCAACGGTGCCGCTGTCGCAGAGGCTGCCATATTTGGCGCTGTTGGTGACCAGTTCGTGGAAGACGAGGGCGGCGGTCGAGAAGGCTTGCGGCCCGAGCAACACTTCGTCGCCGCGCATGATGACGCGGGCGGCATTCTTGCCGAGATAGGCGGCGGCTTCCGCCTGCAGCAGCGAACGCAGCGATGCCGGTGCCCAATGATCCCGGGTGATCTGGTCATGGGCGCGCGACAGTGCCTGGACGCGGCCTTCCAGCTGGCCGACGAACTCGCCGATATCGCCATCGCCGGTGCGCGACTGGCGGATCAGGCCGCTGATCAGGCTGAGGATGTTGCGGACGCGGTGGTTGAGCTCGGCGATCAGGATTTCCTGGCGCTCGTTTGCCTGCTGGCGCACGGCGCTCGCCTCATCGGCCAAACGCAGGATCACCTCGATCAGCGTCACGCGGATCGTATCGGCCACCCGCTTTTCGGCTGCCGTGAACGGTTGCGAGCGGCCGCGAACGAGCTCCGACCAGCTCTCGAAGCTCTTGCGCGGTGTCAGCCGTGGGCCGTTCGGGCCATATTCGACCGGCTTGTGCGGATCGCCGGCCCAGCGGACGGTGCGGACAATCTCCTGGCGGAACAGGATGACGTAATCGCGCGGCGAGCGCGAGATCGGGATCGCCATCAGCCCGGCGACGGTGCCGTCGATGCCGGAATCCGGGAAGAATTCCTCGAGATGATCAGTGGTGAAGACGCGGCCGGAAGAGGTGCGGTTCAGGACCCTGACCAGCCCCGCAAACTGCTCCTGCGAGGGCGCAAGGCCCGTCAGCGCCGAGCGGCCGTTGATCCACACACCGATGCCGTCGGCGGGGATGGCGTCGGAGAGCGCATCGATCAGCCAGGTCGGATCGTCGAGCAGGCTGGCATTGTCGGCAACAGAGGTCAGCAACCGGTCGGCGATGCGCCGGGCCTTGGTCTCGAATTCCAGCGCCAGGCGCCGCTCGCGGCTTTCGAGACGCGAGGCGAACATCTGGCCGAAGAGTTCCGATGTCGAGCGGCGCTCGAAGGAGGGCAGGCGGGCGGAATAATGGTGGCAGGCAAAGAGGCCCCAGAGCTTGCCATCGACAATGATCGAGATCGACAGCGAGGCGCCGACGCCCATGTTCTTCAGGTATTCGATATGGATCGGCGAGACCGAACGCAGGATCGACATGGAAAGATCGAGCGGGCGGCCGTGTTCGTCGACGTCAGGATGGATCGGAACCGGCGTGGCATCGATATCGGCGATGATACGGAAGAGATTGCGCACATAAAGCGCACGGGCCTGAACCGGAATATCCGAGGCCGGGTAATGCAGGCCGAGGAAAGAGCCGATGCCGGGCCGCGCGGCTTCCGCGACAACCTCGCCGGAGCCCTTCTCGTCGAAGCGATACACCATGACGCGGTCGAAGCCGGTGAGCGCCCGGGCCTGGCGGGCGCCTTCGCGGAAGAAGGCCTCCATCGTCTCGGCCTGGTCGAGACGGGCCATCATGCTGCGGATCGACAATGTCGTGCCGCCCTGGCTGCCATCCTGCGAGGGCTCGGCCTCGATCACCACCTGGCCGTCGCTGATATGCAGCGCCACGTCGAAGAGCGGGCCGCTTTCGGAAAACTGGATGCCGAACAGGCGCTCGACGATATCTGGTCCGCGGATGACCGCGAGGCGGTTGCGCAGCGTGTGCAGCGTCTGCGACATGATCACCTGGGACAGCGGGTGACCCAGCACATCCCTGTGGCTGACGCCGAGGAACTGCTCGAGATTTTCGGAGGCGCGGGAAATCAGCCAGTCGGGCGAGGAGACAAGCAGGAAACCGAACGGCTGGATGGCGCCGAGGCGGTGGATCGGTTCTCTGTCGCAATTGGTGAGGTCGACGCGGTCGAAGGTTTCGCTCACGAGGCGGCCATCTCCAGTTCCATCGCGGCCGCCTTGTGGAACAGGGCGAAGATGGCGCGGGCGGCTTCGACGGCCGTTGCCTCATCGGCGCCTGACGCATCCAGCATATCCATGAAGACCTTCATGCCGCCCTTCGGGCCGAAGGGGCTGAGATAGGCGGCGGGCAGGCCGTCGCCGACGGCTTTGGCCAGCATGGCGCCGCCGAGCTTGGAGCCTTCGAGCACATAGACGGCACCGAGAAGAGCTGCGTCATCTGGCGTATCGGGTGCCGCGAGCGAGGGGGGAAGCGGTGCGTTCATGGCGGCGAGATCGTCCACCAGCAGATCGCGGCGGCGGCGCTCCTTCCAGTCGGGGATCAGCCGTTCGATGCCGGAATTCTCAAGGGCGATTTCGACGGCGGGAACGGCGCGCGCATGGGCCGACAGGAAAGCCCGGTAATCGGCTTCGCGCCCAAGATCGAACCGGCCAAAGAGAGCATCGACGTCAGCGTGGCAATCGCTGGTGCCCACGCGCAGCGCGTTTCGAAGTGACATGATGACTGCTGTTCCGTTCGATCATAATCCGGCATGCCGCATCATTGCAGCCCGGCTTTCAAGCGATATACGGCAGGCTTTCATGATTTCCAGTGAATAGGATAAAAAATTCAGGGACTTCGGTGGCTTGGTAAATTTCGCGGTTTCACTCCATCAGCCGCGGCAGGCGCTCGACCAGCGTGTCGATCGCCAGGCGTACCTTCGGCAGCATGACCGGCGAGCGCGGCCAGACGGCATGGGACTGGAAGACGACCGGGCGGACATCGGTGAGGACGCGGACCAGGCGGCCGGCTGCCACATGCTCGCGCACCATCCAACAGGGCAGCCAGACGAGGCCGGCGCCTTCGACGGCGAGATCGCAGATGGTGGCGAGATCATCCATGCGGAGCCGGGACTGCGGCTGTACCCGCCGCCAGGGATCGTCATCGGTCGGGAAGACCCAGGTGCGGTGGCTGTCCTGCTTGCCGTAGATGATGCCGGTGTGGCGGGCGAGATCATCCAGCGTTTTCGGCGTGCCGTGTTTTTCGAGATAGGAGGGGGAGGCGCAGACCGTCAGCCGCTGGTGGGCGATCAGCCGCGCCATCATGTTCTCGTCGTCCTTCAGCGGTCCGTTGCGGATCGCCAGATCGTAGCCGTCGTCGAGCAGATCGACGATGCGGTCGTTGAAGGAGAGGTCGAGCTCCAGCTCCGGATGTTCGTCGAGCAGCGAGACGAGAATCGGGGCGATGCATTGGCGTCCGAAGATCACCGGCATGGAGACGCGCAGCTTGCCGCGCACCGTGCGCTTGCCGGCCTCGAGCAAGGCTTCGCCGATCCGGATTTCCTCCAGCGCCTTCAGGCAGCGTTCGTAGAAGAACTGGCCCTCGTCGGTCAGGCTTTGCGCCCGGGTGGTGCGGTGGAAGAGGCGCACGCCGAGGCGTTCCTCCAGCCGGGCGATGGTCTTGCCGACGGCCGAGCGCGTCAGGTTGAGCCCGCTTGCCGCGGCCGAGAAGCCGCCGGCTTCCACGACTTCGACGAAGACGGAGATGCCGCCGAGCTTCTCCATGATTGTATCCTCTGTGGAACCGATCTTGGGAATTTATATCGCAACTGCGGCGCCAATTTCAACGATAGCATGGCTCCATTCGCTGAACAGGCAAAGGAGCATATGCGATGACCAAGGCAAGGCAGTGGACGATCGACGGGATCGGCCCGAAGAACCTGAAGATATCGGAGGCGCGGACGGAGGACCCTGGGCACAATCAGGTTCTGGTACGCACGGAAGCGGTATCGCTGAACTATCGCGACAAGCTGGTGCTGGAAACCGGCATGGGCCTGCCGCTGCAGTTTCCCTTCGTTCCGGCCTCCGACATGGCCGGTATCGTCGAGGCGGTCGGCCCCGGTGTGACGCGCTTCAAGCCGGGCGACCGGGTGATCTCGACCTTCTCTCCCGGCTGGATCGACGGCAAGAACCTTGGCGATGCGCGCAATCCGCCCTACCGCACGCTCGGCGGCATCTATCCCGGCGTGCTCTCGGATTATCTCACGTTCTCAGAGGACTGGTTCGCCAAGGCGCCGGATACGCTCGATGCGGCCGAAGCCAGCACCTTGCCCTGCGCCGGTCTGACGGCCTGGTTCGCGCTGGTCGAGCGCGGCAAGCTGAAGGCCGGGCAGAAGGTGCTGATCCAGGGGACGGGCGGTGTGGCGCTGTTCGGCGTGCAGATCGCAAAGGCGCATGGCGCCGAGGTCTTCGTCACCTCGGGCAGCACGGACAAGCTGGAGCGCGCCCGCGCCATCGGCGCCGATCACGGCCTCGGCCGGGAAAACTGGGTGGAGACGCTCTATGGCCTGACCGGCGACTACGGCGCCGACCAGATTCTCGAAATCGCCGGCGGGGCGAATTTCGGCGAGGCGCTGAAGGCCGTGGCGGTCGGCGGGCATATCCATGTCATCGGCGTGCTCGAGGGCTTCGAGATCTCCGGGCCGGTTGCGCCGCTGCTTTTGAAGTCGCCGACCGTACAGGGCATCAGCGTCGGCCATCGCCGGGCGCTGGAGGATCTGGTGCGGGCGGTCGATATATCGGGCATCAAGCCGGTGATCGACAAGGCCTATGCCTTCGAGGACCTGCCGGAAGCGCTGGCGCATCTCGACCGCGGCCCCTTCGGCAAGATCGTGGTCACCTTCTGAAACATCGGCTCCCGCGGATCAGCGGGAGCCTTTCACTACCTTGCGGGCTTGCTACTCCTGCAGGCAAGCGACCATGATGTTGCAATCACACATAAATGTTCTATCAATAAATCGCGTCTATCCAGAACGTGTCTCAATTGATTTTTATCACGGCATGATTGCCCGATCAGCTTACGCCACTGCCGCCATGAACGGTGAAACAGTGTGCTTGGGGGTCACTAATGACATCAATTTCTTCCAGTCCTAATTCCGCTCTTCTCATTCTTCAGGCCCAGTCGTCGGCCGCAACAGACAAGACCACGGCTGCCGCTCCGGACCTCGTGGCGACAGCCAATGGCCAGCCTTCAAAGCAGACGGTCGGCGTCAGCACCCAGCCGACGCAGGCAGAATCGAAGATTTCCGACGCCCTGTTCAGCGTCAACAATCGCTCCATCACGCAGATGAAGCTCGATCTGATCGAGCGCACCGGCGAGGAACTCGGCGTCAAGAAGGACGACTACGCCTCGACCGACGATTTCGTCGCGGCGATGAAGAAGGTCGTCACCAACATCAAGGCGCATAAGGGCTGGGAACAGGTTGTCGCCAAGATCGAAAAGGATCTCGGCCTCGATAAGCTCGGCGTCTCCCTGGAAGACGTGATCAACAGCGCGCGCGATCCCGAACAGGACGACAAGGTCACCGAAGCGCTGAAGAAGCAGGCCGGCATGGTCGACGAGAAGGAAGAAGATGCCGACAAGGCCGTGCTCTTGAAGCAGGACGAAGACGGCACCTACGCGCCCACCGACGCTGCCCCGCAGAACTGACGCTGTCGGCTCAACATCTGCATAGCATTAGGCCCGTGGGTAGTCCCGCGGGCCTTTCTCATTCGTCCTTGCCGTCCCGCATGCAGATACGGGAGCGGCCCGCCATCATGCCGCAGCGGCTTCACTCTGGAAGCTGAAGCCTTCGTCGGCCCAGCCGGTCATGCCGCCGATCATCACCTTCACCTGCTTGCCGAGGCGGGCGAGGCGAAGGGCTGCCTTGTCGGTGCCGTTGCAATGCGGCCCGGCGCAATAGACGACGAAGAGCGTGTCTTCGGGCCATTCGGCCATGCGATGGGCGGTCATCTTGCCGTGCGGCAGGTTGATGGCGCCGGGGATGTGGGAGGCCGCGAACATCGCGGGCGAGCGGACGTCGAGCAGCACGAAATCGGCCTTGCCCGCGGCAAGCGATGCGTTGACGTCCCAGCAGTCGGTCTCGAAGGCGAGCTTGCGGGCGTAAAAGGCGGCGGTGGCTTCCGGAGCGGCGGCCGGGGTTTCGCTGACGAAGCTTGGCATGGGCGGTTCCTTTCGTTCGGGTTGCGGCCCGTTATCGCCGATGCTATGGCTTGGCGAAATTGGCCAGAATGACGATGAGCGTAAAGATCATGCCAAATCCTGCCGGACCGGAAGTGGCGGTGCTTGCCTATGACGGGCTCTGCACCTTCGAATTCGGCATCGCCTACGAAGTCTTCGGCTTGCCCCGCCCCGAGATGGGCGAGGGCTGGTACCGCTATTCGGTCTGCGGCATCGAGCCCGGGCCGCTGCGCGCGGCGGGCGGGCTGACGGTTGCGGCCGATCACGGGCTCGAGGTGCTGGAGAGGGCCGACCTGATCGTCGTGCCCGGCTGGCGGTCGATCGATGCGCCGGTGCCTGATGATCTCACCGCTGCCCTTCGCGCCGCCCATCGGCGGGGCGCACGCATCATGTCGCTCTGCTCGGGCGTCGCCGTGCTCGCCGCTTCGGGCCTGCTTTCCGGCCGCCGGGCGACGACGCACTGGCGCTATGTCGGCGCGATTGCCGCACGCTATCCCGACATCGCCTTCGACGCCGGGGTTCTCTACATGGATGAGGGCAGCATCCTCACGGCGGCGGGCAGTGCCGCCGGTATCGATCTCTGCCTGCATGTGGTGCGCGGCGATTTCGGCGCTGACGCCGCCAACAGCGTTGCCCGCCGCCTTGTCCTGCCGCCGCATCGCGAGGGCGGCCAGGCGCAGTTCATCCACGCACCGGTGCCCCAAGCGCGCGAAGGCATCCGTCTCGGACCGCTGATAGACTGGATGCGCGAGCGCCTCGACGAGGAGCAGCCGATCGGTCTCCTCGCTGATAAAGCCGGCATGAGCCAGCGCACCTTCCAGCGGCGTTTCGAGAAGACGACCGGCCTCAGCGTCGGCGAATGGCTGTTGAAGGAGCGGCTGCGCCATGCGCGGGAACTGCTGGAAAAGCAGGGCGCGGCATCGCTGGATGATATTGCTGCGGCGAGCGGATTCGGGACGGTCGCGACGATGCGGCACCATTTCCGCAAGCGGCTGGGGACGAGCCCGGGGGCGTATCGGAAGACGTTTGCGGGAGTGGCTTAGGCCCTGGTACGGTAGGGCAGGACGTCGATATCCTGCTCGCGGCGCCGTGCTTGGGCGATATCGAAGCTGTTCTGCATCCGCATCAGCGTATCCATCGAGATGCCGAATGCCTTCTCGAACCGCAACGCCATCTCGGGGGAGAGCGACGCGCGTTCATTGAGCAGGGTGGACAGGGCAGGCCGGGTGACGCCAAGGGCGCGCGCCGCATCGGTCACCGAGAGGTCCAGTTCCTCCAGAACTTCGTGTTTGAGAAAGTCCCCGGGATGCGCGGGGCTCTTCATGCGAATGCCAAGTGCTTCCGTCATTGGCCTCTCCTAGTGATAGTCTGATCCGTCCCGCGTAAGGTGTTGCTCAACGCGAGACGGCTTGGAAGAGCGAAATAAGTTCGCCACGTCACTCCCGCTCCCTAAAAGTAGTGGTCGCGGTGGATGCCGTCATAGTGGCCAGATTGCAGGCAACAGTTCTTGAAACCGCCTCCGCGAACCACAGGGGCAGGGGTCGTTGCGGCCGAGCTTCTCGATCAGTTCGATATCGCCGTGGATGAACTGACGCCCAGTTTTGACGCAGGTTTCGGAGGGGTAGGATTTACGTCGCTTGGACGTGACCTCAAAAGCTGAGGCCGGTGAGGTGTTTGCGAGCCATGGCTGCCTCCTCTTGGTGGGACGCTGCGATAGTGCAGCGGCACATCCTTAGCACCGATATGCCGGTAGGCAAAGCCGTGGCGGGAAATCCGCCGCGGCTTTGCTAAGCTATTACTCCGCGGCCTGTCGCGCCATCGGGTTGTTCGGATGGGTCGTCCAGTTGGCGTAGGTGCTTTCGACGACCTTGCCGGTGCGTTCGTCCAGCGCGCCTGCCGGCAGGCCTTCCATGGTGATGCAGTTCTCGACCGGGCAGACGTTGACGCAGAGGTTGCAGCCGACGCACTCGTCTTCCATGACTTCGAAATGGCGGACGCCGTCGACGAAGTTGGTGATCGCCTGGTGCGAGGTGTCCTCGCAGGCGATATGACAGCGGCCGCACTTGATGCAGGCGTCCTGGTCGATCTTGGCCTTGGCGATATAGTTGAGGTTCAGATACTGCCAGTCGGAGACATTCGGCACGGCGCGGCCGGTGATGTCGTCGAGGGTGCGGTGGCCCTTTTCGTCCATCCAGGCCGCGAGACCGGAGATCATCTCGTCGACGATCTTGAAGCCGTAGGTCATCGCCGCGGTGCAGACCTGCACGTTGCCGGCGCCAAGCACCAGGAACTCGGCCGCATCGCGCCATGTCGTGACGCCGCCGATGCCGGAGATTGGCAGGCCCGACGTCTCAGGGTCGCGGGCGATCTCGGCCACCATGTTGAGGGCGATCGGCTTGACGGCCGGGCCGCAATAGCCGCCGTGGCTGCCGCGCCCGTCAATCGAGGGCTCCGGCGAGAAGGTGTCGAGATTGACCGAGGTGATCGAGTTGATCGTGTTGATCAGCGACACCGCGTCCGTGCCGCCTTGCTTGGCGGCGCGGGCAGGGCGGCGGATGTCGGTGATATTAGGCGTCAGCTTGGTGATGACGGGCATGCGCGTGTACTGCTTGCACCAGCGCACGACCATCTCGATATATTCCGGCACCTGACCGACCGCGGCACCCATGCCGCGCTCGGACATGCCGTGCGGACAGCCGAAGTTCAGTTCGATGCCGTCGGCGCCGGTTTCTTCCACCAGCGGCAGGATCGCCTTCCAGCTCTCCTCCTCGCAGGGCACCATGATCGAGGCGATCAGGGCGCGGTCCGGCCAGTTCATCTTCACCTGCTTCATTTCCCGCAGGTTGGTCTGCAGGTCGCGGTCGGTGATCAGCTCGATGTTGTTAAGACCGAGCAGGCGGCGGTCGGCGCCCCAGATCGCGCCGTAGCGCGGGCCGTTGACGTTGACGACGGGCGGGCCTTCCTCGCCGAGCGTCTTCCAGACCACGCCGCCCCAGCCCGCCTTGAAGGCGCGCTCGACGTTATAGGCCTTGTCGGTCGGCGGCGCGGAGGCGAGCCAGAACGGGTTCGGGGATTTGATGCCGACGAAATTATTGCGGAGATCAGCCATTGTTCATGCTCCCCTTCAGGCGACGGCAACGGCCGGCTGCAAACCTGCAGCAAGCACGCGGTTGATGGATTCGGCGGCGTCGCGGCCTTGCGCGACGGCCGAAACGGTGAGGTCGTCACCGCCGAGCACGCAGTCTCCGCCCGCCCAGACGCCCTCGATCGAGGTGCGGCCTTCGCCATCGATGGCGATGCGGCCGGCTTCGGTGCGCAGCGCGCCGAGGCCTGAGGCCTCGAAGGTCTGGCCGATCGCCTTGAAGATCTGGTCGGCGGCGATCACGCCGGTCTCTCCCGTCGTAACCAGCCGTCCTTCGGCGAGCGCGGTATATTCGACCTCGATGCCGGCGACCGCGCCATTCTTGGCGACGATCGATTTCGGCGCCAGCCAGTGGCGGATGATGACGCCCTTGGAAGCGGCGAGATCCTGTTCGAACTCGGAGGCGTTCATATACTCTTTGCCGCGGCGGTAGCAGATCGTCACCTCTTCGGCGCCGAGCAGCTTGGCCTGGACGGCAGCGTCGATCGCCGTCATGCCGCCGCCGAGAACGACGACGCGGCGGCCGATCGCGACCGTACCCTTGTCGCCGGACTGGCGCAGTTTGGCGATGAAATCGACGGCGTCCTCGACGCCGGGCAGGCTTTCGCCATCGACCTTCAGGGCGTTGACACCAGCAAGACCGATGCCCAGGAAGACCGCGTCATATTGCGCCTGCAGGTCCGACAGCGAGAAATCGCGGCCGAGCAGCTGGCCGTTCTTCACCTCGATGCCGCCGATCGACAGGACGTAATCGACTTCCTTCTGGGCGAAGTCATCGACCGACTTGTAGGTGGCGATGCCATATTCGTTGAGGCCGCCGGATTTCGGCTTGGCGTCGTAGATGACGACGTCATGGCCCTTGACCGCCAGGCGGTGGGCGGCGGCGAGCCCGGCAGGACCGGCGCCGATGACGGCGATCTTCTTGCCCGTCGAAGCGGCGCGGCTATAGAACTGCTTGCCTGCGTTCATCGCGGCATCGGTCGCATAGCGCTGCAGGCGGCCGATCTCCACGGGCTTTTCCTCTGCCGTGTTGCGCACGCAGGCCTGTTCGCAGAGCTCTTCGGTGGGACAGACGCGGGCGCACATGCCGCCCAGGATATTCTGGTCGAAGATCGTCTTGGCCGAACCGATCGGATTGCCGGTCGAGATCTGGCGGATGAACAGCGGAATGTCGATGGAGGTGGGACAGGCCGTCATGCACGGCGCGTCGTAGCAGAAATAACAGCGGTCGGAAGCGACCAGCGCCTCATGCTTGTCGAGGCGCGGATGCAGATCGGAAAAGTTGTCGTCATACTCGGCGGGCGAAAGCCGGCCAGCATGAATCCCAGTTTCCAGTCGTTCCATTGAAGTTCCCTCATTATTGGTAAACGGCTAGTGAGGGAAAGCGTAACTCAGGTCCAAAAATTTATCAAACGGTAAAATTTTGAGTGCTTATAGAGGTTATGCCACTGATTTTACATACCTATTCTCATCAGGATTTCGGCTGCGGCATCAGGGATTTCGCGGGGGTTTCACCGGCTCGACAAAAAAGATTCACAAAAGTCCACTTTTTTTCCGGACGGGTGGAACCAAAGGTTAACGCGCCCGTTATTGGGGTATCCTGATGATGATCGCATCGACCCAACATGCGCGCCCCCAACCCATCATCCGGATCTACTCACGGTCCCCTCCCGGTGAGTGAAAACAGCCAGTGCGCCGCCCTCGCACTGGCTGTTTTATTTTGTCCACACCAGTGCCGTCTTGGGGAGTAGAGCTCCCGGTCAGGCGCGCTTCAGGATTTCGAATTCGGTCTCGGGAATCAGCAATGCATATTCGATGCGGCCGGGTGTCAGCTTGAGCACTGCCTTGCCGTTCATCGATGAGGGCACGACGCGCTCGAGCACGGTCTTGCCGAAGCTGTTTTCGCTGAATTCGTGAACTTCCGTCCTGTTCGGTAGGGCCTCCGCCCAGGTCACTTCGATCGCCTTCCTGCCGTTGAGTTCAGCTTCGCGGCAGTTGAGCGTGATCGAGGCCGCACCGCCGGCAATGGCGCCGAAGGAGGCGGAGTTGACGATCAGTTCGTGCAGCGCCAGCCCGAGATGGACGGCGGCATTGGGTGTCATATGGGCGTTGATGCCGAAGATCGGCATGGTGCCGGCGGTCTCCGGCCAGTAGGGGGCGAACTGCTTTTCGGCGAGCTCGAAGAGGTAGGCGCCGCGCCAGCTGGAATCGGTGATCAGGTCCTGCGAATTGGAGAGCGACTGCAGGCGGCCGCGGAATTTCACCAGGAAACCATCGAGCGACAGCGTGTTGCGCGCCGTCTGCGTGGCGATGCCCTGGATGATGGCGAGCAGGTTTTTCGAGCGGTGCGAGAGCTCGCGAAGCAGCGACTTCAGCACCTTTTCGCGGTGACGGGTCTCGGTGACCTCGGAGAGGACCGAGAGAATGCCGTAAGTGCCGCCTTCGGCGACGCGCTGGACCTTGAGCTCGTAGCTGCGCATCTCGCCGTCGACATTGACCTCGACCTCGGCCGTCGTCGGCGCGCCGCCTTCGAGAACCTTAAGCTTCAGGGCGTGGAGATATTCGCCGTAAGCCAGGCCGAAGAGGTCGGCATCGGTCGCGCCAGGTCGGAAGAGATGCTGGAAATGAGCGGGCAGGTTCTCGGCGTAAGCGATTGCGAGCTGGGAGTCCTGAAAGAGAATCGAAATTCCGGCACTGCGAAGCGCCCGTTCCATCATCACGGCTTTGCCATCCATATGGGAGGCATTGCCGATTAATGGTTTCATCGTAGTCACCAAGCCGCTTTTCCTTATCCGTCTGGTGCAGCTGGAAAGAGGTTGCCAATTCAGCCGGTCCGTCCGCCGGTCAGTTTATGACCAAGCGTTGCAGAAACAGTTAAAGCTCCCGAAGCGCGCCAGTCAGGCTGGAACGCTTCGGCTTTTGCTTTGTTCCGTTATCCGGAAAACCCTTTTCAGGCGGCAACCTTGGTCGATTCATTGAAGAACAGCGCCTGGCTGATCAATGCCTTGACCATGTCGGGATTGAAGGGCTTCGTAACAAGGAACGTCGGTTCCGGACGTTCGCCGGTCAGCAGACGTTCGGGGAAGGCGGTGATGAAGATCACCGGTACGCTTGAGGTCTTCAGAATGTCGTTGACCGCATCGATGCCCGAGCTGCCATCGGCAAGCTGGATGTCGGCAAGAACCATGCTCGGCTTGGTCTTGTTGTAGAGCGCGACGGCTTCCGTGTGGGTGCGGGCGATGCCGGTGACCTTGTGGCCAAGGCTTTCGACCATCTGCTCGATATCCATGGCGATCAGCGGTTCGTCTTCGATGATCATGATGTCGGTCGCGACTTGGCGGGAGATTTCCTGCGAGGCGGTGTCGAGCAGGCTCATGACTTCCTTTTCCTCGACGTCGAGGATCAGGGCGATCTCGCCGACGCGGAAGTTCTCGACCGATGCGAGGATGAAGGCCTGGCGTGCCGCCGGCGAAACCTTGGCGAGGTTCACTGTCGCGCGCTGTTCCCATGCATAAGGCGAGGCCGGCTCGGGAATCTGGACTGCGGTGGAACCAAAAAGTTCGGTGAACAGTTTGTAGAGTGCGACGCGGTCGTTAGCGGTATCCGGGAAAATGGATATGTCGGCGATGATCGCTTCAAGCACCGCGGCAACATATGCATCGCCAGATGTCTGAGTGCCGGTGAGAGCGCGGGAATAGCGACGCAGATAAGGAAGGTGCGGCGCAATTCGAGTTGAAAGTGTCATTAATAACTCCCGTCTATAGGCCGGTAACTGGCTCTAATGGGTCAGAAACGTGAGACTATTAAAAAAGTTCCGGACAGTGCGGAACTTTTTTCAGGCACCCGCATTATCCTTGCCGACGAATAAGGGCATGCCGGTTTGAAGAATGTCATCTGCAGCGTTGCGGCATCAACTGTCCCCGGGACGGTCGGTGCTTTCCGTGTCTGCACCAAGACCTCGGGCGGCCCCTCACAACAGAGAGACAACAGACGAGAAGTGACGAGTTAATGACAACACAGCAGAACGAAGAGAGAGATCAACAACGGCTGGATGTGCGGGCGGGCGACATACTCGATCCCAACAACCAGATCGGCGTCAAATTGCGGTCGCTTTACGCTGCCGTCCAGGACGAAGCGATCCCGGACCGTTTTCTCGATCTGCTCGAAAAGCTCGACCAGGCCGAGATGATGGCTTCGGCCAAGATGGCGGAATAAGGTGAGCCTATGGAACAAGCGCAACCAAGCTTCAAGCGCGAACTCCTGGCAGCTCTGCCGAGCCTTCGCGCATTCGCAATCTCGCTGATCGGCCGCCACGACCGCGCGGACGATCTCGTACAAGACACCATCATGAAGGCATGGGCCAAGCAGGACCACTTCGAGATGGGCACCAACATGAAGGCGTGGCTCTTCACGATCCTGCGCAACGAGCTTTACAGCCAGATGCGCAAGAGCGGCCGCGAGATCCAGGACAGCGATGGCCTGTTCACGGAATCCATGGCGATGCACCCGTCGCAATACGGCGCACTCGACCTGCAGGATTTCAAGAAGGCGCTCGAGCAGCTGCCGCCGGACCAGCGTGAAGCGATCATTCTGGTCGGTGCTTCGGGCTTCTCCTATGAAGAGGCTGCCGAAATCTGCGAATGCGCCGTCGGCACGATCAAGAGCCGCGTCAACCGCGCCCGCCAGCGCCTGCAGGAACTGCTGCAGATCTCCGGCGAGGCCGACTTCGGACCCGACGCGACGTCCGCCCCGCTGACATCGAAGGCCTTCGCCTTCTAAACCAAGGGATACTTGGGAGGAAAAAGCCGGCTGCCCCTTGTGGGCGTCGGCTTTTTTGTTTGTCGGGGAGTTTTGGGATGATGCCTGGGGCGGTGGGCGGGGCCCCCTCATCCGGCTGCCGCCACCTTCTCCCGAGGGGGAGAAGGGGCAATGCCGCGCCGCCTCGATCCCTTCTCCTCCGCGGGGAGAAGGGTGACCCGGTAGGGCCGGATGAGGGGGCTCCGGGCGCTGACGGTCAGCTATATTAGTCCCGCTTGGAGCCAACCAGGGTGGAGGCAACCAGTGCAGCCAGTACGCCCGCGGTCAACAGCGGCTGCGAGCGAAGAAGGCCGATGCCGGCCGCTGCTGCGGATTCAAGCGCCAGGCGGCGCTCTTCAACGCGGCGCTTCTCCTGCGCATTGAGGATTGCCATGACCACGAGGGCGATGACGGCAATGAGCACTGCGCAGGCGGCGAGGAAGAGGGCGGCGCCGACCGGGCCGTAGATGCCCGCAAGCCAGATGGCACCCGCGGTCACCGCCAGCGCATAGGCGGTCAGCAGGAAAAGCGCGGCGATCGCAATGAAAATGCCGTTGCGCTTGGTCCGCGCAACGGTACGGTGAACGCTGTTTCCCACCAGCATGCTGAGGATCGGGAAGAGCATCGAGCCTCCTAGCGGCGGGCGAGGAGGGCGAGCACGAGGCCGAAGGCGGCGGCCGCGCCGATCGTGGCGACCGGATGCTTGCGCACGGTGTCGCGGACTTCGCTGGCGCCGCGCAGATAACCATCCTGCAGGTCACGCAGCAGATCTTCGCTGCGGCCGACCAGCTCGTCGTAACCGGCAGAGGCCTGATAGCGGATCTTGTCGGACTGGCGGCGGGAATTCTTGGCGGCGATCTTGGTCAGCGCCTCGATTTCATCGCGCAGATGCTCGATCTGGTCTTCGATCGTGCTCTCGATGCTGTGGAGCGTGCCGTTGCCCTTGCGGGAGCCGCGAACGGACTGGAGGATGGATGAAGCCATGATTTTTCTCCATGCTTTTGGGCGGGCAGATGCGCCGCCTGTTTAAAACGCAGGTCAAGACCATTGCTGTTGGGAAGAGTGCCCCGGCCATGACCCAAATCATCGACACGGAGAACGCGAAAGGCCCGGAAAGGTTCCCGGAAAAGCCTCAGATCGCGCTGTGGGCGAGCACGAAGGGCGTGCCGTCTGATGGCACCTGGTTGATGCGCAGCGCGCAGCCGAACACGGAGTGCATGTTCTCGTCCGTCAGCACGTCTCGGACGCTGCCGGCCGCTGCCAGCCGCCCGGATTTCATCAGCACGATCTGGTCGGCAAAGAGGGCCGTCAGGTTGAGGTCGTGCATGACGGCGACGACGCCGCCGCCGGCTTCACAGAACTGCCGGGCCAGCCGCATGATCGTCAGCTGATGGCTGATGTCGAGGCTGGAGACCGGTTCGTCGAGCAGCAACCAGCAGGGCTTGCCGTGGGCGATGGGCTCGGCGATCTGGCAGAGGACGCGGGCGAGCTGGACGCGCTGCTGCTCGCCGCCGGAGAGTTCCTGATAGTAGCGGCCTTCGAAGCCGTGCAGGTCGACGGCGCCGAGGGCGCGGGTTGCGGTCTCTTCGGCTTTTTCCGGATGTAGATTGACGCCCGTGGTCAGGCCCATGCGGACGATTTCGCGGACGGTGAAGGGGAAGGAGATGGCGCTTGCCTGCGGGAGGACGCCGCGGATGGCGGCTAGCTTCCAGGGCGCCATGTCGCGCACTTCGGCGCCGTTGATCTTGACCGACCCCCTGGCGGCAAGCTCGCCGGAGACGGCTTTCATCGTCGTCGTCTTGCCGGAGCCGTTGGGACCGGCGATTGCCGTCAGCTCGCCGGCACGCGCCGTGAAGCTGACGCCGTGGACGATGGTCTTGCCCGACAGATCGACGGAAACATTGGAAAGCTCGATCATGGAAATGGTCTCAGAGAGCAAGCCGGGAGCGCTGGCGCAGCAGGATCCACAGGAAGAAGGGACCGCCGACAGCCGCGGTGATGATGCCGATCGGCAGTTCGGCCGGGGCGACGATGGTGCGCGCCAAGACGTCGGCAAAGATCAGCAGCGAACCGCCGAGCAGGGCGGAAGCGGGTAGCAGATAGCGATGGTCAGGGCCGATCACCATGCGCAGCACATGCGGCACGACGATCCCGACGAAACCGATGCCGCCGCTGACGGCGACCGAGGCGCCGGTGGCGGCCGCGACGGTGACGATGGCGATATTCTTCAGCCGCTGAACGGGAACGCCCATGTGGAAGGCGGCGGCCTCGCCAAGCGTGATGGCGTTGAGGCCGCGGGCCATGAATGGGAGGACGACGAAGGAGAGCAGGATGATCGGCGCTGCTGCCGCGATCTTCATCCAGGTGGCGCCGGAGAGCGAGCCCATGCCCCAGAAGGTGAGGTCGCGCAGCTGCTGATCGTTCGCCATGTAGGTCAGAAGGCCGGTCAGGGCGCCTGTGAGAGCGCCGAGCGCGATGCCTGCGAGCAGCATGGTGCCGATCGAGGTCTGGCCGTTGCTGGTGGCGACCCTATAGAGCAGCAGCGTGGTGGCAAGACCGCCGCCGAAGGCCGCAAGCGGCAGGGCATAGATGCCGAGCAGATTGAAGAGCGGCATGGCGATGCCGCCGCCGAGCACGATCATGACGACGGCGCCGAAGCCCGCGCCGGAGGAGACGCCGACTAGGCCCGGATCGGCCAGCGGATTGCGGAACAGGCCCTGCATCACCGCGCCAGAGACGGCGAGCGAGCCGCCGACCAGGAAGCCGAGAATGGCGCGCGGCATGCGGATATCGAAGATGATGATCCGGTCGCGCATGGTGAGCGCATCGGCCTGGCCGCCGAGATTGGCGATGACATCGAACATCGATGCGTCCGATGCGCCGGTGGTGACGGAAAACAGCAGCGAGAAGACTGAGCCGACGACGAGCAGGGCGATGACCAGGACCGCGAGGCGGGCGCGATCGCCCGCCTGCTGCCGCTCGCGCAGCGCCGTGATCGAGAAGAGGGAGCGTCTTTCACGCGCCATCGCATCCTGCATTGCCATGTTAGCCGCCGTAGATCGCGGCGTTCAGTTCGCGCACCGCGCTTGCCGTGCGCGGGCCGAAGCCGAGAAGGTGCAGGCCGTCCATGCGGATGACCGCCTTGTTCTGGGCGGCGGGCGTCAGCGCGATCGCCGGCTGCTTGAAGAGATCGTCGTTGGCTGCCGCATGGCCGCCTTCGCGGTCCATCATCAGGATGACGTCGGGCTTCGCCTCGATGATCGCCTCGTCGGTCAGCGCCTTGTAGCCCGGGAAGGTGCCGACGGCATTGACGCCGCCTGCGAGCGCGATGATCCCGTCGGCGGCCGTGCCGGTGCCCGAGGCCATGATCTTTCCGCCTTGGGCGCTGAGGATGAAGAGCACGCGCTTGCGCTCGCCTTCCGGACGCTTCTCGGCATCGGCGATCGCCGCATCGAGATCGGCACCAACCTTGGCTTCCAGGGCCTTCGCCTTGTCCTCGACGCCGAGCAGGGTGCCGACGCGATCGATCTTCTTCAGGATGCCGTCGCGGTCATAGGTGTTCGGCACGGTCTCGAAGGGAACGCTGGCGTTTTTCAGAACGGTCAGCGCTTCCGGCGGGCCGGCGCCCTCGACGGCGATGATCGCCGACGGGTTGACGGCGAGAATGCCTTCCGGCGAGAGCGCCCGCATATAGCCGACATCAGGCAGCTTCGTCGCCGCTTCGGGATACATGCTGGTCGAGTCGCGGGCGATGATGCGGTCCTCCTCGCCAAGCGCATAGATGATCTCGGTGACGTCGCCGCCGACGGAGACGATGCGCGAGGTGTCGATTTTCTTCGGTTCGGCGGCATGGCCCGCCCGGACGAAGGAGTAACCGGGCGTGGCAACCGGCGAGGGGATCAGCGGCAGGGCCATGACGGCCGCCGTCAGCGCCAGTTCCCAGAGGCGGATGCGGCGCAGGCTGGAGGGCATTTTCATCACCATGCTCCTTATGCGGCGACGCTTGCGGCGCGCGGCAGGTTCTCGACGATCTCGCGCCAGTCGCTGCGCTCGTCGGTGCCTTCCTTCCGCTTGCCGAAGAACTGGATGATCATCTCGCCCTTGGCATCGTAGGCTTCGAGCGAGGTGACATGGCCGTCCTTGGTCGGCTTGCGCACGGCCCAGGCCTCGGCAATGTGGTCCTGGCGCAGATGCAGGTGGAAGGTCGGGTCCATGACATTGATCCAGGGACCCATCGGCTGGACGTTGAAGATCGGGCCGGAATGTATCTGGACGATGCCGTTATTGGCGACGAAGCACATGATCGGCAGGCCTGACTTGACCGAGGCGTGCAGCAGCTCCGCCGTCGCCGAGGGGTCGAGCTTCCAGGCGTAATCGTCGCCGACGGTGCGCACGGCCGCCTGGCGGCCGATCTTCAGCTTGCGCAGCATGCCAAAGAATTCGTGGGTGTCGGTGAGCTTGCTCCAGTTGTCGCGCAGTTCGTCGCGGCTGACATCGCCGGTTTCATCTGCGCCGAAGCTTGCTTCCTGCTCGACGAATTCCTGCGACTGGTCCTCGAGCTTCAGTTCGGCGACGATCGCATGATAGGCCTCGACATTGGACGATGGGCGCAGGTGGACCTTGTGGACCGCATTGCCGGTCTTGTCGAAATACTGAAGGCTGAGGCGCTCGGTATCGCCGTCCTTCTTGGTGACCGCGAAGGCATGCGCCCAGCGGCTCGGGAAGACGCGCAGGTCGATATTCTCGCCGAGAACGATGGCGTTGTGCTGGCCGGTGGTGATGTTCTCGTAGACGCCGATCTTTTCGTGAACGGCGCTTTCGTTGCGCGACAGCGCCATGACTTCGCCGAGGCTGGCGACGCGCTCCAGAAGCTTGTTGGCGCTGGCATCGATGCGGGTGGCGGAAATGCCGACTTCGGCGGCGACGAGGGCAGCCTCGGAGATCTTCAGCTGAGCAGCGATATCGCGCTCGCGCATCTTCGGATTCTCGGCGCGAAACGCACGAATTTCGGCCGGTGCCGGTCTGGTGTTCTCGGTCATGTTCTACCCTTACTTATTGAGAATGAGCTTGCCCTGACGGGTAATTTTCATGCGATAGACCACGCCCTCATGCCGGATCATGATCTCGTTCGCGCCGCGGAAGATGTCTCCGCTTTCGATCGTGCGCACTTCCGCCGCGTCCTTGACGAACGGCGCATGCTTAAAGGTGTCAGGCTTTTCAACCATCATTTCGGTTGGCAATTTCCGCTTGTGCCGCGGCTTGTTTTCCCGCGGCTCCGATACATTTATCTTGACTTTCATAGTCAGCATTTTTTAAAGACGCAATAGAAGAGTTATCAACTCAAGTTTTCGAAATCGCATGGAGAAGTGATGATGGCGGCACGCAGTTTTGCAGCGCTTGTGGCAGGCGGATTGATCGCGGCGGGAAGCGTTTTTCCTGCTTATGCGCAGGACGCCGCTGCCGCAGCTGCTCCGGCCGCTCCCGCCAATGCTCTTGAGGTCGAGCTGAATGCGCTGGCGCCCTCGCAGAAGGGCTGCATGATGACTTTCGTGGCGCTGAACAAGCTGGCGGCCCCGGTCAACAAGATCTCCTTCGAGCTTGCCTTCTTCAACGACAAGAATGCCGTCGACAAGATCACCGTTCTCGACTTCCGCGACCTGCCGCAGGGCAAGAAGCGCGTGCGCCAGTTCGACATGCCGAACGTCAAGTGCGAGGCGGTGACCCGCATCCTGATCAACGACACGCCGGTCTGCGATGGACCGGCTGCCGGCGAATGCATGAAGGGTCTGGTGACCCGGTCGCAGATTTCGGTTCCCTTCGAAGGGTAATGAATGCGCCGGGGATGAACCCCGGCGAGGCTTCAGTTTCCAACTGGCCGGGGCAGGCACATGGTAGTTTCAGCGAAATCCCAGTCACGGCAGGTGTTCTTTGCCGATCAGGAAGAGGGCGGGTCGAACGACAACCTGCCCGGCCTGCATCCCGGCCATGAAATGCCGGAGCTGCGCAACGCGCCGCGCCAGCCCGCCGCCGAGGCCGTCGTCCACTATGCCCGCTTCGCCCAGATCGGCTCCTTCCCCGAGCATGCCAAGGGACCGAAAGCCGATGCCGCCGATGCGCCGGCAATGGATACGTCTGCCATCGAGAAGCAGGATGCGGCGGCCAAGCCCGTCAAGCGCAATGTCGTTGCAGCCTGCCTGACCTCATTTGCATTTCATGCGATCGTCTTCACCGCGCTTGCCGTCGGTTTCGTCGTTGCTCCGCACGAGGCGGAGGACGAGGCGGGCGAGGCGATCAGTGTTGTCGTTCTCGGCGATTCGGAGGCCGACCAGGCATCGACAGGCGATCCCGACCTACAGGTTGAGCCGCAGCCGGAAGAGGTCGTGGCAGAGAACGTAAAGCCCGACACAATCCAGCCGACCGAGGCCGAGCCGGTTGAAACACCGGCTGAGCCGGTCGAAGCACAACCCGTCCAGCCAACCCAGGAGGTGACGCGCGTCTCGCCGGAGACAGTGACGGCGGCAGAGCCTGAGGTGCTGACCTCCAATAGTCCGGCTGAGACTTCCGTGGTGCAGCCGATGGCGGCGCAGCAACCCGAAGAGGTAGCGCCCACCGAGCCGGTGGAAACCGCCGAAGCCTTGCCTGAACCGGTGCAGCCCGAAGATGCCCCGACGCCGATGCCCAAGCCGAAGGCGGTGCAGCCGGCTGAGAAGCCGCCAGTTGAAAAGAAGGAACCGCCCAGGAAGGTGGCGAAGAAAGCCGCCGGCTCCCAGGGCGAGAACAAGCAGGAAGCAAGACGCGGTTCCGCCGACGGCCAGGAGAATGCGCAGTCGAACCAGAATTCGCGAACAACTGGCGGCTCCGGCGCCGATAGCGCGGCGATCGCCAGCTATCCCGGTAAGGTGCGGTCGCGCATCAACCGTTGCGTCCAGCGACTTCCGCGTCAATATAAGACGGAAGTGGTTTCGCTGCGCCTTCAATTGAGCATCAATCGCGGCGGCGACGTCGCTGCGGCATCGCTGGCGAGCGGTTCCGGAAATCCGGCCGTCAATCAGGCGGTTCTCGCGCTGGTGCGCGGCTGCAGCGTGCCGCCGCTGCCATCGGACTATACGAAGTCGACCTGGGGATTCACCCAGGAAGTGCAGATTTCCTCGCGCTGAAATAAATATGATCAAAAGAGTCAACTTTATACTTTACTCTAAAAATCAAGTTTAATAAGGTCCCGCTTGCACACTGGAATCGTGTGACGATCAACGAGCGAACGGGTGGTAAATGGCTCGGAAGGCGAAGAAGGGATCCAACCGGGAAATCCGCGTCAGCGCGGATGCGGCACCCGAGGCGCAGCCGTCGGGACGGTCCAAATTGGATGGCCGCAGTTTTCTCTATGTCGGCGGCCGGGATTGCCAGGTGGCACATCTTCGCGAGATCGCCAGCAGCTTCGGCGCCGAGCTCATCCATCATGACGGCGGGCTGCGCGAAGCGGTCTCCCGCATCGATACCGTTCTTCCCTCCGTCGACTGCGTGTTCTGCCCGATCGACTGTATCAGCCATGACGCCTGCGTGCGCGTGAAGACCGGCTGCAAGAAATTCGGCAAGGCCTTCATTCCGCTGCGCAGCGGCAGCAAGTCCAGCCTCGAGCGGGCCTTGAACACGATGAACGAACGAGACAATTCCCGATGAAAGACCAGCGCCCCGAGGGCTTCATGATGATCGGCCTGCACAAGCTCGCCGCACAGAATGGCGACGGCCTCGTGCCCGAACTCTACGATCTGCTGATGAGGAATGCCGAGCGCCGGGCAGAGGCGGATAACGTCACCGAATTTCCCTATTGGGAGACGAGGATGCCGGGTGTCGAGCCGGAAAAGCCGCTCGGCCGCGAGGCGGCAAACGGCAACAACATCGTTGCCTTCGCCGCGCCGGTGCGCAAAAGCCGGAAGCGCTGAGGACGCCTCATGTATATCGCAATGAACCGCTTCAAGGTTTCCACCGGCTCGGAAGCCGAATTTGAGGACGTCTGGCGCAACCGCGATTCCAGCCTCTCGCAGGTGCCCGGTTTCGTCGAGTTCCGGCTGCTGCGCGGCAAGGCGAATGCGGAAGAGGGCTATACGCTGTTTTCCTCGCATACGCTGTGGGCGAGCGAGGAGGATTTCCTCAACTGGACGAAGTCCGAGAGTTTTCGCGCTGCCCATCGCAATGCGGGCGACCGCAAGGCGATGTACAAGGGGCCGCCGGTCTTCGAGGGTTTCAATGTGGTCGAGGGCATCTGAGCGATGGAAGATCCGCAGCGCGTCGAAGTCATCCCGATCCTGCCGTCTCTCGATATAGCGGAGACGCTTGCCTTCTACCGCGATGAGCTGGGCTTTGCCGTGACCTACGAGACGGCGGATTATCTGATCGTCCGCCGCCAGGAGATGGAGCTGCATTTCCGGCTGACGGACGACCGCTCGCTTTGCGAACGCAGCTCCGTCTATATCCGCGGTGGGCGGATCGGCGCGCTGCATCAGGAATATTCCGGCAAGGGGGTACCGCGCCTCAGCGCGCTCGAATTGCGCCCCTGGAACATGGAAGAGTTCTTCATCCACGATCCGCACGGCAACCTGCTGCGCTTCGCGCGCATTCCCGGCCGCTGAGTTCTGCCGAAGACTGGGGTCCCACTGAGACCCCCGGGGTCCTTCTGCGACCCCTGGCCGCAATTGCCGGCGGCGAGGACGCGCTATGGTTTGGCCCGTCGCCCGTGCTATCGTCATGATATGACGAAGCCTGTTCTATCCCTGCAACTCTTCTCGCTGCGCGAACTCGGATCGCTCGACGCCCAGCTTTCCGCTGCCGCGAAGGCCGGCTTCCAGTCCGTCGAGCCGCTCGGCCATCAGTTGCAGGATGCAGCGGCGCTGAGCGAAGCGCTGGCGCGCCACGGCCTGACCTCTCCCACCGCCCATATCGGCCTCGAATTTCTGCAGAGCGAGCCGGGCCGGGTTGCCGATGCCTGCCGCGCCTGCGGCATCAGGGAACTCTTCGTGCCGCAATCGGCCACTTTCCTGCCGCCGGAGACGACGGGCGGCTGGCAGCGCCTCGGCGCCGAACTCGGCCGTCTCGCGGAGCGCTATGCGGCCGACGGCATTTCGGTCGGTTATCACAACAAGATGGCGGGCTTTGCGCTGTTGCCGACGGCGCGCTACGGCTTCGAGGTGATGTTCGAGGCGGCGCGCGGCACACCGCTCGTCTGGCAGGCCGATATCGCCTAGATCTCGCGCGCCGGCGTCAACCCGGCCGACTGGCTGCACCGCTACGCCAAGGTTCTGGTCTCCGCCCATGTGAAGGATCGCGCGCCCGAAGGCGCCAATGCCGACGAGGACGGCTGGGCCGATGTCGGCGCCGGCACGCTGATGTGGCCGTCACTCTGGCGGCTGGCGCTGGCGAACGGGGCGCGGACGCTGGTGGTCGAGCACGACAGCCCGAAGCGGCCGTTTGAATTTGCGCAGACGAGTTTTGCCTATCTCAGCCGGTTTATGGCGCATTCGTGAGGGGGTGGTGGGGCGCGGCCCAGAACTCCATCATCCCTGTGACGAGCACAGGGATGATGGAGGAGAGGTGGGGCGGTCTTCGTTCAAACTGCTAAGGTGGGTGGGTTTGGGGCTCTCTGCCTTCAGAGCCAACAGCCCCCTCATCCGGCTGCCGCCACCTTCTCCCCGAGGGGAGAAGGGACGTTTGGCGGCCGCTCGTTTCGACCCGTCCCAACTCGCTACGTGGCTATGAGTGCCGGCCGGATGCAAGCGAGAGATCCAATACTGCGGTCACAATCGCGACCGTCCCCTTGTAACTTCCCTTTATCCGCTATCGAGGCTGTAATGCCTATCGCGGTGGCGAGCGAGAGACCGAGGCCCCTCTGGGACACCAAGCCCGCGGGA
>NZ_JBNWCF010000016.1:0-142525 GCF_053522545.1 Rhizobium sp. 21-4511-3d | reverse complement strand
GCGAAAGCTCCTCACCATCCTCAACGCCATCATCAGGGACAACAAACCATGGCAAGACGCTTGACGCAGAAGACAGTCGCTCTCCCCTCGGGGAGAGGGCAGGGTGAGGGGGCTCACCCACTGCCGTCAATTCCTCAGGGCGAAAGCACCAGCTGCGCCCTCACACTGCCAGCATCCGCGCACGCTCATCCTGCGTGATCCCGTAATCCTTGCAGGGCAGGCCATCCGAGACCTCGTCGCTCAGGAACTTCATCCCGAGCTTCTCCGCCACCTTGATCGATGCATCGTTTCCGGCGAAGATATTCGCGACGATCCGCGGCAGGTTCAGCGTGTCGAAGCCGTGGTCGAGTACCGGGCGGGCGGCCTCCGTCGCATAGCCCTGGCCCCAGGCGTGGCGGTTCAGGCGCCAGCCGATTTCGATATCCGGGCCGATCGTGTCGTAGGGGATCAGCATGATCCAGCCGAGAAACTGCTTCGGCGCCGTCTTGGAAAAGATCGACCAGTAGCCGAGACCTTCGCCGAAATCGCTTTCCATGCGGTTGATGACGAAACGGCGATGCGCTTCCGGATCGGCCCAGGGGCCGGGGATGTAGCGTGTCACCTCGGGGTCGCGGTCCATCGCCATACAGTCATCGAGATCAGCCAGCGTGCGCGGGCGCAAGATGAGACGATCGGTGACGAATATCTGCTGCAAACTCCGTTTCCCCCGTTGCATGCGGTTTCGTTCTGAAACGCAATCATAGCGGCGGGAGTTGCAAACGATAGTCTCAGTTTTCGTCTTTTGGCTTCACAATCCACGTGAAGACCGCGCCGCCGGCCAGCAGCACGCAGGTTCCGAGGAATACCGAGGGCATGCCGATATGACCGCCGACGAAGCCGCCGAGCACGGGACCGGCGACCTGGCCGACATATTGCGACGACACCGAGAGACCGAGAATGCTGCCTGCCGCGCTGTCTGGAACGCTATGGCGAATGACGGCGGAAATGCAGGGAAGCAAGCCGCCGAGCGCGATCCCCATCAGGAAGCGCAGGATGATTAGCTGCCAGGAGCTGGTGACGAACGCCTGCGGGATCAGTAGCACCGCCGCCACCGCCAGCGCTCCGGCGATAACCGGCCAATGGCCGATCCGGTCGGCCAGCTTGCCGAGCCGCGAGGCCGACAGGATGCTGCCGAGCGCCGCCGCCGACATGACGACGCCTGATATCATCGTCACCTGCGACTGGTCCTTGGCAAGCTGCGCCACATAGACGGTGATGATCGGCTCGATCGACATATTGGCGAGCATCAGCAGCATGCCGGTCAGCAGCATGGCGATCACCGGCCCCTTGTCGGGGATGGAGCTCCAGCCGCCGCTCGCCTTCGCCGCCTGCTTGCGGGAAGGGGATTTCTCTTCCTTGATCAGGAAGGCCGTCGCCAGGAAAGCGAGGAAGATGATGCCGCCGGCCGCCAGAAATGTGCCGCGGATGCCGATGATCGGCGGCAGCACCCCGCCGATCAGGGGACCAACGAGATTCCCGGCCATGATGCCCGAAGAGAGCATGCCGAGCGCCCAGGCCGAACGGTCCTTCGGCGTCTGCGTCGCGACCAGCACCATCGAGCCCGAGGAATAACCACCCGCCAGGCCGACGAAGAGGCGCAGCGCCACGAGCTGCCAGACATCGCCCGCCATGCCCATCAGCGAGATGGCGATCGTCATGCCCAGGCTGGCGCGCACCAGCATCAGCTTGCGGCCATAGATATCGCCGAGCCTGCCCCAGAGAGGCGCCACGAAGGCAGCCGCAAAGAAGGTCGCCCCATAGGCGATGCCCGACCACTGCACGATCGCCGCGTGATCGCGGACACCGAGCTCCTCGACATAGAGCGGCAGGAAAGGAAGCAGCAGTGTCATCGCCACGATCGTGGTGAAGGAGCCGATCAGCGAGATCGTCAGGTTGCGCTTCCAGTAGAGGGACCCGGCCGCGGCATTTGCTGCGTCCATCGGGGTGTCGGTCATATCAGGGGCTCGTGCATTGCAATCTTGGGGGAGGGCCAGGTTACGCCGGGCTTTGCGCCCTGCCAAGGACGGTTAGGCCCCGAACCGTCGGCTGGTTTGCCCTAAATGCCAATTTTTGCTATAAACCAATTGCGAAATGCAATCAGATAACGGAGGTTGCAATGAGCAGCAGCAATGAGCACGAAGCCATTATCCGTGGCCTGTTCGCCGCCTATGTCCAGGGCCGCAAGGATCTGGTGCGGCCGATGCTGGCGGATGACTTCACCTTTTCGAGCCCGCGTGACGACCATATCGGCCGTGATGCCTATTTCGAGCGCTGCTGGCCCGAGAAGCCGCCGTTCAGTGCCATCGAGATCGAATATCTCTCGGTAGACGGTGATGAGGCGGCCGTCCGCTACCGCGCCGCCAAGCATGACGGCACCGCTTTCCGCAACATGGAAAGCTTCAGCTTCAGGGGCGGCAAGGTCGCTTCGGTGGACGTCTATTTCGGTCGCGAAGCCTAGCGCTCGATGACGATTTCGTGGGCCGAGCGTGTCGCCGGCCCATGATAGACGGCCTCGATATTGTTGCCGTCGGGGTCGAGCAGGAAGCAGGCATAGTAGCCGGCATGATAATGCCGCTCGCCCGGCGCGCCGTGCTCCCGCCCGCCATGCGCCAGTCCCGCCTCGTAGAAGCGCTGGACCGCGTCCTGATCCGCCGCCTGGAAGGCGAGGTGCAGGTGGCTGACATAGTTCTCGGCGGCATCGACATAGAGCTCGTCCGACGAGAAGAAATCCGCGCCCTCATGCGTGAAGCGCCGTCCGAGCGCACTGAGGATCGCCTGGTAGAACACCCGGCTCTTTTCCAGATCCCGCACTCTCAGATGCACATGATCGATCAATCGTCCCTGGTGATACTGCATCGCGTTGCCCTCCCTAGAACAAGCGGATTGCCGATGTCGCAATGATGATGATCGAGACGGCGATCATCAAGGGCTTTACCGGCAGCCGCTTGACGAGCAGCGCGCCGAAGGGGGCGGCGATCACGCCGCCGATGATCAGCCCGATCGCCGAATCCAGTTCCGACCAGCCGAGCGTCAGCACGAAAGTCAGCGAGATTACCAGCGTCACGACAAATTCGGTCAGATTGGTCGAACCGATTACCTTCTTCGGATCATGGCCGCGCCCGACCAGCGTGCTTGTCACGATCGGCCCCCATCCGCCACCGCCGATCGCATCGAGCACACCGCCGCAGAGACCGACCGGCGGCACCGCCCAATCATGCACATCGCGCGGCCAGCGCGGCCGGAAGGCCTTGTAGAGAATGATGAGGCCGATGGCGATCAGATAGGCGGAGACGAAGGGCTCGATCACCTTGCCGTCGACATTGGCGAGAATATAGGCGCCGACCGCGCCCCCGATCATCCCTGCCGGCGCCAGCCGCGCCACGAGCTTCCAGTCGACATTTCGCTGATAGGCATGAGACGCGCCGGAGGCAGCGGTCGTGAACATCTCGGCCACATGCGTCATGGCGCTTGCATTGGCCGCCGGCACCCCGAGCGCCAGAAGGCTCGTCGTCGACAGCACCCCGAAAGCCATGCCGAGCGCCCCATCGACGATCTGCGCACAGAAGCCCACCAGCACGAAAAACAGGAAATCGAGCGTCATGAAATTCCCCCGAAACCGACGTTCGGGAAACAACACGCGGGGGCTGAGAAAAGTTCCGGATTTGGCCGGATCGCGCCCCTTCATCCACCGCCCTGTTCCTTAACGGGAAAAACACGTGGGTTTAACCATGTTGCTTAGTCTTTGATTCATCCTCCCGGAGCAGTTTGCGCGCCAGGGTGGCTGGGAACCAACCCCGAAGGATCGAAGCTCATGACCTATGCACTCGTGCTCTTCTCGGCCGTAACGGCTATCGTTGTCTCCATCTCCGCGATCGGCAGCGCACCTGCGCCCAACAGCAACTGGCCGCAAATTCATCCGGAAAAGACCTCCAGGCTGGTGCAGACGCATCAGCAGTAAGTTGCCTTATTTCAGATGAACGTCAGGTTCATCACCGGTTCAGCGCGATCGGCAGAAGCTCCATCCCGGCTGGAAATTTTGGAGATTCGCAATGAAGATCATCACGCTGGCAGCAGCGCTCGTTATCGGAGGCCTTTCGGCGATATCCGCTGAAGCGATGCCGGTTGCGCCGCTTACTGCAAACACGACCGCCACGCCCGACGTGACCAAGGTCGACTATGCCTGCGGCCGCGGCTGGCACATGACCCGCTGGGGCGAATGCCGCCGCAACGAGTATCGCCGCTACGCACCGCCGGTCCGCTACTGGCACCGTCCTCCGCCGCCGCGCTGGGGCTGGGGTGGCGGCTGGGAACGCCCGCGCCCCTATTACCGCGAGCGTGGCTGGGGCGGCTACGATCGCTACTGAGCCGAACGGCTTGAAAAGGAAACCGGGGCACTCGCCCCGGTTTTTGCTTGCGCTCAGGAGAAAGCCGATCCGGCTCACTTCGTCTTCATCGCCGCCGCGGTCACCTTGGCCGGTCCCGTCACCAGCGCGAATTCCTTCATTTCTTCGGGCCTCAGGTAGTAGAGCCGGTCCGGTGGCGTCTCCATCGCGTGGATCCAGAGGCCGGGCTTGATGCCCATCTCGTCGAGATGACGGGTGACGTCGGCGGTGGTCCGCTGCGCATCCGACATGGCGCGTTCCGGCGAGAGCTTCTCCTTCGAGCCGTTGAAGACCTGATGGACGCCGATGACGGCGCCGTCATCGGCGTTGCGGGTGATGCCGCCGGCGAGCACGATCGGGCAGGAGGAGGCGCAGAGCGCGCCTTTGACCACCTTCGTGCCGATCTTCTTCTCGCGGATCAGCTTCGACATGGCGAGCGCATCACCGACGGCGCCGCCCGGCGAATCCAGCGATACCGTCTTCACGTATTCGCCGCGTGCCTCGATCTCCTTCTGAAAACGTCCGGCCGCGCCATAATCGATCGCGCCGCGTGCCAGCAGGATGCCGCCGGGCTGGAGCTCGAAGGTGATCGGCTGTTTCAGCAGCTCGACGCTGGTGGTGATTTCGGAAGGCGCGTTGTCGGGCTCGCCATCGGTCAGCACAGGCGGCAGCACCGGCATACTGTCCGGGGCCGCCGGATCGAAGACCGGCAGCTCGGCATTGGCGATCATCAGGTTGCGGAAGTCGATGACGAGGAAGGCGACGGCGGCGGCGATCAGCGCATGCAGCACCAGCCGCGGCAGCGTCGAATCGTCGATCGAAAGCAGCTTGCGTTTCAGCTGGTCTCCCGCCGCCTCGATCTTCATGCCTGCGGTCCCTTGCGCGGCGGCTTGCCGGGCAGGTCGAGGCTGGTGACGTTGGAGGGTTCGGTCTCATGTGTTTCGGCAGTATGCGCTTCGGACGTCGCTTCCGCGTGACCCGCCACCTTGGCATCGGCCTTCGCTTCTGCCCGGGCGACGACCGCCTCGATATCGATGCCGCGCGCTTGCAATGCACGCTGCACCTCGATGGCTTCCAAGAGTTCGGCGGCGGTAATCCGCTCGGCAAACGGCATCTTCTGCTCCTGCCGCCGTAAGGCGCCATGTGCTACCGACAGCATCAGCACGAGGACGCCCGGCAGAAGGTCGATCGAGATCGCACCCGCCCAGCTGGGGATGAAATCAGACGCATAGCGCAGCACGGCTTCGGCCGAGGATAGCGGCACGAAGCGCCGTTCGCCCACGGGCTCGCGCGCCAGAATCTGATCAGCCGCCTGCGACAGCACCTTGGATTGTGCCGCAACCGAGGAACGGATCGTCTCCATCACCTGATCCTGGCGGTTGGCAAGCTCCGCCTCGCGGCCATCGGCGACCGGGGCGATGAAGCCGAGCGACAGGTCTTCGGCGGCGCGTTTGACCGAAGGGGCGATCGAGGTCTGTTCCAGCGAAGTGATGACGCCGGTGAGTGCAACGACCTCGGCGGCGAATTGATCGGCGCGCTGATCGATGGCGCCTGGCGCTGAAACCAGCGTCCGCATCGTTTCCAGATGCTTGCGGCCATCGTCGAAGAGGGTGGTGACGCGTTCGCGAGAGGCATTGATGTTATTCTGCAGCTCCGTCAGCTGCGAAGCCATCTGCGAGAGCAGCTGCACGACGCTGCCCGCGCCTGTCGTGCCGGTCAGAGCGCCGGTCTCGCGCTCCTGATCGGCGAGCCGCTGGAAGCGTTCCTGCGTGCGCTGGATATCCGGCAGAAGGCTCTGCGCCGCCAGCGCATTCTGGTGCGCCCGATCGAGGTCGCCGGTATAGTCTTCCAGCGTTTCGGCAAGGTGCTGTTCGAGGGCTGCCGAACCCGCAAGCGCCGCCGCATTCAGCCAGCTTGCCATGGCGATGATCATCGCGCAGCCGAGCGCCATGATGCCGAGCAGCGCGGTGCGCGCCGCCACCGTCGTCACATGCGGATAGAAGCGGGCGAGATAGGTCCAGAAGGCGTAAATGGCCACCGAGACCGCCGCCGAATAGATCAGCGCCGCGAAGAAGGTGGAGGTCGGCGAGCCGTCGAGCAGACTGCGCACGCCGAGATAGGTATAGACGCCGGAAGCGAGCGCGAGGACCGCGAGCGCAAAACGCGTCATCGTTTCGACGGCTTCGATGCCGTCATGCAAGCGGTGAGATGCGCCAAGCGCCATGGTTTTCCTCCGGTCGGTATCCTCTTAAGAAACCCTTAAAATCCCGGCGAAAACAAGGCCTTCAAAATGAGCGTAGCGCCTTACTCCGCAGGCGGTACGCGCATCGGCTCGCCGGACATTTCCCGTTCGCTCGGATAGCCGTCGGCCGTGCCACGCAGTGACTTCTCGGAAATGTCGATCAACGGCTGGTAGTGGGCCGCCGGCATGCGGACGTCTTCCAGCTCCTCCAACACCGGCGCCGAAGGCCTGTCGCCGCGAGCCACTTCCAGCTGGCCGTTGAGGATGGCGCGTTCGGCGCGCAGCTGGCGGATCTCCGACTTGGCGATCTCCAGGCTGGTTCTCAGCTGGCCGATCTCGTGGCGGTCGCTGTCCATGCGGGTGTCGAGGTCGCGCTTCATCGCGTCCGCCTCGCGGTCGCGGCGGGTGCGCAGGGTTTCGGCTTCGCGCAGCTTCGCGGTCAGCTCGTTGTTATAGGCGGAGAGTTCGCGACGGGCCGTCTCGTTCTCGGTGCCGGTCACGCGGGTGCGGCGCAGCTCGTCCTCGACGCGCTCGGCGCGCGAAATGGTTGCCGCCAGTTCCGATTTCAGCCGCTTCATCTCGCCGCGCGCTGACTGCAGTTCCTCGTCGGTCATCTTGTTGCGGCCGTTGGCCGTGATCAGCAGCTTTTCGACAAGCTCTGCCTTGGAGCCCACAGCGTCGCTCTTCGTCGTCAGATGGGCGATCTCAAGCGCCGAGGAAGTGGTGATCGTGTGCAGCTCGACCTCGGCGCGCTTGTGGCGTTCCTCGACCAGCGACAATTCCTGCTTCAGCTTGGCGATCGCCGTCTGCAGGTTGGAAACCAGGCCTTCCTGTTCCATCAGGCCGGCCTTCAGGTGACCGCGCTCTTCCGTCAGCCGGGCGATGTCGCGTGCCTGCGAGGCGCTTTCGCGCCGCGAGGTTTCGGTCAGCAGCTGCAGCGCGGTGGTCTCGCTGTCCAGCTTGTCGCGGGTGGCGGAAAGTTCTCGGCTGCGGCTGTCCAGATCCTGCTGGGCGCGCTTCAGCAGCGTCGAGGCCTCGTCATACTGCATGGCGCGGGCGGCAAGCTCACGCTCCGCGTCGATCAGCCGGCTTTCGATGATCGAGAATTCCTCGCAGGTCACGCCGTGGACGTTCTGCAGCTTGGTCAGCTCGTCGCGCACCGCTTCGATCTCTATGCGGTACTGGCCGTTGGCGGTGCGGATGTCCTTGTTCTCGGAGGCGAGCCGGGCATTGTCCGCATCGGCCTTGCGCCGCGCGCTGCTTTCGTAATCGAGCAGCGAGCTGATACGCGCGCATTCGGCCTGCAGCCTGCCGGTATCGTTGAGGGACTGGTCATGGGCGCCGATCAGCGCCGAGACGCGATCCTGCAAGGCCGAAAGGCCGGCGACGAGTTCCTTGGAATTGCGCTGGTTTTCTTCGAGCACCGAGCCGAAAGCCTGGAAATCGTCGATCTCCGGCATCTGGTAGGGTTGCGGGGCTGCCGGCTGCGGCGCCATCGGCTGCTCGGTGATGGAGACCGGCCGGTAGGCCTGGCCAGTGCTGCGAATATCCGTCTTGCCCGGCTCTTCGCCCCGGCGGAAAAAACTCATGACCATCAAGCGCCCCAGAAAATGAATGTCAAAAAGCAGTCTGAAACTATCAATTCACGCTAATTAAGTTGATCCTATCAAAGGTTGCCCTAACGATCTTTGCCCGGATAACTTGTAGACGCATCTAGGCCGCGAAAACCCGCGCCTGTCAAAGCATCGTTCCATGAAATCAACAGTTTTTTAAGATTCGTTACCGCCGCTGCCAGTCTTCATTCGTCGGGCAGCAGGTCGAGCTCGTCGGTCTTCAGCTCGGTGCCGATCTCGGCCGCCTTGGACTGCTTGTCGTAGACGCAGATATGGGTGACGAAGCCGTTGCCGCCCTTCGGCTTGCCCGTTACCAGCGCCAGCCCGTAATGCTCGCTGCCGAACGGATCGACGACGGCTCTTGCAAATTCGAGCGAGGGTGTCGCCGCCTCCTTGCATTTCGCCGCCACGTCATCGGCAAAATCCTTCCAGGCGTCGTCCGAGGAGGCGGAGGCGCTACCGGCGGCAAAAGTCAGGAGGAGGGCGGGGAGAAAGCGGATTTTATTCCTCTGCATCATGGCCTCGTTCAGTTCGCTGTTGCGGATCCTGCCGGTTTTGCATCGGCATCATCGGTGATTTGGGGGCAGAAAGCCAAGCCCGCAATCAAGGCAATTTTTCCTCTGACGCTCCGTTTTTTGATCGTTCCGCCGTTGCCACGCCCTGCTTCGGCTCCTATGTTCCGCCTCACCTGCCGATCACGCAACCCATTGCCAAGAGGAGACTTACAATGGCTTTCGAATTGCCCGCACTCCCGTACGACTACGAAGCGCTTTCGCCCTTCATGTCGAAGGAAACGCTGGAGTTCCATCACGACAAGCACCACAAGGCTTATGTCGACAACGGCAACAAGCTGGCTGCTGAAGCAGGCATGGCTGACCTTTCGCTCGAGGAAGTCGTCAAGAAGTCCTTCGGCACCAATGCCGGCCTCTTCAACAATGCTGCCCAGCACTACAACCATGTCCACTTCTGGAAGTGGATGAAGAAGGGCGGCGGCGGCAACAAGCTGCCGGGCAAGCTGGAAACGGCCTTCAACTCCGACCTCGGCGGCTACGACAAGTTCAAGGCTGATTTCGCCAATGCCGGCGCAACGCAGTTCGGCTCCGGCTGGGCCTGGGTTTCCGTCAAGAACGGCAAGCTCGAAATCTCCAAGACCCCGAACGGCGAAAATCCGCTTGTCCACGGCGCCACCCCGATCCTCGGTGTCGACGTATGGGAACACTCCTATTACATCGACTACCGCAACGCCCGCCCGAAGTACCTCGAAGCCTTCGTCGACAGCCTGATCAACTGGGACTACGTCCTGGAGCGCTACGAAGAAGCCACGAAGTAATCGGTTCGGACAGAACGGATTTGCTGACACCCGGTGCGAGAGCGCCGGGTGTTTTCGTTTGCGCGGGTGCCCCCCGGCACACAGGGAGCTCAGCTTGATCGCAAACCGCGTTTGGTGTATCCAGTAAATGAGGTACGCACATCAGTTTTGTTGACGTGAGGAGGAGAGGTACTATGATGAAGGGGTTCCAACTCGATCCTGCATTTGCAATAGCGGACGAACAGGCTCTGCGCGGTCTGTTCGAAGCAACGCATGCCCTGGCGATCCAGAAGTGCCGCGACACGCTCGGCCCGCACGCGCAGGATTTCATCCGCCGTTCGCCTTCCTATGCATAGGTACGCAGAGCATGGATGGAAAAGCGGATGTCAGCCCTCGCGGCGATCCCGCCGGTTTCGTCCGGATTCTCGATGAGCGGACGCTGGCGATACCCGACCGGCCCGGAAACAACCGTCTCGACACGCTGGTTAACATACTCGCCAATCCCAGCGTCGGCCTGCTCTTCATCATCCCCGGCTTCGACGACACGCTGCGCGTCAATGGCCGCGCGGGACTGACGACGGAGCCCGCGCTTATCGAGAGCATGGCGGTAAATGGCCGCGCGCCGAAGCTCGCTATCGTCATTGACGTCGACGAGGTCTTTATGCATTGCGCCAAGGCCTTCCGCCGCTCCCATCTCTGGGACCCGGACCACCGGCAAAACCGCAGCGAAATGCCGTCGCTGGTCAAGATCATCCTTGACGAGACAACCGGCGCGCCGAGCGACGAACGCGAGATGCGCGACATCGACGACCAGCTGGAAGCGGATTATAAGCGGACGCTTTATTGAGGCGTCTTAACGGACGACGTTACGCCGCCGCCAAAATCACATGCGCCTGGATCTTCGCGGCCACCGAGCTGTCGCCATGCTTCCGCGCGAGCTCCAGCGCCACGTAATCGGTCACCGCCTGAAGCTCGCCCGGCTTTCTCGCCTCGATCTCGGTTCGCAGCAGCGTGCCCTGGCAATAGGCGAGCGCGACGATGCGCACCGAGGCGGCGTGGCTTTCCTCGGCTCGCGTCTCGATCGCGATGGAAGAGAAGCCGGCGGCTTCGAGGTCGCGGCGGATCAGCGCCTTGTCGTGATAGCCGTGCGGCGTGCGGGCCAGAAAACGCGGCGGGTCGTCCGGGAAGATATCGGCGAGCTCCTCGGTGACGTCATTGGCGAAGACGTTTTCCTCGATCCGGTCCCAGACGCTGAAGAGGAAATGGCCGCCGGGTTTCAGCACCCGCCTTGCCTCGCGATAGGCGGCCGGCCGGTCGGGGAAGAACATCGCCCCGAACTGGCAGCAGACGAGATCGAAGCTCGCATCCTCGAAGGGCAGCGCCAACGCATCCGCCTGGCGCCATTCGACAGGGTTGCCGCCGTCTTGCCGCGAGGCGGCATGGTCCAGCATCGGCTGGTTGAGATCTGTCGCGACATAGCGTGCCCCGACCGCCAGTCGCAGTGCCAGGGCGCGTGTCACGACCCCGGTCCCCGCTGCCGTCTCCAGCACGGCCAGCGGCGACAGCGCCGCCGCCCGCGCCGCCAGATCCGCGGCGAAGGGCGCAAAGATCAGCGGCACCATATGGCGGTCGTAATTTTCGGGAATCGAGCCCGCAAACACCTCGTCGCCTTCCCGCATCGCCATGCCCTCCATCGGCTGATGGGCCCAGATTAGCACGCGCGGCGATTTTGCGTCAGGAGAGGGTTCACGCTCTTGCTATTTTCGTCGAATGGGATGCTAGCTAGGCCTTCAACCGGAGGAGACGATCATGGCTAAGGGGCAGGTTCGCAGCAACAAGGAGGCACGCAAGCCGAAGAAGGACAAGGCGGCGCCAAAGGCTGCCCCCACTCTTGGCTCGCAGGTGAAATCGAGCGAAAGCGACACCAAGAAGAAGTAGACCGGCAACAGCCTCGCCATATGCGGCGGGGCGCAGGCTGGATGGAATGAGAGCAAACGGCGCCCGGAGAACCGGCGCCGTTTTTTATTGCCGGGGCGGGGATGATTCGCCGCCGCTCAGCCCATTGAAAAACCTGGCAAGATTGTGCCTTGATGCCATCGGGCCGGACCTTTTTTGGCATTTGGTGAGAGGTTTTGACCTCGGTCCTGTGCCGCTTTGAAACTAATCAAGCTCTTGAGCACGTTCTTGCCGAGGCTGCGGCGGCGCAGATTGCGGCGAATATTAGCGCAGAAATTGCGCTAATACAGCAACCTTTTGTGTAATTCATACTGAATTGCAACCATGTTGACATGCCCTTTTCGCCTTGCTCGAAAGCAGCCTGGCCGCCCGTTTGCGTGTGGCCGCAAGTTGGGGATGCGTAGTTAATTTCCTTTTTAAGCTATTGAAAAAGCAGGGTGAGCTTTTGACAATGATCAAGAAAATTAAAGATCGGACGGGCGCCGGATTTGGGCGGCGTCTTCTGGAAACCTCGGCGCTGACGCTGGTTTTCTCGGCGGGACTGCTTGCAGCTGGCATGGGTGTCGCGCGTGCAGGTGAAGCGGGAAATAGTGAGTTGTGGGACCCTATTCCCGGATCTGACGGGATTGCCAGCTCAGGGATCAGTGGCAACGGCAAGGTTATCGTTGGCACCATAGATGAAGAGCGCGCCTTCTACTGGAGCACCGTCGACCGCGAATGGATCGCCCTTCATGCGCTTCCCATCTATTCGTTGATGGCTACGAGCAGCTCCGTGAGCAGCTTGACGGAAGCTTTGGCGGTCAACGAAGATGGTTCGGTCATCGTCGGTACTTCACAAAGCTGGGATGGTATGCATGCCGTGAGCTGGACGAATGGCGTGATCAAGGACCTTGGCGGGCTGGATGATGCGACAGGATCCTACGCGACTGGCGTCAGTGGAGATGGTTCGGTCGTTGTCGGCTATTCGAACTTCAGCAGCACGGTCAACTCTGCAAGCCGCCAGGCTTTCCGCTGGAAGAATAACCAGATCCAAGGTCTCGACGGGCTGAACGGCGACGGATTCTCGCAGGCATTCGGCGTCAGCAGTGATGGAAAGGTCATCGTCGGCGTCGCGGCCGATGGCGCAAATGCCGGTATAAGCCGTGCAGTCCGCTGGACCAACGACGGTCAGGATATCGAGGATCTCGGCCACCTTGAGGGCGGGCAGTGGTCAAGCGCAAAGGCCGCCAGTGAGGACGGCTCCGTCATTATTGGCAACGCTGGCGTTGGCAATGCCAATCATGCTTTCCGCTGGACGGCCAGTGGGATGAAAGACATCAACGGGTTGGACAGCGATTATTCGGTCGCCAATGCCGTCAGCAGCGATGGATCGGTCGTGGTCGGTCAAGTGGGTCTTCTCAACGCCTCCCATGCATTCCGCTGGACGGAAGCCTTTGGCATGGAGACCGTCGAGGACTGGCTGAGCCGGCAAGGTGAGGACATCGGCGACGACGTGACGAAGACTGCAACCGGCATCTCCGCCGACGGCACCGTCATAGTCGGTGACTTGGATAATGGAGGCGTCTTTATCGCTCGCGCCACCTCCGGCATCATCGACGTCGACCAGTACAATACCACTATCGCCGCCAAGCCCTCGGCACAGGTCGGTCTCGGCTATGCCAATACGGTTCTCCAGGGCGCCCATGGCGAGCCTATGCGCGACCTGCTTGGCCTCGGCCAACGCTCTGTCGCCTTCACAGCCGACATCGGCTACGACGACAGCCGCGTTTCGAACGGCGGCGTCGGCATCGGCGACGTCACCTTCGGCTACGGTCTTGCCGAAGGCGTCACCGCCCGCTTCGCTGGCGGTGGTCTCTATACCAAGCAGGACATCGAGACCGGCGGCGACTTCCATCAGGCGGCCTTCTACATGGCGCCCGAAGCCACCATCGCGCTCGGCAGCAGCAACGTCTATGCCACGATCGGCGGCTACTACTCGACCGGCCGGATGAACGTTCACCGCGGCTATATGAACGGCGCCGCCATGGATTACTCGCATGGCGAAACCGACGTTGACACCTACGGCGCCAAGATCCGCTTCGACTGGCTGAACGCTGCGACGATCGCCGGCACCAAGCTGACGCCCTATGCCAGCTTGACCTATGCGCACTCGCATATGGACGGCTACACGGAAGAGGGCGGCTCGTTCCCATCGGCCTTCGATTCCGTCAACGACCACTCGACCGTTGCCCGTATCGGCGTCGACTTCCTCCACGAGCTGACGGACACTGTTCGCCTGACGGCGCGTACTGAAGTCGATTACCGCTTCGAGAAGAACACCGCTGGCATCAGCGGCGAAATCGTCGGCCTCTCGGCCTTCGATTTCGCGGGTGAAGACGTCAAGCAGCTCTGGCTGCGCGGTGCCGTCGGTACCGAGTTCGACGTCGCAGGCGGCACCGCCTCGCTCGGTCTCAACGTCACGACCGAGGGCGACGACCCGAACGTCTGGCTGCGCTCCGGCTGGAACGTCAAGTTCTGATTGTCACCAGTCTGGCGAGTATCCAGACTGCAAGATCAAAGGACCCGCCGGTCATGCCGGCGGGTCTTTTCGTTTGGGCCTTACCCTTCCGCCGCCGCCCGCAGATAGGCTGCAGCCAGCAGTCGCGCCTCGTCGCGCAACCTCTCCAGAACCTCGGGACCCGCCACCAGACCGGCGAAGCTGCCGCGCGAGAGGCCGGCGAGGGCTGAGAGGAGGGTGAAGGATGCGCGGGCGGGGTTGCGGAAGGAGGCGTCGGCCGCGTTGGGGAGTGCGCGCGTGACTGCCGCTTCCAGCCTTTTGAAGACGTCAGTCGAGAGGCGGAACTGGTCGATGGCGCCGGCGACGCGGTAGAGTGCGGTCGTTGCTTCAGGGCGGGCGGTCTTCACCGAGACATAGGCGTCGGCGATCGCGTGGGCGATGGTAGTGAGCGGTTGCCGGTCGCGGGTCAGCGGAATGGCCTCGAGCGCTGCGGCGATCTCTTCGAAGTGGCGGCTGAGGATGGCAAACAGCAGAGCCTGCTTGTTGGGAAAGTACTGATAAAGCGTGCCGACCGAGACCCCGGCGCGGTCCGCCACCCGGGTCGTCGTGAATTTCGCCAGTCCATCCGCCAGCAAAACCTGAATCGCGGCTTCGTGAACGGCTTCGACGGTCGCGCCCGAGCGCGCCTGGATCGGGCTTTTGCGGGGTTTCAGGCTCTGCGGAACGGGGTCATTCAAATGCGAATACCGAACTGAAGGATTGTTCAGGTATATTTTTGAGCAGCATCCCGGTCAAGCAAGGGACGGCGAGGTATCGATATGAGAGGTGAGACGATGAGCGAGGCAGACAGCATGACCGCAAATACCGGCATAAGCCGCAGGCTCTTTCTCGCTTCCGCCGCCGGAGCCGCCGCCTGCGCGGCGCTGCCGTCAGAGGCGGCCGCCCAGCCGCGCGTCCTCAAGTTCAGCGATCACGAACCGCTTGGCGGCATGCGCACGCGCTTTCTGCGCGATGTCGTGTTTCCGGCGATCGAGCGGGAATCTCGTGGACGCCTGAAGATCGAGGATCACTGGAATGGCGAGATCGCTGCCGCCTATGACGCGCTCAGCGCGGTCAGCAAGTCCGGCGCCGATATGGCGACCGTCGTACCGGAATATACCGCCAAGGAATTGCCGCTGCACCAGATCTTCAAGAGCTTTCCCGTGGGTCCGGCCGGTGGCCGGCAGGTCGATTTCTTCAGCCGTGTCTATGACGAGGTTCCGGCCTTTGCGGCGGAGCTGGAGCACAACAACATCGTGCCCGTCTTCTTCGGGACTGGCTATCCAGTCGCTTTCTTCAGCACGGCGCCGATGGCCGGTCTTGATGGTCTGAAGGGCGGTAAATGGCGCTCGGCGAGCTTCTGGCATCTCGATTTCCTGCGCAATGCCGGTGCGACGCCGGTCACCATGCATTGGGGGCCGGAGATCTACGAGGCAATGAAGCAGAAGACGCTCGATGGCCTGATGGTCAATGTCGATAGCGGCTTCATGCTTGGGGTTCACGAGGCGGCACCGCATGTTCTGGTGTCCGATGACCTGTGGCTCGGTCACGTCTATTTGCTGGCGATCAACAAGACCGTCTGGGATAGCCTCACGGCGGAGGACCGGGATGCTATCCGCCGCGCGGCTCGCAGCTCCTACCCGACGCTCGGTGCCGCAATGGCGTCAAGCCTGGAGGCGCAACTCGATGACCTCCGCAAGGCAGGTGCGACCGTGCGCATTCTTGAGCCCGGCGAAGTCCCCCGCTGGAGCGACGCTACGCGATATCGGGAAGTCCAGTCCGCCTGGGCCAAGGACCAGATGAGCAAGGGTGTCGCCGGGGCTGGTCCTGCACTGGACGCTGTTACGGCCATCATGACCGACCTGATGGGCTAATGGAAAATGCCCGGGGCGAGCCCGGGCATCTTGCTTTCAGATTGCCTCGAGCGCGGTCAGCGCCTCCGGGGGCAGGGCAATATCCGCTACCGCGAGATTTTCGCGCAGATGCGCCCGCGACGATGTGCCGGGGATCAGCAGGATATTCGGCGCTCTCTGCAACAGCCAGGCGAGCGCCACCTGCAGCGGCGTGGCGCCAAGGCGCGCGGCGACGTCGGAAAGCGTTGTCGACTGCAGCGGCGAGAAGCCGCCGAGCGGGAAGAACGGCACATAGGCCGTGCCGGCCGCCGCCAGCGCATCGACCAGCGTATCATCGCCGCGATGGGCAAGGTTGTACTGGTTCTGGACGCAGACGATCTCGGTGATCTTGCGCCCATCAGCCACCTGCTTTGCGGTGACGTTGGAGAGGCCGATATGCTTGATCAGCCCCTGGCGCTGCAGGTCGGCGAGCACGGTCAGCGGCTCCTCCAGCGATCCCTCGGCCGGTCCGTGCACATCGAACATGGCGCGCAGGTTGACCACCTCGATCGCATCGAGGCCGAGATTGCGCAGATTGTCATGCACGGCCTGGGTCAGCTCCTCCTTCGAGAAGGCCGGGTTCCACGAGGCATCCGGCCCGCGCCTGGCGCCGATCTTGGTGACGATCACCAGATCGTCTCTGTAGGGATGCAGCGCTTCCTTGATGATCTGATTGGTGACGTGCGGCCCGTAAAAGTCGCTGGTGTCGATATGGTTGACGCCGCTTTCGACGGCTTCACGCAGAACGGCGACTGCCTCGGCGCGGTCCTTCGGCGGGCCGAAGACACCCTTGCCTGCGAGCTGCATGGCGCCGTAGCCGAGCCGGTTCACCGTGCGGCTACCGAACGTAAATGTTCCTGCTTTTGCGAGATTGGACATGGTCTGCCTCCGTTTCGGGATAGACGAGAAATAGGCCGGTTTGGTTCCCGGCATAAGCGGCGACAATCCGCACGGGCCGTACGAAAAACCGGACAATCGCATCGGCCACGGTGCCGGAGAGTCTGAGGAGACAATCAAAAGCTGTCTTCAGGTGCGGCTTTCAGGCCATATCGCCCTCTCCGCCGTGTATTTTCTAATTGAGATTGCAGCCGACCGATGCTCCTATGCGCCCCCGCGTAACTGAGTTTCTCGTCCTATCTCGATCCCTCACACGAGCGAGCCATGTCGATTTCAGATACGATCTACCGTCCCTTCGAGCGCCTTATAAGGCCGCTCGACATTCCCTACAGGCCGCTGCCCGCCAAGGGACCGGTGACGGTTCTGCTGCATTTCATCGCAATGTTCCGCGGTGTGCTGTTTTCGCTGGCCGCCGCCTCGATGGCAATGGAGGCGATCAATCTGTCGGTCGTCTGGGGGCTGTCCGTCATCGTCGATGGCGTCACGCAGAAGGGGGCCGTGGCCTTTCTGGAAGACGAGTGGCTGCTCTTGACCTTCCTCGGCCTGCTGATCTTTCCGGCGATGCCGGTCGCCTCGTTCCTGGTCAATACTTTCACGTCGCACACACTCGGCATCGGCATGCCCGCTGCCATACAGTGGCAGGGGCACAAGGCGGTGGAGCGGCAGGATCTGGCCTTCTTTCACGATCTCTATGCCGGGCAGGTGGCGTCGCGCCTGTCGCAGGTCGCCTCCGCCGTGCAGCAGCAGATCATCGCCGCCTTCCAGACCGTCCCGCGCTTTCTGCTGCAGCTGGCCGGTTCCGTCATTCTCCTGTTGACGCTCTCCTGGCAGATGGCGCTGCCCGTCGTCATCTGGATCGCGCTCAACGTGCTGCTCGCCATCCGCATGGCGCCGGTCTTTGCCGAGCGCTCGCGCCGCTCCGCCAAGCAACGCAGCATCGTCGCCGGCGCCATCACCGATCTCTACACCAACATGCAGATGATCAAGCAGTTTGCCGCCGAAGACAGCGAGGCGGGCGCCATCCGCCGCATCATCGGCAAGTCGGTGCGCATCCAGCACGAGGAACAGCGGATCTACCGCACCTCGGAGCTGATCGTCGTCGCGCTCAACATGGCGCTCTGGCTGACGGTGTTGGCGATCGGCTTTTCCGGTCTCGTCAGGGGCTTCATCAGCATCGGCCAGTTTGCCGCCGCCGTCTATATCCTGCAGCGGCTCTCCGGCCACACCTACACCTTCCTGCAGATGGGCGAGCAGATCTTCCGGGCGGTCGGCACGATCAAGGATGCCATGCCCGTCATGACGACGCCGCCTGATATCATCGACCGGCCGGATGCCGGGGAGCTGAAGGTCGGGCGCGGCGAAATCCGTATCGAGAATGTCAGCTTCGCCTACAAATCGGGACCTTCAGTGATCGATGGGCTCTCGCTGACGGTTCGGCCCGGGGAGAAGCTTGGTCTTGTCGGTCTGTCGGGCGCCGGCAAGACGACGCTCGCAAACCTGCTGCTGCGCTTCTACGATATTCCCGATGGCCGCATCCTGATCGACGGTCAGGATATCCGCGCGGTGACGCAGATGAGTCTGCGCCGCAATATCGGCGTCATCGCCCAGGATGTCGCGCTGCTGCACCGCTCGGTCGGCGACAATATCCGCTATGGCCGCCCGGAGGCAGAGCAGGCCGAGATCGAGGAAGCGGCGCGTATGGCCAAGGCCGATGCCTTTATCGCCGACCTTGCCGATAGCGACGGCCGCAAGGGCTATGAGGCCTTTGTCGGCGACCGCGGCATCAGGCTGTCCGGGGGACAGCGCCAGCGCGTCGCGATCGCCCGCGTGCTCCTGAAGAATGCGCCGATCCTTGTGCTCGACGAGGCGACCTCGGCACTCGACAGCGAATCCGAGGCGGCGATCCAGGAGCGGCTCAATCTGGTGATGCAGGGCAAGACGGTGATCGCCATTGCCCACCGCCTCTCGACCATTGCCAGCATGGACCGGATCGTGGTGCTCGATCAGGGCCGGATCGTCGAGGAGGGGGCGCCTGTCGAGCTCGCCGAACGCGACGGTCTCTTCGCCCGCCTCTGGCGCCGCCAGACCGGCGGTTTCATTCCGGAGGACCTGGATTGAGAGGTGCCGCTGGACCATTTTTGGGCAGATGGCGCGAAACCGGCATCGCGATGCGAAACATCCTGATTTCCATTAACTGAGCTGCGCTATGGCTTGTTGCCCCCCAACTCCCATAGAGGACACCATACTATGAAATTCTTGCTTGCAGGCGCCGTCATCGCCGCGCTGCTGCCCGGTATCGCTCAGGCCAAGACGCTGCAATTCCCGGGCGACGCGCCGATCGCCGAAATCGCCATTCCCGACAGCTGGAACCCTGAGGAAACCGATACCGGTATCCAGGCGACCTCTGAAGATTCCGCCATCTATCTCTCGATCGATGTTGCCGACGAGAAGACGACCGACAAGGTCATCGACGACGCCATCGCCTTCCTCCAGAAGAACGGCGTGAAGATCGACGGCTCGACGCAGAAGAAGTCTGACGAGCAGATCAACGGCATGGACATGACCAATTTCGACTGGACCGGCAAGGACGACGACGGCGACGTCAATGTCGGCCTCTCGCTGCTCTCGCCGAAGGCCGGCAAGCTGCTGGTCATCACCTATTGGGGCTCGCAGGGCACGCAGGAAGCCCACGGCGCTGAGCTGCAGGGCATCATTTCCTCGCTGAAGGCGGCAGAATAAGCGGAACGGGCGGGTGCTTCGGCAAAGAAGCATCCGCCCGCCTATAGATTGCTGGATAGCCTTGAAACAGCATGGCGCGCACAAGCCCTGCGAACGCTGACATAAGATGAGTTACATCTGATAGATCGCGAAGTCGGCGCAGTGTCCAAGAGTATTGCTCATAAACGCGACGGCATTTTTCACCAGCGGATCGCCGTTGCGAATTATATCTGTCTCTCTCTGCCACCCCCAAATGGAGAGGATTGGCGGAAAAGTCGGCCGGCCGAAATGAACCTTGTGATGATATCTGATCAGAGTGCGTTTCTCTGCTTCGACGAGAAACAGCGCGAACGGGCCATTTCTGCCCTGCGGCCTGTAGTCAGGCGTGGGCAGCGGGCTATCCGGCGAGAGATCTAAAAGGAGATATCGAGCCGGAATTATCCGGCTGCGCTGGAGTTTTTCCGGGTAGGCCTCGATGGGCAGAGCTGTCGTGCTGCAGCTTAGGCTGTGAAAGTCCTGCGCCGTTACGTAATACGGTGTTTTGACCAACATTGTTTCCGGAAGGGCAGGCGGTAGCGCTTGCCTTGCCAGGGCATTGACATCAGCCTGATAGGCTTTCTCTGCCCTCTCCGTTGCGATGCCCGCTTGATACCAGATAAGGATCGGGATGCCGGCATAGACAGAAAAGAGTAGCGCTAGGGCCAGTGGATGCCACGCCCGTACGCAATAAGCTGCTATCGGAGCAAATACGCAGAAGAGCACAGTCGGCAAATAAGCAAAGAATCCGGCGATCAATAGAAATGCGATTACGAAGGCAGCGAAAATCAGTCCGCTCATTGGTTACCCGTACCTATCGTTCGCCACGCTCTTCCGGTTGGAACTGTGCAACGTAAATCGGAATAGAAATCTTTATATCCTGAGTTGCAATTTAGCCAATTTCAATTTCATTGTCGCGACCATTTTCAATGGGCCGATAAGATTAGGTCGTCGGACTTGAGAGAGGCCGCACACTTTACCTTTAGGCAACCGCCTGAAACGGCATCGCCTTGATCTCCGTCACATCGCGCTTCGGCGGCGTGCCGAAGGTGCGGGAATATTCGCGGCTGAACTGGGAGGCGCTCTCATAGCCCACTTCATAGGCCGCCGTCGCAACGCTGGCGCCATCCGCCACCATCAGCCGCCGTGCCTCGAGCAGCCGCAGGTTCTTCTGATATTGCAGCGGCGTCATCGCCGTCATGTCCTTGAAATGCTGGTGGAAGGAAGAGGGGCTCATGCGGGCTGCCGCCGCCAGCTGCTCGATGCGCATGGGCACGGTGAAATTGTCGCGCAGCAGGTTGATCGCATCGGTCATCCGCCGCGCATGGCTGCCGGGCAGCGCCAGCTTGCAGACTTCGCGGCCGTTCGGCCCGGTCAACAGCCAGTAACAGATCTCGCGCATGATCGCGGGATAGAGAACCGGGATTGCCTTCGGCGTCTCCGTCAGCTTCACCAGCCGCAGCACGCAATCGGCCAGCACCCCGTCGAAATCCTGCACGAAGACGCCAGCCGCCCCTTCGCCTGCCGGGCGCGGCGGTTCTTCCATCGCTTCCATCACCTCACGCAGGATCGCCACATCGAAATCGATGTTGAGGCCGATATAGGGCGCCTCCTTGCTGGCCTCGGTGATCTGGCCGAGAGCCGGCACCTCGAAGGTGACGACCAGCGACTGCATCTCGCGATAGCCGAACACCCGGTCACCGACCATGATCTGCTTGGCGCCCTGCACGACGATACAGATCGTCGGCCGGTAGATCATGTGGCGGGGCATGACCGGCTGGCTGAGGCGTGAGACCGACAGCGCCTTCACGGGTGTCTCGAAACGCCCTTCGGCATCGCCGGCGAGCCTGTCGATATAGTCGAGGATGGCGTGTCTCAATGGTGTCAGCATGGTCTGGAACTCCTTGCCCCAAGCTATGCGCCGCTGTGCGCCATCCCGCAAGGAGGCTGGAGGAATAGGCAAGAAATTCGAGAGTTCCGGCATCAACAAGAGGCGGCCTCGGGCCTATCGTCTAGGCATCCACTCCAACAAGGGAATGCCAGGATGTCCAGTGAAAACCAAGTGAATTCAAAGCATAAGATCGCCATCGTCACCGGCGGCAGCCGCGGCATCGGCCGCAACACGGTCGAGGCGCTGGCAAGCCGCGGCGTCGACGTGATCTTCACCTACCGCGCAAATCAAGCAGAAGCCGAAGCCGCCGTTGCTGCCATCGAGGCGCATGGCGCAAAGGCCGTCGCCATCCGGCTCGATACCGGTCGTATCGCCGATTTCGACGCCTTCGTCGGCAAGGTGAAAGAGGCGCTGCATGCGCTCAACGCCGATCGCTTCGACTACCTCGTCAACAATGCCGGCAACAGCTACCACGCGCCGATATCAGAGACGACGGAAGAGGCCTTCGACGAGCTCGTCAATGTCCACTTCAAGGGCGTCTATTTCCTGACGCAGAAGCTGCTGCCTCTGATCAACGACGGCGGCCGCATCATCAACATCTCCAGCGGTCTTGCCCGCTTCACCGTTCCCGGCATTTCCGCCTATGCCTCGGTGAAGGGCGCGATCGAGGTCTTCACCCGCTATCTGGCCAAGGAGCTCGGCCCGCGCGGCATCACCGCCAACACGGTGGCGCCTGGCGCCGTCCAGACCGATTTCAGCGGCGGCATCGTGCGCGACAACCCCGTCTACAACAAGATGGTCTCCGACCAGACGGCGCTCGGCCGGCCGGGCCTCGCCGAAGATCTCGGCCCGATGATCGCCTCGCTGCTCTCCGCCGAAAACCGCTGGGTCAACGGCCAGCGCATCGAAGTCTCCGGCGGCGCCAATCTCTGAAATGGAAGGCGCGCGGCAGCTCAGCCGCGCGCCGCCCACAAGAGGCCGCGGCGCAGGATCTCGCGCATATGCGGATGCTCGTATTCGGCCGCGACATGGCCGAGTGCGGAATAGAAAACCCGGCCGCTGCCGAAATGCCGCTTGAAGACGACGGGCATCACGACATTGCGCGCCGCCTCGTCATATTCGCCGGAAAAGGTCGTCGTTGCCAGCACGTCGACGGTCGGGTCGTAATGCAGGTAATATTGCTCCGATCGATAGTCGAAATCCGGAATGTCGCAGACGAGGGGATCACTCTGTCTGGTGATATTGACGCGGAAATCGATGATATTGCCGGGATGCGAGACCCAGGTGACGCCGGAGACATAGCGGAAGGGTGCGCTTTCCTTGAAGGAGGTTGCTAGCGCCCCATGCGGGCCGCCGAGCCCCAGCCCGCCGCGCACCGCCTCGACCAGTGCATCGGCATGTGCCTTTTCCAGCTTCTCGCCGGTGATGATCGGCACCAGCAGGTCGGCTCTGACGATGTCAGGCGAGCCGAAAATGCCGAGATCGCCGGTCACTTCGGTCGAAAAACCCTCCCGGCGCAGCATGTCGCCAATAATTGCGGCGCATTCCTCCGGCTCGTGGCCCTTCCATCCGCCCCAGACGACGATTGCCTTGCGCATTCCTCACTCCCATGCTGATTCCTCGGGGATAACCGCAACATAGGGCGAAGATCGCCCGATGTCAGGCCGGAGGATTGGCCCAGCCGCTCATCCAGTCGGCGCGCAGCCTGTCGCCATCGCCGCGGAAGAAGGCGTCGCCAGCCTCGCAATGGGCGATGCGGTCGCTGCGGAAATTGCGGATCGCCTGGCGCAGCTCGCACCAGCCGACCAGATTGGCATAGTGCGAATAGTAGATCAGCGCGATCGGCCGGATGACGCGTTCGGTGGCGCGGCCGAGTTCGTCGCGATAGTCGAGCACCAGTTTCTGCTCGTCGCGGATCGCCCGGCGCGCCAGGCCGAGATCGAAGCTTGCGGGTGGCGGCGCCACCGTGCCCCAGGCGTAGAGCGCCTTGCTTTCCATCGCCTGGCGCAGCGGTGCCGGAACCGCGCCCGCGATCTTCTGGTTCACCCGCCGTGCCGCCTGCTTCAGCTCCTCGTCGCCGGTCCGCTCGAGCAGCGCCAGCGACAGCACGATCGCCTCTGTCTCCTCGATCGAAAACATCAGCGGCGGCAGGTCGAAGCCGGGCCGCATGATATAGCCGATGCCGCGCCCGCCCTCGATCGGCACGCGCATCGCCTGCAGCGCGGCGATATCGCGGTAGATCGAGCGCACCGTCACTTCCAGACGGTCGGCCATAGCCTGCGCCGTCATCGGCTTCTTCGAAAGCCGCAGGATCTGGATGATCTCGAAAAGCCGCGATGCCTTGCGCATTTTTGCCCGCCCGTTGAAACGCTCCTGACAATACACTGTCAGTTGCCCACGCGTATAGCACCTGCCTATCGGATTGAAATCACAGGCGGAGAACAGGAATGCGCCGCCTGACATCGAATGGGCAACTGACATGACATACAGCGAAAACCTCTGGCTCTACTTCACCCTTCTTTTCGGCATCATCATCGTTCCCGGCATGGATATGCTCTTCGTTCTCGCCAATGCGCTGACCGGCGGCAGGGGCCGCGGCATGGCGGCGACGGCGGGCATCATGGCGGGCGGGGCGGTGCATTCGCTCTATGGTGCGATCGGCGTCGGCATTCTCGCCAGCCTGCTGCCGTCGCTCTTTGCGCCGCTGCTCTTCATCGGCGCCGCCTATATGGTCTGGATCGGCTTCACGCTGATCCGCTCTTCGATCCGGGTGGAAACCGTCGGCGACGGCGCCGTGCGCACCGACTGGCGCGCCTTCCGCCAGGGCGTCATCACCTGCCTGATCAATCCCAAGGCCTATCTCTTCATGCTGGCGGTCTATCCGCAATTCCTGAAGCCCGTTTATGGCCCGATCTGGATGCAGGGCGTCATCATGGGCGCGATGACACTCGCCACCCAGTTCGCCATCTACGGCGCCGTCGCCTTCACCGCCGACCGCAGCCGCACGCTGCTGATCGCCAACCCCGCCGCGACGATCCTGATCGGCCGGGTGGCCGGTGCGCTGCTGATCGTCGTTGCTGTTCTGACGGCCTGGCATGGATGGCAGACGGAAGTGTCATTCTCGGCGGGCGGCAATTGAGCTATCATCTGATTCTGGCGCCGCCTGTGCCTCCCCCCCTCCATCGGGAAAGTATCGATCATGCAGGGCAATTGACCATCGAACCAACTGTTCGGGCATGACGCATAAGGAGGGAATGCAGTATTTGCTCGCATCAGGAGGTTTCGATGAAACTGTCTGCACCTGTCTATCGCCTGAAACGCAAGGCAAGATTGCTTGCCCGCGAGGAAAAAATCCCCCTTCATGAAGCGCTTGACCGGATCGCCGCCGGTGAAGGCTTCGGCGGCTGGAGCCTGCTCTCCGCCCGGATGACCGAGGTCCTGCCCGGCAGCGCGCTTTTCGCCCGTCTTGACCCCGGCGATCTCGTGCTGCTCGGGGCCCGCTCGGGCCACGGCAAGACGCTGATGAGCCTGGAACTCGCCGTCGAGGCGATGAAATCCGGCAATCGCAGTGCCTTGTTCACGCTCGAATATACCGGCCGGGATGTGCTCGATCGGTTCGCCGCGATCGGCGCGGATTTCGAGCGCTTCCGGGACCTGTTCGAGTTCGATACGTCCGACGCGATCAGCGCCGATTATATCGCGGCCCGCCTTGCATCCGCGCCGCGCGGCACGCTCGCCGTGATCGATTATCTGCAGATCCTCGACCAGAAGCGCGACAATCCTGATCTGATGACCCAGGTCCGCGCCCTGAAAGCTTTCGCGCGGGAAAGGGGCATCGTCATCGTCTTCATCTCGCAGATCGACCGATCCTACGATCCGGCGCTGAAGCCTTGCCCGGATATCGGCGACGTCAGGCTGCCGAACCCGCTGGACCTTGGCCTGTTCGACAAGACCTGCTTTCTGAATGCTGGGGCGATCGAGTTCCGGGCGGCATAAGGAAACTTTGCGCCAGTGGCCCCCTCACCCTGCCCTCTCCCCAGCGGGGAGAGGGCAGGGTGAGGGGGCTGCGGGCACGAACCTCGCCTGTTCTCGCTAGCACCCTACCAATTTGAAATCCCTGTCATATCACCCACTTGTTACTTCGCGGGCCGCATAAATTTGCCATCATGCGGCCGCGAATAAGAGGCGCCGGGATTCTAAGCCCTCGGTATCCAAGAGGAGTCGACACTATGAAGTTCAAAGCGATAGCGGCAGCTGTCATGGTTGCCGGAATGGCGGCCACGGCGGTCTTCGCACAGGACGGCACGCATGAAGCGCGTGAAGCCATGATGAAGAAGATCGGCGGTTCGGTCGGAGCCATGACGGCGATCGCCAAGGGCGAGAAGCCCTACGATGCCGAGGCCGTCAAGGCCGCGCTCACCACCATTTCGGAAACCGCCAAGGCCTTCCCGGACCAGTTCAAGCCGGGTACCGAGCAGGGCGACAAGGAAGCCAGCCCGAAGATCTGGGAAAACATGGCGGACTTCAAGGCGCGGGCAGACAAGTTGAGCGCTGACGCAGACACCATTCTTGCCCAGCTTCCGGCAGATCAGGCCGGTGTCGGCGGCGCGCTGAAGACGCTCGGCGCCAATTGCGGCGGCTGTCATCAGGCCTACCGCATCAAGGAATAGCGGTAGGTCTTCCCCATCCTTAAGGCTTTCGGTCCGCCCCTGCCTTGCCGCGGGTGCGGACCGGTTTATGTTCAGCCGGGATATCCGGTAAAAAACATGGGGGTAGCGGCCGATGGTCCGCAGGTTCATCCGCTTTGTGCTCTGTCTGATCGGCGTCGTCATCATCGGCGGCGCGGCCTTCTATTTCATTACCGCGCCCAATCCGCTGCCCGAAAGCCACTGGGCCGATCTCGGCGCGCCCGATGTGAAGAACGGCGAGATGGTGTTCTGGGCGGGCGGCTGCGTCAGCTGTCATGCGGCGCCTGGTTCGCAGGGCGATGCGAAGTTGACGCTCTCCGGCGGTCTGGCGCTGAAGAGCCCCTTCGGCACCTTCCATGTCCCGAATATCTCGCCCGACGAGACGGCCGGCATCGGCACCTGGACGCTGGCGCAATTCGGCAATGCCATGAAGCGCGGCGTCGGCCCGCAGGGCCAGCATCTCTACCCGTCCTTCCCCTACGGCTCCTATGCGCGCCTCAGCGACAAGGACGTCAACGACCTCTTCGGCTATATCAAGACGCTGCCGAAGAGTACCAATGTCGCCCCGCCGCACGAACTGCCGTTCCCGTATAATATCCGCCTGGCGCTCGGCGGCTGGAAATTCCTCTATTTCAACGACCAGCCGCGCGTCGTGCTCGCCAATGCAGACGACAAGCTGAAGCGCGGCCAGTATCTGGTCGAAGGTCCGGGCCATTGCGGCGAATGTCACACGCCGCGCGATGCGCTGGGTGGCTTCAAGCTCGACATGTGGCTTGCAGGCGCGCCGAACCCGGAAGGCGAAGGCCGCATCCCCAACATCACTCCTGGGGGCCAGGACGTCGGCAACTGGAGCGAAGCCGATATCGCCAACTACCTCGAAACCGGCTTCACCCCGGATTTCGACTCGGCCGGCGGCTCGATGACCGAAGTCCAGCAAAACATCGCCCACCTGCCGAAGAGCGATATCGAGGCAATCGCGGCCTATCTGAAGGCGGTGCCGAAACGGTGATGCTTCTTTAATTATCAAATAAGAAAGGCGGCATCCGGGATGCCGCCTTTTCTAGTTTACGACGGGATTGAGCCGAGGGCGTAGAGAATGCCCCTGAGCTCTGCGAGACCGCGCATGCGGCCGATTGCCGGATAGCCCGGCGTGACGGTCTTGGTCAGGTCGTCGAGCATGCGGTGGCCGTGGTCGGAGCGGAAGACGATCTGGTCGCTGGCGCTGCGCTTGTTGTCCTCGGCGACCAGTTCCTTGAGCACGGCGACCATGTCGACATCGCCCTCGAGATGGGCGCTCTCGTGGAAGGAGCGGCCGTCGCCTTCGCGCTTGGTGGCCCGCAGATGCGCGAAATAGATGCGGGAGGCGAAACGGCGGGCAATTTCAGGCATGTCGTTTTCGGCGCGCACGCCGAGGCTGCCGGTGCAGTAGCACATGCCGTTTGCGGGTGAGGGCACGGCGTCGAAGAGGGCGGCGTAGTCCTCGGCGCTTGAGGCGATGCGCGGGAGGCCGAAGAGCGAGCGCGGCGGATCATCGGGATGCAGCGTCAGCTTGACGCCGCGCGCCTCGGCGGCCGGGGTGACGGCCTGCAGGAACTCGATCAGGTGCTGGCGCAGCTTCGCCGCATCAATGCCGGCATAGGCAGAGAGGACCTCGCGGAAGCCGGGGATCGTCAGCGGCTCGGTGGTCGATCCAGGCAGGGCCGAGGTGATGATGCGGGTGATCTCGGCGACTTCCTCTTCGCTCATCTCGTCAAAGACCTCGCGAGCGCGCCTCTGGTCTTCTTCCGAATAATCGTTGCCGGCGCTCTGGCGCTGCAGCACGAAGAGATCGAAGGCGGCGAAACGCTCGTGATCGAAGCGCATGGCGGTCGCGCCCGTTGGGGTGATGTAGTCGAGCTCGGTGCGCGTCCAGTCGACGACGGGCATGAAATTGTAGCAGATGATCGGGATATCGCAGGCTGCGACCGCTTCCATGCTGGCGATCCAGGCTTCGATCTCGGCCTTCGCCTTGCCGCCCTTGCGCTTGACCGCATCGGGGATCGGAATGCTTTCGACAACCGACCAGACGAGCGGCGAGCGCCCTGCGGGCGTCGTCTCGATCATCGATTTGCGCTCGGCGACTTCCTTTTCGGTCCAGGCTCGGCCGATCGGCACCTGATGCAGCGAGGAGACAATGTTCGTCGCGCCGGTCTGGCGCACCTCGTCCAGTGTCACCGGGGCTTCGGGCCCAAACCATCTCCATCCTTGCCGCATCGGTTTCCTCCTCGTCTGTCTTCTGTTTCTTGTTTCGTTGCCCTGCCGGGATCAGCAGAAATAATCTGGATAGCGGGTGCGCAGCTCCGCCACGTCGGGGATGACGGCGCTGAGGTGATGCAGCATCGCCTCGCGGGCGGCCTCCACGTCATGACCGGCAATTGCGTCACGGATGACGACATGCTCGCGCACCACATTATCCATGCGCCCGAGCGCAGGCAGCGTGAGGCGGCGGGCGCGGTCGATCTGCACCTTCACCGTCTTCAGGATCGTCCAGATGCCGGGGTAACCGGCAATCCGGGTGATCGCTTCATGGAAAGCTTCGTCTTCCTCGTGGAAACCGGAGGTGTCGCCGAGCGAAGCCAGCGATTTCTGCCGGCTGATGATCATGTCGAGCCGCTGGATATCGGCCGGTGTCGCGCCTCGGGTTGCAGCTTCGACTGTCGTCGTCTCCAGCGCCTTGCGAACGACAACGGCTTCGGGAATGGCGGAAACCGGAACACGGGAAACGACGGTCGCCGATTGCGGATAGATATCGACGAGGCCGCCTTCGGCGAGCCGCAGCAGGGCTTCTCGCACCGGGGTGCGGCTGACGCCGAATTCCTCGGCGATCTTCTTCTCCTGCAGCGGCATTCCCGGCGGCATGCGCAGCGAGACGATATCCGCATAGAGCTGGTTGAAAATGGCATCGGCAGTCGTCACGCGGCGCAGCTTCGCCGGTCTTTCCGTCATAGGCGGAAAGTCGATCGCTTCGGAACCGGATGCCTGCCGCATGCTATTTCCTGCACGTTGACTCTGTTGTGCATACTAGTATATCAATCCTCATCCATTGCCAAGGCTTGCCGAAGTGGAGCGGTCGCTTTGCAAGGCTTTCAACCGCTTTTCGGCGGTTGAGCCGGCGCTTTGATCTCGCCTGGCAGATCACGGGAGAGCAGGTTGTCTGAGCTCGTCCTCAGGCGCCGCACAAGAGGAGGAGAGACCATCATGAACATCACACGCAGAACATTCGTCAGCACTGCTGCGGGCGTCGCGGTTGCCGGCGTGCTGCCGAACCGTCTGTTTGCGCAGGCAAAAAAGCCGGCAAGCCCGGTGACCATCACCATCGCCGATGTCGCCGGTAACCTGGCGCTCACCCAGGGCATGTTCGAAGCCTATGCCGCCGAGAAGGCCGATTGGGTATCGAGCTTCGCCTTCACCAAGGCACCGGCACCGGAATTGCCGGGCAAGATCAAGGCGCAGCAGGCCGCAGGCAAGGTTGATATCGATCTGGTGCTGACCGGTACCGACGCGCTGTCGGCCGGTGTCGACCAGGGCCTCTGGATCGATCTCGGCGCCCACAAATCCGAATTGCCGAACCTCGAAAGCATCCTGCAGCCGCAGGCCTTCAAGATGCAGGGCCTCGCCAAGGATCAGGGCGTCGTCGTCACCTATTATCCGTCCGGCCCGCTGATCGAATATATGCCCGACAAGGTCGCGACCCCGCCGAAGACGGCGCAGGAACTGCTCGACTGGACCAAGCAGAACAAGAACAAGTTCCTCTATGCCCGCCCGGCCAATTCCGGCCCCGGCCGCACGCTGTTGATGGGTCTTCCCTATTTGCTCGGCGACAGCGATCCGCGCGATCCGGCAAAGGGCTGGTCGAAGACCTGGGAATATCTGGCCGCCCTCGGCGAGAACATCGAATATTACCCGACCGGCACTGCCGTCGTGTTCAAGGAACTCGGCGAAGGCACGCGCGACATCGTCGCGACGACCACCGGCTGGGATATCAACCCGCGTGCGCTCGGCATCGTTCCGGCCGAAGCCAAGGTGCAGAAGCTCGATGGCTTCCACTGGGTCACCGATGCTCACTACGCCGTCATTCCGAAGGGCGTTTCCGACGAGAAGGTCGCGGTGCTGATGGATGTCCTGAATTACATCCTGCAGCCGAAGCAGCAGGCGATCGCCTATGACGCCGGCTATTTCTATCCGGGTCCGGCCGTCAAGGACGTGACAATCGACATGGCGCCGCAGGAAAGTCAGGACGTGATCAAGGAATTCGGCCGTCCTGAATATGCCGACTGGATCGCCAACAACCCGCTGGAAACGCCGCTCGAGCCGAAGCAGCTCGTCGAAGCCTTCCGCATCTGGGACGAAAAGATCGGCGCCAAGAAGGGCTGATCTCAAAAACGGCGCCGGCCGGTTGAGCCGGCGCCCCTCATTGCTTTTGACATATGGAGCTTGGATTGAACGCGCCAGTCCAGAACGCTGCGCCGTCTTCGCGCAACAATGCCCGCCTCGAACTCGACGGCATCCGCCGCTCGTTCGGCGCCTATAACGCGCTCGACGGTATCGATCTCGCTATCGAGCCCGGTGAGTTCATCGCGCTGCTCGGCCCGTCCGGCTGCGGCAAGTCGACGGCGCTGAACTGTATTGCCGGACTGCTCGGCCTTTCCGGCGGCGAAATCCGTCTCGGCGGCAACCGCATCGATCAGCTGGAGCCTGAAAAGCGCGGCTTCGGCATGGTGTTTCAGAGCTACGCTCTCTTCCCGCATATGAGTGTGCGCAAGAATGTCGGCTTCGGCCTTGCCATGCAAGGCATCAAGGGACCGGAGGCCGACAAGCGGATCAACGATGCGCTGGCGCTGGTGCGGCTGGAAAGCCAAGCGGAAAAACTGCCCGGTCAGCTCTCCGGCGGCCAGCAGCAGCGCGTGGCGATTGCGCGTGCCGTCGTCATCCGCCCGCCGATCGTCCTCATGGACGAGCCGCTGTCGAACCTCGATGCCAAGCTGCGTCTCGAGATGCGCGCCGAAATCCGCGGCATTCACGACCAGATCGGCTCGACCACGATTTACGTCACCCACGACCAGGACGAGGCGCTGTCGCTTGCCGATCGCATCGTCGTCATGAGCCAGGGCCATATCGAGCAGATCGGCACGCCGCAGGATCTTTACCAGCGGCCGGTCAATCTGAATGTCGCAGACTTCATGGGCTTCCGAACCCGCATTCCCGGCCGCGTCACCTCGGTTTCGGGAGATGAGGCCGAGGTCGAGGTTGGCCCGGCGCGGCTGACCGGCACCATGCGCATGCCGCTTCAGGTGGGCGACGCCGCCGTTCTTTCGGTTCGCCCGGAAGATCTCGTCGCGGTCGGCAGCAATGGCATTCCGGCGACCGTCAGCAGCATGGAATATCGCGGCCGCGCCTTTTTCGGCCTCGCCAAATCGGCTGACGGTTCCGATCTTTACTTCCGCTCCGACGAGGTTCTGCCGCGCGGCGCCTCCACCTTCCTGCAGCCGGCTGCCGGACGGGCGTTGGTCTTCAAGGACGCAGCCGCATGAGCGGGCCGTCGCTCCGCACCCGGCTTGCCGCCCGCGGCCTCGACGGCACGACCTTGCTGGTCCTGCCGGGCCTGATCTTCATGATCGCGCTGTTCGTCTATCCCTTCCTCTATGGCGTCGTGGATTCGCTGACGCCGAAGGATGGCGGGGCGTGGTATGCGAATTACGTCAAGTTCTTCAGCGATCCCTTCCAGTACAACACGATCGGTGCGACCATGTGGCTGGCGCTGCCTGTCACCATCGCCAACCTGGCGCTCGCGGTGCCAATCGCCTTCCGGGTGCGCCTCATGCGGCGCCAGCGGCTGCTGACGACCATCCTTGTGCTGCCGATCACGCTCGGTACCGTCTTCGTCGCTGATGGTCTCCTGACGTTCCTCGGTCCGCGCGGCTGGTTCAATCACACGCTGCTGGCGCTCGGCATCTTCAGCGATCCCGTCAAGCTCACCAACAACTACTGGGGCGTCTTCGCCTCGCTGCTGATCACCGGCTTTCCCTTCGCCTTCCTGCTGACGCTCTCTTATATCACCGGCATCGATCCGGCGATCGAGCAGGCAGCGGCGACGCTCGGCGCCAGCCCGCGCCAGCGCTTCTTCCGGGTCTTCCTGCCGCTTCTGGTGCCGGGGCTGGCAGTGACCTTCTGCCTCGCCTTCGTACAGGCCTTCGCGGTCTTTCCATCCGCGGTGCTGCTCGGCGCGCCAGCGGGGCCGACGCGCGTCATCTCGATCGCGGCCTATCAGGCGGCCTTCGAGCAATATGATCATTCGCTGGGTTCGGCGATCGCGCTCATCATGGGCGCCGTCGAACTCGTCGTCGTGGTGGCGATCCTCGGCTGCCGTTCCTTCTTCTATCGCGGCCCTGCCGGCGGCACGAAAGGCTGAGCCATGATCCGTGATCAGGGACTGACATCGAAAATCTGGCGCTTTGCCGTCTGGGCCGTTGCCGCGCTCTTCATCCTCAACCTGCTTGCCGTCATCGCCGTCGTCATCATCAATTCCTTCTCGACGCGCTGGCTCGGCACCTGGCTGCCGGCCGGCTGGACCACACGCTGGTATTTCAGCGCCTGGAAGGAGTTCCAGCTGTCGAGCGTCGTACTCGTCACCTTCCAGATCGTTTTCACGGTCACGGTGATCTCCGGCCTGCTCGGCGTAATGACGGCCTATGCGCTGGCGCGGCGGGATTTTGCCGGCAAGAAGCTGATCGTGCTGCTCTTTCTGCTGCCACTGCTGATCCCGCCGCTGACCTACGGCATTCCGCTCGCCACCGTGCTATACCAGCTCGGCCTCGGCGGCACCTTCTGGGGCGTGGTGCTGATCAATCTCGTGCCGTCGTTCCCCTTCGTCGTGCTGGTGATGATCCCGTTCATCGAGCAGATCGATCCGCGCATCGAGGCCGCGGCCCGCGTCTTCGGGGCGGGAACGACGAGCCTCTTCATCCGCATCCTTCTGCCGTTGCTTCTGCCCGGCATGCTGGCGGCGCTGCTGCTCGTGCTGGTGCGCACCATCGCCATGTTCGAGCTGACCTTCCTGATCGCCGGGCCGACGACGCAGACGCTTGTCGTCTCGCTCTATTACGCGGTCTTCGCCTCGGGTGTGCGCGCCGCGCAGTCGATCGACGCCATGGCGGTGATCTACATGATCACGACGCTCTTCTGGCTCATCATCGCGCTGCAGTTCGTCAACCCGACGCAGATCGTTGCCCGCGCCAAGCAGCAGTCTTCGCACTAGGCACTCTGGTTCGCGCTTCGCATGAAGCCGATCGTCGCGAACCACAGGACCACGCCGATGCCGATCAGGACCGCGGCAATGGCATACTGAACGGGGTCGCGTCCGGTCCATGGGCCGACCAGGAACAGGCAGGTCGCGGCACCGAGGATCGGCACGATAGTCGGCGTGCGGAAATGCGGGTGATCGACCTTGTCCTTCCGCAGCACGAGGACGGCGATGTTGACGACGGCGAAAACGCCGAGCAGCAGCAACGCCGTCGTGCCGCCGAGTGCCGGCACGCCGCCGGCAAACAGGATCAGCCCGACAGCCAGCAGCGATGTGAAGCCGATCGCGATGTAGGGCGTCTTGCGGCCCGCATGCACCTTGCCGAGCACTTCGGGTAGCACCTGCTCGCGGCTCATGCCGTAGATCAGCCGGCTCGCCATCATCATGTTGATCAGCGCCGAATTGGCGACCGCAAACATGGTGATGATGCCGAAGACGCCGATCGGGAAATTCGGCGCTCCCGCCTGGACGACCTTCAGAAGCGGCGTCTCACCTTCGCCGAGTTCGGCGGCCGGCACCAGCGTGATTGCCGAGATGGCGACGAGCACATAGATGACGCCGGTGATGAAGAGGCCACCCAATAGCACCTTAGGAAAGATCCGGCTTGGCTGCTTGCACTCCTCGGCCATGTTGACCGAATCCTCGAAGCCGACCATCGCAAAGAAGGCGAGCGTCGTTGCCGCGATGACGGACCAGAACACGCCGTGCTCGCTGCTCGGCTGGAAGGTCCAGGCGCGCGACACATCGCCTTCGCCGCCCGCGATCGCCCAGAAGCCGATGCCGATGATGATCAGCAGACCGGTGAGTTCGACCATGGTCAGGACCACGTTCAGCTTCACGCTTTCGCCGACGCCGCGGAAATTGATGGCTGCGATCAGCGCGATGAAGGCAACTGCGATGAAGGTCACGCCGTAGTCGCCGAAATCGAAACCGAAGGCTTCCGAGAAGTTGGCGGCGAAGGCGCGCGATGCCGTCGAGGCCGAGGTGATGCCCGAGGACATGACGGCAAAGGCGATCAGGAAAGTCAGGAAGTGGATGCCGAAGGCCTTGTGCGTATAGAGCGCCGCACCGGCCGCACGCGGATATTTGGTGACCAGCTCGAGATAGCTGAGCGCCGTCAGCAACGCGACGACGAAGGCGATCAGGAAGGGCAGCCAGACGACGCCGCCGACTTCGGCCGCGACCTGTCCGGTCAGCGCGTAGATGCCGGTGCCGAGGATGTCGCCGACGATGAAGAGGAGCAGCAATCCCGGCCCCATCACCCGCTTCAGCTCCGGCTGCTCCGGCAAGGTTTCCAGTGGCACACCGCTCATCAACGCCTCCTTGAATGTCAGCCGCTCAGGCTCCTTTTTTTGGAACTAGAGCGGGAATTCTGGAAGAAAAGCAGAGATTTGCCAGTCAGGCGTGCCGCGTCTCAGATCGAGAAGGCTTCCTTGAGGCCGAAGCCCTTGCGCTCGCGAAGGTCGAGATCGGCCTCGATATGGGAGATGTGGTGCACCATCAGATGGCAGGCGCGGTCGAGATCGTTGGTCTCGATGGCGGTGACGATATCGCCGTGTTCAGAATGGCCGCAGCTCGAAACGGCGGACTGGCCGTAGAGGGCAATGACCAGCGAGGAGCGGGCGACGAGCTCCTCCATGAAGCGCTGCATGATGGCATTGCCCGAGATCGATGCCAGCGTCAGGTGAAAGTCGCCAGATGCCTTGATCTCGGCGCGCCGGGCCGTCTGGCCGCGTTCGCCAATCAGCCGGCCCTCTTCCTGCAGCAACTGCCTCAGGTGCTGGATCTGCGAGGGCGTGATGCGGGCAGCCGCTTCGCGCAGGATGCCGGGTTCGACGAGCCGCCTCGCGGCAAAGATCTGGCGTGCTTCATCAGGGGAGGGGTAGGCGACGAAGGCGCCGCGGTTCTTCTCGACATTGACCAGCCCTTCATAGGAGAGCGCCTGGAGGGCGGCGCGTGCCAGTGTGCGGCTGACGCTGAAGAGATTGCCGACATCGGCTTCCGAAAGCTTCGTGCCCGGCGCAAGCCGCCGCTCGACGATCGCCTCGCGGATGGCGTCGCGGATCTGCTGCGTGCTGCTATCGGCTGAATCGTCCGCCTGCGAAAGCGCGGTGGCTGATGGGGTCATGGAAAAGGCACCTGATTGCAACCGTGATAATAGCCAGCTTCCGGTCAAAAGTTAAACGAATTTTGCGCGCAAAGTGACGCTCAAATTGTATACGATACTTTGCGTAAATTGCAGACGAAAGCCTATTTCCTGTGCAGAATTTTCGCCGCCTCTAAATTGGGCTTTTGCCGGTCTGGCGCCGATTCCCATTGAATTCTAGGGCTTTGACGCAGTGCAATAGAAACTGGCACGGCAGATGCATTGTCTTACTCGAACAGGGGAAGACATGATGTCGAAAGCGGCAGAGATCGATATTGCATCCGTTTCCAAGGTCTATGGCTCCACGACAGCGGTGCATGCCATCAGCCTCAAGATCCCGGCAGGGTCATACTGCTGCTTCCTTGGCCCGTCGGGCTGCGGCAAGACCTCGACACTGCGGATGATCGCAGGCCACGAGACCATTTCATCGGGCGACGTGCGTCTCGGCAACACTGTCGTAACCGACTTTCCGCCGGCCAAGCGCGGCACGGCGATGATGTTCCAGTCCTATGCGCTCTTCCCGCATCTCGACCTCGTCGACAATGTCGCCTTCTCGCTGAAGATGAAGGGCGTCGAGAAGGAAGAGCGCCGCGCCAAGGCGCTCGAGATGCTGAAGCTGATGCAGATGGACGTCTATGCATCCCGTCGCCCGGCACAGCTTTCCGGTGGCCAGCAGCAGCGCGTGGCGCTGGCGCGCGCGCTGATCACCGACCCCGAAGCGCTGCTGCTCGACGAGCCGCTGTCGGCGCTCGATCCGTTCCTGAAGATCCGCATGCGCGCCGAGCTCAAGAAGCTGCAGAAGTCGCTTGGCATCACTTTCGTGCATGTGACGCACAGCCAGGAAGAGGCGATGGCGCTCGCCGACCTGATCGTCATCATGAACGATGGCAAGATCGAGCAGGCGGCTTCGCCGCGCCAGGTGTTCGAGCAGCCGGCAACCGCCTTCGTCGCCCGCTTCATGGGCGATCACAACGTGCTCTCCGGCCGCGTCGTTTCGGTCAAGGACGACATGCTCGTGCTGGAAGCGCCGGAGGGACAGACCTTCTCGGTGCGCGGCAACGGCAAACTGGCCGGCGAGCCGGTCGATATCGGCGTGCGCACCGACCGCGTCCGCCTCGAGGCGGCGAGCGACAAGACGCTCGGCTTCGGCGGCATCGTCTCCAACATCGAATATCGCGGCGCGACGGTGAAGCTCACCGTCATCGGCGCGGGCAGTGACGACTTCACGGTCATCGCGAGCGACGGCGATTACTTCGCCAAACCCGTATCGGTCGGCGATGCGGTGTCTCTGAGTTGGGCCCTGGAGGACGCCGTCCTCCTCGGCCGTGCATGAACCTCACCACCATAAGAAGGGGAACTGACATGACAACTGAAACGAAGACGACAAAGCCGCAGACGGGTATCTCCCGCCGCTCGCTTCTCAAGACCGGCGCTGCCGCAATCGGCGCTGCTGCCGGCTCCGGCCTGATCACTGGCTTCCCGACGATCTGGGCGCAGTCAAACATCACGCTGCGCCAGTTCGGTACCGGCGTTTCGAACATCAATGCGATCGCCGAACAGTGCAAGAAGGATCTCGGCATCACGCTCGAAATGACGGCGACCGATTCCGACGCGGCTGCCCAGCGCGCCGTCACCCAGCCTGACAGCTACGACATCGCCGACATCGAATACTGGATCCTGAAGAAGGTCTATCCGACCGGCGTCATCCAGCCGATGGACGTCAAGAAGCTGAAATATTACGACAAGGTCGTTCCGCTCTTTAAGAACGGCAAGCTGAAGCCGGACAGCGTCATCGCCCAGGGCACCGCGCCGCACACGGTCGGCTATGTCGAGAGCGCCGATGCCAAGACCTTCGCCAAGGGCGAAACCGAACTCTTCACCATGATGCCGACCATCTACAATGCCGATACGCTCGGCATCCGTCCCGATCTCGTCGGCCGCGATATCACCAGCTGGGCCGATATCATGGATCCGAAGTTCAAGGGCAAGACCTCGATCCTCAACATCCCGTCGATCGGCATCATGGATGCCGCGATGATCATGGAATCGCTCGGCAACATCAAATATGCCGACAAGGGCAACATGACCAAGGAAGAGATCGACAAGACGATCGAATTCCTGATCAAGGCCAAGAGCGACGGCCAGTTCCGCGCCTTCTGGAAGAGCTTCGACGAGTCGGTCAACCTGATGGCCTCCGGCGAAGTCATCATCCAGTCCATGTGGTCGCCGGCCGTTGCGGCCGTCCGCTCCAAGGGCATCGCCTGCAAATATCAGCCGCTCAAGGAAGGCTACCGCTCGTGGGGCGGCGGCCTCGGCCTCGCCTCGCACCTCAAGGGCGCAGAGCTCGATGCGGCCTATGAATACATCAACTGGTACACGTCCGGCTGGGTCGGTGGCTATCTCAACCGCCAGGGCTACTACTCGGCCTGCATGGACACCGCCAAGAACTTCATGACGGCCGACGAGTGGGGCTACTGGATCGAAGGCAAGGCGGCGCAGGGCGATATCCTGTCTCCGGAAGGCAAGGTCATGGAAAAGGCCGGTGCAGTCCGCGACGGCGGCTCCTTCGAAGAGCGCATGGGCCATGTCGCCTGCTGGAACTCCGTCATGGACGAGGACCGCTACATGGTCCGCCGCTGGAACGAGTTCATCGCGGCTTGAGGTGATTGTGGCTTTCCCCTCCCTTCGGGGAGGGGAGGTCTTGCCGTGAAGCGCCCCCCTCTGCCCGGTAGGGCAGAGGGGGCGCCACGGAGTGCAATGCTAACTGGAAAAGGGATCAGCAATGGCGACGATCGCTTCAGCAGAGACACACGAGAAGGTCGACCGCGTCCGACGCAGCAGCGCCCGCCTGCCGCTCGCGGCGATCTCCTATCTGCAGGCGCTGCCGCTGATCGTCATTCTCGGCTTCTTCTTCCTGCTGCCGATCGCCATGATCGCCGTCGTCAGTTTCTGGGACTACGATTTCGCCGGTCTCTATCCGGCCTTCCTGACCATGAACTACACTGATACGCTCGGTTCCTGGGTCACCTGGAAGACCTATCTCAACACGCTGAAATTCATGGTCATCGTCTGGACGCTGACGCTGTTCATCGGCTTCTGGGTCGCCTATTTCCTGGCCTTCCATATCCGCAAGACTTCGACGCAGATGATCCTGTTTCTGGTCTGCACCGTGCCGTTCATGACCTCGAACATCATCCGCATGATCTCGTGGATTCCGGTGCTCGGGCGCAATGGCCTGGTCAATCAGGCGCTGGTCTCGGCAGGCATCGTGCCGCAGCCGGTCGAGTGGCTGCTCTATTCGGATTTCGCCGTGGTGCTCGCCATGGTCCATCTCTACACGCTGTTCATGGTGACGCCGATCTTCAACACGCTGATGCGCATCGACCGTTCATTGTTCGAAGCGGCGCGCGATGCCGGCGCCAGCGGCTGGCAGGTGCTGTGGAATGTCGTGCTGCCGCTCGCAAAGCCCGGCATGGCGATCGGTTCGATCTTCGTCGTCACCCTCGTCATGGCCGACTTTTCCACCGTCCAGGTCATGTCCGGCGGCCAGAGCGCCTCTGTGGCGCTGATGATGAAGAACCAGATGTCGCTGCTGCAATATCCGGCGGCGGCCGCCAATGCCGTCGTCCTTCTCGCCGTCGTGCTCCTGATGGTCGCCGCCATCCTGCGCGTCGTCGATATCCGCAAGGAGCTTTGAGATGAACCGCGAACGCGCAGCCTCGAATTCTATGTGCTCGCCCTGTTCTTCATCGTCTTCGTGCTGTTCCTCTATGGCCCGCTCTCGGCGATCCTGATCCTCTCCTTCCAAGGGCCGGATGGCGGCCTGACCTTCCCGCTGAATGGCGTCTCGGTACATTGGTTCTTCAATCTCTTCGAGAAGCAGGCAGTCGGCGATTTCGGCGCCTCATTCACCCGCTCGTTCACGCTGGGCCTGATGGTCATGGTGGTGACGGTCGTGGTCTCGCTGCTCGCCGGTCTCGCCTTCCGCCGGAAGTTCCGGGGATCCACCGCGCTCTTCTATGCAACGGTTGCCAGCCTCGTCGTGCCCTCGATCATCATCTCGCTCGGCATCGGCGTCGTCTTCCAGCAGGGCGGCCTCAAGCCCGCCTGGTACTCTTCGGCTTTCGGCGCCCATCTCACCTGGACGCTGCCCTTCGGCGTGCTGATCATGTTTGCTGTCTTCAACCGCTTTTCGCCGGCTTACGAAGAGGCGGCGCGCGATCTCGGCGCCAGCTCCTGGCAGACCTTCCGCCATGTGGTTCTGCCGATGATCCTGCCAAGCCTGATCGGCGTCGGCCTGTTCGGCTTCACGCTTTCCTACGACGAATTCGCCCGCACACTGATGACGTCAGGCAGCTACAACACGCTGCCGCTCGAAATCTACGGCATGACCACAAACGTCACGACGCCGGTGCTCTATGCGCTTGGCACGGTCACGACGGTCTTCTCCTTCACCATCATCCTCGGCACGCTCGGCATTATGACAATGCTCGGCCGCCGTCAGGCAAAGATCAAATAAGATGCGCATACTGCTGGTTAATCCAAACACGACGGCGTCGATGACCGAAAAGGCTGCGGTTGCCGCCCGCGTGGTCGCCGCATTCGGCACCGAAATCATCGCCGCCACCTCCCGCATGGGGCCGGTGTCCATCGAAGGGCATTATGACGGCGCGCTGGCTATCCCCGGTCTGCTCACCGAACTGAAGGACCGGCAGGCGGAGGGCTATGACGCGGCGATCATCGCCTGCTTCGACGATACCGGCCTCGAGGCAGCACGCAGCTTCTGCGATGTGCCCGTGCTCGGCCTCTGCGAATCCGCCGTGGCGACCGCCGGGTTTCTGGCGCAGCGCTTCACAGTGGTAACGACGCTGGAGCGCTCGCGCGTGCTGATCGACAATCTCGTGCGCCGCTACGGCATGGGCAACCGGGCCAAGGTTCGCGCCTCGGATATCCCGGTTCTCGAGCTGGAGAACGAAGCCTCTGGCGCGATCGGCAAGCTGCGCGCTGAAATCGAGCGCGCACTTGCCGAAGATGGCGCCGAGGCCATCGTCCTCGGCTGCGCCGGCATGACCGATCTCGCCCGGGAACTCCAGGCGCATTACGGTGTGCCCGTCGTCGATGGCGTCGCGGCCGCCGTAAAGCAGGCGGAAGCGCTGGTTTCACTCGGTCTTTCGACGAGCAAGCGCGGCTCCTACGCCTCGCCGCTGGCGAAGCCCTTCACCGGCGCGATGAGCCAGTTCGCTCCAGCCGGATGATGCCGGCCGCGTCACCTTGACGCCTTGGCCGCATCCCCGATCACTCTCTCCTCGACAGCTTCCGCGTCAGGTGCTTTCCTGATGCCTCGCGCGCACTATCTTCACTGCGCCGAAGCCCAAGACGGAGGATCAGGTCAGTGTCGCAGCCATCCACCCCTCCGGGCGCGCCGGGCATCGAGCCGCGCTGGACCTCCAGCGACAAGACCGCCGTCGGGCGCGCTGCCGGGGAGGCGGGCAATCTCTGGTTCACCGCCAGCCACGGCATCCTCAACGAGGTCTACGCGCCGCGCCTCGACCAGGCGAGCATCCGCGATTTCGGCTTCGTGGTGACAGCCAAGGACTATTTCTCGGAAGAGAAGCGCGATGCCGATCATCTGGTCGAAACGCTTGAAGACGGCGTTCCCGCCTTTCGCCTGACCAACACATCCAGAGACGGCCGTTACCGGATCACCAAGGTGATCCTCGCCGATCCCGATCGTGAAGTCCTGCTGCAGGACATCCATTTCGAAGCGCTGGTCGGTGATCTCCAGGATTATCAGCTGCACGCGATCGTCTCGCCGCATCTCGTCAATGGCGGCGCCAACAACACCGGCTGGTACGACGATTTCAAGGGGCATCCGATGCTCTTTGCTTACGGTACCGGCCGCTCGCTGGCGGTTGCCTCGTCGGTGCCGTGGCTTGCGCGCTCCGTCGGTTTCGTCGGATTTTCCGATGCGTGGCAGACTTTGTCGCGAGGCCAAGGTCTGCGCGAGGACTATCAGCGCGCCGAGGACGGCAATGTCGCGCTCGGGGGTACGATCGACCTGTCGGCGACGGGTGGGCGCGCCCTGCTTGCGCTCGGTTTCGGAACGCAGCCCGAGGAGGCTGCCTTCCGCGTGCTGCTCAGCCTGCAGCAGGGGATCGAACCGGCGCTGAAGACATTCAAATCAGGCTGGCGGGAATGGCAGGGCAAGCTTCTGCCGCTCGACGAGCCGCATGATCCGCGTGAGCTCAACCGCTACCGTGTCAGCACCGCTGTCCTCGCCACCCATCGCGACGATGCCTCTGGCGCGATCATAGCCAGCCTGTCGATCCCCTGGGGTTCGGCGAAGGGTGACGATGATCTCGGTGGCTACCATCTGGTCTGGACGCGCGATCTCGTGGAGACGGCAGGCGGACTGCTGGCCGCCGGTGCCAAGAAGGATGCGCTTGCTGTCCTCGATTATCTTGTGGCGACGCAGGAGGCCGATGGCCACTGGGTCCAGAATTCCTGGCTGGACGGGCGTCCCTACTGGAAGGGCATCCAGATGGACGAGACCGCCTTCCCGATCCTGCTTTACGATATGCTGCTGCGGGCAAAGGTGATCGCCGCCGCCGATGCCGGCCGCTACACGGCGATGATCCGGGCTGCCGCCCGCTATATCGTCCGGAACGGTCCCTGCACCCAGCAGGACCGGTGGGAAGAGGACGGCGGCTATTCGCCCTTCACGCTTGCCGTCGAGATCGCCGGGCTGCTTGCGGCCGCCGATGCCATGGATGCGTCCGGCAAAACGGATGTGGCGCGCTACCTGCGCGAAGTCGCCGATAGCTGGAACGAGCAGATCGAAAGCTGGACCTACGCGACCGGCACGGAGCTGTCGAAAAGCCTCGGCATCCACGGCTACTACATGCGGATCGGCAGTTTCACCGGCGAAGGACACAAGCGCTCGCCGGCGCTGGTGCCGATCAAGAACCGCACCAATGCGGAAATGACGCTGGAATCCGGTCTGCTCGTCAGCCCGGATGCACTGGCGCTCGTCCGTTTCGGCCTGCGGGCGGCGGATGATCCACGGATCGTCAATACGGTGAAGGCGATCGACGCGCTGCTGAAGCGCGATCTTCCGGCCGGCCCGTACTGGTATCGCTACAACGAGGATGGCTACGGCGAGAAGGAGGACGGCTCGCCCTTCGATGGCGCAGGAATCGGCCGCCTCTGGCCGCTTCTGACCGGCGAGCGGGCGCATTTCGAGATCGCGGCCGGACGGACCGAAGAGGCCACCAGGCTGCTGGCGACGCTGGAGGCATCTGCAAGCCCCGGCGGCCTGCTGCCGGAGCAGATCTGGGACGAGGCCGACATTGCCGACAAGGAGCTGTTCCTCGGCCGCCCCTCGGGCAGTGCGATGCCGCTCGTCTGGGCGCATGCCGAGCATATCAAGCTGTTGCGCTCGCTGAAGGACGGCGCCGTCTTCGACATGCCGCCTCAGACATTGGCGCGCTACGTCAAGGGCAAGCCCGCGCCGGCGCCGTGGATCTGGCGCACCAACTCGACCTACGACACCATTTCGGTCGGGCGCCTGCTACGCTTCGAGCTGTTCGAGCCCGCTTATGTCCACTGGTCGGCGGATGGCTGGAAGACGGTACATGATGTGACGGCGCGAGACACATCGATAGGTACCTGGATCGCCGACCTCCCGACGGATGGTATCGCCGTTGGATCGGTCATCTCCTTCACGATCTTCTGGACCGGCCGAAACGACTGGGAGGGCAGGGATTTCCAGATCGCTGTCACCACCTAATTCCTCCCTCCCCGGCCTATCAACGCGAAATTTCAAAGCAGGATTTTCCCATGGACGCCCCCGCCGATAGCTCCAACACACAGAAGACGGTCCTCGCCATCGATCTCGGTGGTTCGCATGTGAAAGTGCTCCTCAGCACCGGTGGCGAAAAGCGAGCGATGGTCTCGGGTCCGGACATGTCGCCGGACAAGATGGTCAAGGCCGTCAAGGAAATGGCGAAGGGGCTGGAATTCGACGTGATCGGCATGGGCTATCCCGGCCCGATCGAAAATAACCGGCCGTCGCTCGATCCGCATAACCTGGCGCCCGGCTGGAAGGACTATGATTTCGAAAAGGCCTTCGGCAAGCCGCTGAAGCTCGTCAACGACGCGCTGATGCAGGCGATCGGCAGCTATGAGGGCGGGCGCATGCTGTTTCTCGGTCTCGGCACCGGCCTTGGCGCGGCGATGGTCGTCGACAAGGTCTGCCTGCCGATGGAGCTAGCGCATCTGCCCTACAAGAAGAAGCAGACCTTCGAGGACTATGTCGGCCTGCGTGGGCTGGAGGCACATGGCAAGACGAAATGGCGCAAGTCCGTTGGCGATGTCGCCGCCCGGCTGAAGGCGGCGCTGCAGCCCGACTACATCGTCATCGGCGGCGGCAATGTCGACAAGATCAAGGACCTGCCTGAGGACTGCCGCCGCGGCGACAACGAAAACGCCTTCAAGGGCGGCTTCCGGATCTGGCAGGATCCCGAGCTGAAGCTGTGACCCCGCCGGTGCGGCCGGCTATTGGCCGGCCGCTGGCAGCACCTCGAACTTCCAGAATTTCTCCGGCTTGAGATAGTCGTTGGCGAAGGCGCGGACGTCCTTGGCCGTGATCGTGTCGTAGCCGGTAAGATTGGCGCGCACGCGATCGAGACCACGCGGATCCGTCTGCGCGTTCTGCAGATATTCGATCCAGTATTCGTTGCTCTGCTGGCGGTGTTTCAGGGTTTCGATGATCGGCGCCCGGGCCCGGGCGAGCTCGTCGTCCGAAATGTCATTTGCCTTCAGGTCGGCCGAGACCTGATCGACAAGCTCGAAGAAGCGGGGCAGCTTCGCCGGCGTGGTGTCGACATAGATATAGGCATAGCCGTAACCCGGAATGTCCTTCGACAGATCGACATCCGCCTGCACGCTGTAGCTCGCGCCCTCGGCGATGCGGAACTGGTCGATCAGCCGGTTCTGGATGACCTGCGAGGTCAGATTTGCGGTGAAGGACCGCGGCAGATCGGAGAGCATGTCGCCGACTGGCGCAGCGACGATCGCCGCGGCATTATCCGGCCGTCCCGTATGCGTGCCGATCGCAGGCGCCGCCTGGGCAGCCGGGAAGCTCGCCGTCTCGTCATGCGGAGTGCTGTCGGCGCGGGCGGGCAAGGCACCAAATGTCCGCGCCGTCAGGGCGATTGCTTCGTCGGCCGTGATGTCGCCGACGACGGTCAGGCTGATCGGCCCTGTCGTGACCGCCGGCTTGAAGAGTTTTTCGAATTCGCTCGGCTGCGAGGAGGCCAGCTCGGCTCGTTCCGGGAAGGTCCAGCGTGGATCGCCGCCGTGCACCAATCCGGCAAAGTCGCGGCTGATGACGCCGCCGGGCGTTGCGGCATATTGGTTGAGCCCGTTCAGATAGGCCTGCTTGACGCGGTCGAAGACCTCCGGGCGGTATGCCGGGTCGGACGTATAGGCGGTCATCAGCTGCAACTGGATCAGGAGATCCCTGGTCCGCGTCTGACCGTTGAACCGGAACGCACCGTCCTCCACCGAGAAGTCGATGTTGAACATGTTGGCAGCCAGCACCCGCTGAATATCGGGGTAATCCATGGCTTTCACGCCCGACAGGACGACGGCGGGCGACGCCCAGAGCACGGATGCCTGATCCTTCGGCAGGCTGTTGCGGCCATAGCCGATATCCTCGCCCACCAGAACCTCGTCGGCTCTCAGCTTGGTGGGCTTGACGGCGCACGCCATTGGCAAAGCGCACCATCGTCAGGTCGAGATCGCCGATCTCACGCCGCTCGGCAACCGTGCCTGGCGTGCCGAAATCGGTATAGGGCCAGACGAGATTTGCAGCAGTTTCGGGGGCGGCGACCGTCACCGCACGAGAGGCTTCGTAGGCCTTCTTGATCTCATCCGTCCCGCCCTTCGGCGGCTCCGCCGTCATCAGCACGACCTGCGGGCCGTTGCCGGAAAAGGTGGTGGGCAGGGCGTCGTTGACTTCCTTGGCGCTGATATCCTTCGTCATCTTTTCGAAGAGCGTGAGATCGTCGGCCGGTGAGGTGAAGACCTGGTCGCTGTCGACAGTGTAGGCGAGCGAAGAGGCGAGATCGGTGCTCGTACGCGTCGCCGCACCCGAGGCCGCTGATTGCAGGTAGGCGCGATATTCGGTGACCTCGCGGTCGAGCTCCTGCTGCGATACGCCGAACTGCAGGAGACGGCGCTGCTCCTGTTCGATGCTGCTCAGGGCAACCTGCCACTTTTCCGGATCGCTGTTTGCGGTGATCATCACCGCGTGGGCAGATTCCAGGATGTCCTGCGAGCCGGCATTGGCGCCGGTAAAGGGCGCGTTGGGCTTGCTGGCGATCGTCGAGAAGCGCCGCCGCAGCACGGAAAGACCAAGGTCTTCCACCATCTGCTGGCGCCGTTTGGCATAGGTGTCCGGGGCGGCATCGAAAGGACGCGTCCAGACGATCTGGGCGCTCGTCATGCCGCTCGGGATGGTCAGGAGATCGACGGTTTCCGTCTTCGGCTTCAGGGCGCCGAGATCAGGTGCAGGTGCTGGCGCACCGTGAGCCTGCCAGTCGCCGAACCGCTTGCGGATATCGGCCTCCAGCGCGGCTGGATCGACGTCGCCGACGACCATCAGGGCCGCCCGGTCCGGACGGTAATTGGCATTGTAGTAGTCGCGGACGCGATTGACCGGTGCCGTCTTGATGATACCGACCTTGCCGATCGGCGAGCGCGAAGCGGCGCGCTGTCCCTCAAGCAGGATGTTGGTGATGCCGATCGCCGCGCGATATTGCGGCGTGTCCCGCAGCCGTTCTTCCGACAGGATCACGCCGCGCTCGCGATCGAACGCGCCGGCATCGAGCGTCAGTTCGCTGGCGGTTTCGCGCATCAGCATCAGGCCGGTCGAGAGAGTGTCGCTGTCGACCTCCGGCAGATCGAGCGAGTAGACCGTTTCGTCATAGGCGGTATTGGCGTTGGTATCGGGGCCGAAGGCCAGTCCCTTGCGCTGCAGGATGCGAACCATCTCGCCTTCGGGAACATGGGCCGAGCCCTTGAAAGCCATATGCTCGAGAAAATGCGCCAGCCCCTGCTGGGCGTCGCTTTCGTCGAGCGAACCCGAGCCGATGCGGAAGCGAATCGCCGCCTGCCCGGGCGGGGTGGCGTTGTGCATGATCGCATAGCGCATGCCGTTCGGCAGAACCCCGAAGCGCACATCCGGGTCTGCGGGAATGTCGCTCTGCGTCTGCGGCCACGGGTGGGAGGGCTGTTCCGCAAGGACCGGAGTGCTCGAGACCGCAATGGTGCCGAGGGCGACTGCTGCGATGAGGCGCAAACAGCTGAGGTGACGCATCTGGATCTGGTCCTGCCATTGATGGGAACGGTGTCAGGCGGGAAACCTCGCATAGCCCTTGGCGCGCAGCAATATGCGCCATTCGAAATGGATAAAGCTTGGTAACGAAAGTCTCAATTTAAGCGATACTGAAAACGTAACTATGCAACCGTTTTCGTGCGACAGTTGGCCGGCTGAAATGGAGCTGTAGATCGCTTTGGAGTGCTAACTAAAACTGATTTTTTGATATAAAACAAAAGCTTGATTTAAAAAATCTCCCAGAATAGCGTGGCAAAAAATCAAATTCAATAAACGAGGAACACCAAGTATGCGGGCTAAAGCCACCCTGAACCGGGAATTCACGATCTCGACCGTCGATAAGCGCGTCTATGGCTCATTTCTCGAGCATATGGGCCGTGCTGTCTACACCGGTATTTATGAGCCGGGTCACGAAAAGGCTGATAAGGACGGTTTCCGTACCGATGTTCTTGATATGGTGCGCGATCTCGATATGCCGATCGTGCGCTATCCGGGCGGCAATTTCGTTTCGGCCTATCACTGGGAAGATGGCATCGGCCCGCGCGACCAGCGTCCGACGCGCCTCGATCTGGCCTGGCGCACCCGCGAAACCAACCAGATGGGCGTCAACGAATTCGCCGACTGGTCGAAGCTTGCCAAGACCGAGATGATGCTGGCGATGAACCTCGGTTCGCGCGGCCTCAACGACGCCCGCAACTTCCTCGAATATTGCAACCACCCCGGCGGCACCTACTGGAGCGACCTTCGCGCCAAGCATGGCTACAAGGATCCGCACAATGTCCGCATCTGGTGCCTCGGCAACGAGATCGACGGTCCCTGGCAGGTCGGCCACAAGACGGCTGCCGAATACGGCCACCTCGCCAACGAAGTGTCCAAGGCCTTCAAATATTTCGACAAGACGCTCGAAACGGTGGTCTGCGGCTCGTCCAACGACAAGATGAAGTCCTATCCCGAATGGGAAGCAACAGTCCTCGATGCCAGCTACGATAGCGTCGACTACATCTCGCTGCACAAGTATTTCGGCAACGAGGAAAACGACACACTTAACTACTATGCCAAGGCGATCGAGCTCGACCGCTACATCGTCACCATCGGCGGCGTCATCGATTACATCAAGGCGAAGAAGCGCTCGAAGCGAGACGTGAAGATTTGCTTCGACGAATGGAACGTCTGGTATCACGACCGCAAGGAAGACGACCAGCGCTACAAGAATTGGGATTGGCCGGAGGCCCCGCCGCTGCTCGAAGAGCTCTACAATCTCGAGGACGCGATCTTCGTGGCGTCGCTGATCAACGTGTTCATCCGCCGCTCCGACCGCGTCAAGATCGCCTGCATGGCGCAGCTGGTCAACGTCATCGCGCCGATCCTGACGAAGGCCGGCGGCCCGGCATGGCGCCAGTCGATCTACTATCCGCTGCAGTTCGCCTCGAAATACGGCCGCGGCACGGCGCTCTCCGTTTCTGCGTCAGGCCCGACCTACGATTGCGACGTGGCGCAGGACGTTCCCTATCTCGACCTCTCGGCGGTCCTGCATGAGGACGGCAAGTCGATCGCGGTCTTTGCGATCAACCGCAGCCTCGACGAGGCGATGGATATCGACCTCGATCTCCAGGGCTTCAAGGGCGCGAAGATCCTCCAGCATCACACGATGGCCGGCGATGATCTGAAGGCGCGCAACTCGGTTGAAGACCAGAACCGCATCGTTCCCAAGGCGGGTTCCGGGCTGCAGATCACCGATGAAGGCAAGCTCACGGGCTCGCTGCCGGCGAAGTCCTACCATTTCATCCTGCTCTCTGTCGCTTCGGCGTGAACTGATTGCCACCGGGGCAGCGGAGGAGGCTGCCCCGATGGGAGTTCCAACCGGGAGGACATATGTCTGGGATCAAACTGACCGAGGTCAGCAAGTCGTTCGGAGCCTTCAAGGTCATCCACGGCGTCGATATCGAGATCAAGCAGGGCGAGTTCGCCGTCTTCGTCGGCCCGTCCGGCTGCGGAAAGTCGACGCTTCTCAGGATGATCGCCGGGCTCGAGGAAACGAGCGGCGGCCAGATCAGCATCGAGAACGAGGACGTGACGCATCGCGAGGCGTCGAAGCGCGGTGTGGCGATGGTCTTCCAGTCCTACGCGCTCTACCCGCATCTCTCGGTCTTCGAGAACATGGCCTTCAGCCTGTCGATCGCCAAGCGGCCGAAAGCGGAGATTCAGCAGAAGGTGAAGGCGGCGGCCGATATCCTGCGGTTGACCGACTATTTGCAGCACAAGCCAAGCCAGCTTTCCGGCGGCCAGCGCCAGCGCGTGGCGATCGGCCGTGCCATCGTGCGCGAGCCGCGCGTCTTCCTGTTCGACGAACCGCTCTCCAATCTCGATGCCGAACTGCGCGTGAAAATGCGCATGGAGATTGCCCGCCTGCACCGGCAGATCGGCGCGACGATGGTCTATGTCACGCATGACCAGGTGGAGGCGATGACGCTGGCCGACAAGATCGTCGTGCTGAAAGACGGCGTCGTCCAGCAGGTCGGCGCGCCGCTCGATCTCTACCGCGATCCGCAGAACATGTTCGTGGCCGGCTTCATCGGCTCGCCGGGCATGAATTTCCTGAAGGGCAAGGTTGTCGCGGCAGGGCAGGGCTCGGCCCGTATCGAACTCGACGATGCACCTGGCCAGCCCTTCGACCTGCCGACGCGGGCGCCCGTCGACACCGGCGCGCCCGTTCATGTCGGCGTTCGCCCCGAACATATCGGCCTCGGCGCCGGAGAGGGCGGCGTGACGCTGCCGGTGACGGCTGAATTTACCGAGGAGCTGGGCGGCACCGGCTATCTGCATGTGCTGACGGCAACCGGTGCGGAAATGACGGTCGAGTGCCGCGAAAGCAGGCCTCAGCCGAAGGAGAGGATCAGCCTCTCGCTGAGAGTGCCTGAAATGCTGGCTTTCGATGCCGAAGGCAGAAGGCTCAGCTGACGGATGGCCGCCGAGGGGATCGGCGGCCGGAGCATGAATGCAGAAATGTGATCCGCAACCCTTGGAGGAGGCGCGCGGAAAGCGCCATCCCGCGACCCGGGGTGACCCGTAACCCATGTTTAAGAGGAGGAACAAACGTGAGAAAGCTAGTGAAACTCGCCGTTTCGGCGGCCATTGCATTGCTGCCCTCGGCGGCCGCATTCGCGCAGACAGACGTTACCTGGTGGGACTTCCTGAGCGGCGGCGACGGCGTTCGCATGAAGGCGCTGATCAAGGAATTCAACGACACCCACCCCGACATCAAGATCAATGCCACGACGCTGGAATGGGGCGTGCCTTTCTATACCAAGGTGCAGACCGCGGCCGCCGTCGGCCAGCAGCCCGATATCATGACCTATCATATGTCGCGCTATCCGCTGGCCGTGCCGACCGGCATCCTGCGCCCCTTCAGCGATGAGGAACTGGCATCTGCCGGCATCAAGAAGGAAAACTATGTCGATGCGGCCTGGAAGCAGGCGACCTTCGACAACAAGGTCTACGGCATCCCCTTCGACGTCCACTCGATCGTCCTCTATTACAACAAGAACATCCTGAAGGAAGCCGGACTGCTCGGTGACGACGGCCTGCCGAAGGGCCTCGACGGCCTCGACAATTTCAATGCCGCGCTCGAGAAGATCAAGGCAACCGGCAAGGTCGAATATCCGCTGTCGCTGCATACCGATGAAGGCGGCTCGATGTGGCGCGTCTTCTATACGCTGATCGCCCAGCAGGGCGCCAAGTTCATGGATGGCGACCAGATCCTTCCGGGTGACGCCGGCGTCAAGGCGCTGCAGACCATGGCAAACTGGGTTTCAACAGGCTATTCGCCGAAGCTGATCTCCTATGAAGCTTCCATCGCGCTCTTCACCTCGGGCAAGGCTGCGATGCACGTCAATGGCGTCTGGGAAGTGCCGACCATGGCTGACCTCGCCAAGAAGGGCGAACTCGGCTTCGAATGGGGCGCGATCGAAATCCCGAACCTGATGGGCACGCAGGCCACCTGGGCCGACTCCCATTCCTTTGCCGTGCCGAACAGCGATAGCAAGCCGATCTCGCCCGAGAAGCTGAAGGCCGTGCTGCAGATCATCGCCTGGATGAACGAGCACAGCATTTCCTGGGCCAGCGCCGGTCACATCCCCGCCTATAAGCCGGTGACCGACAGCCAGGAGTTCAAGGGCATGCAGCCGAACGCCACCTATGCGAAGCTTGCCGACACCGCCGTCTTCGACCCGGTTTCCAAGCTCGCAGGCGTTGCCGGCCCGATCTACGAGGCGACCCAGAACTTCGTGGTTCCCGCCCTCAACGGCCAGCTCGATCCGGCCGACGCGATCGACCAGATGCGCGAAGAGCTGGAAAGCCAGAAGTAACGAGCGGCTGGCCGGGGTCTTCCCCGGCCAGCACTTCCGCCGTGGGAGATGATCTGTGGTCAATACCGAGAAGAGACGCAAGACGCTGACGGCGATCGCCATGATCGCACCGTTCCTGATCGCCTATGTGACCGTCTTTGCCTATCCAGTCTACAAGATGTTTGAGCTGAGCTTTACCGATGCGCCGCTGGTCGGCGAGGGTCAGTGGGTGGGCTTCGACAATTACGTGAAGCTCTTCCACCAGAAGCTCTTCTATACGTCTGCCTGGAATACCGGCTATTTCGTCGTGCTGACTGTCATCCCGAACACACTGATCGGCCTCGGCTTGGCGCTGATGGTCGTGCGCCTCAAGGGCTGGGTGCAGAGCCTGGTGTTGGTGCTCTTCTTCATCCCCTATATCCTTCCCGTTTCCGTCGTCACGCAGATCTGGAAGTGGGTTCTCGACCAGCAGTTCGGCGTCGCGCAATTCGTCATCGAGGCCGCCACCGGCAAGCGCGTCAGCGTCTTTCGCGATCCGATCTGGGCCATGCCGATGGTGGCGCTGGTGACCGTCTGGTGGACCAACGGCTTCAACCTGTTGCTCTTCATCGCCGGTCTCCGCAACATCCCGAACGATTATTACGAGGCGGCGATGCTCGACGGCGCGACGCGCTGGCAGTGCTTCAAGCGCATCACCTGGCCGCTGATATGGCCGGTCACGGCGCTGGTGCTGACGCTGCAGCTGATCCTGCAGCTGAAGATCTTCGACCAGGTCTACCTGCTGACCGAGGGCGGGCCATTCAATTCGACCTACGTCCTCCTGCAACTCGTCTATCGCGAAGCCTTCCGTTCGAACCATGGCGGCACGGGCTCGGCCGTCGCGGTGATCCTGTTCATGATCATCGTCGTCGTGTCGGTGCTGCAGTACCAGCTGCTGCGTGTAAGGGAGCGCTGAGATGCCCGGCAAGACAATCGGCAATGCGCTGCTTCTCGTCCTGACGCTTTTGATTGCCTGCATGTGGGCCTTCCCGATCTATTGGGCGGTCATCACCTCGATCAAGCCGGAACAGGAGGTCGTGGCGAAGACGACCTTCATCCCCGACGTCCTGAACTTCTCGGGCTACTATTACGCGCTGTTCGAGACCAAGCTCTCGACCTGGTACCTGAATTCGATCGTGACATCGGTGACGGTGACCATCGTCGTCATCCTGATCAGCGTGATGTGCGCCTATGCGCTGTCGCAGATCGTCTTTCCGGGCCGCAAGCTGCTTTACGGCATCATCCTGGCGAGCTTCATGGTGCCCTCGCAGGCGCTGGTGATTTCGCAGTTCGTGCTGATGCACAAGCTGAACCTGATCAACACCTGGGGCGGCATCATCCTGCCGCAGCTGATCGTCCCTGTCGTCGTCATCGTCTACAAGCAGTTCTTCGATTCCGTGCCGAAGGAGCTGCGCGAAGCTGCCAAGCTCGATGGCTGCGGCGAGTTCCAGATCCTCTTCAAGCTCTATCTGCCCCTGAACTGGGGGATCACGACGGCGCTGGCGATCATCACCTACATCATGGCCTGGAATGCCTTCCTCTGGCCGTTCCTCGTCACCAACTCCGATGACATGATGACGATCACGGTCGGCATCACGCAGACCCGTGATGCCTTCGGCGTCAAATATGCGCGCGACATGGCGGTCGCCATTCTCGCCGCGATGCCGGTGGCCGTTGCCTATCTGCTGTTCCAGAAGCGGGTGACGCAGGCGCTGATGCTGTCGTCCGGCATCAAGGGGTGACGTGCATGAGACTTTGCTTCCGGGCCGAGGTGAGAAGGCCCCTGCCGGTCCGCGAGAGTTCTCCCGAGGCGCGGACCGGCCCCTAGTAAAATTTGAGCAGCGACACAGTGCATGCGCCCATGATATCAGCTGAAACCAACAAGAAAGACTGGAGAACCAGTATTATAATATGGAGACGAAGCTTCTAACCGTCGATCCGATGAGGGACGCCGATGTCGTCCAGGCACTCGGTTCTCCGACGCGCATCGAAATCCTCAACCTGCTGCGCCAGAAGGGGCCGCTGAATGTCAACGACATCGCGGCACAGATGGGCTTGCCGCAGTCGACGACGGCGACGAATTTGAAGTCGCTCGAGCAGGCGGGTCTCATCCAGACCCAGACGATGAAGGCGACGAAGGGAAACCAGAAGGTCTGCTCCAGCATCTATGACGAGATCCTGATCCGCTTCGACAGCAGTGGCACCAAGGCAAGCGAAGACGTCGTCACCGTCAGCATGCCGATCGGCCTCTTTACCGAGTTCGAGGTGGGCGCGCCCTGCGGCCTCTGTTCCGTCAACAATGTCATCGGCATGCTCGATGTGCAGGAGGTCTTCCTCGACCCGCAGCGCATGCAGGCGGCCTTGCTGTGGTTCACCCGCGGCTATGTCGAATACAAGTTCCCGAACAATGCCAAGGTGTCCGGCAAGAAGATCCGCAAGGTCGAATTCTCCGCCGAACTCAGCTCGGAAACGCCCGCGACCAATGCCAACTGGCCATCCGACATCTCGATCTGGATAAACGGAATCAAGGCCGGCCACTGGACCTCGCCGGGCGATTTCGGCGACCGCCGCGGCATGTATTCGCCCGCCTGGTGGAAGCTCTCGGGTTCGCAATACGGCAAGCTGAAGACCTGGACGATCGACGAAACCGGCACCTGGATCGACGGCGCCATGGTCTCGACCCAGACCATCGCCTCGCTCGGCATCGCCGACCACCACTCGATCCGCTTCCGCATCGGCATCGACGAGAAAGCAGACAATCCCGGCGGCATGAACATCTTCGGCAAGGGTTTCGGCGATTTCGACCAGGACCTGTTGATGTCGATCTATTTCTGAGCCTGGGCATTCGCACCTGCCAGTCTGAAGGCCGCCGCCAGGCTCGGCGTGGCGGAGCTATGGCTCTTTCCTCACCCGTCCTCATTAAGGCTCTCGATCGAAGGGACGCGTGCCAGCGGGCGGGCGCCCGCTTTGGTCGGCTGACCCGGTGATTTCCGGTTGTCCCGGCGGTCTTGAAAGTTCAACTTACATTCCGACTAGTATGTATTTACATTCCGACTGATATGTATTTATATCGCCTCATGACCGATCAGCCCCGCCAAGTCAGACGTACCCAGGCAGACCGCAGCGCGGAAACGCGGGTGCAGCTGATCCGCGCGGCAACGACGCTGCTGCACAAGATCGGCTTCTCGGGATTGACGACCGCCAACGTCGCCAAGGAGGCGGGGCTGACGACAGGTGCGCTGCACCACCATTTCCCGACCAAGTTCGAACTGCTGTTCACGGTCTATGATCACCTTGCAGAACGGGTGCTCGACGACTTTACCAAGCAGAAGAACCTCGCAGCCCACGGGCGGCTGAATGTCGGCAAGCTGGTGCGCTATTTCTGGGGCGTCTACGGTGATCCGGAATATTGGGCGATCTGGGAAATCCTGATCGGCACGCGCGCCGAGGCCGAGGTACGGCCAAGCACCGTTTCGGACCGCATGGAAGCGATCCGCGAAGTCCGCTACCGCTGGCTCGAAGAGCATGTCGACATGGGCAAGAACAAGAGGGAGATCTTCGAACTCCTGGAGTTCACGCTCATCGCCATTCGCGGCCTCAGCCTGGAGCGGCTGTTCCACAAGGAGGAGGCCTATTTTGAACGCCACCTCCAGACACTGACCTCCGTCATCTCGGCCCGCTACGAGGCCCTGACCAGCGAGGCCGGGATCACCTCGATCAGACCGGCACCGCGCGAGAGGAACCGGTCGAAGACATGATGGGCTAACACCAGCATCCGGTCGCCCGCTTCGCAGAACAGGTCGGCCGGCAAGTCACGGCAACTGCGGAGTAGTGTTGAGCGATGAGTAAAATCAGCAGTAATTTCGATTCCGGGCGCATCAAGGTCATCGACGAAAGCGATTGGGCGGCGATGCGGCTGGCGATCCTTCCCGACCGTGAAGGATCCGACGAGTTCATGGGCTTCTATTTCGCCGCCACCGGCGCAAAGGGCAGGGACTGTCACTATACGCTGGAGGATGCCGGCAAGAGCCGCTGGTCGCGCGGCTTCAAGGACTACCGGATCGTCGCCTCCTATGACCGCAAGGACTGGTTCCGTATTCCCGCGACATTCGACGGCTCCTCATTGAAATGGAGCCACCGGCCGGAGCAGGACCGCGTCTCCTACGCCTATCATGCGCCCTATACCGAGACGGAGCGCTTCTCGCTGATCGAACGCTGCGCGGCGAGCCCGCTGGCAAAGGTCGAGAGCCTCGGCAAGACGCTCGAGGGGCGCAGCATCGATCTCGTCACCGTCGGCAAGCCCGGCCCGGGCAAGAAGTCCTGCTGGGTGCTGGCGCGCCAGCATCCCGGCGAGTCGATGACCGAGTTTGCCGCCGAGGCGCTTCTCGACCGGCTGATCGATGCCGCCGACCCCCTGTCGCAGTCGCTGCTTGAGCGCGCCGTCTTCTACGTGGTTCCGAACATGAACCCGGACGGCAGCATCAAGGGCTTCCATCGCTACAATGCCGGCTATGTCGATCTCAACCGTTCCTGGAGCACGACGACAGTCGAGGAAAGCCCGGAGACCTGGTTCGTGCGCGAGCGGATGCGCCAGACCGGCGTGCATTTCTGCTACGACATCCATGGCGATGAAAGCAATCATCATCCCTGGCCGGTACGGCCAGTCGGTGTGCCGTCCTGGTCGAACAAGCAGGCGACCCTCTTGAAGCGTTTCGAGGATGCCTTGCTCGTCGCCTCGCCGAACTACACGCCCGACCTGCCGAAGCCGAACTACGACCATGCGCCCGGCACTGATCCGCTCGCCATGGCGATCTCCTGGACGGCGGAAACCTTCGGCTGCGTCTCCTTCATCATCGAGCTGCCCTTCCTCGACGACATCTTCCATCCCGACGAGCGGAACGGCTGGTCGCCGCGCCGTTCGCGGCTGTTCGGGGCGGCTTCTCTGGAAGCGCTCGCGGCCGTCGTCGACGACCTCTGAGAGACTGCAGGCTCCGGGGGCGGAGCCTGTCCGGCAACAAGCATAAAGCGGGAAGCCGGCGTGACCAGGCAAAGCCGGGCCTGGATCACGCCGGAAGCAGGCAGTGGATAACAAAACCCAACTCACTGACGACTGGGAGACTTCGATGTTTCAGAAAATAGCCTTGGCCGCAGCGATTGTGCTCGCGCCGGCTTGGGCCACGAGTGCGAGCGCAAAAACCTTCGTCTACTGTTCGGAGGCCTCGCCTTCCGGCTTCGATCCGGCACTGAGCACCAGCGGCACCACCTATGATGCCGTCGGGCAGACGATCTTTGACAGGCTCGTCGAGTTCAAGAAGGGAACGACCGAGGTCATTCCGGCTCTCGCAGAGAGCTATCAGGTGTCGGATGACGGGCTGCAATATACGTTCAAGCTGCGCCCGAACGTGAAATTCCAGACGACGGACTATTTCACGCCGACACGCGACATGAATGCCGACGACGTGATCTTCTCCTTCGTGCGCCAGTGGAAGGCCGACAATCCCTGGCATCAATACACCGGCGCCGCCACCTGGGAATATTTCGACGCGCTGGGGATGGGCGATCTGATCCAGTCGATCGACAAGGTCGACGACATGACGGTGCGCTTTGTCCTGAAGCGCAAGGAAGCGCCGTTCATCGCCAATATCGCCACGCCTTTCGCCTCGATCCTGTCGAAGGAATATGCCGACAAGCTGCAGGCCGATGGCAAGATGGCGCAGATGAACCAGCTGCCCGTCGGCACCGGCCCCTTCGGCCTCGTCAGCTACCAGCAGGATGCCGTCATCCGCTACAAGGCCAATGCCGGATATTGGGCAGGCAAGCCGAAGATCGACGATCTGGTCTTTGCCATTACGCCCGATGCCACGCAGCGCTATCAGCGGCTGACCGCAGGCGAATGTAATCTGATGTCCTATCCGAACTCGGTCGATGTCGCGGCGATGAAAGCCAATCCCGATCTCAAGGTCTCCGAGCTCGCCGGCTTGAATGTCTCCTTCCTTGCCTACAACACGATGCAGGCGCCGTTCGACAAACCGGAGGTCCGCCGGGCGCTCAACATGGCGATCAACAAGCAGGCGATCGTCGATGCGGTGTTCCAGGGGGCGGCGACGGTCGCCAAGAACCCGATCCCGCCGGGCATGTGGTCCTATAACAATGCCATCAAGGACGATCCCTATGATCCCAAGGCGGCAAAGGCGGCGCTCGAGGCTGCCGGTGTCAAGGATCTGTCGATGAAGATCTGGGCGATGCCGGTCTCGCGGCCCTACATGCTAAACGCGCGGCGCGCAGCCGAGCTGATGCAGTCGGACCTCGCTGCCATCGGCGTCAAGACGGAGATCGTCACCTACGAATGGGCCGAGTATCTTAAGCGGGTCAAGGCGAAGGATCGCGACGGCGCCGTCATCCTCGGCTGGACCGGCGACAATGGCGACCCGGACAATTTCTTGGGTGCGATGCTGAGCTGCGATGCCGTCGGCGGCAATAACTGGGCGCAGTGGTGCAACAAGGACTTCGATGCGCTGGTGATCAAGGCGAAGGAAACCACCGACACCGCCGCCCGCACCAAGCTCTATGAGGAGGCGCAAGCCCTCTTCAAGCGCGAAGCGCCCTGGGACACGCTGGACCATTCGCTCGCGGTCGTGCCGATGCGCAAGAATGTGGTCGGTTTCGTCCAGAGTCCGCTCGGCGCCTTCCAGTTCGATACGGTCGATCTCTCCGATTAAAGCCATCGGCCCGGCAACCGGACACCGGGCCGGTCGTCTTCCAGGATGCTTCGCTCCGCCCGGGCATCCTGGAAGACATTTCACGGTGGCTGTTCGGATCAAGGTGGCTGTTCAGCGCGCTGCGAAACATCTATGGGAGGAGAAAAACGGGAGGATGAGATTTGACCGACAAGAGCGCCGAACTCGCCGGCACGCTGGTTGCCGAGCATCGCAGCGGCACGAATTTTCACCGGCTTGAGGGCATCAACGACCTCGCCGACGCCTATAATGTGCAGGAAAAGTATATCGCCGCGATCCGCGACGGCGACGAGACCGCCGGCTACAAGATCGGCCTGACCTCGAAGCGCATGCAGGACATGTGCGGTATCGACCAGCCGATCCACGGCACGATCTTCAAGCGCCGCGTCGCCTTCACCGGCGCGCATCTGGCGCATGCCGACTATCACCGTCTCGGCCTCGAATTCGAGATTTGCGTTCGCCTCGGCCAGGACCTCTTGCCATCAGACGTGCCGTTCACGCCGGAAACGGCGGGGGCCGCCGTCGATGCCGTTGCGGCAGCGATCGAGATCGTCGATGACCGGCATGCCGATTACAGCGTTCTCCATTGCGGCACGCTGATCGCCGACAATTCCTGGAATGCCGGCGTCGTGCTCGGCGCCTTCACGCCGCCACCGGCGAAGATGGAGGATGCGACGGGTGTTGCCTATCTCGACGGCACCGAATTTGCCCGCGGGCTGGGCGCCGATGTTCTCGGTCATCCCTACGTGCCGCTTGCCTGGCTTGCGAACCATCTGGCGGCATCCGGGCGGATGCTGCGCAAGGGCGATATCGTCATGACCGGCAGCATCGTGACCACGCGCTTCCCGACAGGGCCTTTCACCTATCGCTTCGATGTCTCCGGCATCGGCAGCGTCGAGGTCAGCGGTTCCTGATTTTTGAGACGAAGAACGATTTGAAGAAGAGGCTGCCATGGATCTTGGCTTGAACGGTAAAACGGCGCTCGTAATGGGCGCTTCGAAAGGGCTCGGCTTTGCGATCGCCAAGGAGCTTGCGGCGGAAGGCGTCAAGGTCGCGATCTGCGCCCGTGACGAAGAGCGGCTGAAGGATGCCGCCGGGCGGCTCGGAGCGACGCCGTTCGTGGCCGATCTGCGCCAGCCCTCGGCCGGACGCGTTGTCGTCGATCAGGCGGTGGCGGCGCTCGGCAAGGTCGATATCCTCGTCGTCAACACCGGCGGTCCGCCGACCATGCCCTTCGAGAACATCGCCAGCGACGACTGGCGCAATGCCTTCGAGGGCCTGTTCGTCAGCGCCACCGACGCGATCGGCGCGGCATTGCCGGGCATGCGCGAGCGCAACTGGGGCCGCGTCCTGCTGGTCACCTCGATCGCCGCCAAGGAGCCGATCAACAATTTCACGATCTCCAACGCCTTGCGCGCCGGGCTTCACGGCCTGACCAAGACGCTGAGCCGCGAATTCGCCGCAAACGGCATCACCGTCAACGCGCTGATGCCCGGCTACACGATGACCGAGCGGCTGGCCGAAGCCAAGCTCGACCTCGACAAGGTCAGCAAGATGATCCCGATGGGCCGCATCGGCCGTCCGGAGGAATTCGCGGCACTCGCGACTTTCCTCGCCTCCGACAAGGCCGGCTACATCACCGGCCAGGCCGTTGCCTGCGACGGCGGCGCGCTCTGGTCGATCTGACAAGCGGGCGAGGGGCGGCCGTGGCCGTCCCGACGCCTACCGGCTGCGGCCGATGCTGGCATACATGCCGGTGGTGCGGAATTCGGTCGGCGTGATGCCGTAGACGCGGCGGAAGACCTTGGCGAAGTAGTTGGCGTCTTCGAAGCCGCACATGATCGAGACTTCCTTGACCGGCAGGAAATCCGCCTTGGTCAGCAGCTTGGCGGCGCGCTGCAGGCGCTGCTGCAGCACGTATTCGGCGGGCGGGACGCCTTCGCTGTCGGCGAAGCTTCGCGAGAAGTGGGCACGGCTCAGGCCGACGATCGCGGCAAGCTCGCTGACCGGGAGCGGTTTTTCCAGATTGGTATTTATGTGGTCGATGACTGGCTGCATCAGGCTCTGTTCGGCCATGAAGGATGGTGAGCCGAAGACGTCGTCATAGAGCGCCATCGCCGCCTCGTAAGCGATCGCCGAGGCCGAGCCAGGTGTCGTGGCGCCCCTGACGAGACGCAGGCTGCAATCGGCGAGGTGATCGATGGTCGATGGCTGCAGTTTCAGGACCGGGCCGGACAGCGCCATCACCATCTTGTGGATACGCAGCGTCTCATCGCCGTTCATCGAAATCCAGAAATACTCCCAGCGCTCGCCCTTTTCGAGCCAGTAGCGGTGGTTGTGCGGCACCAGCACCATCATCGTGTCGCCGCCCTGGAGCTTGTAATTGCGGTTCTGGTAGCGCAGGTGGCCGCTGCCGCTGATCGTGTGCTGCAGCACCGTAAACGGCGTCTGGCCGCGCTTGCGGCCGTCCCAATCGTAGGTCTCGTTCTCGCGCACCTCATAGCCGGCGCTGGTCGGCATGGCGTGCAGGCGCTGGCGTCCGCGGGGCAGCGAAACGGTCCTCATGGCCTGTCCGTTGGCGATCAAATCCTGCAGCACAAAATTACCCTCGAAAGCATAATCCTTCTCTGGCCGCCTCATCGAATATACGCATAATCCCCTCGCATAAGAGGAAGAGATCGCGGCTGGACGAACGGCCGGGAGGAATACAGGTTTCATTTCCAGTGATTTTCGATCGCCTGCGCCAGCAGGCGGCCTGGTACCCTTTTGTCTTCTTTCTACGTAACATTCGATCGGACCGAGGTGAAGGACATGAGTTTCAAAATCGCTATCATCGGGGCAGGCAGCGTCGGCTTCACCAAGAAGCTGTTCACGGACATCCTGTGCGTTCCGGAATTCAAGGACATCGAATTCGCGCTGACCGATCTCAGCGAGCATAACCTGCAGATGATCAAGGCGATCCTCGACAAGATCGTCGAATCCAACAAGCTGCCGACCAAGGTGACGGCGACGACCAACCGCCGCGAAGCGATTGCGGGTGCGCGCTACATCATCAGCTGCGTGCGCGTCGGCGGCCTCGAAGCCTATGCCGACGATATCAGGATCCCGCTGAAATACGGTATCGACCAGTGCGTCGGCGATACGATCTGCGCCGGGGGCATTCTCTATGGCCAGCGCAACATCCCGGTCATTCTCGACTTCTGCAAGGATATCCGCGAGCTCGCCGAACCCGGCGCAAAATTCCTCAATTACGCAAACCCGATGGCGATGAACACCTGGGCGGCGATCGAATACGGCAAGGTCGACACGGTCGGTCTCTGCCACGGCGTCCAGCACGGCGCCGAACAGATCGCCGAAGTGCTCGGCGCCAAGTCGCAGAGCGAGCTCGACTACATCTGCTCGGGCATCAACCACCAGACCTGGTTCGTCGATCTGAAGCTCAACGGACGCAAGATCGGCAAGGACGAGCTGGTTGCCGCCTTCGAGGCGCATCCCGTCTTCTCGCAGCAGGAAAAGCTGCGCATCGACGTCCTGAAGCGCTTCGGTGTCTATTCGACGGAGAGCAACGGTCACCTCTCGGAATACCTGCCCTGGTATCGCAAGCGTCCTGACGAGATCACCAAGTGGATCGACATGTCGGACTGGATCCACGGCGAGACCGGCGGTTATCTGCGCCACTCCACCGAAACCCGCAACTGGTTCGAAACCGAGTTCCCGCAATTCCTCGCATCGGCTGAAAAGCCGATCGATCCGGCCAAGCGCTCCAACGAGCATGCGAGCCATATTCTGGAAGCGCTGGAAACCGGCCGGGTCTATCGCGGTCACTTCAACGTCAAGAACAACGGCGTGATCACCAACCTGCCGTCGGATGCGATCATCGAGTCGCCCGGCTTCGTCGACCGCTTCGGCATCAACATGGTCTCCGGCATCACCATTCCGGAAGCCTGCGCCGCGACCTGCATGGCGTCGATCAACGTCCAGCGGATGTCGGTCCACGCGGCAATCTCCGGCGATATCGATCTGCTGAAGCTCGCCGTGCTGCACGACCCGCTGGTCGGTGCGGTCTCGACGCCGGAAGAAGTCTGGCAGATGGTGGATGAAATGGTCGTCGCCCAGGCACGCTGGCTGCCGCAATATGCCGACGCCGTACCGGCCGCCAAGGAGCGCCTGGCGAATTCCAAGGTCAAGACGAAGGAATGGGCCGGTGCTGCTCGCCGCAACGTCCGCTCGATCGAAGAGCTTCGCGCCGAAAAGGCGGCGCTGAAGCAGGCGGTCTGATTTTCCGGTGAGGCAAGCCGCGGTGGTTCTTCGGGAGGAAGGCCGCCGCGCCAAGGCTTGCTTCATCATTCTTTGAGGAGAAGCGGAGACGCGTGCAAGCGCTCCGGAACAAGAGGGAGAGACGATGACGAATTTCCGCAAGATCGGCATCCTGGCAGGGCTGGCGCTCGGCGTTTCAGTTGCTGCCTTGAATGCCTACGCTTCCGAGCCAACCGCCCCGCCTGCGCCACCGCAGTTTCCAGCGGAAGGCAAGATCAAATATGTGTCCCGTGACTCCATTGAGGAGTTCAAGGCGCTTCCTTCGTATAACGAGCCCGATTGGGTGAAGAAGAATTTCGTCGACACCGGCAAGCTGCCGCCGGTCAAGGATCGCCTTCCCAAGGAGCCGCTGGTTTTCAAGACCGGCAACATGCCTGACGGTATCGGCGTCTATGGCGACACGATGCGCCATGTTATCGGCGGCCGTCCGGAAGGCTGGAACTATGGCGCCGGCCAGACGCAGGGCTGGGGCGGTATCGATATCGGCCTCTCCGAATGCCTGACGCGCACCGCGCCGCTCTTCCAGGTCGAGGCCAAGGACACCGAGCCGCTGCCGAACCTCGCCAAGGGCTGGGAATGGTCTGCCGATGGTCACAAGCTGACCATGCATCTGATCGAAGGTGCGAAATGGTCGGACGGCGCGCCGTTCAACGCCGACGACATCATGTTCTACTGGGAAGACGAGGTCATCGACCCGAACGTTTCACCGCTTGGCGGCGGCGCATCGCCTGAGGCCTTCGGCGAGGGAACGACGCTCAAGAAGATTGACGACTACACGGTCGAATGGACCTTCAAGGATGCCTTCCCGAAGCAGTATCTCTATACGATGGCCTACCCGAACTTCTGCCCGGGTCCGTCGCATATCTTGAAGCCGCAGCATCCGAAATATTCGAAGAACACCTACGACCAGTTCAAGAACGCCTTCCCGCCGGAATTCATGAACATGCCGGTCATGGGCGCCTGGGTGCCGGTCGAATATCGTCCTGACGATATCATCGTCATGCGCCGCAACCCCTACTACTGGAAGGTCGACGAGAAGGGCAACCAGCTGCCTTACCTCAACGAGCTGCACTACAAGCTCTCGACCTGGGCAGACCGCGACGTTCAGGCCGTTGCCGGCTCCGGCGACTTCTCGAACCTCGAGCAGCCGGAAAACTTCGTGGCGTCGCTGAAGCGCGCTGCCGAGAAGACCGCCCCGGCGCGTCTCGCCTTCGGCCCGCGCCTGATCGGCTACAACATGCGCATGAACCTGTCCGCCAATGGCTGGGGTGACCCGGACGAGCGCGGCGAGGCGATCCGCAACCTCAACCGCAACGAGGATTTCCGCAAGGCCGTCACCATGGCGGTTGACCGCAAGGCGATCGGCGACTCCCTCGTCAAGGGTCCGTTCACGGCGATCTATCCGGGTGGCCTGTCTTCGGGCACGAGCTTCTACGATCGCAACTCCACGGTCTACTATCCCTTCGACCTGGCAGGCGCCAAGGCGCTGCTCGCCAAGGTTGGCCTCAAGGATACCGACGGTGATGGCTTCGTGAACTTCCCGGCCGGTACTGCCGGCGGCAAGGACGTCGAGGTCGTGCTGCTCGTCAACAATGGCTATGCCACCGACAAGAGCCTTGCAGAAGGCGTCGTCGGCCAGATGGAAAAGCTCGGCATCAAGGTCATCATCAATGCGCTCGATGGTCCCAAGCGCGATAATGCCCACTATGCCGGCCAGTTCGACTGGCTGATCCAGCGCAATGCGACGGAACTCGCATCCGTGGTGCAGAATACCGAACAGCTCGCAGCCGTCGGTCCGCGCACCAGCTGGCATCACCGCGCCGGCAAGGATGACCAGCTCGATCTGCTGCCCTACGAAAAGGAGCTTGCCGACATCGTCAACAAGTTCCGCACCACGCAGGACAATGACGAGCGCGTCAACCTGATGAAGCAGTATCAGAAGACCGCGACCGAGCATGTCGATACCGTTGGCCTGACGGAATATCCAGGCGCGCTGATCGTCAACAAGCGCTTCTCGAACGTCCCGCAGGGTACGCCGATCTTCATGTTCAACTGGGCTGAAGATTCCGTCATCCGCGAGCGTCTGTGGGTCGCTGCCGACAAGCAGGGCAAGTACGAACTGTTCCCCGAACAGCTGCCCGGCAAGCCCGGAGACAAGGGTCCGATCAACTAAGAGCTCCCTCCCAACCGAATGAGCTTCCGGCCGCGCGTGCTGCGCGCGGCCGGGCATAATCAACAAGCCGGCCGCGCTAGACGAGCGACTGGCGGCAAGGAGAAGCGAACCGTCCGATGCTACGATTCCTGCTCATGCGCATCGCCTCGGCGATCCCCGTCCTCTTCATTCTGAGCGTGGTGACTTTCGCGATCATCCAGGCGCCGCCCGGCGACTATGCCGATTACATCCGCTCGCAGCTGATCAACCAAAGTGGCGCGTCCTTCGCGCAGGCCGAGGAACAGGCGCAGGCCTACCGCGTCGAGCATGGCCTCGATAAGCCGATGGTCGTCCAGTATTTCAACTGGATGAAGGGCATCATCACCGAAGGCGATTTCGGCTACAGCATGTTCTACAACAAGCCGGTTGCCGATGTCGTCGGCGAGCGCCTGCCGCGCACGCTGGCCCTGGCGCTGGTCTGCCATATCTTTGCATCGATCCTCGGCATAACCTTCGGCATCTGGGCGGCAACGCGCCAATATACCTGGATCGACAGCCTGCTTTCGGGCATCTCTTTTCTGGGCATGACCGTGCCGCGCTTCCTGATGGCGCTGATCATCGTCTATCTCTTGGTCTTCCAGTTCAATGTCAGCGAAATCGGCAGCTTCTTCTCGCCGCAATATGGCGGAGCGCCGTGGTCCTGGGCGAAGTTCGTCGATCTCGTCAGCCATGTCTGGCCGGTGGTCGCGATCGCCACCTTCGGTGGGCTCGCCTACAATATGCGCGTCATGCGCGGCAATCTGCTGGATACGCTGAATGCCCAATATGTCGAGACGGCCCGCGCCAAGGGTCTCTCTGGCAGTGCCGTCGTCATGCGCCATGCGGTTCCGAATGCGCTGCATCCGCTGGTCATGTATCAGGGCGTCGTTCTGCCCTACATGCTGACCGGCGAAATCGAGACGGCGATCATCTTCGCCCTGCCGACCGTCGGCCCGGCCATCGTCGGTTCGATGGCGATCGGCGACGTCTATGTGACTGCTACCTTCATGCTGGTGCTCTCGGCCACGCTGATCGTCGGCAATATCATCGCCGACATGCTGCTTGCCATGCTCGACCCGCGCGTCCGCCAATATGGAGGTGCCTGAGATGCTGGCATTCGATTCTTCTCCGCCGCCTCCGCACGAAGAAAACGTCAAGGCGACCGCCCACGGCAATGAGAGCTACCTTGCTCTCGTCTGGCGCCGCCTGCGACGCTCCTGGACCGGCATGATGGGGCTGATCCTCGTCGGGCTGCTGCTGATCATGGCGATCTTCGCCGATTTCTTCGCGCCGCTCGATCCGAAGGCGACCGATGTCGGCTTTGCGCCGCCGCAGGTCATGAGCATCCATGACAAGGACGGCAATCTCGTCTGGCCGCGCGTCTATGCGCTCGCCGATTCCGAGGAGCTCGACCCCGTCACCTTCCAGCCGATCGTCGGGCCCGATTACGATAATCCGCGGGTGCTTGGCTTCTTCGTCAAGGGTGCGGAATACAGGCTGCTCGGCCTGATCCCCGCCGACCGCCACTTCTTCGGCTCGGTCGATGGGCAGCCGGTGCATTTCCTCGGCACCGACAAGTTCGGCCGTGACGTTCTCTCCCGCGCCATCGTCGGCTCGCGCATCTCGCTGATGATCGCGCTCACCGTCGTCTTCATCGTCACCATCGTCGGCACGACGGTTGGTATGGTCTCGGGCTATTTCGGTGGCGCGTTCGACGTCTGGGTGCAGCGCTTCGTCGAGCTGGTGCTCGCCTTCCCGCAGCTGCCGCTTTACCTGGCGCTGACCTCGTTGATCCCGATCACCGCGCCGACCAATATCTTCCTCGCCTTCGTGATCTTCGTCATGTCGGCGCTCGGCTGGGCGCAGATGTCGCGCGAGGTACGCGGCAAGACGCTGGCGCTCGCGCGCATCGACTATGTGCGTGCCGCAATGGCAGTCGGGGCGACCGACAGGCGCATCATCTTCCAGCACATCCTGCCGAATGTCATGAGCCATGTGATCGTGGCGGTGACGCTGCATATCCCGAGCGTCGTGCTGCTCGAATCCTTCCTCGGCTTCCTCGGCTTTGCCGTGAAGCCGCCGCTGATTTCCTGGGGGCTGATGCTGCAGGATACGGCGAACTATTCCGTCATCGGGACCTATCCGTGGATTCTCGCCCCTGTCGGCTTCGTGCTCGTCACCGTCTTCGCCTTCAATGCGCTGGGCGACGGTCTGCGCGATGCGGTCGATCCTTATTGAGGTGATGAAGATGGCTCTTGCTCTTGTCAGTTCCTTTGCCCCGCCCGTCCGTCACGATCATGACGGCCGCAAGGAAAGCCCGATCATCGACGCCCGCAATATCGGCGTGAATTTCAAGGTCGAGCACGGTCTCGTCGAAGCGGTGAAGGATATCTCCTTCCAGCTCTATCGCGGCGAGACGATCGCCATCGTCGGCGAGTCCGGCTCCGGCAAGTCGGTGACGGCGCGTACCGTCATGGGGCTGCTGTCCAAGCGTGCCGTGACCTCGCCGAAATCGACCGTCGAGTACGAAGGCAAGAATATCCTGAAATTCTCCGAGCCGGCGCGCCGCAAGCTGCGCGGCAACCGGATCTCGATGATCTTCCAGGAGCCGATGAGCTCGCTGAACCCGATCTATACGATCGGCAGCCAGATCGTCGAGGCGATCCGCGTCCACAACAAGGTCAGTCGCAAGCAGGCCGAGGCGAGGGCGCTGGAACTCCTGAAGCAGGTGCAGATTCCTGATCCGGAAGCGCGGCTGAAGCAGTATCCGCACCAGCTTTCCGGCGGCCAGCGCCAGCGCGTGATGATCGCCATGGCACTCTCCAACAATCCCGATGTGCTGATCGCCGACGAGCCGACGACGGCGCTCGACGTGACCGTCCAGGCGCAGATCCTCAATCTTATCCGCAACCTGCAGAAGGAACTGCGGATGGCGGTGATCCTGATCACCCACGACCTGACGGTCGTTCGCCAGTTCTCCGACTACGTCTATGTCATGCAGCACGGCGAAATGCGCGAGCACAACACGACCGAGCAGCTCTTCGCCAATCCGCAGCATCCCTATACCAAGCATCTCTTGGCCTCGGAGCCGCGCGGTCAAGCCAATCCGCTGCCTGAGGGATCGGATATCATTCTCGACGCCCGCGGCGTGCGGGTTTCCTTCATGATGCGCCATGGCGGCTTCTTCAAGCCGGAGCTTCGCGAACTGGTTGCGGTCGACAGCCTCAATCTGACGCTGCGCCGGCATGAAACGCTGGGCCTCGTCGGCGAGTCCGGTTCGGGAAAGACGACTTTCGGGCAGGCGCTGGTGCGCCTCAACGACCCCGATACCGGCGAGATCTATTTCGACCGGCAGCCGATCCACGGCAAGTCGCGCTCCGAAATGCGGCCGCTGCGCTCGCGCATGCAGATCGTTTTCCAGGATCCGTTCTCGTCGCTCAATCCGCGCATGACCATCGGCCAGATCATCGAGGAGGGGCTCGTCGTCAATCGGCTCGGCGCCACCAAGGCGGAGCGTCTCGACCGCGTGCGCGACGCGCTTTCGGCGGCCGGCATGCCGGGCAATATCCTGTCGCGCTTCCCGCACGAGTTCTCGGGCGGCCAGCGCCAGCGTATCGCAATTGCCCGCGCCATCGCCCTTGAGCCGGAGTTCATCCTGCTCGACGAGCCGACCTCGGCGCTCGATCTCTCCGTCCAGGCGCAGATCATCGAGCTGCTGCGCAAGCTGCAGGATGAGCGCGGCCTCAGCTACCTGTTCATTTCGCATGATCTCAAAGTCGTGCGCGCCCTCTGCCACCGCGTGATTGTCATGCAGCATGGCAAGATCATGGAAGAGGGTCCCGTCAACGAAGTTCTCACCAATCCCAAGACCGCCTACACCGAACGGCTCGTCAAAGCCGCTTTCGAGGTAGCCTGATTTGCATCTGCCGGAGGTTTACATGGCAAATCCCAGAATTACGTTCATCGGAGCTGGCTCCACCGTTTTCATGAAGAACATCGTCGGCGACATCCTGCAGCGCCCGGCGCTGTCGGGCGCGACGATCGCGCTGATGGATATCAATCCGCAGCGCCTCGAAGAAAGCGCCATCGTCGTCAACAAGCTGATCTCGACGCTGGGTGTCAGCGCCAAGGCCGAGACCTATTCGGATCAGCGCAAGGCGCTGGCGGGCGCCAATTTCGTCGTCGTCGCCTTCCAGATCGGCGGCTATGAACCCTGCACGGTGACCGATTTCGAAGTGCCGAAGAAATACGGCCTGCGCCAGACGATCGCCGATACGCTCGGCGTCGGCGGCATCATGCGCGGGTTGCGCACCGTGCCGCATCTCTGGAAAATCTGCGAGGACATGCTCGCGGTCTGCCCCGAGGCGATCATGCTGCAGTATGTGAACCCGATGGCGATCAACACCTGGGCGATTTCGGAGAAGTACCCCACGATCAAGCAGGTCGGCCTCTGCCACTCGGTGCAGGGCACGGCGATGGAACTCGCCCACGACCTCGATATCCCCTACGAGGAAATCCGCTACCGCTCGGCCGGCATCAACCACATGGCCTTCTACCTGAAATTCGAGCATCGCCAGCCCGATGGCTCCTACCGGGATCTCTACCCGGATCTGGTGCGCGGCTACCGCGAGGGCCGGGCGCCGAAGCCGGGCTGGAACCCGCGCTGCCCGAACAAGGTGCGCTATGAGATGTTGACCCGCCTCGGCTATTTCGTCACCGAAAGCTCGGAGCATTTCGCCGAATACACGCCCTATTTCATCAAGGAAGGCCGCGAAGACCTGATCGAGAAATTCGGCATCCCGCTCGACGAATATCCCAAGCGCTGCATCGAGCAGATCGAGCGCTGGAAGGGCCAGGCCGAGACCTACCGCTCTGCCAACACGATCGAGGTCAAGCAGTCGAAAGAGTATGCCTCCTCGATCATCAACTCGGTCTGGACGGGCGAGCCCTCGGTCATCTATGGCAATGTCCGCAACAATGGCTGCATCACCTCGCTGCCGGAAAATTGCGCAGCCGAAGTGCCCTGCCTCGTCGATGTGTCAGGCATCCAGCCGACCTATATCGGCGCCCTGCCGCCGCAGCTTACGGCGCTGATGCGCACCAATATCAACGTCCAGGAACTGACGGTTCAGGCGCTGATGACGGAAAATCGCGAGCACATCTACCACGCCGCGATGATGGACCCGCATACGGCGGCCGAGCTTGATCTCGACCAGATCTGGTCGCTGGTCGACGATCTCCTCGTCGCCCATGGCGACTGGTTGCCGGAATGGGCACGCGGCGGTCGCAAGGTCCGCGCCGCCTAATCGAATGACCGGCGCTGGCGGATGTCGGCGCCGGTCCCGCTCTTGACGGGAGGCGTCAAAGCATCTCGTATGGCTATATTAGCCATGTGATGGCGGCGCTGCTTGGCGGTGCCGGAACCAGATGAAGGCAGTGAGGCAGTCATCACCGCGTTGGTTGGCGCTCTTCGCAGCGGTTCTCGCTGCATGGTCGCCGGCCCCTTCCGCCTTTGCGGCGGGCGAGCCGGAAGGGCCGGCGCCTGCCGGATGTCTCTATACCCGCTCGGCGTCTGGAACGGGCGAGACGCTCTGTATCCGCAAGGACAGCTTCAACCGCGATCTCTGCAACGCCATCGAGCGATCGGCCGCCGATTTCGAGCTGCCGCCGGATTACTTTGCACGCCTGATCTGGCGCGAGAGTCGGTTTCGCGCCGATGCGCTGAGCTACAAGGGTGCGGAGGGGATCGCCCAGTTCATGCCGGGTACGGCGAAGCTGCGCGGTCTTCAAAACAGCTACGATGTTCTGGAGGCGCTGCAAAAATCTGCGGAATATCTCGACGAGCTGCGTGACCGCTTCGGCAATCTCGGCCTTGCCGCGGCCGCCTATAATGCGGGCGAGAACAGACTTGCGAGCTATCTCGGCGGCGGTGGCCTGCCGTCGGAGACCCGCGCCTATGTCATCGGCATCACCTCGCACAGTGTCGAGGACTGGAAGGGCGAGCCGCCGGAGATCGCGGCCCCTGCGCTCGACAAGACCAAGACCTTCCTCGATAGCTGCGTTGCCCTTGCCGAAAGCCGGAAGCTGCGCGAGCCTGTCTGGCAGAACGAGGGAACCTGGATGCCTTGGGGCGTGCAGCTCGCCGCACATGCCAATCCCGATGCCGCGCGGCGCCTGTTTATGGCGGCTGTCGAACGGCTACCGGCGCCGCTCAATGCCGAACAGCCGCTGATCATGCGCCAACGCGACCGCAGTTTCGGCTTCCGCCCGCGCTATGTAACGCGCATCGCCCGCCAGACCCGCGCCGAGGCGGACCAGCTCTGCGCCGAAATCCGCAAGAACAACGGGACCTGCCTCGTCTTCCGGAACTGAGCCTAACAGATACGCTGTGATACAAAGTTTAGCCCTGGGGTGACCTGACAAACTGCGAGCCGAGTGCCTATATAGCGCTTAACGATCCGCCACCCTCGTCCAGTCCCTATCCCACGTTTTAGGACGCTGGTGCAGGCGATCGATCGCTAGGAGAAGCAACATGCAGCACTATCAGAAGAGTGCCGACGCCATCGCCAAGCTGACGCCGGAGCAGTACCGTGTGACCCAGCAGTCCGGCACGGAACGGCCGGGAACCGGCGAATATCTCGATAACAAGGAGCCCGGCATCTACGTCGACATCGTGTCCGGCGAGCCGCTCTTTGCCTCGTCCGACAAGTATGAATCCGGCTGCGGCTGGCCGAGCTTCACGAAGCCGGTCGAGCCCGCCAATGTCGCCGAGTTGACCGATGTCTCGCACGGCATGGTCCGCACCGAAGTGCGCTCCAGCCACGGCGACAGCCATCTCGGGCACGTCTTCCCCGATGGCCCGCGCGATCGCGGCGGCCTGCGCTATTGCATCAACTCGGCATCGCTCCGCTTCGTCCATCGCGACAGCATGGAAGCGGAAGGTTATGGTGCCTATCTCGATCAGGTGGAGGAAGTTCAATGACGACGGAACGCGCAGTTCTCGCAGGCGGTTGCTTCTGGGGCATGCAGGACCTCATTCGCCGTTACAACGGCGTTATCTCGACCCGCGTCGGCTATAGCGGCGGCGAGGTGGCGAATGCGACCTATCGCAACCACGGCAACCATGCCGAAGCAATCGAAATCATCTTCGATCCGGCCAAGATCAGCTATCGCGAGCTTCTGGAATTCTTCTTCCAGATCCACGATCCGTCGACGAAGGACCGCCAGGGCAACGACCGCGGCCCGAGCTACCGCTCGGCAATCTTCTATACGAGCGACGAGCAGAAGCGCGTTGCCGAAGACACGATCGCCGATGTCGATGCCTCTGGTCTGTGGCCGGGCAAGGTGGTGACGGAAGTGACTGCGGTCAGCGACTTCTGGGAAGCCGAGCCGGAGCATCAGGATTATCTGGAGCGGATCCCGAATGGCTATACCTGCCATTTCGTCCGCCCGGGCTGGAAGCTGCCGAAGCGTAGCGCCGCCTGATCCGGCAAGAGTTTAAGCATGCAAAGGGCGGCCGGTGGCCGCCCTTTTTGCGTGATCACAAATATTAGCGATCCGGCTTTTTCGTTGGCGCGAATATGCGGTTCGCGGTATTCGGATTCCAAACGGGATTCGACTCATGGCCAACAAAGACCAAGTTCTCGTGACGCTGCGCACCTACATGCAGGTCAAGCGTGCGCATGATCAGAACCAGGCCGAATATCTCGAAACGCTTCAGCGGAAATCCCGGGAAGAACCGATCGACACCGCGGCGATCGCCGAGCTGACCAATGCCTATCACGAGCTCCAGCATCCCTTGCTCGATGAGATGAGCTATCGCTGGCAGGTGCTGGAGGCATGGTTCGACGATATCGAGGTCGATCTCGTCAGCTGGGCGATCCGCAATCCGAAATTCGCGAGTGCCGTGCGCGGCTGACGAGAGATCGTCAGTTCGCCATCAGATGCTGGCGCACCAGATCGGCGGCGACGGGACGGCCGAGATGATAGCCCTGGACGAGATCAACGCCGAGATCGCCGAGCGTGCGCAGCTCAGACGCCGTCTCGACACCCTCACCGACGACCAGGCTGCCGGTATGATGGGCGAAGGTCACCAGCGCATGGGCCAGCGCCCGCTTGACGCTGTCGGTCTCGATATCCTTGGTCAGGCTGATGTCGAACTTGATGATGTCAGGCCGGATGTTCAGGACGTGGCGCATGCTGGCATAGCCCGATCCGGCATCGTCGATGGCAATGCGGACCCCGCGCTCGCGCAGGGGATGGAGGGCGGCGGCGAGTTGCTGGTAATCGTAGATCTTCTCATGTTCGGTGACCTCGAGAATGACCCGGTCCAGCGGCAGATGGCGCAGCACGATATCGAGCGAACTGTCGACGATGGTCGCCGCCGAGACGTTGAGCGACAGCGAGATCGTGTCATCGCCGATGGTCGTGAACTCGTCGATGGCATTCTCGATCGCCTGGCGCTCGACGCGCGAGCGCATGCCGACATCGGCTGCTTCCGAGATCCAGATATCCGGCGAGCGTTTCGGTTCGCCGCCGAAGCGCGCCAGCGCCTCGAGCCCGACGATCTGGCGGTCGGCCATCGCGAAAATCGGCTGGAAAACGATCGCCGGCTCGCGCAACGCCAGCGCTTCGGTGATGCGCAGCAGGCGTTCGGAGAAATCGAGATTGTGGCGGATCTCATCGCTGATCTGGCTGGCGATGAGCTCGGCGAAGGCATTCATGATCTCGAGGTCGCGCTCGTTCAGCGTCGGATCGGCATGTCTCGAAAAGCAGCAGAGCGTCCCGTAAATGCGCCCGTCGTGAAGCACCAGCGGCACGCTGACATGGGCGCCGATCGGCATTTGATGCGTCGCTGGGATCTCCATCGCCTCCGGGCAGAGCGACGTATCGGGAATGAGCCGCGGTAGCTGGCCGGTCACCACCTTGTAGCAATAGCCGTCATGGAGCGGCAGAAGGTCGCCCGCCTGAAGCGGCGAAGGATAGGCGGCGCTATCGACGTTCCGGAAGAGACGGTGGTCGGGCATGAAGCGCGAGACGAAGGCGACATCCATCTTCAGATGCCGGCGCAAGGTCTTCAGCGCCCTGTCGATCGTCGTCAGCGCCGCGCTCTGCTGCGCCAGCTCCACATTTTCGCGTTGTTGCGCTTGAAGCAGCTGTGGTATCGCCATGCCCGGTTCCCGTTTTGGTGGCTCAACCTTCACGCTTATTATTAAATACTCATTTAACGCTCGATCGTTAAGGTCCACATGTCGACGTACGATTTAGGACACAGACTTTCGTGCAGGCGAGATTTCGACATGCGGATTAGCACGATCACCAACTGGGCTTACGGCGTGACGGTCGGTCTGACGCTGCTGTCAGGCGGTGCCTTCATCCTGTCGGCGCGCAGCGCCGATCACGAGCGGCAGGCGGTCGTCGAAAGCCAGGCGCTGGACGAGCTTTCCGAGCGGCTGACGATGGCCGCCGAGCAGACCAGCGAGGATGCCCGTCTCTTTGTGATGCGCGGCGAAGATCGCTATCTCCAGGCGTTCCGTGGCGACGAGAATGGCGAGCGCGATCGCGAGCAGGCGCTGAAATCCTCCAAGGCCGCCGCTCTGCTGCCGCAGGAAATGGCTCTGATCCAGGAGATCGAGCAGGATGGCGAAGCGCTCGATGCGATCGAGGAGCGCGCGGTAACCGCCTATGCGAATGGCGATCAGGAAGGCGCGCGCCAGATGCTTTTCGGCGCCGAACACGAGCGGGTGCAGAGCGATCTGCTGACCAGCGTTCGCCAGCTGACTGACCTCATTGCCACCCGCACCAATGATGCTCTCACTGACGCCAAGCAATGGAGCGACTTCTGGGGTGCGGTGGCCAAAAGCCTCCTTGGCCTGACGGCGGCGGTTTTCCTCGGCGTGCTCTATTTCGTGCTGCGGCGGCGTGTGGCCATGCCGCTGATGCGGATGACCGGGATCGTCAAACGGCTGGCGCGGCAGGATTACGCCGTCGAGGTCTTGACCGATAACCGGCGCGACGAGATCGGCGAGATGAACGACGCCATCCAGATTTTTCGCGATAATGGGCTGGAGCGCGAGCGGCTGGATGCCGAGCGCCGGGCCGACCAGCGCACCAAGGATCTCATCCTGCAGATGATGCACCGCCTGCAGGCCTGCCAGCGGCAGGAGGAGCTCGCCGAGGTCGTCTCGCTCTTCGCGCCGCAGATTTTCCCCGACTTCGCCGGCCATCTCTATGTGATGAACGACAGCCGCACGGCGCTGAGCTCGATCGGCAGCTGGCGCGAACCGCGCCGCGCCGGCCTCGTGCTAACGTCGGCTGAATGCTGGGCGCTGCGGCGCGGCCGTCCGCATGTCAGCGATGCAGCTGCCGGCGATATTCCTTGCCAGCATCTGGAACATGCCGACGAGATGGGCATTTGCGTTCCGCTCTCGGCGCAGGGCGATACGGTCGGCTTGCTCTATTTCGAAGGCGCTTCGGACAGCCAGGCAATTGCCTCGGCGCGTCTCTATTTCGAGCTGATCGCCGAGAATATCGGCCTCGGCGTTGCCAATCTGCAGCTGCGCGACCGGCTGATGGGTCTGGCGATCCGGGACGGGCTCACAGGTCTCCTGAACCGCCGGTCGCTGGATGAGGCGCTGAACCGGATCGCCAGAGACGAGAAGGGTGATGTGATCGCCATGATGGTGGATATCGATCACTTCAAGCGCTTCAACGACGAATTCGGCCATGACGCGGGCGACGAGGTGATGCGCCGCGTCTCCGCGATCCTGTCGGAGACGGTGGGCAAGGCGGGCACAGTCTATCGCTTCGGTGGCGAGGAGTTCGCGATCCTGCTCGAAGGTGGTGCCGAAGGCAGCGCGCTCGATCTCGCCGAGAAACTGCGCATGCTGATCGCGGCAACGCCGGTCACCTATCACGGCCGCCTGCTGGGTGCGGTGACGATCTCCCTCGGCGCGGCATCATCGACGGCGGACACCCCTTCGGCGGATGTGCTCCTGCGCGCCGATGCGGCACTGTTGAGCGCCAAGGCGAAGGGACGCAACAGGGCGGTGGCCGATTGGGTCGAGCGGTCCTCGACAGATCGGCGGCGTGCGTAGGGCTAGTTGGTCAGGCGGCTGACAGATTTGGTCGCCGTTTGGGCAATCGAGGCGAAGGCCGCCACGAGGCCATCCATGGTTTCCGGCTCATAGTAGTTTGCCGTCGTCGAGGCGCAATATTTCAGCAGGCTCTTGCCGTTGTCGGGCGCCATGAAGGCAACTGTGTAGATCACGATCCCATTCGCCTTGGCCGTCGCGCATTCGTTGCGGACGGACTGGTCCAGCGCCTTGTTCGGCAGGTTGGAATTGCCAGTCATGTCGCCGTCGGTCATCAGGATGATGACCCGGTCGGAATTGGCATTGCCCTTCTTCATCTGCTCGACGCTCTCGGTATCGGTGCCGTAAGAGTTCTTCTTGATGGCGGTATCGGCCGTGTTGACCGCGGCGGTAGCGTCCGTGCCGCCTGTGGGCGACATGGTCATGTTCGTCACGTATTTGCGCGATTCCACCGTTCCCCAGCTGACAGCGGACTGTCCCTTGATGCCGTTGGTATAGGAGATCACCCCGGTTCTGACGAATTTCGACGCTGAATCGGATTTGTCCAGCGCGTCGAACAGCGCCGCCGCCGCTTGCTTCAGAGCCTCGATCTTGGTGACGTAGATGGTCTCGTAGGCGAGGCAGGTTCCGAGCAGAGACAGGGTGCAACGGGTCGATTTCACCGTTGTCGTGTTCTGCGCCATCGAGCCGGATTCATCAACGACCACCTCCATCGAAAGGCCGTTCTTCGTGCTGCCGGAGCCGCTGGCGGTGTTGCTGGTGGCGCTGATCGTCTTGGTGTTTCCGGCAAACATGCTCATCAGCGGCGTCAATGTCACCGTCGCCTGCGAGCTGACGGCGACGGTGAAGGACTTGGCGGTTCCGTTCGCTGTCGTGGTGATCGTCGTCGTCGTGGCATTCTTGATGGCGGCCGCAGACGTGGCGTTCACATAGTTCGCCATCTGCCCGCCGACGAAGTCTTTCGCCAACGCCTTCCCCGAGGTCTCGTCCGCCTTGCCGTCGGCAAGCGCCGTGGAAACCGCAAGAGCCGCGGCATCCGTCGCCTCCTGCAGCTGGCGTTGCGAGATGATGATATTGCCGAGATCGATCGCTAGCCCCGCGCCGCCGACGAGCACAGGCAGCACGATCGCGGTCATCATCGCGAAATTCCCGCTACGGCTGTTCTTTAGCCGCCGCATATTGTGCAGAAAGCCAGACATGGCCGCATAACGGCCTACATCGGAAATTGTGCCAAGCGACCTTTTGGGGTGATTAACACAAGGAAAACGTGTGTGGAGCGGCGATCATCTTTGAGACAATCACAATCTTTTCCGGCCGCATTGGCGGATCGGCGCATCGGACTATATCCTCCGGCAGACTCCATAGCCGGTGACTGGATTGCCGATGTTTGAGACGCTCGCGATACTCATGAGTCTTTCGGGAAGCGCGCCTGTCCTGGCGCAAGCCGGGTCGAACGAGGTCGACGTCAAGCTGGTACTTGCCGTCGATACGTCCCGGTCGATGGATTTCGAGGAGGTCCGCATCCAGCGCGAAGGCTATGTCGAGGCGCTCAAGCACAGGGAATTCATCGATGCGGTCAAGGGCGGGCTGACCGGCCGGATCGCCATCAGCTATTTCGAGTGGGCGGGCTATGTCGTGCCCGGCTCGGTGATCGACTGGCATGTCATCGAGAACGAGGACGATGCGCTCGCCTTTGCCAACAGGTTGGAGGAACGGCCACTGAATACCCAGCGCCGCACCTCGATTTCGACGGCGATCACGCAGGGCGCGACGATGATCGTCACCAGTCCTTATTCCGCCGTGCGGCAGGTGATCGACGTCTCAGGCGACGGTACCAACAATGCCGGAAGCCCGGTTGCCCCGACGCGCGACAAGGCGGTGGAGGCGGGCTTGATCATCAACGGACTGGCCTTGATGCTGCGGCCCTCGGGCGCTCCCGGCGGTCTCGACAACTATTATGCCGATTGCGTCATCGGCGGTCCCGGCGCCTTCGTGCTGCCGGTCTACAAGATCGAGGATTTCGGCGTTGCCGTGCGCCGCAAGCTGGTCCTCGAAGTCAGCGGGCTGACCCCGCCGCCAGAAATCCAGAACGCTGCCACGGCGCCGAAGAGCGATTGCATGGCCGGCGAAAAGCAGTGGCAGGAATTCTTCGACCGCTAGTGCAGGCGCGCGCCGTGATCGCTGGCCAGATCGGCGGAGGTAATCCAGACGCGGCCGTCGAAGGCGACTTCGCCGCGGTCGGTCTTGCCGCTGGCGATGCGCTCGATCAGTCCGAGATGCTGGCGCACCGCATCGACGCGATTGGCAGCCTTCAGGGCTTCATCAAGCACGCAGACGGCCTGTCGCGCCGCGCCGTCGCCCATGATGATCAGCGTATGGTTTGCCTTGGCGAGTATCTTTCCGGGCAGTGTAACGAGCCGCATCTTACCACCTCAACTTAGCTTGGAAGCGCGCCTCCGGGGAGGCCTCGATAGCGGCAAGGCTGGTCCAATATAGTTAACGAAGGGTTAACGGCGCGCGGCCCGGAGCGATGGCGGTACGCTCCGGGCCGCGGCTGCCGATACGTTTCGCGGAAGCCAATCACTCCTCGCGAAACGCCCGCATCATCTGATCCGTAAAGGGTTTGGCGAGGTAGGAGAGGGCGCTGCGCTCCTCCGTCTGGACATAGACCTCGACAGGCATGCCGGGCATCAATTTGCGCGATCCGAGCGCCAGAAGATCGGCTGGCGTGATGGTCGCGAGATAGTAGGGCCGGCCGGTTGCGCGGTCGGTCGCGGTCGCCGCAGCGACCACATCGACGGTGCCGTGGAATTCCGGCGTGGTGCGCTGGTTGAAGGCGGTGAAGCGCATGCGGGCGGGCTGGCCCGGGGCGATACGGTCGATATCGGCCGGTGGCACCTGGATCTCGACGCTCATCTCTTCGCTATCGGGGACGACGGACATCACGGTCGCGCCAGCGCCGACAATGCCTCCGATCGTGTGGATCTGCATGTCATAGATCAGCCCGTCAACCGGGGCTCGCACTTCCATGCGGGTCAGCCGGTCACGGGCGGCGACTTCGCGTTCCCTGAGCTCCGCCACCTTGGCTTCGAGCGCGACGATCTCCGTCTGTGCTTCCTTGCGGTGGTTCTGGTCGAGCGACAGCAGCTTGATGCGAACCTCGCTGATCTCGTTTTCGGTCTCGGCCATGCGCGCCATCAGCTCGCCCTTGGCGCCTTCGTTGCGGGCCTTCTGCCGGGCGAGATCGCGCTGCTGGGCCACCTGGATCAGGCCCTTGGCAAGAAGGTTGTTGGCCTTCTGCAGCTCCTTGTCGATGATCTCCTGCTCCGCGTCGTTCGACTGGGCCTGGGCGCGATAGGCGGCCACCTGCTGCTCCAGCTGGATGATCTGTAGTCGCAGCTGCTCCTTCTGATTGGTCAGCATGCCCAGATTTTCGCTGAACAGCTTGGTCTCGCTTTCGAGGAGCGGGGCGGGGATGGCAAGGCCCTTGAAGTCAAGGGACTTGGCGCCATCGCGCTCGGCCGTGAGGCGGGTCATCATCGCCAGCATCTGCTGCAGCTGGCCCTGGACGATGGTCAGCTCGACGCGCGTCTGCGTTTCGTCCAGACGGAAGAGCACCGAGCCCTTGCGCACGGCATCGCCGTTGCGCACCAGGATCTCGGAGACGATGCCGCCATCGCGGTGCTGGATGACCTTGACCTGTTGCGAGACGGCGACCTGCCCCTGCGCGATGACGGCACCCGAGAGCTTGGCCTGCGCCGCCCAGCCGCCGATGCCGAAGACCAGCGCGCCTGCCAGGAATGCGGACAGATAGATGCGCCCGGATATGCCGAACTGCTTCTGGGTTTCTTTCTTTGCCGGTTGCATGTGCTTTCCCCTCATTGTCCTTGTTCTTGATCAGCCCTGATGCGGCGTGACGCCGTCCTGGCCGGGCTCGCGTGCTGCGAGAATGAAGTCTTGTTCGGTCAGTTCGTGGCGGCCGTAGAGAAGGATCTCGAAATCCTCGTCCCGGTCGAAATCGATGATCGCCTTGACGATCGTCCGGTCGCCGCCCTCGAAATTCTCGTGATAGAGGACGATGCGGTTCGGCGCCGCCTGCGGGCCGCCGCTATCATCGCCACCGAAGACCAGACCGCCGATGCCGGCAGCGATTCCAGAGAAGTCGATCCGGTCGCCGACAGCGAAATCGCGGATTTCGTCGCGGCCATCGCCATCGTTTTCGAGTGCCGCGAGACTGCGGAACACGAAGACATCGGCGCCATCGCCGCCCGCCAGGAAATTCAAGCCGTTGCCGGCGATCAGCATATCGGCGCCACTGCCGCCGATCGCGGCTTCGAAGCCGTCGAGCGTGTCGGCGCCGATATCGACGCCGGTCGCGGTTCCACGGTCGAGGTCGATGATGACGGCATGGACGGCGCCTGCTGCGCTGTAGGTATCGAAGCCGTCGCCACCCTTGTAACTGTCGTCTCCATCGCTGCGGCCATCGCGGTCTTCGTCGGCGGCATGAACGGCGGCCAGCACGATATCGTCGCCGTCATCGCCGGAAACGGTGTCGTTGCCATCGCCACCGGTCAGCACGTCGTCGCCGTCGCGCCCGGAGAGGCGGTCGTTGCCGTCACCGCCAACGAGGATGTTGTCGGCGGAGTTGCCGGAAAGACGGTCGTGACCGGCGCCGCCGATGACGGCCTCGAAGCCGATGATCGTATCGCGACCGATCTCCTGGCCCTCGGCGAGCTGTGCTTCGAGATCGGCGATGACTTCCTGCACGAGCGCGGCGAGATCGAGCGTGTCGAAGCCGTCATCGCCGCAATAATCATCGTCGCCATCGTCTTCATCATCATCGCCGGTGCGGCCGCGCACGACGACGACATCGTCGCCGTTGCCGCCGGAAATGCTGTCGTCGCCATCGAGGCCGCGGAGGACGTCGTTGCCATCGCCGCCGGAAAGCAGATTGGCTTCGTCATTGCCGGTCAGCGTGTCGTTGCCCGAGCCCGCGAGCACGCCTTCGATCTCGGTGAGGCGGTCGCTACCGATCTCCTCGCCTGTCGCAGTGCCCTGCGACAGATCGGCGGTGATCGCCTTGCGGGCGCTCCTGACATCATAGACGTCATGGCCTTCACCGCCGGAATAGGTGTCGTTGCCGTCGCTGGAGGGCGCGGTCGCCGCACGGGCTTCTTCGCCGGCGAGCCCGGCCTTGATGACATCGTCGCCCTTGCCGGCGATCACCACGTCATTGCCGCTACCGCCGGTCAGCGTGTCCTCGCCGTCGCCGCCGTCGAGATAGTCGTCGCCGGCTTCGCCGAGCAGGTCGTCATTGCCTTCTTCGCCGAACATGCGGTCGGCGCCGGTACCGCCGCTCAGCTGGTCGTCGCCGCGGCCTGCGATCAGGATATCGTTGCCAGCCTCGCCGAACATGCGGTCGTTGCCGTCTTCGCCGAAGAGCACGTCGTTGCCATGGCCGCCGAACAGCGTGTCGTGACCGGCCCCGCCATAGAGCGTGTCGTTGCCGTCGCCGCCGAGGATCAGGTCGTCGCCCGCGCCACCATTGATGACGTCGTCGCTCTCGCGGCCGTAGATCGTGTCGTTGCCGCCGAGGCCGGCGATCAGGTCTTCGCCCGGCGTGCCGGTCAGCGTGTCGTCGCCTTCAGTGCCCTGCAATTCATGCGGCGGCGCCTTCTGCAGCCGGAAGATCGCTGCAGTGCGGATCTCGGCTGCGCCATCCGAAACGTCGTAGGTGAAGGTGACGTCGCCGACGAAGCCGCGCTGCGGCGTATAGAGCCAGACATCGGCGCCATAGGAGCGGATCTGGCCGGAGGTGACCCTGATATCGTTGATGCTGAGCGTGTCGCCATCGGGATCGTAGATATGGGCGAGCAGATCGTCGAGCAGCACCAGCGCCGACAGGTTGACGAGGCCGCTCGAGAAGATCGGCCGTCCGAAACTCATCGGCGCCCGGTTGGGATCGTCTTCTGAAGATTGGCCGCCGCCGCCATGCCCGGGAGTGCCGCGGGATGGGCGTGGCTGGAAATCGAGGCTGAGCGGCGAGCGCGGCGAGGGGAACTCAAAACCCTCGCCGGTATCGATGATGCTGCGGCGGTTGTCGTTGGCGGTGATGGTGACGACGCCGCGCTGGACGCGCTCCGGCAGTTCGGAAACGTAGAAGAGCGTGGTGCGGAAGCTCAGGCGTACCGCGGGCTGCTGCTCGGTCTCGACAGGGTATTCCTCGCTGGCGAGCTGCTGCAGGAAGGCCGTGACATCCTCGATGACTTCGTAATCGTCGCGCGCTGCCGGGCCTTCTTCCTTCTCGCGGCTTTCCGTCTGCTGGTTCTTTGCCTCCGGCTCGGCCTTGCCGAACATCATGGCGAGGGCGGAGAAGGCGGTCAGCGGCACGAAGAATTTGCGCGCGCTGCGCTTCTCCTCTTCCTTTTCCCGATACTTGTTGATCGGGGCGATCGCTGCCTGCGCGTCCGGCAGGCCAAGGGTGAGCTTCTCCTCCATGACGCCCTCCCTATTCTGCCGCGGTGGTGCGCGCCGGCCGTTCGGCGAACGACTTCTCGACCGCGATCGGCCGCGCCTTCGGTTGCAGCAGCGTTTCCTTCGGGCCGAAGGAGACGAGCTTGCCGTTCTGCAGCAGGCCGACCATGTCGACCGCCTGCAGCGCACTCGGGCGGTGGGCGATGATGACGACGATGCCGCCGCGGCGCCGGACCGAGAGAATGGCCGTCGTCAGCGCCTCTTCGCCTTCGGCGTCGAGATTGCTGTTCGGCTCGTCGAGCACCACCAGGAAGGGCTCGCCATAGAGCGCGCGGGCGAGCGCCACACGCTGGCGCTGGCCTGCGGAAAGCGCGGTGCCATGCGGGCCGAGTTCGGTCTGGTAGCCGTCGCGCAGGTGGACGATCATGTCGTGGATGCCGGCGGCCTTGGCGGCAAGGATGATCTTGCGCGGATCGGGCTCTTCTGCAAAGCGGCAGATATTGTCCGAGATCGTGCCGTCCATCAGCGCCACGTCCTGCGGCAGGTAGCCGACGTGATCGCGGAAGAAATCGGTGTTCCACTGGCCGAGATCGGCGCCATCGACGCGTACCGAGCCGCGCAGCGCCGGCCAGATGCCGAGCAGGCTCTTGACCAGCGTGGTCTTGCCGCCGCCGCTCGGGCCGATGAGGCCGAGCGCCTGGCCGGCCTTCAGCTCGAAGCTGACTTCGCTGAGCAACACGGCGCCGGTGCTCGGGGCAACCGTCGTCAGCCCCTCGATCTTCAGGCTTTCCTTCGGTTCGGGAAGCGGGATGAACTCGTCCTTGCCGTTCAGCACGGCGAGCGTTTCCTGGATGCGGTGATAGCTGCGGCGGGCTGAGACGACGCTCTTCCACTGCGCGATTGCCAGATCGACGGGGGCAAGCGCGCGGCTGGTGACGATCGAGGCGGCGACGATGGCGCCGGCCGAGAGTTCGCCGCCGATCGCCAGATAAGCGCCGAGACCGAGGATCGCCGATTGCAGCATCATGCGCAGCACCTTGGAGAGGCCGGACAGCGTGCCACCGATATCCGAGGTCTTGGTCTGGTGCTCGAGGTGGTAGCGGTTGGCGCGCTCGAAACGGTCGACCGCACGCTGCGTCATGCCCATGGCATGCAGGACTTCGCTGTTGCGGGTATTGGAGTCGAGAACGGCATTGCGGGTGACGGCCGCCTTGATCATCGTTTGTGCATGGCGGCGGGTCAGTACCTCGGCAAGGATCGTCAGACCGGCGAGAATGGCGGCGCCACCAAGCGTCAGCATGCCGAGTACCGGATGCAGCAGCCAGACGAAGGCGAGGTAGATCGGGATCCACGGCAGGTCGAAGAGGGCGATCGGGCCCTGGCCGCCGAGGAAGCTGCGCAGCGTGTCGACATCGCGGCCGCGCTCGGCGGCTTCGGCGGTCGAGTAGCCGTAGCGCGGCATCTCGACGACGACCTGGTGCGTGAGCGGCGCCAGCGTCGTATCCATCCGGGCCCCGAGGCGCACGAGGATCTGCGAGCGCAGGATGTCGAAGACGCCCTGGAAGAGATAGAGGCCGATCGCCAGGACCGAGAGAGCGATCAGGGTGGAGATGCTGCCGCTGGCGAGTGCCCGGTCATAGATCTGCAGCATGTAGAAGGCGCCTGTCAGCGCCAGGATGTTGATGAGCCCGGACAGGCCGAACAGATAGGTCAGGATGCCGCGTGCCTTGTCGATCTTGTACTGCGGCTCTTTCTTCTTCGTTGCCATGATTTTCCCCTCCGGCAATTCATTCGGCATGCCCCATGGCCATCAGCGGCCATGGGGCAGAGCCATCGATCAGGAGACCCCGTTGAAGTCCGATGCCTTCAGGTTATGGGTGCCCGCGATCATCAGTTCGAAGTCTTCTTCCGGATCGGCGTTGACGTTGCCGCGCAGCACCGTGAAGGCCTCGCCATCGATGGTCTCGTGGCTGACGGCGATCTGGCCTGCGGCGGTGATCGAGCCTGCTTTCAGGGCGAAGCCCTGGACACCGGCAACCGACGTGTTGGCGTCGATGGCCGAGAAGTCGATCTTGTCGCCCGGCTGGAAGCCGTAGATCTTGTCGCCATTGGCCGCTGCCGCCGAAGTGAAGCGGAAGACATCTTCGCCAGCCCCACCATCGATGATGTTGACGGCAAGCGACGCGGTGATCGTGTCGTGGCCGGAACCGCCGATGAAGTTTTCGAAGCCGTAGACGGTGTCGTTTCCGGTGCTCGATCCCACGACGCTGTCTCTGCCCATGAAGCCGTTGCCGAGATCGACCGTGAGGTTGGTCGTGGCCGCTGCATAGTCGAGCGTGTCGTTGCCGTCTCCGCCCCAGTAGGTGTCGGAGCCGTCGTTGAGCTTTGCGAGGATGAGGTCGTTGCCGGCACCCGCCCATATCTGATCGTCGCCTGCGCCGCCTTCGATGACGTCGTCGCCATCGTCGCCGTAGAGCCGGTCGGCCCCTGCGTCGCCGAAGATATGGTCGGCATCGGCGCCGCCATGGATCTCGTCGTCGCCGTCACCGCCCGAGGTGACATCGGCACCCGCGCCGCCGGTGATCAGGTCGCTGCCGCCTTCACCGCGAAGGATGTCGCTGCCGGCTTCGCCGACGAGGATGTCGTTACCATCGCCCGCCAGGATGATGTCGGCGGCTGCCGCACCAAGCAGGGCTTCCCCGGCTCCGGTACCGATCAGCGTGCGCGGCGCGGCCGGAGCCGTGCCTTCGCCGCCGGACGGCTGTTCGCCGTTGTCGTCGTCATCACCGTCATCGCTGCCTTCCTGCTCTTCTTCTTCCTCCTCTTCGTGATCGTCGTCACCGGGATCAATCGGCGGTACGGACCCTTCAGGACCGACGAAGGTGATCGAGCTGCCGTCACGGGTCATCACCGTGCGCCCCTCGTCATCGACAGTCGTTTCGAAGTCTGCGGCGGTGAGGCCCTCAGGCAGTTCGATGACATCCTGCGGACGCAGCGTGCCGACGATCGTGTCGTGACCGCCGTTCGAGCGGAAGACGATACGGTGGGCGGACTGGAGCGCCGAGATATCGATGACGTCGTCGCCATCGGTGCCATCGATGGTGATGGTGTTCAGCGCCAGGCTGGTCTGCGAGAAGTCGCCGATGACGGTGATCGTGTCGCCGCCGGTCACACCGCCAGTCGGCGTGCCATCGTCGAGCGTGATATTGCCGACGGTGATCTCCTCGATATTGTCGAGCTCGGCGATGACGGAGGCGTTGTCGGTACCGTTGCGGGTGATGACGATTTCAGTCGTCGCCATCAGTCCGGTGATGCCGGCAAGCTCGGCGGCCTGCCGCGTATAGATGCGGAAGGTCTCGTTGCCGCCCTGGCCGGTGCGGCCGTTGAGGTCGAACGTATCGGTACCGGCGCCGCCATCGACGATGTCGCGGCCGTCTGTTGCGCCGTTGTTGTTGGCGTTCCAGACGATGGTGTCGTTGCCTCCACCGGCGAGGATGATGTCGTTGCCGGTGCCGCCGTCGAAGGTGTCGCCGGTATTGTCGCCGATCAGGATGTTGTTGCCGGTTGTGCCGCTGACATCGTTGGTGTCGCGGGTGACGGATACCGTTGCAGTATCGGTCGCCGCACCGTCGCTCACCGTATAGGTGAAGTTGCGCTGCTGCGTCGTCGTCTGGGTAACGGTGACGTCACCGTTGGCATTGGCCACGGCCGTGAAGTTCGTCTGGTTTTCGGTGGCGCCGGTGATGTTGAGAATGCCGTCGATATCCGTATCGTTGGCGAGTAGTGCCCATTCCGGGATGACGAAGCTTCCGCTCTCGACATTGGTGATGACGGTGTCGTCACCGGCGACGGGTGCATCATTGACCGCGGTGACCGAAATCGTCGCCGTCGACGGATTGCTGTCCATCAGGCCGTCATTGACGACGACGGTGATGACGCGTGGCACGGTTCCCGGCTGATCGGAGTTATTGCCGAAGGAGATCGCCTGGATCGCCGCCTGGTAGGCAGCAAGGGTGGCGGTCCCCGTCAGCGTGATCGCGATCTGGCCGGCGACCGACGTGTCGGTCTGGGCTGTGATCCCAGCCGGAAGCGTGCCTGCGCTCAGCAGGTCGCCGTTCTGGGCGTTGGTCAGCACGATCCGTGCGGAGACAATCTGGCCGTCTTCGTCGGTGATGGTAGGGCCGGAGGCGATGGCGATCGGGTCGCCATTCTCCACAAAGGTCGCCGCGTAGTTCGTCGATGGTGCGGCAGCCAGGCGGGTGAAGTCAATCGTCACGTTGTCGATGGTGACCACTTCGTTGGTGTTGTTGAAAGATGTTGACGTGAAGCGAATGGTGGCGTCTGCCTCAAATCCGTCCTCGGGGCGAGGGAGCGTGAAAGTACGCGACGTCGTGTTGGCGTTGCCGGTGATAATGTCGATCGTAGTGAAGTTCTGGCCGTCTGCCGCAAACTCAACCGTTACGGTCTCCCCTGCGTCGAGATTAGCTTCCTCGATGTCGTAGCTCAGCGTTGCGACTGTTGCGCCCGCAAGGTTGACGATGCGCTCTATCGCAGCGCCGTTGCCGCTTTCAAAACGGAGTTCGCCACCGTTGACGAGCACGTCGCCTCCTGTTGCGCCGCCATTGTTGCCGGGATTTCCGTCGCTGCTTTCCACCCACGAAGAAGCCCAGGGCGTCGTGCCGTCAGAGCCTGAGTAGTTCGACGGGCTGAAGTCGTCCAAATACTGGCCACGATCGAGTGTGTAGAGCTGCAGCTGCGGCGGGCTCAGCATGTAATCGCCGTCGGCAAAGCGCAGGCGCTCGATGTTGAAGAGGCGGTCGGTGCCGTCGGAAACTGGATTGCCAACCGCTTCCTCCTCGCCGTCAGGCCCGCCGTCTGCGTCGAAGCCGGTATGGGCGACGGTGATGCTGCCATCGGCATTCTGGGTGATCGTGTAGTTGGCGCGGACGTCGGTGTAGACGGCGGTATCGATATCGCCTTCTTCCCCGCCGTCGATGATTTCGCGGACAATTTCCAGCTGGCTCGGGTTCAGCGTGCGGTCGAACATCAGGTCGCTGAGTGTGCGGCCATTAAACATCGCCGCGCCGTTGGGTGCAAAGACGCCCTTGGAGAGCCCGTCGGACGAGCCGATCTCCGTGCCGTTGAGGTCGTTGATGCGGATGCGGACGTTCAGCCAACGGTCGCCGTCGATGACGTCGTCACCTGCGAGACCGGTGATCGTATCGGCACCACCGCCACCGAGCAGGATGTCTGACGCATCGGCCGTATCCATGACGATGGTCTCGGTGACGCCGTTGACCGTCACACTGGTGCGGGCGCGGTGAGCGACGAGCTCGGAGAGACCGGCGATCAGGCTAAGGTTCTTCTCAAGCAGTGCGTTCGAATAGCTCTCGAGCGGGCTGCCGGTGCCGGGAATGGCGGCGGTGTTCTGCAGTTCCGCCGCGGCATTGGTCGGGCGGACACGGCCGGTCAGGATGTCGTCATGGACCCAACCTGAGAGACCTTCGACGAGGTCGAAGCGGTCGCGCAGGATGAAGGCTTCCTGGGTGGCGAAGAGCGGGATGCCGAGATCGGAATTGGCCGCCGTGTCATCGCCCTTGTGGATTGCCCAGTCGAAACCGGCCATGCCGTTGCTGCGCTGGATGCCATCGCCCTGGAACATGATGTCATCGCCGGATTCGGCGTCGTAGTCGGTGTCGCTGCCGTCGCCGTTCAGGACGTCGTGGCCGATGATCGAGGAGTTGAAGAACAGTTCGGAGTTTTCACCCGAGAGCGTGTCGAAACGCCCGCCGCCTTCGATCCAGTCGTTGCCCTCGTTGCCCATCAGGAAGTCGCCGCCGTCACCGCCGCGGATGAAGTCGTCGCCGAGGCCGCCGAGCACGTGCTTGCCGTCAGGACCGGCAATGATGAAGTCCTTGCCGTCATTGCCGAAGATCAGCGCCAGACCGCTGCCGCCATGGATGACGTCGTTGCCGCCTTCGCCATGCAGGAAGTCGGCCGCGCCGATATCGGTGCCGGCATTGGTGATGATGTCGTCGCCGTCGCCGCCGTGGACATGATCGACGCCGTAGCCGGCTTCGAGCGTGTCGTTGCCGCCATAGCCCCAGATCGTGTCGTCGCCTTCGCCGGCAATGATCGTGTCGTCTTCATCCGTGCCGCCCATGACGACATGATCGCCGCCGTGATAGGCCATGTAGTCGAGATCGCCGTCACCATCGGTGTCGCGGCGCACGACCAACGGCGTCAGAGCCTGCAGGATCGCGTCGGTGAAGACCGGGTCCAGGCCGACCTGCTTGGTGATGTCCATCTCAAGCGTATGGTCGGGCGTCGAGAAGATGTCGCCCGGCAGAGAGGTGGAGCCCGCGCCGAGATCGGTGTTGCGCATGATGATCTTGCTCAGCGAGTTGTTTTCCAGCTCGTTGAGAAGGTTCAGGCCCTGGACACGCGAGAGATAGTAGAAGCGGTCGGATTCCTGCAGGTTTTCCATCTGCAGTTCGAAGACGAAGGAGAAGGTGGAGCCCAGCATGCCGCCGAAATCCATCTTCTTCTCGGCAAGGCCGCCGATCCAGAGATCGATGTCGTTCAGGCCGCTCTCCACATTTGCCCAGGTGCCGGTCGAGTTCAGGAAGTCGAGGCGGTCGGAGGGTGCGCCCGCCGTGCCGAGCACGATGGAGGCTGCAGCAGCGCGCTTGGCGTCAAGCGTCGTGGCACCGGTGATCGAGGAATGCGTGCCGTAGGCGGCGATGAAGTTGACGATCGAGGCGGTGTTCTGCAGGTTCAGCGCGAAGTCCGTCCAGCTGACATAGGGCTTCAGCTGCGTGTCCTGGCCGGCTGCCTGATAGAACTGCGCACGCGCCTCGTTCAGCGTCGGCAGTCCGACGTCGCGGCCGCGGGCGATGTTGAGGGCAGCAAGGTCGAGCGGGATGCCGACCAGCTGGTTGCGCAGCACGTCGGTGACGAACTCGTCGATCTCGTTGCCGCCCTGGCGGGTCATGCCGCGGATGATCGCGCCGGCTGCCTCGTCGTGATCGATCAGCACGTCGCCGTTTGCATCGACCTCGCCGAGTTCGAGCGGGTTCAGGAAGCCGTCGAAGAGGGTGATGTTGTCGAAGCTGAAGGTGCCGTCGGGATTTTCGACGAGACGGTCGATATCCTGGTTCAGCATCGAGTGGCCGAATCGGTAAACAGCATGGGCGAATTCGGCAAAGATCGCCGGGTTGATATCGGTCGACGGCTCGAAGAGGAAGGCGTCGATATCCGGCTGCATCTTTCGGCCGAACTCTTCAAAGACCAGATGCTGATACTGCATTTCGGTCGTGAAGCGGCCAGCCTGGAAGAGGCGCTCGCCGTTCCAGACGAGGCCTTCGAGCTCGGCTTCGGTCGTTGGCAATGTGGTGATCGGCTCGAGGAGCCACTGGTTGATGAAGACCAGATCGGCGCTGTCGAGGACCACCTGCTTCGTCTGCTCGACGACGCTGTTGTGCTCCGAATGGAAGATATGGTGGATTGAGGTCAGGCCGATGTTTTCGTTACCGCGGCCGTCGCCGGTGATGTAGTGGGCGTCGAGTAGCTCGTCGTCGTATTCGAGGTTCTGACCGCGAGAATTCACGGCCACCGGATTGCCGGCGACATCGTCGGCATCCGCAACCAGCACACCACTGGCGATGACCGGTACTGCGGCATGGGCGATATCATCGAGGAAGGCATGGCCGATGCGAACGGCGCCGGCTGTGCTGACCGGGGCGCCCGGCGTGCCGGAGACGACGATGTCGTCAGCCGTGTTCGGGATGCCGTCGGCGCCAATGCCGGTGATGATCTGCGCATAGCCGTTGGCATCGGGGATGAAGCGGCCATAGGGATCGGTGCGCAGCAGCGGAATGTTGGTGACATCGGCATCCGTCAGCTCGATGCCGAGCATCTCGCGGGCCTGTTCCTTGATGTCGGCCCAGGTCGGCAGGCCGCGGGCGCCATCGAGAAGATTGCCGGTCGCGACCGGCTTGCCTTCGTGCATGACATATTCGCGCAGGAAGACCTGATGCGAGGCATGCGAGGTGTAGGTCTGGTTCTGGTCGACCCAGGGGGTCGTGGTGTTGGCGGCGACTTCGCCATCGGCGTCGCGGCTGGCGCGGGTCAGGACCATGAAATTGGTATGCGGCGATGCCGGATTGTAGAGCGGGTCATCCGGCGACAGCGGGATATAGACCGTGCCTGCGCCGCCCTTGGCCACGAGGTCGAGGCCGTGGTCGAAGAACTGGCCGAACAGCGTGAACATCGAGTTGTAAGGTGCGGAATCGCCGATATCGGGCGAGACGTTTTCGAAGGTGTAGACGTAGACGGGCGTACCGGCCGCGGCGAGAACGGTGCCGTCGGGACCGATCACGTCATTCGCGTGGACGACGGCGGCGCCGTTGGCGTCCTGCATCGGCGCGCGCGTCGCCGTCTTGCCCTCGGCGAGCATGGCGTCATAGACCATGATCGCGGCCGGGTTATTGCTGGTCTGATCGACGATCAGGTTGGAGATGATGCGCGGATCGGCATCGACGACGGTGCCCGGCGCCAGCATCGGGTTGCCGGTCGGCGTGCCCGGCGTATAGTTGCCGTTGGTCAGGTAAACCGGATTGGCCGGTGTCCCGAACATCTGTGTGTCGTCGTTCTCGTTGAGGTAGTTCGGCTGCACCAGCGGCGTGAACGGCTGGTCGGCTGCGCCCCAGGTTTCCTTGCCGTCGAGCAGGTTGTTGTAGCTGCCATCGACGGTTCTGAGACCATAGGGCAGGAGATGCGCCTGCGGCGCGCCCGTGCCGGTCGCGCCGGCTGCCTCGCCGGCTTCGGCGACGAGAGCCGCGAGGTCGCCACCGGCCGCATGCTGTTCGGCGATGGCGATCTGCTTCAGGATGAATTCGAGATCGTGTCTTACTAGCGTTACCATTTTCCCCTCCGTCGGCGCGCTGTCCCGGCGCCTGATGTTTGCAAATTTCCCCTGTCCGCCGGATCGCTTGACGATTCCGGCGGCTCGATATGCCCTTGATCTGTTTAGAAGCCCGCCTTGCACGGCTGGCTTGGGATGATGCGATCTTGCGGAAAATTACCGGGGTTTTGAACGGCGCATGGTCGGACGATGTTTTCGATGTTCGTCCACCGGCGGAGCAGGTCTTCGGTCCTTATTACTCCGGGAGCAAAGTCCTATGATGAATTGGCCTTTGGTCTGATAGCATCGGTCTGCGCCTATAGTATAAAAATGGTCCTTTCTTTCGTGCCGCAATACTGCGACGATAGAGGCCTGATCGGCATTGGGGGACGTTTTGCCGAGTAAATACTTTAGGGTGGGGATATTAACGTGCATGAAGAGGTGAAGGAGCCAGCGCAGCAGCGCTCGCCGCTGTTCACGCATGTGATCGCCTGGGTGGCGCATCGGACGCTTTCCACGCAGTTTCTGATTGCGAGCGGCCTCGTCATTCTGATCGCCACGCTCTCGGCCGGCTATCTGACGACGCGGCTGGTGTCCGACAAGGCGCTGAACAGCAAGGCGGGGACGACAGCACTTCTGGTGCAGAGCCTGACGGAGGCAGAGGTCCAGGCGCTGGCGCTCTCGAAGGTTCTTCCGGCTGCCAGCATCGAGCTTCTGGATTCGCTGTTCGACGATCCGGATTTCAAGGCGCGGTTTCCGCATCTGGAAATCTGGGCGACTGATGGGACAGTCGCCTATTCGCGCGCGAAGCCGATGATCGGCCAGCGTTTCGAGTTTCCCGATGGGCTGCAGCGGGCGCTGAAAGGTGAGATCGTCGCCATCTATGCCGATCTCAAGGCCGCCGAACATACGTTCCGCAATATCAATACGGAATATCTGGAGATCTACAGCCCGCTCCACGACCAGGCTTCCGGCCGCATCATCGGCGTCGCCGAGATCCACGAGGAGCCGAATAGCTTCATGGGCGAGCTCGCCCGGTTGCGGATCGTCACCTGGGCGACGGTCGCGCTGTTTTCGTTCGTCGTCATGCTCGGCCTGTTCCTGATCGTCAGGCGCGGCAGCCGGACGATCGAGACCCAGCGCCATGCGCTGAGCCATCGCGCCGAGGAGGCGGAGCTTGCCTCGAAGGAACTGATGGAGCTGCGCGATACGGCGCGGCGCGCCTCGATGGAGCTCGCCAACATGAACGAGACCTTCATCCGCCGCATCGGCGCCGATCTGCACGACGGTCCCGTTCAGCTGATGACGCTCGCCATCCTGCAGCTCGACGAGCTGCGGGACCTGACCCGCAAGGATGAGCGCGACAGGGCGCTCGACGCGACGAACAAGGCGCTGGGCGAAGCGCTCATCGAAACGCGCACGGTAACCAAATCGCTGCTCCTGCCGGAGATTCTGCATCTCTGGGCCAAGGATGTGGTGGCCGAAGCGATCAAGCAGCACGAGGCGCGCACCCGAACCAAGGTCGCCTTCACCTCAAGCGGCACGAATGCCGATCTGCCCCCGGCGCTCAAGACCTGCATCTACCGCTTCGTGCAGGAGGGGCTCAACAATGCCTACCGACATGCCGGCGCCAACGGTCAGCGTGTCCGATGTCGGATCGACATGCCGGTCGTCTCGATTTCGGTCGAGGATGACGGTCTGCCTCCGGGGACGCTGCCGCTTGCGGCGCGCGAAGGCGGAATGGGCCTCTACGGCCTTCGCCAGCGCATCGAAAGCTTCGGCGGGTCGCTGACCATCGGCAAGCGCCCGGATGGCGGCATGGCGCTGACAATGACGCTGGAATTGCAGCAGGCCGATGCCGCCGCCCATTGAGCGGGAACTAGCCGAATTGATAGGTAGCTATAAGCATAGATGTGGAATAGACACAAATACGATGAAGTTAACCAAGCATTAAAATCCAGCTTTATGTTTTGCTCTGATTACATTAGAGCTGTTGGATAGAAAGACGAGGGGGTTATTCGTCATCATGTCTATCTCGGTCGCGTTCGTAGATGATCATCCAATATTACTGGATGGACTGGTTAATCTTTACTCCGCTAAGGATGACCTCCGGGTCACGGCGCGCGGGGAGAATGCTATCGACGCCCTGAAGATCGTCGAGGAGCATCGTCCCGATGTGCTCGTCACCGATCTCAGCATGCCGGGCGACACGCTGGCGGCGCTTGAGCTGATCCAGAAGAATTACGAAGGCACCAAGGTCGTGGTCTTCACGGCGACCGCCAATATCGACACGGCGATCCAGGTTCTCAATCTCGGCGTCTGCGGCTATGTGCTGAAGGGCAGCACAGCGCGCGATCTCTACGAGGCGATCAAGACCGTCCATGACGGCAGCACTTTCATCACGCCGGGCTTCGCCACCAAGGTCATCCTGTCGATGAAGACGGCGGAAATCCGCCGCAAGGCGCAGATGCAAAAGCGGCTCAGCGCCCGCGAGGAGCAGATCGTCACCTACCTGCTGCAGGGCAAGACCAACCGCGAAATCGCCAGCATGCTCGACATCAGCGAGAAGACGGTCAAGCACTACATGACGCTGCTGATGCAGAAACTCGATGCCCGCAATCGCGTCGAAGTCGTGCTCGCGGCCCAGAAGCTGCAGGCGCCGGTCGAGGCCAGCGCTCCGTCCTCGATGCTTCTCTCCTAGGCCGAGAAACTAGGCTGGCAATGCTGCCGGCTGGCCGCGGCCGAGCGAGAAGCGGATGCGGTATTCGGCCGGTGAGAGGCCGAGAATCTTCCTGAAAACCTTGCGGTATGTCTTCGGATCCTCGTAGCCGCTCTGCCAGGCCACCTGCTCGATCGTCATATGCGACCGCTCCAGCAGTTCGCGGGACTTGGCGATCCGCAGGCGCTGGCAATATTCGGTCGGATTGATGCCCGTCGCCTTCTGGAAGCGGCGCAGGAAGGTGCGCTCGCCGAGCCCGGCGCGTTCGGCCATGGCAAGCAGCGTCAGTCCTTTTACGTTCGTCCCGTGAAGCCAGTGCTGAATCTTCAAGATGATGGTGTCGCCGTGATCGAGCTTTGGCGAGAAGGTGGCGTAGTAACTCTGCTCGCGGGCGCCGGGATCAACCAGCATGAAGCGCGCGGTCGCCAGCATGACGCTTGAGCCCATCAAGCGGTCGACGAGTTTCAGCCCGAGATTGATCCAGGCCATCATGCCGCCGGCGGTCATGATATCGCCCTCGTCGATGATCAGCTTGTCGGTGTTGACGCCGACATCGCCGTAGCGACTGGCGATTAGCTCCTGATGCGACCAGTGGGTGGTGATCGTGCGGCCGGAGGCGAGCCCGGTTTCTGCGAGCAGATAGGCGCCGCCGCAGACCGAGCAAATCGTCGTACCCTCGGCGTGGCGGGCGCGGATCCAGCCGGGAAGGCCGCCCATGCGGCGGCCGACCGGCAGGTCGTTCAGCGTTGGCGGCAGGATTAGTGCCATCAGCTTCTCGCCGGTGCCGGGCTGGCTTTCGAACATCTTGCGGACGGAACCATCCTCCTGCAGGTGCCAGTGGCTGACGCGCACCTGCGGCGCGGTCTCGCTGTGCTCGGCCGCCTGCATGCCGGCCACCTGGAACATGTCGGTCAGACCATAGATCGCCGACATCAGGGCACCCGGATAAATGACGATGCCGATATCCACCGGCGCGTCCAAAGCCGCTTTTGTCAATTCCGCCCCCATCGTTGTCAGCTTCGCCCGTCGAGAGCCTAGGCCCGCGGGTCTATCAAATCAACCAGCGCACCGGACAGGACGCGACGAGATCTGAGAGACCAACCGGAGGACAGGACAATGGCACAGGCAACCGCAGCAACCGCAATGATTTCCCGCAGAAACATGCTGGCCGGCGCATTCGGCGCAGCAGCGACGGCAACCGCACTTTCCACCATCGCAACCCCAGCCAAGGCCGAAACGAAGGCCAACCAGAGCAACGAAGGAACACGGACCATGGGCAGCAGGATTATCACCCGCGACGGCGTCGAGATCTATTACAAGGACTGGGGCAAGGGCCAGACGGTCATCCTCAGCCACGGCTGGCCGCTTTCGGCCGACAGCTGGGAAGCGCAGGCCTTCCATCTCGCCAATAACGGCTTCCGCGTCATCACCCATGACCGCCGCGGTCACGGCCGGTCCAGCCAGCCGTGGGACGGCAACGACATGGACCACTATGCCGATGACCTCTCCGATCTCATCGGGCAGCTCGATCTCAAGGAGATCATCCTGATCGGCTTTTCGACCGGCGGCGGCGAGATCAGCCGCTATATCGGGCGCCACGGCACAGGCCGCGTCGCCAAGGCCGGCCTCATCTCCGCCGTGCCGCCGCTGATGGTCAAAACAGACAAGAACCCGGGCGGCCTGCCGAAGGAAGTTTTCGACGGCATCCAGGCAGCGAGCCTCAAGGATCGTTCGCAGCTCTACAAGGATATCGCCGGCGGCCCGTTCTTCGGCTTCAACCGTCCGGGTGCCAAGGCTTCGCAGGGCATGATCGACAGCTTCTGGATGCAGGGCATGATGGGCGGCCACAAGAACACCTATGACAGCGTCGTCGCCTTCTCGCAGACCGATTTCACCGAGGACCTGAAGAAGTTCGACGTGCCGACGCTGATCGTGCATGGCGACGACGACCAGATCGTGCCGATCGATGCCGCCGGCCGCGCTTCCAAGACGCTCATCCCGCACGCGATCCTCAAGGTTTATCCCGGTGCGCCGCATGGCCTGACGGATACCCACAAGGATCAGCTGAACGCTGATCTTCTCGAATTCGCCCGTTCGTAACCCCTGTCGCGGGCGGCGCCATCGATCCCGGCGCCGCCCTGCCTTACACCGAAACCGGAGGATGTTCAGATGACCCGCATGACCGAAACCAATCCCTATAGCTTCGAACATGGTGCATTCGACATAACCGTCTTCAGCGATGGTTTCATTATGCTGCCGGACCAGATCATTCTGCCGGATACGCCGGCGGAGGATCGCCCCGCCATCCTCGGCCGTATCGGCGGCGATGCGACGGCCGCTCCTTTCCAGGTCAACATTCCGCTGATCCGGATAGGCAAGGATCTGATCCTCGTCGACAATGGATCGGGCACGCGCTTTCAGGATACAGCAGGGCGCCTTGCAGGAAATCTGAAGGCAGCGGGCATCGACCCTGAAGCGATCACCAAGGTGATCTTCACCCATGTTCATCCCGATCACTCCGGCGCCACGGTCAATCCCGACGGAACGCTGCTCTATCCGAATGCCGACTACTATGTCAGCGAAGCCGAATGGGCCTTCTGGACGGACAAGGATTTCGAGATCCACATGCCCGAAGCGCTTCACGGCTTTGCCCGTGGCGCCCAGCGCGATCTCAACGCCGTCAGGGATCGCCTGACGCTGGTAAAGCCCGGCGACGACATCGTTTCCGGCATGCAGGCGGTCAGCACGCGCGGGCATACGCCCGGCCATATCTCGCTCGAGCTTCGCGGCCGCGACAATCTGCTGATCACCGGCGATGCCGCAACCAGCAATGTCGTCTTCTTCGAACATCCGGACTGGCACTTCGGCTTTGACACCGAGCCGGAGATCGCGCTCGCAAACCGCAAGATGGTGCTCGACCGTGCCGCCGGCGAGAAGCTCAAGCTGCTCGGCTACCACTGGGCCTATCCCGGCGTCGGCTATGCCGAGCGGCAGGGCACTACGTACAGATTTTCGGCTGCGGATTGATCGCGGGAGGGGAGTGGCCGGCCTTGATACACAGGCTGCGTTTACTCCCCATTCACCATGTTCGCCGGATTTCCCCACTTTCCTCAGTGCTGTTGGCAAACAAATTATTGACGCTGATTTTGACTCGCGTACTATATCTAGTGTTCGAGGTTCTCACGATTCGTAGGGGTCGTGGGCTAAGACGGGAATTCGGTGAGGCCCGCCGCAAAGCGGGACAATGCCGGAGCTGCCCCCGCAACTGTGAGCGGCGAGCATCTGTCCCATTTCGGGTCACTGGGTCATGAAGACCCGGGAAGGCCGGGATGAATGTGATGATCCGCAAGCCAGGAGACCTGCCTTGAGCGAAAACGTCCACGGGCGGGGTGTCCGGCTGGCGAGCGATGAGGTGCGCGCATGATGCGGCTCTTCGCTTCCTCCGGTGTGTCCTGCATGTGCCACTTCGGGGTGAAGTCTAATGTCTTTGAGTTTCAGATCATACCGGCGCGAATGACGGGCTGCTGACGCCCGGCAATCGGCAACGGCTGCCTTCCATTTCGATCTTCCCAAGCGCGGACATCGGCGGATGTCCGAGCGATATCCCATGCCTTCCAGTCACGAGGTTTTCACAATGAGCATCACCGTCTACAGCAAGCCCGCCTGCGTCCAGTGCACCGCGACCACCCGCGCCCTCGACCGACAGGGCATCGACTACACGATCATCGACGTTTCCACCGATAGCGCTGCCTACGAGCTGGTACAGGGTCTCGGCTACCGTCAGGTCCCCGTCGTCATCGCCGGCGAGCAGCATTGGGCCGGCTTTCGCCCTGACATGATCAGCGCGCTCGCCTGATCGGCTGCCGCGATGGGCGAGATCGTCTATTTTTCCAGCCGGTCGGAGAACACCCATCGTTTCGTCGAGAAGCTCGGCCTTCCCGCGCAGCGCATCCCCATCACCGGCGAGACCCTGCAGGCAGGGTCGCCCTATGTGCTTGTCGTTCCGACCTATAGCGGCGAGGGCGGCAAGGGGGCCGTGCCCAAACAGGTGATCCGTTTCTTGAACGATACGGCAAACCGTTCGAACCTTCGCGGCGTGATCGCTGCGGGCAACAGCAACTTCGGCGAGACCTACGGGCTTGCCGGCGACATCATCTCGCGCAAATGCCAGGTGCCGTACCTCTACAGGTTCGAGCTTCTCGGCACGGCCGACGACGTCGCCAATGTCAAACACGGATTGGAACGATTTTGGACACGGCAGTTCTCGAGCGCCCCTTGAAGGCGCAGGCCGCTGACGCCGCGCTGGATTACCACGCGCTGAACGCGATGCTTAACCTCTATGACGACGAGGGGAAGATCCAGCTGGACAAGGACCGGCAGGCGGCCAAGCAATATTTCCTGCAGCACGTCAACCAGAACACCGTCTTCTTCCATAACCTCCGGGAGAAGCTCGACTATCTGGTGACCGAGGGCTATTACGAGCAGGAGGTGCTGGACCAGTATTCGTTCAATTTCGTGCGCGATCTCTTCGACCACGCCTACGACAAGAAGTTCCGGTTTCCGACCTTCCTCGGCGCCTTCAAATATTACACCAGCTACACGCTGAAGACCTTCGACGGAAAGCGCTATCTGGAGCGGTACGAAGACCGTATCTGCATGGTGGCGCTGGCGCTGGCACGCGGCAACGAGGCGCTCGCCCGCGACATGGTCGACGAGATCATTTCCGGCCGCTTCCAGCCGGCGACGCCGACCTTCCTCAATGCCGGCAAGAAGCAGCGCGGCGAGCTCGTCTCCTGCTTCCTGATGCGGGTCGAGGACAATATGGAATCGATCGGCCGCTCGATCAATTCGGCGCTGCAGCTTTCCAAGCGCGGCGGCGGCGTGGCGCTGTCGCTGACCAACATCCGCGAGGCCGGTGCGCCGATCAAGCATATCGAGAACCAGTCGTCTGGCATCATTCCAGTGATGAAGCTCCTTGAGGACGCCTTCTCCTATGCGAACCAGCTCGGCGCACGGCAGGGGGCCGGCGCGGTCTACCTGAATGCGCACCACCCCGACATCATGCGTTTCCTCGATACCAAGCGCGAAAATGCCGACGAGAAGATCCGCATCAAGACGCTGTCGCTCGGCGTCGTCATCCCCGACATTACCTTCGAGCTCGCCAAGAACAACGAGGATATGTACCTGTTCTCGCCTTATGACGTCGAACGCGTCTACGGCGTGCCCTTCACCGAGATTTCGGTCAGCGAAAAGTATCGCGAGATGGTGGCCGACAGCCGCATCCGCAAGAAGAAGATCAAGGCACGCGACTTCTTCCAGGTGATTGCCGAAATCCAGTTCGAGAGCGGCTATCCCTACATCATGTTCGAAGACACGGTGAACAAGGCGAACCCGATCGCCGGGCGCATCACCATGAGCAATCTCTGCTCGGAAATCCTGCAGGTCAGCGAGGCCAGCGAATATAACGACGACCTGTCCTACAAGCATATGGGCAAGGACATCTCCTGCAATCTCGGCTCGCTGAACATCGCCGCAGCAATGGATTCGGCCGATTTCGGCAAGACGATCGAGACCTCGATCCGGGCGCTGACGGCAGTCTCCGACATGAGCCATATCTCCTCGGTTCCGTCGATCGAGAAGGGCAATGACGAAAGCCACGCCATCGGTCTCGGACAGATGAACCTGCACGGCTATCTCGCCCGCGAGCGGATCCATTACGGCTCCGAAGCGGGCGTCGATTTCACCAACATGTATTTCTACACGGTGACCTACCATGCCATCCGTGCATCGAACCGGCTGGCAGTCGAGCGTGGCCAGAGCTTCAAGGGTTTCGAGAATTCGAAATATGCGTCCGGCGAATATTTCGACAAATACACCGAGCAGGAATGGAAACCGGCTACGCAGACGGTTGCTGATCTGTTTAGCAATGCCGGTATCGAAATTCCCACGCAGGAAGACTGGATGGCGCTGAGGCAAGCGGTCATGTCGGGCGGTCTCTATAACCAGAACCTGCAGGCCGTGCCGCCGACGGGATCGATCTCCTACATCAACCACTCGACCTCATCGATCCACCCGATCGTCTCGAAGATCGAGATCCGCAAGGAAGGCAAGATCGGCCGCGTCTATTACCCGGCCGCCTTCATGACCAACGACAATCTCGATTACTACCAGGATGCCTACGAGATCGGGCCGGAGAAGATCATCGACACCTATGCGGCGGCGACCCAGCACGTCGATCAGGGCCTGTCGCTGACGCTGTTCTTCCGCGACACCGCGACGACTCGCGATATCAACAAGGCGCAGATCTACGCCTGGAAGAAGGGCATCAAGACCATCTACTACATCCGCCTTCGCCAGATGGCGCTGGAGGGGACGCAGGTGGAAGGGTGTGTGTCGTGTACGCTTTGATGCGTTAGCATAATGTCTTGAGCAAGCGGCCCCCTCACCCTAGCCCTCTCCCCGAGGGGAGAGGGGATGTTGAGCGAGAGCCGCCGCGGTATCCCTTCTCCCCTCGGGGAGAAGGTGCCGGCAGGCGGATGAGGGGGCTACAGATGAATTCCTTCCAAAGGGCACACTATGAACATCGCCGTAAAACCAGTCAGCCGCATCCGCGCCATCAACTGGAACCGCATCGAGGACGACAAGGACCTCGAAGTCTGGAACCGCCTAACAGGCAATTTCTGGCTTCCGGAAAAAGTGCCGCTATCGAACGACATTCCATCCTGGGCGACGCTGAAGCCCGAGGAACAGCAGTTGACGATCCGCGTCTTCACCGGGCTGACGCTGCTCGACACGATCCAGAACGGCGTCGGCTCGGTGAAGCTGATGGCGGATTCCGCGACCCAGCATGAGGAGGCGGTGCTCTCAAACATCTCCTTCATGGAAGCGGTGCATGCGCGTTCCTATTCGTCGATCTTCTCGACGCTCTGCCTGACGCCGGATGTCGACGACGCCTATCGCTGGTCGGAGGAGAACGAATTCCTGCAGCGGAAGTCGGCGCTGATCATGGAGCAATATGCTTCGGGCGATCCCTTGAAGAAAAAGGTCGCGAGTGTCTTCCTCGAAAGCTTCCTGTTCTATTCCGGCTTCTATCTGCCGATGTACTGGTCGAGCCGCGCCAAGCTCACCAACACCGCCGACATGATCCGCCTGATCATCCGCGACGAGGCGGTGCATGGCTATTATATCGGCTACAAGTTCCAGCGTGCCGTCGAGCGGCTGCCGGAGGCGAGCCGCCAGGAGATCAAGGACTTTGCCTTCGATCTGCTGCTGGAGCTCTACGACAACGAGGCGAAATATACCGAGGCGCTCTATGACGGCGTCGGTCTGACCGAGGACGTCAAGAAGTTCCTGCATTACAACGCCAACAAGGCGCTGATGAACCTCGGCTATGAAGCGCTGTTTCCGCCGGAAGCCTGCAAGGTCAATCCGGCGATCCTGTCGGCGCTCTCGCCGAATGCCGACGAGAACCACGACTTCTTCTCCGGCTCCGGCTCGTCCTACGTCATCGGTAAGGCCGTGGCTACCGAAGACGAGGACTGGGACTTCTGATTCTCCGGGCCAATCCGGGTATTCGAGGTAACTTCTGTTTATCTATCAAAGTGTTCGCTTGAATAACAATTCGCTTCAGCGCCACGGTGACTGTCTACAACCTCACTGATATCATTTGTGGCGGCTTAGGTTTGCAAGGCGGCGTGTCAGATAAGCTTACGCTTCTGCTGCGTCGCGCCGGCCGGGCTGGCGGAATCAGCTTTAGCTTTGGGGACAGCCATCCGAAGAGTTAAGGTATGGAAGCCGAAGCATTTTAATCGGCCTCCTCGCTTTCGCTTAATACGTCCGACTTCCGAATCTTGCCCCTTTCACGGATATCATCTGATGTCACAGAGATCGAAAAACCATCACTACGTTCCGCAGGTTCTTCAAAGGAGGTTCGCTGTATCCAAACAAGAGATCTGGCACTCGCGACGAGGAGAAGATGGATTGTTCGAGGCGCCAAAGTTGCGCTTGATCGACAAGACATTCAAATTGCGAAATTACTATACCGTCGAGGTCGATGGTGTCTCGTCTGACGTCGTTGAGCGGCGATTTTATGGGCCGATTGATGACTACCTCGGAAAGGTGCTTCCAGAGGTGTTCGAGTCCTTCGATCGGGGAGTCGTGCCGACCTTTTCAGGTAGGGCCTTAACAAGCTTGCAACGTGTTGTCCTTGAGATGACCAAAAGGACGCCTGATTTTGTTGCCGCGTATGTAGATGAGACAAAGGGCCGAGAATTTGTCGAAGAGTTGCTGGCGGACACCTCTGGAGAGTTACTTGATGAAGACCGGGTCGTTCTACAGAAGGAGTTGGGAAATGCAGCTCGGCTCCGGGAATATGGGCGGCAGATTCGGGTGACCGCCACTGTCAGAGAATCTGACGATGTGCATGAAGCTTTGGTGCCGTTCCAAGCGAGATGGGTGATGAGCCGAGGGACGCATTCTTACATCCTGACAAGTAGGATGGCGATGCGAATAGGGAATGGGGGACACAACGGTTTGGCGAACCCAGATGCCGAGATATGGATGCCGGTTTCGCCTAAGGTCTGCTTAGTGTTGGTAAGAGATGCTGGGCGCAAAATTCCACTTCGTGTAGACGATAGCACCGCTAACATTCGTCAATTCAATGAATATGCCGCCTCAGTCAGCAGAGAGATTGCTTCTCATTCGCCGGAACTACTGGAAAGCTTGACGGGAAAGAAAAGAATCGAACCAAGCTTAGTGCGCGAGACTAGTTGACCACCGCACGAATGGAGAGCTCGTGTTTGGATACCGGCCAGTGTAGCGACGGCTTAGGCTACGCGGGTCACCCACTCACTGAGTTTCCAGGACTTTCACATTAGCCTTCTGGATCAAGCGGTATTCTAACGCATCTGCGCCTCGACGCTCGGGCGCAGGTTCATCAAAAAAACCACATCAGGACAATATTTGGCGTCCTCCCTCTATCACTTCTTCTGAGAAGCCTCAGTTCAGCGATGCAAGGTCGCCGCTGTGGCCGCCGACCTCGACGGTTGCCGTCAGGCCGGCGATCAGCTTGATGTCATCCGGCACCTTGTCGAGATTGATGCGGACGGGAACGCGCTGCGCCAGGCGCACCCAGCTGAAGGTCGGGTTGATATTGGCAAGCAGCCCCGTACCCGAGGTGCGCTCGCGATCCTCGATGCCGGTGGCGATGCTGTCGACATGGCCTTCCAGCGTCTGGCGATGGCCCATCAGATGGATGGTGACGCTCTCGCCGACATGGATACGCGGCAGCTTGGTTTCCTCGAAATAGCCTTCGACGCGCAGCGAATCCGTATCGACGAGCGCGACCTTCGCCGTTCCCGCCGTGACGTAGTCGCCAGGACGCAGGCTGAGGTTCGAGACCGTGCCGTTGACGGTGGCCTTGACGGCCGAGCGGTCGAGATTGAGCTGGGCCAGATCGCGGTTGGCGACGGCCTGGAGGTAAGTGGCTTCGGCCTGGTCGGCGGCAGTACGGGCCTGTTCCTTTTGCTGCATGGAGGCAGCGTCGCCGAGGCGCTCCTGGCGTTCGGTCTCGCGGCGGGCCTGTTCGAGGGCCGCCTTGGCGCCTTCGAGGGCCGCTTCGGTCTGAGCGAGCGCAATCTTGAAGCGTTCGCCATCGACGCGGAAGAGGACGTCGCCCTTCTTGACCGACTGGTTGTCCTTGACCGCGACGTCGCTGACGAGGCCGGACACATCGGGCGCGATGCCGACGACATCGGCGCGCAGGCGCGCGTCGCGCGTCCAGGGTTCATCCATGTAATGCACCCAGAGGCCATGACCGGCATAGACGGCAGCGGCAACGAAGGCGAGGGTGACGATCAGGCGGGAGATTGATTTCAGCGTGTTCATGCGAAGTACCAGCGTGTCAGAGAGGAGACCGCTCCAAGGAGCAGCACATAGAGGGAGAGATCGAAGAGGCCGCGGTGCCAGACGAGCGAATAGGCGCCGAGCCAGCTCAGTCCGCGGCGGACGATCATCACGAGAAGAAAGGAGAGCACCATGAGAACGAGAAGGCGCGGCACATAGACGCCATAGAGATCGAATTCGGCAGGCATGACAGTTTACTCGGCTGCAATCTGAAGGGGGGCGGGGATGGCTTCGGGGGCCGGCCAATGTTCCGGCGGCGGCGCCTCGGGGAAGAGTGCGCGGCGGAGGCCGACCAGCGCATCGATATTGTCCCGGGTTTCCGCCTGTTCATGGGCGATCGTTCCCAGGCTGTCGTCGATCGTCGCCCGTAACATATCGGGCGGATCGATCGCCTGACCGGCGTCGAGCCTCGAGCGGTAAAAATCGGAAACGCCTGTCAGCACGCGGCCGATGGAGACGGCGCTCGCGCCGCTCAGTTCCTTCCGCTTCGTCTGCAGCATCAAGACGTTGAAGCCGAGACGGACATCGGCAAAGCCGTCGACCTTCTTCAGCTCCCGGTCTTCGACCGCGGCAAGGCGCGGAACGAGCTGGCCGAGGCGGTCGAGGATGCGGCCGGAGAGCCGTTCATGATCGGTGCGGCGCTCGCCGGCTGCCGTTTCCGCCAGATCCTTCCATCCGGCGCGCACCAGCCGCCAGGCGGCAAGTTCGGCGCCGAAGGGCCTTGCGATCAGCGTCCAGACGAGGGCAAAGCCGATGCCGGCAAGGGCTGCGATCGCCTCGTTGGTGAAGGTCGTGAAGTCGGACGTATAGCGATCCTGCAGGGCAATGAAGGAGGCGCTGTTCACTGAAAGCAGCATCGCCAGCATGTTGAATTGCGGGCGGGTGATCAGAAGACCGAGCAGCAGGAATGGCGGGGCGAAGGCCACCACCAGGAGCTCATAGGAATTGACCGCCGGCAGGATGGCAAAGATGTAGGTGAAGGAGATGACCAGGCTGACCGCCGACCAGATGAACATCGAGCGGATGAAGGGCGCGGGGCGATCCATCGCCGCAAAGAACGAGCAGGCGACGGCCGCCATGGTCACGAAGCCCGCGCCATTCTGCCAGCCGGTGAAGATCCAGAAGAAGCAGGCAACCGCGATGCCCGCCACGACCGAACCGGCGGCAAAGGCAATCAGCGCAAAATCATAGTGCCGGACGCGGCCGACCACCTGGCGATGGCGGAAAACCGGATGCCAGGGGCCTGCATGACGGCCGCTGGCGATCTCGTCGCGCAGCGTCAGGCAATCGTGCCAGAGATCGACGATCTCGCCGAGGCGGGCAAGGGCGCTGCGATAGAGGAGAGCATTCCAGCCGGTCTCGCTGCTCGCGGATGTCTGGACGTCGTCGATGCGGTGGCGCAGCCTGGCGCCTGTTGCGTCGGGCTTTCCGCCGCCGCCCTGCTGCAGCCAGGATGCGGCGTCGTTGAGCAGAACGGAAAGTGCCGGCGGCAGCTCCTGTCCTGATGATTTCAGGGCATGGAGGCGGTCGGCGAGGGAGGAAAACAGCGGTAGCAACATCAGCAATCTACCGCGCAGTTCGCGCGAATGGCGCACGATATCGCGGCCGTTGGCATCATGGCCGAGCTGGCTGATGACGAGATCGAGGCCCGTCACGTCGGAGGCGAGCTTCTGCCGCTTCAGCGGGGTCGCGGGCGAGGCGCCTTCGCCGCGCAGAATCTCGTCCGCCCAGCTTCCGGCATCGTCGAGCCAGGTGGTGATGCGCTGGCCGAGCAGCGAGCTGACGCTGGCAGGAAAGACGACGGCACTGACGAGACTGGCGCAGACGATCCCGATGATGATCTCTTCCGAACGGGCGAGCGCGGTGTCGAAGACCGTCTCCGGTGAGCCGACGGAGGGCAGGGCGATCATCGGCAGCGAATAGCCGGCCAGCATGAAGACATAGCTTCTGGCACTGCGATCAAGCATCGAGATGAAAAGCAGCGTGCCCGTCCAAAGTGCGACGACGATCGACAGCAGTTCAGGAGCGTTGACGAAGAGGGGAACGAAGAACACGGCCGCCGACGCGCCGAGCAGCGTGCCGAGCGCGCGATAGAGCCCCTTGGAGCTCGTGGCGCCCGCCAGTGGATTTGCCACGACATAGACGGCCGCCATCGCCCAATAGGGTCGCGGCAGGTCGAGCGACAGCGCCACGAAAAGCGCCAGCATCGACGCAAGGAACGCCTTGCCCGAAAACAACCAGTCACGCCATCCAGGTATCACGACGCTGCCTCGATTTCCTTTTCGATGGCGCCGGTCTGCGTCACGTCGATATTGTCGAAGGCCTGAAGCACACGCACGGCGGCTTCGAGGTCAGCCTTGCTGACGTCTTGCATGATGCGTCCGCGCAACTCGTCGAGCACGGCTTCCATGCGCGCCGCAAGCGCGCTGCCTTCTTCGGTCAGGTAGAGACCCTTGGCCCGGCGGTCGGCCGGGTCGTCCTTGCGCACGACAAGACCGAGCGTCTCGAGCTGGTCGAGAAGACGCACCAGCGAGGGGCCCTCGATACCGACATGGCTTGCGAGCACCACTTGCCGGACACCGCCGCCGAGGCGGCCGATCCAGAGCAGGGGGGCAGCACAGGCCTCGGAAATTCCGTGGCTGCTGAGAGCGAGGTCGACCGCACGGCGCCATTGGCGGCCGGTCGAAAGCAGGTTGGCGGTAAAGACGCGCTGAAGGCTGTTGTAGGAGGTCATGCGGCATATATAGCATTAAATTCGATAGGATTCAAATTATTCGCTATCTATTTTATCCGCTGCGGCGATTTGGCCAGTCGTGGTTACCAAAACCTTTCAGATCGCCGTGAAGCCGTTGTCGACGAAGAGATGGACGCCGTTGACGAAATTCGAGTCGTCGCTGGCAAGGTAAAGCGCGGCTCGCGCCACATCCTCGGGCTCGCCGATCCGGCCCTGCTGGGCGGCGATCGCCGCGTCGGAGACATCGACGCCGAGCTTCTGCAGTTCGGCGACCTCGCGCAGGCCATGCGGCGTGCGGATGAAGCCGGGGCAGACGGCATTGCAGCGGATATTGCGGTCGCGGAACTCGACGGCGATGGCGCGGGCAAACATATGCACGGCGCCCTTTGTCGTGTCGTAGAGCACTTCCATCGGCGTTGCCGCAACGGCCGAGATAGACGAGGTGCAGACGATAGAGCCGCCACCTGATGCAATCATCTTCGGCAGCACGGCCTTGGTCATCAGGAACATCGAGCGGACGTTGACCCCATGCAGCCATTCCCACTCTTCGAGCGTCGTTTCGAGGAACGGCTTGATGACGATCGTACCGGCGTGATTGAAGAGCACCGTGACCGCGCCGAACTTCTCCTCGACGCCTTTCACCGCATCATTGACGGCCTTTTCGTCGGAGACATCGGCGACCCAGTATTCGGCAGTACCACCGGCATCCCGGATAGCCTTCACGGTCTCGGCGGACGCTGCCTCGTTGCGGTCGATGATCGCCACCTTTGCGCCCTCGGCCGCAAAGAGCTTCGATGCCGCCCCACCCATGCCCGTCGCGCCGCCGGAAATGATCGCAATCTTGCCTGCCAGTCTTCCGGCCATGGGGACGTCTCCGTGTTTGATGTGAATGGGTTCAGTTTGCCGTCGAAATTCCCGAAGAGCGCAGGTCGCGACGGAAATCGGAGGGCGACATGCCGGCGATGTGCCGGAAGGATTTGTTGAAGGCGCTGATCGAGCCGAAACCGCTGTCCATGGCGACCTGCAGCACATTCGCTTCCTCGCTCATCAGCATCGCCTGGGCGCGCGAGAGCCGCAGCAGGTTCACATATTTGCTGAGCGTCATGCCGGTTGATTTCTTGAAGAGGTTCATCGCGTATTTGGGATGAAGATCGGCGGCCCGGGCGATATCGATCGTGTCGATATCCTCCATGAAGTTGGCGGCGATGAAATCGCACATGCGCGCCACGTTACGCGACGACTGCGCGTAGGGCGGGTCGTTCTCGGCAAGCTCGGCGCCAAGGCCGATCATCGAATAGGGTTCGAGCAGGATGCGCTCGATGCGCAGGAGCAGCTCGTCGACGGCATGCTGCGACTTTGCCGGATCGCCGGAGGTCGCGTAGCGGTGCCAGCGGGCGAAATTCTCGTTGTCGGCGGCATCGGTCGCCGAGGTCAGCATGGTCGCGCCGCGCATCAGCTGGCTGGAGATGGCGACCGGCAGGCGCATGCGGAAGAAATAGACGAGCGGCAGATGGGCGCCGGCATAAATCGAATCGTCGGATGATTCGTCCATCTGATGCGGCTGGCCGCCCCAGAACAGGCACATCTCGCCGGCCTTCAGCGAAAATTGGTGGTCGCTCATCCGGTAATGCACGGTGCCGCGCATCACATAGTTGACCTCGACCTGCGCGTGCCAGTGGGGCATAACCATGACGGGCGGATGGGCGTGGAACATCTGCAAAGCGGTGGGTAGGCCCTCGATGCTGCTCGCACCCGGTTGATAGATGGCTCTTCCCGCGACCTTACTTTCCGCCAAATCCATGTTCCCTTTTTAGGAGACAGCCGGTGCCTGCAAGCTAGTGTAGGCACGTTCGCTAAGGGACGGCAATTGAAAAGGGAGGATTTTCAATGCGCTTCAATCTTATCGGTGCGACGGCTGCTGTCGCGCTTCTTGCTTCCGGCTCCGCTTATGCAGAGCAGGGCACGCTCACCATCTGGAGCTGGAACGTCGCCGCATCGGCGCTGAAATCCACAGTGGAAGGCTTCAACAAGAAATACCCCGACGTCAAAGTCGACGTTCAGGATCTCGGCAACCAGCAGGTCTTCGACAAGATGCTGGCCGCCTGCGCCGCCGGAGGAGACGGCCTGCCTGACATCGTCACCGTCGAAAACTTCGAAGCGGAAATCTTCTGGAACCGCTTCCCGGATTGCTTCACCAACCTGAAGGACCTCGGCTACAACGCCGATATCCAGGCAAAATTCCCCGACTTCAAGCGCACCGAGCTTGAAGTGGGCGATGTCGCCTACGCCATGCCGTGGGATTCCGGCCCGGTCGCAGTCTTCTACCGCCGCGATTTCTATGAGAAGGCTGGCGTCGATCCGGCGAGCATCAAGACCTGGGACGATTTCATCGCTGCCGGCAAGAAAATCTCGGAAGCCAATCCCGGTGTCGTCATGGCTCAGGCCGATTTCAACGGCGACAGCGAATGGTTCCGCATGATCTCCAACGAGCAGGGCTGCGGCTACTTCTCCGAGGATGGCCAGTCGATCACCATCAACAAGCCCGCCTGCGTCGCGACCCTTGAAAAGGTCAAGCAGATGAAGGATGCCGGCACGCTGACGGCCGCCATCTGGGACGAGAAGATCCAGGCAAACACCGCAGGCAAGGTTGCCAGCCAGATGTATGGCGGCTGGTATGAAGGCACGATCCGTTCCGGCTCGCCGGATCTCTCCGGCAAATGGGGCGTCTATATGATGCCGAGCCTGACGGCTGATGGCCCGCATGCCGCCAATCTCGGCGGTTCGTCGCTGGCGATCGCTGCCAATTCCGAAAACAAGGAAGCGGCCTGGAACTACATCAACTACGCGCTGGCCACCAACGAAGGCCAGGTGACGATGCTGAAGTCCTTCGGCCTCGTTCCCTCGCTGCTCTCTGCCGTCCAGGATCCGTTCGTCAACGAGCCGCAGCCCTATTGGGGCGGCCAGAAGGTCTGGGCCGACATTCTCTCCACCCTGCCGAAGATCGTGCCGAGCCGCGGCACGCAGTTCCAGACGGATGCGGATGCCATCTACAAGGCATCGCAAACCAAGTATTTCGCCGGTGGCTATCCCGATGCCAAGGCAGCGCTTGACGACGCTGCCAAGCAGATCGCCACCGCGACGGGTCTTCCGGTCGCAGAATAAGTAACGAAGCCGGGCGCAGCTTGCGCCCGGCGCTCCATCCCCCGGGATGGCTCGTTGCGTCTGTGAGGAGGAAAATATGCCGATCCGCAACCGGAGCGCCTACGCGTTCCTCGCGCCCTATCTTATTGTTTTCGCCACCTTCTGGGTGTGGCCGATCATCAGTTCGTTTCTGATCTCGTTTCAGAATACGCGCGTCAATCCGTGGAAGTTCAGCCTTTCGGCCAACTGGGGGCGCCTGTTCGGCGACCCGGCCTTCTACAACGCGCTCTACAACACGCTGATCATCCTGGTGATCCAGGTTCCGGTGATGATCGCGATCGCCACCGTCATGGCGGTGCTTCTGAATTCGCCGCTGCTGAAGCTGCGCCCGCTCTTCCGCTTTGCCTTCTTCGCGCCCGTCGTCGTCGGCGAGGTTGCCTATGCGGCCGTCTTCCGGCTGATGTTCAGCATCGATTTCGGTATCGTCAACAAACTGATCACCTCGGTCGGTCTGCCCGCCGTCTCCTGGTTCGACAATGCCAACGCCGCCATGGCGCTCGTCATCATCGCGGTGACCTGGCGCTGGGCAGGCTACAACGCCATCATCATCCTGGCCGGCCTGCAGTCCATTCCAGACGATGTCTATGAGGCCGCGACGCTCGATCGGGTCAGCAAGACGCAGCAGTTCTTTCATATCACCCTGCCGCTGCTGAAGCCGATCATTCTCTTCTGCGTGGTGCTCTCGGTTATCGGCACGATGCAGCTCTTCACCGAACCGTTCCTGATCACCAATCGCGGCGGTCCAGGTGGTGGCACGGAGACGCTTGGCCTGCTGCTGTACCGCCAGGGGTTCCTGTCGCTGAACTTCGGTTATGCGTCAGCCGTCGCTTACACAATGGCAGCGCTCGCCGTTGCAATCTCGCTGCTCAATCTGTGGGTCGGGAGGGAGCCGAAATGAAATCCAAGTCGCAATCGCTTCTCCTCAGAAAGATCGCGCTGCATGCGGTGCTGACGCCGCTGGCGATCATCTGGCTGTTTCCGCTCTGGATGATGTTCATCTTCTCGACCATGCCTGATTACGGCATCTTCAGCCCGGAGATCGTGCTGTTGCCGTCGACGAATTTCGTCGCGAACTTTAGGGATCTGGAAGCACAGACCGGCTTCACCCGGGCGATGTTCACCTCAATCTCGGTGGCGGTCATCTACACCGTGCTCTCGGTGCTCCTGACGTCGATGGCGGGCTGGGCTCTAGCGCGCTATCGCTTTGCCGGGCGTTCCGTCGTCGTCGCCATCATCCTCGGCACCATTACGCTGCCCTTTGCCGTGGTCGTCATCCCGCAGTTCATCATGGTGGCGCGCGAGTTCAAGCTGGCGAATACCTGGGTGGCGCTCATCGTTCCGCCGCTCTTCAATTCGCTCGGCGTTCTCTTCATGCGCCAGTCCTTCTCGATGATGCCGAACGAGCTGTTCGATGCGGCGCGCGTCGAGGGTGTCAAGGAATGGCAGATCTTCCTGAGGATCGCGCTTCCCTTGGCGCGGCCGACCATGGCGGCGCTGGCCATCATTCTCTTCCTGGTGTCGTGGAACAACTATCTCTGGCCGCTGCTGATCAATTCGCGCCCGGCGATGATGACCGCACCCGTGGCATTGGGAACGCTGATCGGCCTCACCAAGGTTTCCTGGGGCGGCATCATGGCGGGTGCCACGATGCTGACCGCGCCGATCCTCATCGTCTTCGTGCTTCTGCAGCGTCACTTCATCGCCGGCATTGCCGCCGGCGCAATCAAATAATCGGGGAGCCGCATGGCAGAGCTTTCACTCACGAACGTCATCAAGCGCTACGGCGCCCTTGAGATCATCCACGGCGCCAATCTGGAGGTGAAGGACGGCGAGTTCGTCGTCTTCGTCGGCCCTTCGGGCTGCGGCAAGTCCACGCTCCTGCGCATGATCGCCGGGCTCGAGGATATTTCCGGCGGCGAGATCAATATCGGCGGCAAGGTGGTCAATGATGTCGAGCCCGCCGACCGCGGCATCGCCATGGTCTTCCAGTCCTATGCGCTCTATCCGCATATGACGGTGGCCGAGAACCTTTCCTTCGGCCTGCGCATGAACGGCAATCCGAAGGAGGATACCGAGAAGCGCGTCCAGCACGCCGCCGGAATCCTGCAGATCAACGAGCTGATGCAGCGCCGCCCGAAGCAGCTTTCCGGCGGCCAGCGCCAGCGCGTCGCGATCGGCCGCGCCATCGTGCGCGAGCCCGAGGTCTTCCTCTTCGACGAACCGCTGTCGAACCTCGATGCCGAATTGCGCGTGCAAATGCGCGTCGAAATCTCCCGCCTGCACAAGCAGCTCGGCACGACGATGATCTATGTGACTCACGACCAGACGGAGGCGATGACGCTTGCCGACAAGATCGTCGTGCTGCGCGCCGGCAATATCGAGCAGGTCGGCGCGCCGCTCGACCTCTATGACGATCCGGCAAACCAGTTCGTCGCCGGCTTCGTCGGTTCGCCGAAGATGAATTTCATCAAGGCTGTTGTCACAGGCAAGGATGCTGCGGGACTGACGATCGCGCTCACCGCAGACAAGAATGTCCGGCTGACACTGCCGCTTGCGGCTGCGCTAGCCGAGGGCACGGAGGTGACGCTCGGCGTTCGTCCGGAGCATTTCGGCGATGCCGGTCGTGGCGATGCCGATCTGACCGTCAGCGTCGATGTCGCCGAGCATCTCGGCAATACGAGCTACATCTACGCAACGCTCGGCGGCGAGCAGCTCATCATCGAGCGACCGGAATCGCGCGCTACCGGCAATCGCGACAGCCTCACCGTCTCGCTCGCCGCCAAACGCAGCTTCCTGTTCGACAGCGCGGGCCAACGCCTGCGCTGACCATCTGCAATCCCAAGACGATTTTATGAAAGAGGAATAGATATGAGCTCAGAACAACCGATCCGCTGGGGCATTATCGGTCCCGGCACCATCGCTCGCACCTTTGCGGATGGCATCGCGCATTCGCGGACCGGCAAGCTTTCGGCCATCGCGACCCGCAATCCTGACAAGCCCGGCCTCGGCGACGGTTTCTCGGGCGCCCGTATCGTCAAGGGCTATGACGCGCTGCTCACCGACCCCGAGATCGACGCGATCTATATCGCCACGCCGCATACCGGCCATGCCGAGTGGGCGATCAAGGCGATCCGCGCAGGCAAGCACGTGCTCGTCGAAAAGCCGATCGCGCTTTCTGCTTACGATGCGGACGCGATCTATCATGAGGCGAAGAAAGCCGGCGTCTTTGCCGGCGAAGCCTTCATGTACCGCGTCCATCCGCAGACAGCGAAGATCGTCGAGCTGGTGAAGAGCGGCGTCATCGGCACCGTCAGGATCATCCGCTCCAGCTTTGGTTTCAACATGGGCAGCTTCAAGCCCGAGCATCGGCTGTTTTCCAATGACACCGCAGGCGGCGGCATTCTCGATGTCGGAGGTTATCCGGTCTCGATGGCGCGGCTGATTGCCGGGGCTGCCGAAGGCAAGCCTTTCTTCGAACCCGAAAAGGTCTCGGGCGTTGCCCATCTCGGCCAGTCCGGTGTCGATGAATGGGCCTCGGCTGTCCTGAAATTCCCGAACTCGATCATCGCCGAAGTCTCATGCTCGATCATGGCCAACCAGGATAACACGCTGCGCATCATCGGCTCCGATGGCCGTATCGAGGTCAAGGATTTCTGGTTCGCATCCGGCCACAAGGGCGGCACCGGCAAGATCGAGATCATCAAGGGCAACGAGCAGGAAACGGTCGAGGTCAAGGAAGACCGCTGGCTCTATTCCTTCGAGGTCGATGCCGCAGGCGATGCGATCCGCGCTGGAAAGCATGAGTTCACCTCGCCGGGCATGAGCTGGGCAGATTCAGTCGGCAACCTTCGGGTTCTCGATCAGTGGCGCGCGTCGGTCGGCCTGGAATACGGGGTCGAGAAGGCAACGAAGCGGACGCTCAATCTCGCGGGCGCACCGGTCAAGCTCGGCAACAGCATTCCGAAGCGTGAAATTCCGGGTATTCTGAAGCCCGCTTCGGTCGTCACACTCGGCTTCGAATTCTTCCCGAATTTCGCCGCCGCGTCGTTGACACTCGATGCCTTCTACGAGGCAGGCGGCAATGCCTTCGACACGGCCTATGTCTATGGCGGTGGCAAGACCGAGGCGATCTTCGGCGACTGGCACACGAGCCGCAAGGTTCCGCGCGATGAAATCGTGCTGATCGGCAAGGGCGCCCATTCGCCGCTTTGCTACCCTGACATGATCGCCAAGCAGCTCGACCAGTCGCTCGACCGGCTGAAGACCGACTACGTCGATATCTATTTCATGCACCGCGACAACACGGCCGTACCGGTCGGTGAATTCGTCGATGCGATGGATGCCGAGGTCAAGCGCGGCCGCATCCGCGGCATCTTCGGCGGCTCGAACTGGACCCGGGCGCGCATGGAAGAGGCAATCGCCTATGCCGACAAGAACCGCAAAACGGCGCCGGCAGCCCTTTCCAACAATTTCTCGCTAGCCGAGATGCTGGATCCGATCTGGGCCGGTTGCGTCGCGGCTTCCGACGACGAATGGAAGGCGTGGCTGAACAAGAAGCAGATCCCGAACTTCGCCTGGTCGAGCCAGGGCCGCGGCTTCTTCACCGACCGCGCCGGACGCGACAAGCACGACGACGAGGAAATCGTCCGTTGCTGGTATTCGGACCGTAACTTCGAACGCCGCGACCGGGCCATCGAACTCGCCAACAAGCTTGGCCGCAGCCCAATCCATATCGCGCTCGCCTATGTCATCGCCCAGCCCTTCCCGGTCATCCCGCTGATCGGCCCGCGGACGATCGCCGAGCTGGAAGACAGCCTCTCGGCGCTCGACATCAAGCTGACGCCGGAACAGGTGAAGTGGCTGGAAGGCTGATCGAAGGTTCGGGGGGCCTCGCAAGGGCGCCCCGAATGCTTACAGGGCGGTCGTCACCTGCGACCTGACATCGTCGGCGAAGGAGTGAAGCTCGTTGCTCGGCAGCGAGCCGACGAGGCTATAGCCGAGACCGTCATTCGCCCAGCTCCAGCCATTCACGGCCCCGCTGGAACTCTCGATCATCGGTCTGTTTTGGTCGACCAGCATTTTGCGTGACAGCATCACCAGCCGACTTCCATGGTCGTTGTCATACATCAGCATGACGCCGGGACCATGCAGCGTGGACACCACCCGTCCGCCCATCAGCCGGTATCCGGCTTTCGACAGATCCGGGATGACTGCAGAGGCGCCTAGTGTCGAGGATGCCAGCTGCTTCAGCGTATCGCTCTCGCTGGCGCGAACTTCGACCGGGCGGACCTTGTCGGAAGCGAAGGTTCCGTAGCTCGCCGACGCTTCTTGCGCCAGCATCGCGACACCCTCGGTCGCAGGTGCCGTCATGCCCTTCACCAACCAGCCGCCGGTAGCGCCAACGGCCAGAAGCGCCATCGCCGCGGCTGCCATCGGCGCAAATCCGGCACGCGCCCGAGGCCGTCGGGCGGCGGCGATATGAGCCAGATTGAGCCGGCTCGGGACAGGCTCCTGCATGACGGGATCCATGGCTGAGCGCAATGCTGCAACCTGGCTTGCATAAGAGGAAAGGCGAGCGGCGGCTTCCGGGTTGCCCTGCAGATAATCCGAGACTTCGCGATGGCGCTCGGCATCGAGAACATCGTCAACATAGCCCTGAAGATCGTCTTCGGTGATGGGTTTCCTGGTCATTTGATCCTCCGCAGGTGCGGTCCGGCAGATGGCATATTGATGGGCTTGCGCTCAAGTAGCGTTCGCAGCTGTTCCCTGGCGCGCGAGAGAGACGGTGCCGATCGGAATATCGAGCACCTTGGCCGCTTCCGAATAGGTCATGTCCTCGACGGATACCAGAAGCAGGATGCTGCGATAATCGGGTGGCAGGCGGTCGATCGCCGCCATCACTTCCTGTCCATAGACAATGCTCTCCTGGACGGCCTCTCCAACGTTGCCAGCTTCCGGCACGTCTTCAATAGCGACCGCAAAGCCGCGGCGCGCCTGTTGCCGTAGGCGATTGACCGCCAGATTGTGGAGAATGGCGAAAACCCAGGAACGCGGGTCGTCGTTGCGCCGCCGGTGCCAGTTGGCCACGACCTTTTCCAGACAGTCCTGAACTGCGTCATCCGCGCTCTCGGGATCGCCGAGCAGACCGCGCGCGTAGCGGCGCAGCGCCGGAATCATCGGCTCAACATGTGAAAGCATATCGTCCATCTCACCAGTCTCCGCGAGGATGGCCCGCACTGCAAGCGCGGGCCATCCCTTTGTTATTCCACCTGGACCTGAACGATCTTGCCCGGCTTGCCGTCGGCCGAAGCGGCGACCACTAGGTAGCGCTGCTCGTCCTTGTGCTTGGCCTCGACGATCTGCCGGATCGGACCGACAGCGTTGACGATCGCTGCGCCCGCCGGATTGGTCATGAAGGCCGAAAGGCTCTGCAGTGGGCCGCTGCCATCCGGCTTTTCAGAGAGAGCCAGGATATAGGGCGTCTTCGCATCAAGTCCGGTGACCGAAGCCTGCAGCACCTGCGTCAGGCCCTGGTCGAACAATGAGACTGAGGTCGGCGCCTTGTCCTTCGAGCCCTTGGGACCGAGCTTGAAATGAGCTGCCTCGCCCGCCGCGCCGAGCGGCATGAGGTTCTGCATGCCGTCTCCCTCAGGCACGGCATTCGGCACGTAATTCACCGCCTGGGCAGCCTGCCCGATCGGAATGGTGGCGATGACCTTGTTGGTCAGGGTATCGATCGCGGCCATGGCATCGGCATTCTCAAGGCCGACATAAACGCGGGTGCCGTCACCGGAGGGCCAGATGCCGTGTGGCAGATTGCCGACCGGGATGGTGGCCACTTGTTCGAATGTGTCGGTGCGGAATGCCTTGACCTGATTGAGGCCGCCGACCGTGACGTAGGCGAAGCTGCCGTTCTTGTTGGTGACGAGATTGACGTGGTTGGTGATCGGTCCCGTATCGATCGTCTTGATCACGTCGAAGGGTGGCTTTGCGTCGAAGACCTGCACCTTGCCAGTGTCCTTCAGGGTGAACCAGACCTGTTTGCCATCTGGCGACGCCGCAATATTCGGGCAGAAGGGGCTCGCCTGCTTCACATGGCCGACGATCTGATGATCGGCGACGGAAACGGCGACGGTGTCGGGGTTAAAGGACGAGCAAATATAGGCATATTTGCCATCCGGCGAGAAGATCTGCATGCCCGGGCCCGAGGGAACCTTGATCTGAGCCTTTTCTGCAAAGCTGTCAGCGTCGATGACCGAGATATAGTCCTCGCCGCGGACGGTAACCCAGACTTCCTTGCCGTCAGGCGTGTAGAATGCTTCGTGTGGCGAGCGGCCGATATAGGTGGTGTGCTTGACGGTGTTCGTTGCGGTATCGATGAAGGTCACCGAATTCGAGCCGATCGAGACAACTGCGATGGTCTTCTTGTCAGGTGAGAAGCCCATGCCATGAACGAGGACCTGTCCCTTATACAGCGGGCTCAGATTGCCCGGCTGCGGATCGCCGAGCTTGATGACGCCAAGCAGCTTGTTGGTGGAGGGATCGGTCACCGAGACGGTGTTGGAAAACTGCTCGGCAGCATAGACGCGATCTTTGCTGCTGACCGGGATGTCTGCATCGGAGGCGGCAAAGGGTGCCTGGCCGGCAAAGGCGGAAAGTGGTGCGAGCGTGCTGCCCGCCAGCAAGGCTGCGGCGATTGATCTGCGAATGGTCATGGGGCAATGCCTTCTTTACATCTTCATGTTCGGATCCATGCCCTGCATGGTTCCGGCTGGGGTATTATCCGGAGTGGCCTGGGTCGGGGCCGCCTCGGATGGTGGGAGCGGATCGCTGATCGCCAGCTTCATGGCGGCGATTTCCTGCTGCTGATCCACGATGATTTCCTGGGCGATACGCTTGATCTGCTCGTTCTTCCCGTATTTCAGGACGGCGATCGCCATATCGATGGCTCCCTGATGATGCGGTGTCATCATGGCCACGAAGTCGCGATCGACATCGCCGCTCGGCTTGAGCTCCATGTCGGCCATCATCTTGTCCATCGCGCTGTTGTTCTCGGCGAGATAGGCGGCTTCCGGACTGTCGGATATTGCGGCCGCGGCTGGCTGGTGCTGCGCGTCATGGGCAAAGGCGGTACAGGCACCAGCGGCTGCGAGGATCACGGCGATCGCCGCCGCGGATGTCTTGTGGGAATAGGCTCTCATGGCTTCTTTCCTTGCTGTGATGCATCGGTAGACACTGGCCGCGGCGGTCTATTCCCAGCCGGGCGAAAAAATTACGTCGGGTCGTCGAGGCCAAGCGAGGCGACCAGGGCAATGGCCGTTAGGCCGAGGACGATCTCTAGGGATGAGCCGAGCAGAAGGAGCCGGTTGGCGAGCTGCGGATATTTGCGCTGCATCGGCACGGCGCCATAGCGGTTGGCGGTTGCGATGACGGTCATTGAAAGGACTACCGCCATCTTGAGGGCGAGCTTTTCTTGATACGCGGACCGCATATCTGCAGGCAAATGGCCGAGAATCTGCAGGCTGTTTGCAAGCCCGCTAGCGAGTACCAGTGCCACAGCACCATGCCCAATCCGCGAGAAGCGCCGCAGCGACTTTACCGCCTCGGCCCGGAGGTTAGGTTGCCGCGCCAGCTGCATCAGAACAAGGAATGGCACCAGCGCGCCAAGCCACGCGGTCCCGGCAAGGATATGAATCGCCTCGGCCGAGATTTTTAGGACGCCAGCTGGCCCCCAACTCTCAGCGGCATGGCCGAGCAGCGCCGCCTCGGCAAGAGCCAGGCCGGACAAGAGGATAGCAGCTCTGCGGTAGCCCGCAAGGAACACCGCGAACGCTACGGAGCAGGTTAGAGCGCGGATCAAAAGCGCAAGGCCGACATTGGTCGAAAAAGCGACGCTATTCAGCAGGTCAGGATCGAGCGCTGCTGCCCAATCGGAAACGATCTCGGCTGTCTGGATGGGGATGGCGGCGAGACCGGCGAATGCGGCCAAACCAATGGCCGCAGGCAGCAATGTTCTCATTTGGTGATACAGGTGCGCAGGGATAGCGCCGGTGCAGATGAGTGCAAAACCGCCGCCGCCCCAAACGACGCTCAGACCGGCATCGCAGGCGAACCGCGCCAGCACCAGCGCGGTGTGCGGGCTCACGGTTCTACCGTGAAGCCGAAGGAGCCGGATGTCTTGTGCCCATCGACCGACAGGATCTGCCATTCGACCGTGTAGGCTCCGGGTGAAAGCGTGCTCGATGGCATGGCAGAGAGCGCCTTGCCATGCGCTTTTTCATTCGTGAGCGGCACCAAGTCGCCGGAAGCCGCGGTCAATGTCAGGTGTGAAAACGCGGGCTCGATGTTTTCGGTGAGGGTGATTGATATGCTGTTCGGCGCCGCCGTCAGCTTTGCGCCATCCGCAGGCATTGCGGTTTCAAGATGGGCATGCGCTGAGGCCATTCCGGCGGCGAGCAGTGTTGCGAAGAGGGAGGTGGCGAGGATCGCGGGTATCTTGCGGGGCACGTCCTGTTCCTTTCGAACTGGTTACATGCCGGTAGACACCCGCGACTGAAGCGTATTCCACAGTCTGGCAAAAAATGCCGGAGAGCGAAGCTGCCTATGCAGCAGCAATCAACGTAGCCGCACCGCGAAACAGGAAGACGGTTGCGACAGCGGCGACCGCAGTCAGCGCGAGCCCGCCCAAAATGACCAGGCCATCGCGCTCGATGAGGCCGACGGCCATGACGCAGATGGCGACGGCGGGTGCGATATTACCGAAGGGTATCGGCAGGGCGATGACGATCGCGAGTGCGAAGACCGGGACGCCGAGCAGGCATGGGAGGAAGCGGCCGGCGAGGGCCTTCATGCGCTGTGGCCGGATCAGCTTCTCGACCTGCCGCACCATCGGTCCGGCGTGACGCTCCATGCTCTCGAAGACCTTGCCAGAGAGACGGCGGTTGCGGAGGATCTCGGGCAGCCAGGGGCTGCGGGCGCCGAAGACGAATTGCAGTGAGATGATCGCCAGCGCCGTGCCGAACACCGCGCCGAACGGGCCGGGGATCGGGATCAGCGGCGGGATGGCGAGCAGCAGGATGACAAACCCGAAGCCCGACGGTCCCATTTCATCGATGACTTCGCCGATGCTGAGACCGTCCCGCTCGCGGGCGGTGGCGGCAAGGCTGGCGAGCGTGCGCGACGCCACGCCTTCTGATCGCTGCGCATCCGCCATGCATCAGGCCTCTGCGCCGCCGCGTTCACCCTGGAAGATCTGCGTCAGGGCCGCGCAATTGGGATCGCTGGTGTCGAAGAGTGTGGTCGGCGAGGTCCAGCCGGTGGCGATGCCGATTGCCGTGCCGGTTGCCCAGACCGGCTCTTCGCCGGCGCGCTGCAGCAGGCGCGGGCCATGGGTCGCAACGCATTGCTGCGATTGCTGCAGGGCCTGAACCGGAAGATTTGCAGCATCGACGCGCTCGCGGATTTCAGCGTGCAGCGGGTCGACGACGAACAGGGCAAAAAGCCAGGCGGCGATTTCGGAGATCAAGGTGGTGCTCCCTTGGCGTCGGCGCGAATGTCGGAAATGGTCCGACATCGCGAAAGTGCCGAAGCTTTCGCCAGAGGGGCCCGGACCAGCGGGTCACGCGCTCATTTGGGGATCGCGGCGCCGGTTTCAAGTGCTGGTAGCAGCCAAAATGATGCGTCGCTGAGAGGCTGGAGTGGGCTCGGCGCATCGCTTCAGCCTCGTCCAGGCGAACTGATATCCTTTTAAATTCAGATCCATAGCACACCACGGTTGCAGTTTTTGCCCTGGAGACCTTGCGCCTCGCCTTTGGCTTTTGCTAGCTACGCATAAAGTTGATTATAAGAATCATGTTTTTGAATCCTTTTCCGGCGATGAACGTGGGGGCGTAGAGATGTCATTGAAACTTAAAAAACTGCAGCTGCTTTCGGCTGCCGCATTGCTTGCGGTCGCGGTTGCCGATACCGCCTGGGGACAATCTGCAGAGCAGGAGAAACCGGCCTCCGGTGATGGCGCGACGAACCTCGCGCCGATCGTTGTCGAAGGGCGCGATCAGGGCGTTGCAAAGATCGTCGAGACGGATGGCTACGTGCCGAAATCCGGACGCACGGCGATGAAGACCGATACGCCGGTTGCCGAGACTGCCCAGTCCGTCTCGGTGATCAGCCGCAAACAGCTCGACGACCGCCTTCCGCAGAATGTCGGCGAGGCCGTAAGCTATACGCCCGGTGTCCGCGCCGGCCAGTATGGCGCCGAGCCACGTTACGACGCCTTCAAGATCCGCGGCATCGACCTGACCTATACCGGCATCTTCCGCGACGGCCTGCGCCAGATCAGCAGCCCGAACGGGCTCTTCCGCATCGAGCCCTATGGCGTCGAGGCATTGACGGTCCTGCGTGGGCCGGCGGCATCCATCTACGGCGCCAGCAGCTCGGGGGGCATCGTCGATATCATCTCGAAGCGCCCGACCGAGGAGCAGTTGCGGGAAATCGAGCTGCAATATGGTTCCTACGGCCGCGTTCAGGCCGCTTTCGATCTTTCCGGGCCGGTGACCGATGACGGTGTCTTCCTCTACCGGCTGACGGGCGTCGCGCGCGATGCCCGCAACGAGATCGAGGCCATCAAGGACGACAGGCTGATGATCGCGCCGGCCTTCACCTGGCAGCCGGACGAAGGCACCAAGCTGACCATTCTCGGCGAGTATATGGACTCCACCACCGGCGGTACCTGGGGCTACATCAACAACTACGACAGTTCAGGGTCGTCGATCGGGGCGACGCCTGTTTACGGCGGTGATGAGCGGTTCAACGATTTCACGCAGAAGCAGTGGCGCATCGGCTACGAATTCGAACACGAGCTGACGGAGGGCCTGACGCTGCATCACAAGCTGCGCTATTCCGAGCTCTCTGCCCGTCAGGAATGGGTTTTCGCCGACTATCCCGGGATCGGGTACGAGGACAATCACGGTCTCGCGGCAGACACCTATCTCGAAGGCGATTTCAGCACCGGCGCTGCCCAGCACAAGCTGATCGCCGGCATCGACTACAGCTTCATGGCATATGATGCCCGCCAGGGCTCCGGGCCTGATCTCTTCACCGACACCTACACCTATGTGCCGGCGCTGACTTATTTCGAAAAGCAGAAACAGAACTCGATCGGTATCTACCTGCAGGATCAGATCGAGATCGGCAACTGGCGGATCGCGGCCGGACTTCGCCACGACTGGCACCGGAGCGAATACACGCCCGGCGGCGTCGACTACGTGCGCAACGACAGCGAGACGACAGGGCGCGCATCGATCGGCTATGTGACGCCCTGGAGTGTCATGCCTTACATCAGCTACGGCACCTCCTATGTGGCAAATCCGGGCGTCGTGCTGACCAGCGGCGGTGTCGGCCACCAGGCAAATCCGACGCTCGGCGAGCAATATGAAATCGGGCTGAAGTACCAGATACCGGATCAGAACGTGCTGATCTCTGCGGCCTATTTCAACATCGACCAGAAGAACGCCTCGGTCTACGAGACCTCGTCGGGCGTCAATCTCCTGCGCCAGCTTGACCTGCGCTCGCGCGGCTTCGAGCTCGAAGTTACCGCTTCGCTGGATAATGGTCTCAGCTTCACCGGCGGCTACTCCTATAATGACGTCGAGATCACCAAGCTGACGTCCGAGACGGTCGGCAATCAGCTCAATTCCTCGCCCTATCACATGGTCTCGCTCTGGGCGGATTACGAGGTTCAGAGCGGCCCGCTCGAGGGGCTGGGTGTCGGCGCCGGCGTTCGCTACGTCGGCTCGAGCTTCGGCGACAACAAGCATACACCGGTGTTGAACAACGGCGCCCGGACCTTCGTCGATGCAGCACTTCGTTATGATCTCGGCAAACTCAACCCGTCGATGGAAGGCGTCAAGCTGCAGGTCAACGCCACCAACCTTCTCGATCAGGTGGATCAGGTCTGCACCACGGGCTTTTGCTACTACGACGAAGGTCGCAAGATTGTCGGCAGCGTGAGGTACCGGTTCTGATGTCCGCCAGCGAAGCCTCACCTGCAGAGTTCCCGTCGCCGGTCGCCATCTTCGTCGCCATCGGCGGCGTCTACGTAGCCCAAAGCGTCATCGGCGGGCTGACCATGCTCGGCCTTCCCGCCGTGCTGAGACAACAGGGATTGCCGCTCGACCAGATCGGCCTTCTCTATCTGACGGTACTTCCCTGGGCGGTGAAATTCCTGTGGTCGCCGCATATCGAGCGGTTCCGCCTGCCGGCCATTGGCCGCAACCGTTCGAACGTCATCGTCATGAGCGGCAATCTCCTTTGCGTTGCCGGTATCGTCGCGGTCGGCATCCTGCAGCCCGCGGTGCTGCTGCCGGTGATCCTGACGCTCGCCTTCGTCGCGCTGGTGGCTTCGACGGTCGATATCGCCTGTGATGGCTATGCTGTCGAAAACCTCGCCAAGCGGCATCACGGCTGGGGCAATGCGGCGCAGGTTGGCGGCTCCTACCTCGGCTCGGCGATCGGCGGCGGGCTATTCCTCGTGCTGGTGGACAAGATCGGCTGGCAATATGCCTGCTTCATCATGGCGGGGGCGATCCTGGCGCTCAGCTTGCCGTTTTCGCTCGGCCCTGCGGCAAACGAAGGCGAGCGGCAGCGCAGCCATACGCCGTCACTTGCCGCAACCATCAGGCGGCCCGAGATCCGCCGCGGAATGATTGCGACGGCGCTCTTCGTCGCGGCTCAGAAATGGGGGCTCTCGATGCTCGGGCCGTTCCTGATCGACCAGGGCTTCGATCTCGCCACTATCGGCCTGCTCAATGGCGCGGGAAGCATGTTCATCGGCTTGGCGGGCGCGCTTGCGGGCGGGGCGCTGGTTCGGATGTTCGGGACGCGGGCGGTGCTTGCGGGATCGCTCGCCGTTCAGGCGCTCCTGCTTGCCGGTCTGCTCTATGCCGGCCTCGGCGGCGGGATGCCGCGATCCGCGACGCTTGCCATCGCCATTGCCAGCTCCTCAGGCATCATGTCGATTGGCTTTGTTGCCCTCTATGCCCAGTTCATGGACTGGTCGGATCCGCGCCAGGCGGGGGTCGATTTCACGGTCTTCCAGTGCATGGATGGGATCGTCAGCATTGTAGGAGGTCTCGGTGCCGGATGGCTTGCCGAGCGTCTTGGCTATGAGAGCCTGTTTGGTGGCGCTGCCGTGCTCTGCATTGCCGCCATCGTCCCGATCTTCCGGCTGCTGCGGAGAGTTGGCTAAAGCGGCGCTGGCATCTTTGGCAGGGTCGTATATCCATGGGAGCAGACGATGAAACCTGCATCCACGGACGCCCGCAATGCTCACCAAAGACGATCGCATCCTGATCCTTTCGCCGCATCTCGATGATGCGGTGCTCAGCTGCGGTGGCCTCATGGACAAGGCTGTGAGGGATGGCACCACCGTCGTCGCAGCGACGATCTTCACCGCAGATACCGATATCGGCGGCGAGCCGTCGCCGCTGGTTCGTGAACTCCACGCGTGGTGGGGTCTGGGTGCCAATCCATACGAGGTGCGCCGCGGGGAGGATATCGCCTCGATCAGCTATCTCGGCGCGGATCATATCCATGGCGGCCTGTCGGATTCGATCTATCGCCGCGGCCCGGATGGTGCGTCCCTCTATGCGACGCGCCAGGCGGTCTTTTCGCCTCCCGTCGCCGATGATCCCGCATGGGACGAGGTGCGGGCGCTTCTCGGGCAATGGCTTGCGGGGATAAGGCCGACCATCGTTCTCTGCCCGATGGCGGTCGGGCGGCATCTCGATCACGTCGTGACGACGGAGACATTCCGCGGCCTTCACGACGCGTCGGATGCGGAGGTCTATCTCTATGAGGACATTCCCTATTCGGCCGGTTTCTTCCCGCCGAATTATCCGGACAATGTGCCCGCCGCATTGGAGCGGACGAAGTGGACGATCGACGGGCCTGTCGATATTGCCGTCGATTTCGAGCGGAAGTTTGCGGCGATCCTGAAATATGAATCCCAGATCGCCGAAATCTTCCCCGGCCTCGATGCGAGGGAAGAACTCCGGAAATATATGGGCGACGGCTCCGTCTACAGGGAGCGGTACTGGCGCATCAGGCGCTGAGCACCGTCCGGGGCGGCGTCAGGCCGCCGTTGGAGCGCGCGTCCTGCTTTCGGGTTCGTGCGGCCAGAGCGTCCATCAGCGCCGCCTTCACCTTGTCGAGATGATGCGGCTTGGTCACGACGTTGACTGCGCCCTCGAAGTCGGCGACCAGTTCCGGATTGCCGGTCATGAAGACGACTTCGATGCCGTATTGATCGATCAGCGTGCGGGCGATCTGCGGGCCGGTCGGCCCGTCGGCGAGCTGAACATCGACGAGAGCGATATCGGCCCGCCGTGCCAGTGCTATGGCTTCGATTTCCGTTCTTGCGAGCCCTGCGACTTCAAAGCCGTTGTCGAGCACCATGCTTTCGAGATCCCAAGCGATGATGCCCTCGTCCTCAACTATCAGTACTTTCATATCACTTCCAACTGCTGCCCCTGCGAGCGGAATTAGAGATGGGGGCTGGAAGGTCAATAGCGCTGGTTAAGAGTTTGGTAACGAGGGCGTGATGAGCCGCCTCACGACGGCTGCAGTTTGAAATCGCTTCCCTCGGGCAACAGCTGCCCGCCATCGACGACGATGGTCGTACCAGTGATGTAGCTCGCATCGTCGGATGCCAGGAACAGGAAGGCATTGGCGACATCGCGCGGGCTGCCGAGCCGGCCGAGCGGGATCGCATCCTCCATGTTCTTGATGAAGGCCGGGCCACGGTGAAGCTGCATGGCCTCGGTCATGATATTGCCCGGCTCCACACCATTGACGGTGATGCCATAGGAGGAGAACTCGAGGGCCGCTGCGCGGATGAAACCGTTGATCCCGGCCTTGGTCGCCGAATAATGCCCATGACCCGGGCTCGTCACATGCGGGCCGGTGATCGACGAGGTGAAGAGAATGCGGCCATAGCCCTGCTTCTTCATCGGATCGAGAGCTGCGCGCGCCGCATTGAAGGAGCCGCGCAGGTTCACGGCGATCACATTGTCCCAGTCCTCGGGGCTGGTGTCCTCGATCAGTTGCCAGGGATAGACCCCGGCATTCTGGACGATGATATCGAGCCTGCCATAGGTCTCGACCGCGAAGGCGACGACGGCCTTCGCATCTTCCATCTTGGAAATGTCGGTCTTGAAGAAGGCGACGCCGAGGTCTGCGGCGGCCGCGCGGCCGCCTTCCTCTTCGTAGTCGGCGAGAACGATCGTCGCGCCTTCTTCCTGAAAGCGCTTGGCGGTTGCCTTGCCGATGCCGCGGGCCGCACCAATGACGATTGCGATTTTTCCGTCCAGTCTTCCGGTCATGCGAGCCTCTGACGCAGTTTTTGTTTGAAGGTATCGAGAAGGACTGCCGCCAGCACCAGGAAGCCGTGGATCACCTGGGTGAAATTGGCGGGCAGGCCCATGAGATTGATCGCCGTGTTGATCGACGACAGGAGAAGCACACCGGCATAGACGCCGGGGAGCGCACCGACGCCACCCTTCAGGCTGACGCCGCCGATGACGACGGCCGCGAAGGCGTTGAAGAGCAGGCCGACGCCGAGATTGGCAGTGGCGCCCGAGGTGCGGATGGCAAGCAGCCAGCCGGCGAGCCCGGCGATCGCGCCGGCCATGACGAAGGCAATGATCAGGTTGCGCTGCACCGGAATGCCGGCGCGGAAGGTTGCCGTCTCGTTGCCGCCGATCATCGTCAGATGCCGGCCGAACGGGGTCTTGGCCATCATCACCGAAAACACGATGAAGCAGGCGATTGCGATCCAGGCCGTCAGCGGCAGGCCGATGAGGCGCTGGATGCCGAACCAGCGGATGGCGGGCGCCAGATCTTGCGCCGAGCGGCCGCCGGAGACGGCGAGCACGATGCCGCGCACCCAGATGTAGGACGCCAGCGTGATGATGAAGGCATTCATCTTCACCTTGACGATCAGGAAGCCGTTGAGCAGTCCGATCAGCCCGCCGACGGCAAGCGCGATCAAAAGCGAGACTGGCACCATCAGCCATTCCGGGCTGAGCGTGAAGCCCATGCCGATACCGGCCGAGCAGAACAGGATGCCGACGGCCATCGCCGAAAGGGCGGCGACCGATTCCACCGAGAGGTCCATGTGACCGGCGATGATGACGAGCGCCAGGCCGATCGACATGACGCCGAGAACGCTGGAGGCCTCGATGATATTGGCGAAGATGCCGAGCTGGAAATAGTTCGGGACGAGCGCCGAGAAGACGGCGAGCACGAAGATGAGCATGAACCAGACGAGATTGTCGAGGACGAGCTCAAAGAATTGACGCGTGCGAGGTGTCATGCGGCCGATCCGGTTGTCTTTGAGGGAGCCCGGGCCTTGAAGCCCGGGCGCTGGAATGTCGCTCATTCGACTGATTTTACCTGAGCGGTCGGCGCCTTCTGGTTACCCCAGAAGGCCGGGTCGTCGACATTCTCCTTGGTGATGGCAGCACCGGGGATCTTGATGTTCGGACCCCATGCCTCCTTGGTGACGACGCCCTTCAGGCCGAGCACGTCATATTCGCCGGGCTTGATCTCTTCCTTCTTGGCGATCCTGTCCATGAACATGGCAACGGCTGCGGCCTGGGCATAAAGCGGCTGCTCGACTTCGACATTCAGCCAGCCCTTGCGGATCAGGTCGAGACCGACAGGAGCGCCGTTCGAGCTCATCAGCATGACATCGCCGGGCTTCTTGCCGGCCGCTTCAAGCGAAGCGACGGCGGCGACCGAGAGATGCGCGGCATGGCTGAAGATCAGGTCGATGTCAGGGTTGGCAAGCATCTGGTCGGAAACGATCGTTCCGGCATTGCTGGCTTCCCACTGCATGGCAGGCACCGAGATGATCTTCACATTGGGGAAGGCCTTCATCTTCTCTTCGAAGCCCTTCTGGATGTCGAGCGTGTAGGGATCGCCGGGGTCGCCGAGAACCTGGAGAACCTTGCCCTTCACATCGCCATTCTTCGCCTTCAGGAGCTTTTCGGCCTGTTCGGCGGCGACGTAACCGATCTCGATCGTTCCGGCGACGGAGGTGAAATCGGATGGCGTCGAGGTGATCTGGCGGTCGAATTCGACGACCGGGATACCGGCTGCACGGGCGGCCTCGATCGAGGGCTTCAGCGCGTTGAAATCGACGGCGGCAAGGATGATCGCCGCGGGTTTCAGCGCGATGACGTCGTTCATCTGCGATTGCTGCGCATCCGTCTTGTTGTCGGCGTTCAGCGTCTTCATTTCATAGCCGGTCTGCTTGAGAAACATCTCGAGCGCGCTGACCGAGCCGGTCTGGAATTCGTCGAGCAGCGTCGGGACGAGGTAATAGACGGTGCCTTTCGACTGCGCGAAGGCAGTCGTCATCAATGACAGGCCGAGCGCCAGAACGGTCAGCGCGGCTAAGACTATTCGCTTCATGTCGTTCTCTCCTTTTGCGCCGGACCCTCAGTTTTTATGACCCCACCGGTCCGGCACCGGCGAGGTTTTGTCCGGTGATCATGCCGATCACCGCGTCTGCATTTGTCTTCGATGTCTCGACATCGCCCGCGACGACGCCTTGGCGGATCACCACGATGCGGTCGGCCACCTGGAAGGCCTGCTGCATGATGTGGGTGATGATGACGACGCCGATGCCCTGGTTGGCGACGTGGCGGATCATCTCCAGGCCGCGCCGCGTCTGCTCGACGCCGAGTGCGGCAAAGGGTTCGTCGAGCAGCACCAGCTTGCCGCCCCAATGGACGAAGCGGTTGAGCTCGATCGCCTGACGCTGGCCGCCCGAGAGATGCTCGACCTTGGTGCGCAGCGAGGGAATGCGGGTGCCGGCGTTGGCAAGCGCATCGCCGACCACTTTTTCCATGGCGCGTTCGTCGAGGAAGGGGATGCCGAGCACCTTGCGGGTAATCTCGCGGCCCATGAAGAAATTGGCGACGACATCGACATTGGTGGCGAGCGACAGGTCCTGATAGACGGTCTCGACACCGGCTGCCTTGGCCTCGGCAGGGGTCTTTGCCACATAGTCACGGCCTTCGAAGATCATCCGTCCCGAGCTCGGCTCCAGGCCGCCGGAGATGATCTTGACCAGTGTCGACTTACCCGCACCGTTATCGCCGAGCAGCGCCACAACCTCGCCCTTGCCGATCGAGAAGCTGACGCCCTTCAGCGCTTCGATCGCGCCGAAATTCTTGCGGATATTGTCGAGCACCAGCAGCGGTTCGCTCATGCGGCGATCCCTTTCTCGTCGGGGGTGGAAAACATCTGGCCGAAGCGCGGCGAGAGCACGCTGGAAACAGCAAGGGCGGCGGCGCCGCGCAGCACCGAGTTCTGGCAGTCGCTCGCCATGACCAGCCGCGGATGGCTGCGGCCTTCGCGAACAGCAACGGAGTTCGGCAGGCCCACTGAAGCGACCAGCTTTTCGATGAGCTCGGGCGGCGCGAGGCCGCCGAGCACGATCGTCTGCGGATCGAGCAAGTTTTCGATGGTGCGGATGGCATTGTGAAAGATCGGGCGGATTTCCTCGGCCCACATCGTCTGCGACAGGCCTCGGCGATTGAAGGCATCGAGGGAGAGGTAGCGCTCCAGGCAGCCCCGGTTGCCGCAGGGGCAGGGCTCGCCATCGGGAACAGCCGGGATATGGCCGATTTCACCGGCATTGCCCCAGCCGCCGCGCATCACCGCGCCGTCATGAACCATGGCACCGCCAAGACCGACGCCGAAATAGAGATAGTAGTAATTCGAGAGCTCTGCACCCAGGCCGTAAAGCTGTTCGCCAAGGGCAGCACAGGCCATGTCGGTGTCGATGAAGGCGGGCAGGCCGGAGGCCTCGCCGAGCCGCTCCTTGAGCGGCACATCCTTCCAGCCCGTCATCGTCGTCGGGCCGATGAAGCTCATGGATTCGACGCCGAACGGACCGGGCAGCGCCATTCCGGCGCTCAGGATCCGTTTCGTCTCGCCGGTACCGCGCAGTTCGGCAACGAGTTCGCCGATCAGCCGGAAGGCAAGGTCGGGGGCAACGTTCGGGGCGGTGCGATGAGCGCTCTGGACGATATTGCCGCTGAGATCGACGAGCGCCGCATCGATGCCGAGCGGTGTCAGGTGAATGCCGGCGACATAACCGCCTTCAGGATTGATGCGGAGTACCGATGGAGGAATGCCGCGTCCCTTCGGCTCTTCGCGGACGGAGAGGATGTAGCCCTGTTCTTCGAGCTCGCGGACGATGGTGGAGACGGTCTGCACCGTCAGGCTGACGCGCTTGGCGATCTCGGCGCGTGTGACCGGGCCGTTCAGCCGGATCGCTTCGAGAACGATACGCCGGTTGTACGGACGGCCTGATTCCTGATTGGTACCGCGCAACGTCATGTTACTGCCCCCAAGAACACGATCAGCTTCGCACCGAGTTTTTATTTAGTCAAACGGTTTTCAGAAATAATGCTGACGGCTGCCCAAGGTTGGTCCTGCACTGTCAGGCGCCAATGCGATTGATGGAATTTGATCAAGAATTATCCCGCCAAGTCAGGCGCTCTCGCCTAGTTTCCGATCAAACGCCATGAATTTCGGGAGGATGGGATGAGCAACTGGATCAAGGCCTGCGAGATCGATGATGTCGAGAATGAGGATGTGATCCGTTTTGATCACGCCGGCAGGACATTCGCGGTCTATCGCAGCCCCGATGACAAGTTCTTTGCGACCGATGGCATGTGCACGCATGAGAAGGTGCATCTGGCTGACGGGCTGGTCATGGACAACATCGTCGAATGTCCGAAACATAACGGCCGCTTCGACTATCGCACCGGCGAGGCCCGCGGCGCCCCCGTCTGCGTCAACCTCAGGACCTACCCCGTGAAGGTCGAGGATGGCGCCGTCTATCTCGGTCTGGAGTGATGCCGATGGCCGATTTCGTTATCATCGGCGCCGGGCAGTGTGGGGCGCGGGCCGCCATGGCGCTGCGCGAGCAAGGCTTTGATGGAAGCATCACGCTCGTCGGCGAAGAGCCGCATCTGCCCTACGAGCGCCCGCCGCTTTCCAAGCAGCATATGCTGGTGTCAGAGGGCGCATTGCCACCCTTCATTGCGGATGGAGCGGCGTTTGCGGAGCGAGGGATAACCGTTGTCACCGATGACGCGGCGGCCCAGATCGATCGCGACAGCAGGACGGTCCGTTTGGCCAGTGGCCGCACGCTCCCTTATGACAAATTGCTGCTTGCAACCGGCGCCGCACCCAGGCGGCTGCCGGCTGCCGATGGCATGGAACATGTCTTCTATCTCCGCACCCATGACGATGCCGCGCGTCTTTCCAGGCGATTGTCGCCAGGCAGCCATCTTGCCATCATCGGCGCCGGTTTCATCGGTCTCGAGCTTGCCGCTTCGGCAAGAAAGCGCGGCCTCGAGGTGACTGTCATCGAAGCGCTGCCGCGCATCCTGATGCGGGCGGTACCGGAGGCGATTGCCGAGAAAGTCCAGGCTCTGCATGAGGCAAACGGTGTCAGCATCCTCCGCGGGTTCGGAATCGAGCGCCTCACGGGCAGTGCTGACGGTATTAGCCTGACATTGGCTGATGGGACCGTGGTGAACGCCGATATGCTCGTCGTCGGTATCGGCGCCCAGCCGCGCGCCGAGCTCGCAGCGCTGGCAGGGCTTACCATCGAAAACGGCATTGCCGTCGATCAAACCTTGCAGACCTCTGATCCGGCAATCTTCGCGGCCGGCGACTGCTGCTCCTTTCCCTATGACGGCCGCAGGATCCGGCTCGAAGCCTGGCGGAATGCGCAGGATCAGGGTACCCATGCTGCCGCAAGCATGCTTGGCGACGCCAGGCCCTATGAAGCCGTGCCATGGTTTTGGTCGGATCAGTTCGACTGGACGCTGCAGATCGCGGGGCTTGCAGACAGGGCAGTGTCAGCAGTGCGCCGCGATATCGGCGACGACGCCTTCATCCTCTTCCATCTTGCCGAAAACGGCCGTCTCGTCTCGGCGAGCGGCTGGGGTCCGGGCAACAGGATCGCCAAGGACATCCGGCTCGCCGAGATGCTGATCGCCAAACATGCGACACCCGACGCAAGCGAACTGACTTCGCCTGCAGTGAACTTGAAATCCCTGCTGCCACGCGGCTAGGGTTGGATCAGCGAAATTCTGGGAGGAAATTCAATGGCAGAGGTCAGGATCGGCATTATCGGCACAGGCGTGATGGGCAGCGACCATGCCGCAATCCTTGCCGAGGGTGTCGCCAATGCAAGGCTCGTCGCCGTGCAGGACTTCAGCCGCGAGCGGGCGATTTCCGTCGCCGGGCAGCTCGGCGTCCGCGTCATCGCCGAAGCCGATGCGCTGATTGGCGACCCCGAGGTCGACGCCGTCATGGTCTGCTCGCCGGACGAGACGCATGCGGCGCTGGCGCTGAAGGCGATTGCCGCGGGCAAGCCGGTCCTCGTCGAAAAGCCGCTGGCCTCAAGCCTTCCGGAAGCCGAAGAGATCATCCGCGCCGAGGAGAAAGCCGGCCGCCGCCTCGTGCAGGTCGGCTTCATGCGCCGCTTCGATCCTGGCTATCGCGAGATGAAGCAGGCACTGAACACAGGCGAGTTCGGCCGCGCCCTGTTTCTCCATTGCATTCACCGCAATGCGGTTGCGCCTGACTACCTGACGTCGGATCTCGTCATCGCAAATTCCGCCGGGCACGAATTCGACATCGCCCGCTTCCTGCTCGACGAGGAAATCGTCTCGGCTTACGTCGCAAGCCCTCCGGCGACGCGCAATGCGCCGAACCGCCAGCCGCAATTCATCCTGCTTCAGACTGCCTCGGGCGTCGTTGTCGACATCGAGGTCTTTACCGATGCGCAATATGGCTATGATGTCCGCGCCGAGCTCGTCTGCGAGGACGGGACGGTGGCGCTCGATCCGTCACCCCATACGTCACTGCGCGTGAAAGGAAACGATGGCTTCCGCACGCCGGCTGATTGGCGCCCGCGCTTCCGCCAGGCCTATCGCGCGCAGCTTGAGGCGTGGACGGCAGGCATCCTGAGCGGAGCGCCGACCGGCGCCAGCGCCTTCGATGGCTTCATGGCGATGCAGGTCACCAAGGCCTGCCTGCAGGCATGGAAATCGGGCGAGCGGGTTGCCGTGGCTCAGCACGAAAAACCCGCGCTCTACCGCGTTTGACCGCCGCTCAGAGCCGCGACCAGAGCGTCCTGATCTCGTTTTTCAGGAACAGAGCCTCCTGCCCGCGATCTGTGCTGTCCTCGCCATCGCGCCCGGTGATCGCATAAGGTTTCGGGCCGAGCTCGCAGGTGAAGGCGAGCACCTCATCCGGTCCGGCACGCTGCTTCCAGCTGCGGAAGCCATACTCCCACCAGCCCATGAACAGGTCGAGCCAGGGCTTGTGATGCGGGAAGGAGATCTCGATCTGCACCTGCTCGCGCGAGGCGACGCGGCCGTGGAAGGCCCAGGAACTGTCGAGAATGCGATTGATCAGCGCGTGGTTCTCATCGGAAACCGGCCAGGCGAATTCGCGGCCCACCAGGAAATGCGAGAGGTCGCCGAGAAGCTTCAGATCCGGCAGGCGGTCCATCAGGTCGAGGGTGAAGAACAGATCGGTCGTCATCCGGTCGCGATGCGTCTCGATGAAGACGGGGATGCGCGCCTCTTCGGCCAGACGATGCCAGCCTTCGAGCAGCGGCAGGCAATCCTCGATCCGGCGCAACCGGACATCCGGCTGCAGGCAGAGATGCGCGACGCCGAACTCCGCCGCATTCTCCAGCGCCGGCTTCAAGTCGTCGACGGTCTTCGGAAAACACTGTCCCTCCGCCTTCAGCCCACGGTCTTTCAACAGGCCGGCGAGGTTCTGCACGTAGCCGCGATCATACCAGTGGGCGCTGACGCCATCGAAGCCGGCCTCGGCGATCAGGCGGATATTTTCCTCCAGCGATCGTTCCGGCTCTCTCGCGCTTCGAAGCTCCATCGCCCAGAGTGACTGGAAGACATTGAGGGTCTGCATGGCTTACCTCCCGGGTGCCTTGTTCAGAGATTCTGCGCGCTGACGGTCATGAACCGCACGGGATCGGTGATGACCTCGGTGCGGATGATGTCGAGCTTGCGCAGGATGAGATCGACGGAGCGGCGCGCCTGCACTTCGGGCGCCTGGTCGAGACAGATGTCGAGAAGACCGTTTTCGAGATAGCGCTTCTTCTTTTCGGTCAGCTCGTGGCCGACCCAGAAGATATCCCGCTGCTTGGCCCATTGCTGCAGGACGATCGCCACGCCCTCATCACCGCCGCCGGCCGAATAGACGCCGATGATCTCGGGGTCGCGCCTGAGCGCTTCTCCCAGCAGCTCGGCGCATTGCAGATCGTCATCGCGGCCCATCATCACCAGCGAAAGCGCGTGACCATCGGCGCCGCGCTCGGCCATGTAGTCGGAAAATCCCTGGATGCGCTGGCGGTGGTTCGAATAGGAGCCGCTATGGCAGATGGCAGCGAAATGTCCTGGCCGCGCTGCCAGCATGCCCGACATGTAGTAGGCGGCGCTGCGGCCCGCCGCATAATTGTCGATGCCGAGATAGGGGACTTCCGCGTCGTCGCAGCGGGTCACGACCTGTGCGACCTCGACTCCCGAGGCGCGCACCTGGCGCAGCGCCTCGATCACCTTCGGGTGGTCCTGCGAGCAGATGATCAGCCCGGAGCGGCGAAAGCTCGGATTGGCGATGTGGTGCGCCATGCCGATCGGGTCGCTTTCCTTGATGAAGGTGCGGTGCAGGATGACGGCGCGGTCGAGCGACGCCGATATGCGCTCGAAGGCCTGGTTCAGCCGGGCGAAGAACGACGTCTCCGGCCGCACAAGGATGACTTCGATGCGGATCGCGCCGCGATGGGTCTCGGTCGAACGCTCGCCATAGCCGAGCTTCTTGGCGGCGCGGATGACCTTCTCGGCGGTCTTTTCGGTAACGCCGCCGCGCCCGTTGATGACCCGCTCGACGGTGGCGATCCCCAGTCTTGCCTCCCGGGCGACATCCTGCAGCGTCGTCTTTTTCATCAAAACCTCCCCCAAATTCGCCTGGACAGTCAAGCATTCCAGCCTCTCCGGTGAAATACCGCAATTGATCAAAACACATCAAAACTGCGATGGGAATTGGCCCTCCGGCTGCGGTAATTTTTGCCTCACGAGTTGGAGGGTTTCAGATGGACGACACACTATACGGCAAACGCAACAAGCGCGGCGACTGGGCGCCGTTCAAGCTCATCCAGTATCCGCCTGTGTTCATCTGGCCGGTCCAGCCGCTGCGTTTCCTGAAATGGCTGTTCGGCTATCCGGGTTATCTGATGCCTTGGAACGTCCTTTACGCGGTGATCGGCACGCTGCTGTGGCTCTACGCCACGCCGTCGCTCGAGACGGCAAAGACCTTCTCGATCGGATGGATCGCCTATCTGCTCGTTCGCAATGCGGCGATCGTGCTGGTCTTCTTCGGCGCCTTCCATCTGCGCCTCTACATGCAGAAGAAGCAGGGCACGAGCTTTAAGTTCAACGCCAAATGGCCCTCTGTCGGCAACGACGCCTTCCTTTTCGGCAACCAGACGGTCGACAATGTCATCTGGACCTTTGCCAGCGCGGTGCCGATCTGGACGGCATTCGAGGTGCTGACGCTCTGGGCTTTCGCCAACGGCATCATTCCCTATGTTTCCTTCGCCGAGCACCCGGTCTATTGCGCCGTCGTGATGTTCTTTATTCCGACCTTTCGCGACCTGCATTTCTATCTGGTGCATCGCCTTATCCACTGGCCGCCGCTGTATCATGCGGTCCACAAGCTGCATCATAACAACGTCAATCCCGGCCCCTGGTCCGGTCTTGCCATGCACCCGATCGAGCACCTCCTCTATTTCTCCGGTGTGCTGATCCACTGGATCGTGCCGTCCAATCCTGTCCATGCGATCTTCCACCTGGCGCATGCAGGCCTTGCCCCGGCACCGGGCCATGCCGGCTTCGACAAGATCGTCGTCGGCGAGGAGAGCGCCATCGATACCCACAGCTACGACCACTATCTCCATCACAAGTATTTCGAGTGCAATTATGCCGATGGCGTCATTCCGCTCGACAAGTGGTTCGGCACTTTCCACGACGGCTCACCCGAAGCCCAGGAGCGCATGGACAAGCGCTTCATGGAGCAGGCAAGACGCCGCGCCGAGAAGAAGGCGCGCGGCGAGCAGCAGGCAGGCTGACTGATTTCCCAAGCGAGCGACCGAGAAAGGCCCGGCCCCAAAGCCGGGCCTTTTGCTATGCGGATGCCCCTGCAAATGAGGCGTTTTCATCAAATTATCGGCGGACCGCGTGGACTTCCCCGGCTAACGTTTTCCTGCGGCCGCCTGGCGCCGCCTTATCTCTGGGAGGAGAGAACATGCTGAAATTGCTGACCACCAGCGCAGTTGCGCTGGTGCTTGCGTCGCAGGCGCACGCTGCCGACCGTATCGGTGTTTCGATGGGCACGCTGTCCAACAACTTTCAGACGTTGATCGTCAACGGCATGGAAGACTACGCCAAGTCGATCGGCGTGGAGCTGCAGATCGAAGACGCGACGACCGACGTCAACAAGCAGCTCGATCAGGTGAAGAATATCGCGGCCGGCGGCGTCTCTGCAATCATCGTCGACCCCGTCGATTCCGACGGTACGCCGGCTCTCAGCAAGGTCGCCGAAGATGCTGGCATTCCGCTCATCTACGTCAATGTCCAGCCGACCGACCTCAACACGCTCGGCAAGCAGCAGGCCTTCGTCGGCTCCAACGAGACCGAATCCGGCACGCTGCAGACCAAGGAAGTCTGTCGCCTGCTCGGCGGCAAGGGCAATGTCGTCATCATGATCGGCGACCTCACCAGCCAGGCGGCGCGCCAGCGTACGCAGGACGTTCACGATGTCGTCAAGACGCCCGAATGCAGCGGCATCAACGTCGCCCAGGAGCAGGTCGGCAACTGGAGCCGCGTCAACGGCGCCGATCTGGTTTCCAACTGGCTGACGTCAGGCGTCGAATTCGATGCCATCATCGCCAATAATGACGAAATGGCGCTCGGCGCGATTTCGGCGCTGAAGGCCGCCGGCGCCTCGACCGACAAGATCATCGTCTCAGGCATCGACGCGACGCCCGAGGCGCTGCAGGCGATGAAGACAGGCGATCTCAAGGTCACCGTGTTCCAGGATGCCAAAGGCCAGGGCAAGGGATCGATCGATGCCGCGATGAAGGCGATCAAGGGCGAGAAGCTCGACCGCGAGGTCTGGATCCCCTTCCAGCTTGTCACCCAGAAGAACATGGCGGATTTCGAACACCTGAACTAAGGCGCGGCCTGCCTCACAGGCGGCGTCAGGACGGCCACGATGCGCTCAGGCCATCGTGGCCATTCGCATGTCAGGCGGCGGGCAGGGGCTCGCTGATGACGACGAAATTGGCGCAGCTATGCTCGACATTGGCTATGCGGATGCGCAATTCGCGCCGCGAGGTCAGCAGAAACAGGAAGACCTTCTTGGCCCGCTGCGCTCTGCGCAGCACTTCCTCCCCGCCGAAAAGCAGGCCATCGCGCTCTCCGAGCTCGAAGGCGACATGCTCGCTATAGTTCTCGTCCGTGATGGTGATTGTTCCGAGACCCGACAGCATGTGAGCATTCCTCATGATGGGAATGACTTTTGTCGAAGTCCTAAATTAGTGCAACACGGTGTTCCGGTTTTCCACGAGATGTTGGAAAGCGTACCGGCGATCATAGAAAGGGCACGCCGAATGAAGGCGTGCCCTTACATTGGAGAGAACGAGTGGCGCCTAGAACTTGACGCCGACGCCGATCATGATGGTGTTCTGGTTCAGGTCGAAATCGCCGCCAGCCGCGCCGAAATTGCCGCTGCCGTAATCGGTGTAGCGATATTCGCCGCGGGCAAAGATATTCTGGGTGAAGGCGTAGTCGATGCCGGCGCCGATGGTCCAGCCGTTCAGCGTATCCGATTCGTCGGGCCCGACATCCGGATTGGCCTCGGCGCGGGCGATCGCCCAGCCGGCCGTGCCGTAGATCAGCGCATTGTCGAAGGCATAGCCGACGCGGGCGCGAACCGAGCCCTGCCAGGTCGTCTCGACCGAGCCAAAGGCTACATCCTCTTTGTTCCAGTTGTGCAGGACGTCACCTTCGACACCGACAACCCAGTTGTTGTCGAACTGATAGTTATAGCCGCCGAAGACGCCGAGAATGCCGCCATTGGCATCGACATCCGATGCCCCGGAAGGATCGAAGGTGTTCCAGCTATAGCCACCCTCGGCGCCGATATAGGGACCGGACCAGGTGAAGACAGGGGTTATCGCTTCGGGCTCGACAGGGGCGGGCGGCGGCGTCAGGTCCGCGGCCTGAGCGGAAATGCCGGCAAGTGAGGCAGCCAGCGCGGTGAGAATAACGAATTTCATATTCGGTCTCCCTAATGCTTAAGGGTCAAGTAGGGTGCCTGATCCAAAAGTCTCTAATTAATTTTGTAGCTGAGACCCCGGAATACAAGACCGGCGACCGGCCTGCGACAGATGCGCCATTGACTTCAGGCCGGGAAAACGACAGGTTCCGCCCATTCCGAGGGGAGCATCTGACGATGCTGAGATGGCGGTGAGCCGGACCCTTGAACCTGATCCGGGTCATGCCGGCGTAGGAACGGAACAAGATACCGGCGGTATCTCCCCTTCTTCTTCGCTTTGCCTGGATCTCCAATTCTGTCTGGAGATCGCTTCGTCATGTCTGTCTTTCCGTTCCCGCATCCGGCCCGCGCGAAGGCCTAGCGATGCGTCCGCTCAACGCCCTCGGCGGCGTGGCCCTGCTTATCGCTCTCTGGCAGGCGGTCATCTGGGTCTTCGCGCCCGCGCATTTCATTCTGCCGTCGCCTGCCGACGTCGTCGCCGTCTTCGGCAGGCAGCCGCTCTTCCTGCTTGAGCAGAGCCTGACGACGGCGCTCGAAATCGTCCTCGGCCTGCTCTGCGGCGCCATATCGGGCGCTGCCGTCGCCTTCGCGCTCGCCGCCTTTCCGGCTGCCGCCACGCTCGTCTGGCCGATGGTACTGATCCTGCAGGCTTTCCCTGTCTTCGTGCTGGCGCCGATCCTGGTTATCTGGCTCGGTTTCGGCATCGCCTCGAAGATCGCCATGGCGACGATCATCATCTTCTTTCCCGTCGCCTCCGCCTTTGCCGACGGGCTGCGCCGCACCGAGCGGGATATTCTCGATGCGGTATCGCTGACAGAGGCGAGCCATTGGCAGACGCTGATGCGGATCCGCCTGCCGCTCGCCCTGCCGTCCCTCGTCTCCGGCCTCAGGATCGCCGCACCTCTCGCGCCACTCGGCACCGTGATCGGCGAATGGGTCGGGGCGTCCTCCGGCCTCGGCTTCGTCATGGTCCAGGCCAATGCCCGCATGCAGACGGACATGGTCTTTGCCGCCATGGCCGTGCTCGCCGCCATGACCGTCATCTGCCGCGTCGCTGTCGACAGGCTCACCTCCGGCTGGACCCCATGGGCCACCACGAACTGACTTCTTCTTCCCGCATAATCATGGAGCAAACATGCTGCGTCTGATATCCGCCACTCTCCTTGCGATCGCGACCCTCGCGTCGCCCTCCTTCGCCAACGACAAGCTGACTGTCATGCTCGAATGGTTCGTCAATCCGGACCATGCGCCGATGGTGATCGCTCAAGAGAAGGGCCTGTTCGCCGCCGCCGGTCTCGACGTCACCCTGATTCCGCCCGCCGACCCCTCCGCTGTGCCCCGCCTCGTCGCTGCCAAACAGGCGGATATCGGCATCCACTACCAGCCCAATCTCTATCTCGATCATGAAGCCGGATTGCCGATCGTCCGCATCGGCACGCTGGTCGAAACGCCGCTGAATACGGTGACCGTGCTGGCCGACGGGCCGATCAAGAGCCTCGCGGATCTGAAGGGCAGGAAGGTCGGCTTCTCCGTCACCGGCTTCGAGGATGCGATGCTGAAGCGGATGCTCGAAAATGCCGGTCTCAAGAAGGACGATGTCGAGCTCGTCAACGTCAACTTCTCGCTCTCGCCGTCGCTGATCGCGGGCAAAGTCGATGCGACCGTCGGCGGCTTCCGCAATTTCGAGCTGACGCAGATGAAGCTCGAGGGTCATGAGGGCAAGGCCTTCTATCCGGAAGAAAACGGCGTGCCGCCCTATGACGAACTGATCTTCATCGCCCATCGCGATTCGGCCGCCGATTCGCGTCTGCCGCGCTTCCTCGGTGCGATCGAACAGGCTTCCGTCTTCATCACCAACCACCCCGATGACGCCTGGCAGATGTTCATCAAGGCCTATCCTGATCTCAATGACGAGCTGAACCGCAAGGCTTTTTTCGACACGCTGCCGCGCTTCGCCAAGCGCCCCGCCGCTCTCGATACCGGCCGCTACGAGCGCTTCGGCGCCTTCATGCAGCAGATGGGGCTGGTCAAGACGGCGCCCAAAGTCGAGGACCTCGCCGTCGAGATAAAGTAGCCTGTGGCGCGTCTGCCACGGCCCTTTGCAAAGCCCCCGGCCGTTAACCGAATGTACCGGCCGGGAGCCTCGCGTTAACTATTTGTTAACCACGAAGCAGCTACACCGAAGCAATCAAAAATTAACCAAGATTGCTAATGTGTTAACCGACGCACGCTCCATCCGTATCAAAGGCCGTTCGTTCCTGGCGGTCGTTTTGACGCCCGATCTGCCCTTCGAGGAGTGGCTGGTCCGGCTCGACGATCTGGCCTCGCGCTCGGCAGGGTTTTTCCTGGGGCGTCCCGTGGTTCTCGACGTTTCGGACCTGCAGGCGGACCGGGCGCTGTTGAAATCGATGATTGCGGCTCTCGCCGAGCGCAATGTGCGGATCATGGGGATCGAAGGCGCGCGTCCCTCGCAGCTTGACGCGACGATGCCTCCGGGCATGACGGGTGGGCGCCCGGCGCCGGATGTCGAGGTGACGGAAACGGCGCCTGCGCCTGTGAAGGGCGCTACACCGAAGGCTGAAGAGCCGGTGCAGGTCGTGGCGCCGCAGGTGATCACCCGCGCACCGCTCTCCTCGATGGTCCTGCACGAGCCGGTGCGCTCCGGCCAGTCGATCATCTTCCCGGAAGGCGATGTGACGATCATCGGCTCGGTCGCCTCGGGCGCCGAAGTCATCGCCGGCGGTTCCATTCATATTTACGGCGCGCTGCGCGGCCGGGCGCTTGCGGGCTCCGTCGGCAATGCATCGGCGCGGATATTCTGCCGCAAGCTCGAAGCCGAGCTTCTGGCGATCGACGGCATTTACAAGACCGCGGACGATCTGCCCGCGGACCTGCGCGGCCACGCTGCGCAGCTTTGGCTCGAAAACGACGCGATCATGGCATCGCGGCTCATTTAACAGACGAATTGGTTCAGGAGCAGGAGAGGGGATATGGGTAAGGTCATAGTTGTTACCTCGGGTAAGGGTGGCGTTGGCAAGACGACCTCCACCGCGGCACTCGGCGCAGCACTCGCGCAGCGCAACGAGAAGGTCGTCGTCGTCGACTTCGACGTCGGTCTGCGCAATCTCGATCTGGTCATGGGCGCCGAGCGCCGGGTCGTCTACGATCTGGTCAACGTCATCCAGGGCGATGCCAAGCTGCCGCAGGCGCTGATCCGCGACAAGCGGCTCGAGACGCTGTTCCTGCTGCCGGCCTCGCAGACCCGCGACAAGGACTGCCTGACCGAAGAGGGCGTCGAGCAGGTCATCAACGATCTGAAGCGTCACTTCGACTGGATCATCTGCGACAGCCCGGCCGGCATCGAGCGCGGCGCGACGCTCGCCATGCGCCATGCCGATATCGCAGTCGTCGTCACCAACCCGGAAGTATCCTCGGTTCGCGACTCCGACCGCATCATCGGCCTGCTCGACGCCAAGACGGCCAAGGCCGAGAATGGCGAGCGCATCGAGAAGCACCTGTTGCTGACGCGCTACGACATCACCCGCGCCGAGCGCGGCGACATGCTAAAGGTCGATGACGTGCTCGAGATCCTGTCGATCCCGCTGCTCGGCATCATTCCTGAAAGCATGGACGTGCTGCGCGCCTCCAATATCGGTGCTCCCGTCACGCTCGCCGACCAGAACACGGCACCTGCCAGGGCCTATTTCGAGGCCGCACGGCGCATTGCCGGCGAGGCGCTTCCGGTCACCATCCCCGGCGAGAAGCGCGGCTTCTTCGGCAAGATCTTCGGCCGGAGGGCAGCATGAACGTGTTCAACTTCTTCCAGAAGAAAAAGTCGGCTCCGGTCGCGCGTGAGCGCCTTCAGGTGCTGCTGGCCCATGAGCGCGTCACCCCCGGCGCCGATCTCGTCACCGTGCTGCGCGAGGAAATTCTCGCCGTGATCGCCAAGCATGTGGAGATCGACGGCGACCGGCTGCAAATCAAGATCGACCGCGGCGAACATGTCTCGGTGCTCGAGATCGACGTGGAAATCCCGGCCAAGGCGGCGCGCGCCGCTTAAAGACGGATCGATCGAACGGAATAAAAGGCGGCCTCGGCCGCCTTTCTGCGTTTCAGGCTGCCGGGCAGGGTGGTCTAGGCTTCTCCATGGGACTGCAGGCTTGCTGCCGAAGCGCATATCTGGTGCGCATAGGTCGGCATGCGGGCGGTGAATTCAAAAAGCTCTGAAAAAACAGCCTGCTACAAGAAACTTCGGAATTTTCTCTATTGCGCTGTTGACTGTTTGTGAGGGATAGCCGTATAAGCCGCGTCACTGAACGAGGG
>NZ_JBNWCF010000015.1:0-145429 GCF_053522545.1 Rhizobium sp. 21-4511-3d | reverse complement strand
AAAACAGCCAATCCGCTTGATTTTCTCTAGAACGAAGCCATCCGTCGCCAGCAGCGCCGCCGCCCTCGTTCAGTGACGCGGCTTATACGGCTATCCCTCACAAACAGTCAACAGCGCAATAGAGAAAATTCCGAAGTTTCTTGTAGCAGGCTGTTTTTTCAAGATAATTCGGAACGAGAATGTTTCGGACGCCGTTTGGAGATCGAATCCGGCTATCTCCCAGCATCCCCGCACCCCGCCACCCCTTCAAAATTGTGGGGTGCCATCATTCTGCCCTGACAGGATCACAATCCGGTGGTCTGAAGGGCGCGCAGGATTCGAGCGAGTTTCGGCCTCTATATAAGGGCAGCCCTCATGATTTGACTCGCATGCTCAAAATATGCACATCTTCGCCCAAGCCGGTCAGGCCCCGAAGAAGCCCATGAAAGGACGCGGATAAAGCTGCCATGATGACGGAGAAGATGATGATCCGCTCGTTGGGCAACGAGCCGCCGCTTCTCGCCGATGGCAGACGTGCGCCCGACAAGCGCGAGGTTTCGCTGCGCTGGCTTTCGGGCACGTTCCTCACGGGCATCACTTCTAGCATCCTGATGGGCGTTGCGCTCTTTGCGGCCCTCGACGGTCGCCAGCAGCTGGCAATCCCGGCGGAAGCCTATGCGAATATCAATGGCGACGCACATGAGGACACGGCGGTCACCCGCGGCGGGCGTCTCATTGCTCCGGCAATCGCCGCCAAACCATCGGACAAGGCGATCATGGAGGTGTCGACCGTCGTTCACGACGGCGACAAGGAAGTGGTCCGCCGCCAGCCCTTCTCGCATGTGAAGATGCGGCTTGCCGCCAATCATGTGGCGACCGAGGACTATCCCGACTTCGACGCGCTCTCCATCTTCTCCGCCGACGAGCCGCAGCCGGCCCCCGCCCAGCGCACCGGCGCGATCTATGGTTCTGACGTCGAATCCGAAGTGGCGCTGAAATCCGTCCCCTTCCCGACCGGCAGGAGTGACCTGAAGGTCGCGCCCGGCATGTCGCTCGACGAGATCGAGGAAAACGTCCGCTCCAACGGCTCGGTCCTCACCGACGGCGCCTCGCAGGTCGCCGCCCTCTATTATGTCGATCCGCAGCGCTTCTCCAACGAAGACAACGACGTCGATCTGACCGCCGGTCTTTCGGCGCGTGTCCTCGAACAGAACATGACGGTCTCTGCGCCGGAATCGATCACCCCGCAGACCGAAGAATTTGCCGACGACATCATTCCCGCCCGCCAGAACGTGCCGATCGCCAAGGCGCTGACCGATGCCGGCTATCCCGACCCGCAAGCGAAGATGCTTTCCGGTTATCTGTCGCAGCCGCTCGGCAGCGAGGATCTGTCGAAGGGCGACGTGCTGCGCATCGGCATCATCCAGAAGGGCGAACAGGCAAAGCTGATCCGTGCCAGCGTCTATCGCGGCACGCGGCATCTCGTGACGATCGCGCTCGATGACAAGGGCCGCTTTGTCGTTGCCAGCGAACCGCCGATGCTGGACGCCGTCGCCACCGCCTTTAGCGACGACTCCCTCTCTGTCCCCTCCGGACAGAACCTGCCGCGCGTCTATGACGGCATCTATCGCGCCGCGCTGTCCTACGGCATGACCAAGGACATGACGGCGCTGATCATCAAGCTGCTGGCCGCCAATGTCGACTTCCAGGCGCAGCTGAAATCCACGGACTTCCTCGAAGCCTTCTTCTCTGTCGCCGACGCGACCGGCAAGGCCACCGACGATTCCGAACTGCTCTATGTCAACGCCCGCTTCGGCGACACGGCGATCCGTTTCTACCGCTTCCAGGCCGATGACGGCAGCGTCGATTACTTCGACCAGGACGGCAAGAGCATCCGCCAGTTCCTGCTGCGCAACCCGGTTCCGAACGGCATATTCAAATCCGGCTTCGGCATGCGCCGTCACCCGATCCTCGGCTTTGCCCGCATGCATACCGGCGTCGACTGGGCTGCCCCGCGCGGCACGCCGATCATCGCGACCGGCAACGGCGTCGTCGAGAAGGCCGGCTGGGATTCCGGCGGTTACGGCAACCAGACGATCGTGCGCCATGCCAATGGCTATGAATCCTCCTACAATCACCAGAGCGCCATCGCCAAGGGTGTCGTTCCCGGCGCCAAGGTCCGCCAGGGCCAGGTGATCGGCTGGGTCGGCACGACAGGTGAATCGACCGGTCCGCACCTGCATTACGAAATGATCGTCAACGGCACCAAGGTCGATCCGCTGCGCATCCGCCTGCCGGGCGGAAAATCGCTGGACGGCGATGCGCTCGCCAAGTTCCAGGACGAGCGCAAGCGCATCGACACGCTGCTGAACAACCAGCCCGTCGATCAGGTTGCCAGCAAGTAGCCTTTACTACTCCAGGCGGCGGCAGTGCTCCCTGATACGAGTAGAATTCATCCCTGAAAATTTCGATTCAAGTAGAATCTATTTGAAGTAGAATATTCGAAAGTGATTCGGCATCGGTTTAGCTAAATGATTTGGCGGGCGACATGGAATCGAGCGATGCATTCGAAAAGTGGGCTTTGTGCAAGGCGCATGAAATCCTTTCGAAAGAAGGATTTCTTCTGATGGACGCGGCACAGGCCCTCGACAAGAAGAGAACCAAATCCAACGCATTTCTGCTGCGCAACGCCATTGCCCGCTCCCTGATGGAAGCGGCGAGCCTTCGCAGCCTTCCGGCGGCCGGCGAAACCGCCTGAGCCTTCCGGAACCGTCATTGCCAGCGGGCAATGAAAAATGCCGCCCCGGCTTTCCAGCGGGACGGCATTAATCCATCTGTCCTGATCCGGCGGTTATGCCGCTTCGCTGACATTCTGCCGGGTGCGGAACAGCAGCCGGTCGGAGCCGTTCGTCACCTTGACCAGCGAACCATCCGGCACTTCGCCCGACAGGATCTGTTCGGCGAGCGGATCCTGAACGTATTTCTGGATCACCCGCTTCAGCGGACGTGCGCCATAGACAGGATCATAGCCCTTGTTGGCCAGCCAGTTGCGGGCATCCTCGTCGAGATCGATGACGATCTTGCGCTCGGACAGCAGTGCCACCAGCCGCTTCAGCTGGATATCGACGATCGCGCCCATTTCTTCCCGCTTCAGGCGATGGAACAGGATGATCTCGTCGACACGGTTCAGGAACTCTGGACGGAAATGTGCCTTGACGACATCCATCACCTGTTCGCGAACGTTTTCGCTGTCTTCACCCTCGGAGAGCTGGGTCAGATAGTCAGCACCGAGATTCGACGTCATGATGATCATCGTGTTGCGGAAATCGACGGTGCGGCCCTGACCATCGGTCAGGCGTCCGTCGTCGAGAACCTGCAGCAAGATGTTGAAGACATCTGGATGCGCCTTCTCGATCTCATCGAACAGCACGACCTGATAGGGCCGGCGGCGGACGGCTTCCGTCAGCGCACCACCTTCATCATAGCCGACATAGCCGGGAGGGGCACCGATCAGCCGGGCCACGGAATGCTTCTCCATGTATTCGGACATGTCCATGCGCACCATCGCCGTCTCGTCGTCGAAGAGGAAGCGGGCGAGCGCCTTGGTCAACTCCGTCTTGCCGACGCCGGTGGGACCGAGGAAGATGAACGAGCCGATCGGCCGGTTCGGATCCTGCAGGCCGGCGCGGGCGCGGCGGACAGCGCGCGATACGGCCTGAACCGCATCACCCTGACCGATGACAGACTTCGCCAGTTCGTCTTCCATCCTGAGCAGCTTGTCGCGTTCGCCCTCGAGCATCTTGTCGACAGGGATACCGGTCCAGCGCGAGACGACATGGGCGATATTGTCGGGGGTGACGACCTCCTGCACCATCGCACCGCGATCGCCATCCTGCTTTTCGGCATCGGCAAGCTGCTTTTCGAGCTCGGGAATGACCCCATAGGTCAATTCGCCGGCGCGCTGGAATTCACCCTTGCGCTGGGCGATCGCCAGTTCGTTGCGGGCATCGTCGAGCTGCTTCTTCAAGTCTGCGGCAAGGCCGAGCTTCTGCTTTTCAGCCTGCCAGCGCGCGGTCAGCGCATCGGCCTGCTCTTCCAGGTCGGTCACTTCGGTCTCGAGCCGCTTCAGCCGGTCTGCCGAGGCAACGTCGGTTTCCTTCTTCAGCGCTTCGCGCTCGATCTTCAGCTGCATGATGCGGCGATCGAGTTCGTCGAGCTCTTCCGGCTTGGAATCGACCTGCATGCGCAGACGGGCTGCCGCTTCGTCCATCAGGTCGATGGCCTTGTCAGGCAGGAAACGGTCGGTGATGTAGCGGTTCGACAGGGTCGCAGCTGCAACCAGGGACGAATCCGAGATCCGCACCTTGTGATGCTGCTCGTATTTTTCCTTCAGGCCGCGCAGGATCGAGATAGTGTCCTCGACCGTCGGCTCATCGACGACGACGGGCTGGAAGCGGCGGGCAAGAGCCGGATCCTTCTCGACATGCTTGCGGTATTCGTCGAGCGTGGTCGCGCCGACGCAGTGCAGCTCGCCGCGGGCAAGAGCCGGTTTCAGGAGGTTCGACGCATCCATGGCGCCATCGGCCTTGCCGGCACCGACAAGCGTGTGCATCTCGTCGATGAACAGGATGATCTCGCCGTTCTCGGACTGAACTTCGTTCAGCACCGCCTTCAGGCGCTCCTCGAATTCACCACGGAACTTCGCACCGGCAATCAGCGCGCCCATGTCGAGCGCCATCAGCTTCTTGTCCTTGAGGCTTTCGGGCACGTCGCCATTGACGATACGCAGCGCCAAGCCTTCGACGATCGCCGTCTTGCCGACGCCGGGTTCACCGATCAGGACCGGATTGTTCTTGGTGCGGCGCGACAGGACCTGGATCGTGCGGCGAATTTCGTCGTCGCGGCCGATTACCGGGTCGAGCTTGCCCTCACGCGCCTCAGCTGTGAGATCGCGCGCGTATTTCTTCAGGGAGTCGAAGCCCTGCTCCGCGTTGGCGGAATCGGCCGTGCGGCCCTTGCGGATCTCGTTGATCACCTGGTTGAGGCTCTGGGCCGAAACACCGGCGTTCTTCAGCGTGATCGCCGTCGATGCCGAAGATTCGATCGCCAGTGCCTGCAGCAGGCGCTCGACGGTCACGAAGCTGTCGCCGGCCTTCTTGGCGGCTTCCTCGGCCGTCGAAAAGACCTTCGCAAGCGGTGCAGCCAGATAGATGTTGCCGTTGCCGCCGGAAATCTTGGGAAGCTTCGCAAGCGCGGCGTCATTGGCCAGCCTGGCGGCCTTGGCGTCGCCGCCGGCACGCTCGATCAGCGAGGCAGCCATGCCCTGATCGTCGTCGAGCAGCACTTTCAGCACATGCTCGGGCGTGAATTGCTGATGGCCCTGGGCCAGGGCGTAAGTCTGAGCGGACTGGACGAAACCGCGTACGCGCTCGGAATATTTCTCGATATTCATACTGTACCTCCATGGATCGCCCTGCCCTGCAAGAGGCGCAGACCGATTATTGAGATTGAGCTCCCTGAAAAGGCAAGCCCGGCTTCACCGCTTTGGGATTTCGGCGAAGCAATCGAACCGAATATGGTGGGATATCGGGAGAGTTTAAAGGGGGATTGCTGCGAAAAGCGGCAGTTTGGCGCCGGCGCGGGCGCCGCCTTTGCAGCGCCCGTTTTGCCTATTGAAGCTGCGGCTTCTTGAGGAAGCTGTTGCGGTCTGCAGACTTGATGCGAAGCCATGCCTCGCGCCCGTCACGCAGCACCCGCATAGGGATTTCGGCGCCGGCAGATCCGCTTTCCCAGACCTTGCGGTAGAAGTCCGCAAGCCCTTCGACCTCGCCGTCGCGGATCTCGGAAATCACGTCGCCCTGGCGCAGGCCGGCTTTTGCGGCCGGACCATCAGGCGCGACGCTCATGACGATCACCTCGCCGTTGCTCTCTGCCGAGAAGGCACCGAGCCACGGGCGGGCGGGCTTGTTGATCTGACCGCGATTGAGCAGATCGTCGAGGATCGGCCGCAACAGGTCGATCGGGACGATCATGTTGATGTCTGCGACCTCGCCATCCTTGGCCATCTGCAGCCGCAACGACCCGATGCCAAGCAGCTTGCCTTCGGCATCGACCATCGCCGCGCCGCCCCAAGAGGGGTGGGCGGGCACCGTGAAGATCGCTTCGTCGAGCAAATATTCCCAATAACCGGCGAATTCCTGCTTGGCGACGATATTGGCGCGGACGAACTGGCCGATGCCATCGGCGACGATAACGGGATCGCCGACCTGCGCATCAGCCGAATTGCCGAGCGGAAGGGCCGGAACATCGAGCGCGCCGAGCGCCTGGACGAGGCCGAAACCGGTCTCCTGGTCATAGGCGAGCGCATGACCGGCAACCACATGGCCATCCTGCCGGGTGAGCCAGACTTCTTCGGCCTCGGTAATCAGGTAGCCGATGGTCAGCACAAGGCCGTTTTCGCGAATGACCACGCCGCTTCCTTCCCGGACGGTGCCGAGTGTTGAAGCGGTAAAAGCATCCTCCGGAATGGAGGAACGGACGGCCACGATCGACCGTAAAATCTGATCGGTATTCATCTCTTGACCCTGACGGTTCTGGAAAAGAGGCGCACGATACGCGTCTTGGGGAGCGGCGCATCATGCTTGATATAAGGTATGAACTGCCGTCTGCGAGTGCAAGCTCAGCACTATCAGTACGGCGAACCTCACCAGAGCATGCATGCGTAAGTTGGTGAATTTCCGTATCTATCAACGGCAAATTCGGCTATTCGCGCATTTGTGATCACATGCGGGTTGGAGAAGATGGAAACAAGCGACCGGGCCTCGTCGGTTACTCAAGCAGCATTTCGACCAGCACAGGACCGAGCTCAGCCGCTCGGAGCTTGCGGTCGCCGAGTATCTCGTCGGCCTGCCGATCGATGTCCTGATTTTCAAGAGCGCCGAAGAGATCGCCGCCGACGCGGGAACCAGCGACGCAACCGTCATCCGTACCGCCCGTCGCCTCGGCTTCAGCGGCCTGCCGGAGCTGAAGCGTATCTGCAGCCGCACGATGGCGCGCACCATCCCGACCAGCGACCGGCTGGAGCAGCGCTTCCGCGGCACTGGCAGCGATCTGCCGAAAGTCGCGCATCAGATGTTTGCCACCGCCCGCGAGGTGCTGAGCTCGACGGAAGAGCAGCTCGACGAGGAAGCCTTTGCCACGGCAGTTTCGCTGCTGGAAAATGCCGACACCGTCTGGTGCCTTGGGATGGGAACGGCCGAGGTCGAGGCCAGGCACTGCTCGATCGCGCTCAGCCGGACGGGTCTGCGAACCCGCTGTTCCGGCGCTTCCGGTTTCACGCTCGCCAACGAGCTTCTCGATCTCCGCAAGGACGATGCCGTCATTCTCTTCAACGCCGTCCACGAAACCGCGGAATTCTCGCTGGTCACGAGCCAGATGGCCGAACTCGGTTGCAAGCTCGTCCTCGTCTGCGGCGTGCAGCTCGGCGAACTCTATCGCAACAAGGTGGATGCGCTGCTCACCTGCGTCGGCTCGCCATCGAAACTGGCAAGCTGGAGCCTTGGCGCGATCGTCATCGGCGACCTGCTCGCCTATGGCGTAGCGGTGAAGAACCAGCCCCGCGCAGTCGCCACCAAACGACGCCTTGCCGGCCTGCGGAGTAAGGTCCTCAGCCCGAAATGATCGGCCTCAGCTGGCCATCAAAATAAACATGACTATTTGAGTTATATTTATTGAAACGCTCACTACAATATTGTAGTGAGCCCAACACCGGCGTCCGGTTATGGATTTCCGGCGTTGGGGACAGACCGCATGACGCATCTCTTGGATGATCGAGGAGACCGCTCCGGCCGGACGGCTTTTGCCGTCATGCCGCGACCTCACAACTCGAGTTGATCCCCGCGCCGCAGCCGGCGCTTCCATGACGAAAACCTGACCGCCAGACACCGGAAGAAGCCGCGCTTCCTTTCCGGATGATGGCTCATTGCCTGATCTTACCTACCCGCAGGACCCCCATGCTCAACAGACGATATCTCGCAGCCACCTTCGCGCTGCTCGCTTCCGCGACCTCTACGCTTGCTCAGGATGCCGCAAATTCCGGCGATACCACCACGCTCGAAGCCATCAAGATCACCGGCAACTGGCTGGACGAGCCGAACGAGGAGAAGGTTCTGAAACACCCCGGCGCCAGAACCATCGTCGATCGCAAGCAGATGGAAGAGCGCGGCGCCACTGACGTGCGCGATGCCCTGAACCTCGTCCCCGGCGTCCAGGTTCAGGAGAGCAACGGCACAGGCGGCAGCGATGTGTCGCTCAATCTCGGCGTTCGCGGCCTCACCTCCCGCCTCTCCCCGCGCTCGACCGTGTTGATGGACGGCATCCCGCTCTCCTACGCACCGTATGGGCAGCCGCAGCTGTCGCTCTTCCCGTTGACGCTCGGCAATGTCGAGACGATCGATGTCGTGCGCGGCGCAGGCTCGGTGCGCTACGGCCCGCAGAATGTCGGCGGCATCATCAATTTCGTCACCCATCCGATCCCGGACGAATTCACCGCGCGCTTTTCTTCGGGCGCCGACATCGCGAGCGGCAACGTCAAGGCAACGCCCAACTTCCTGATCGGCGGCACCAATGACGACGGCTTCGGCGCCGCGCTCCTCTATTCCGGCATCCACGGCGAGGGCTACCGCGAAAGCAACGACCGCACCGATATCGACGACATCATCCTGAAGGGTAGCTACGAACTGACGGATACCGACAAGATCAGCGCCCAGTACCATCACTACGAAGGCGAAGGCAAAATGCCGGGCGGCCTGACGGCGGCCGAATATGCCGAGGACCCGTTCCAATCGACCCGCCGCTACGACGATTTCAGCGGCCGCCGCGACGACATCTCGCTCCGCTACCAGCATGATGACGGCGAAAACAATTTCGAACTGCTGACCTATTATGTCGACTCGTTCCGCGGCAGCCATGTCGAGCAGCAGGGCACCGGCGCCAGCGCCGGCCTCTATCGCCTGACTTCGGCGCCGCGCGAATACAGCTATTTTGGCATCGAGCCCCGCTATTCCCGCCTTATCGAGCTCGGCGGCATCACCCAGGAAGTGACGGTCGGCTATCGCTATCTGTGGGAGGAGAGCTCCGAAGTCGCGGCGAGAACCGCTTTCTACAATCGCGCCAGCGGCATCGATCCCAATTCGCTGGCGATGAACACCTATCAGACCAGCGACGGCGGCACGACGGCGCATGCCTTCTACATCGACGACAAAATCGAGATCGGCGATTGGACGATCACGCCCGGCGTCCGCTACGAAATCATCAGCACCCATAACGATATCGCCAACCTGACCGGGGGCGTTGTTACGAGCACCTCCTCGCCGTCGATCGATGCCCATGAGGCCCTGCCGACCCTGTCCGCGGCCTACCAGATCAACGATTCCTGGAGCGTCTTCGCCAATGCAGGCGTCTCATTCGGCCCGCAGCAATACAGCCAGCTGGCCTCGACGACCGATGGCCTGCACCCGGAGAAGGCAACGACCTACGAAATCGGCACGCATTACGAGGGCGACAACTGGAGCGGCGAACTCACGCTCTTCAACATTGATTTCGACAAGGAACTCTATCTCGGCCGCACCATCGTCGGCGAAGGCATCTGGACCGATCTCGGCGCCACCCGCCATCGCGGCGTCGAAGCCGCCGGCCGCTATGACCTGAGCGATCTGTCCCCCGCACTCGACGGCCTGTCGCTCTCGGCGACCTACACTTATACCGAAGCGACCTATGAGGCCGGCGCCTTCGAAGGCCGCGATCTGCCCTTCTATTCCCGGCATTTCGGCTCGGTCGGCGCCCGCTATCAGTATAACGACTGGGCGATCAATGCCGATATCTTCGCGCAATCGAAGCAGCATTCGCCGGGCAATGCCGCCGATGGCGCAACCTACGTGACCGACGAGGATCCGACCGGTCGCCTCGGCGACATTCCCGGCTATGCCACGGTCAACCTGCGCGTCGCCTACGAACCGCAGGACAAGAAGAATGCCCCGAAATTCGCCTTCGGCGTCAAGAACCTGTTCGACAAGGAATATTTCACCCGCTCGACCGACAACAACGGCGGCAAGTTCGCCGGCCAGCCGCGAACCTTCTTCGTCAACGCGTCCATCGCCTTCTGAGACCAGGCAATCCCGCAAAACAAAAAGGCCGCCCAAAAGGCGGCCTTTCGCATATCTGTGTTCGGCTCAGCTTACTCGGAAGCAGCGTCTGCCAGAACCGGAGCCTCGGAAGCGGCTTCGCCTTCGCCCTCACCGGCTGCACGACGCGGACGGCGCGGGCGGCTGCCGGCATTGCGGCGGCGCGGCTGGCGCGTCTGGCCACCTTCTTCTTCCATCGAAACTTCGGCGGGAATGCCGTCGATCTCCGGCTGAGGGCCGGTGCCGTCGATGGCTTCTTCGGAAGCGGCGGGAGCTTCTGCTTCGACACGCTGTTCACGTTCGGCGCGCTGCTCGCGAGGCTGACGCTGCTGCTGTTCGCGCGGCGGCTGAACCACGACAACGTCATCGTTGTCGCCATTGTCCATATCCTCGCCATCGCGCTCGGCGCCCTGGTCCTGATAGTCGCCGCGATCGTCACGCTGGAAGCGTTCCTGCATCTGCGCCTGAGCGCTTGCGATGATGCGGTTATAGTGCTCCGCGTGCTGCAGATAATTCTCGGCAATGACGCGATCGCCGGAGCTCTGAGCATCACGGGCAAGCTGGGCGTACTTTTCGGCAATATGCTGTGCGGTACCGCGGATCTTAACGTCAGGACCAGAACTGTCGTAGGTCCGAGTCAGCGGGTTGCCGCCCTTGCGGTTGAAATTGTTGTTATTGTTATTTCCGCCGCCGCCGCCATTGTTGTTATTGCCACGCCCTCGACCGCGCTTGTTCTGCTGTCCTGGCCTCATAGATCGTTCACCTGAATTCTCTGTTCGTGTGGAGTTAAGGCACCGATCGCCAAGGCCGGGAAAAACCGGCTCAGGGCCTTCGTGCCGCAAGCATGATGCGCCTTCGCGCCGACCTGCCGCTTGTTCCTCAAGTCATATTGACTGATTCACGCATTGGGTCGTGTTCAACCTTTGAAACTCTCGTTTAAAAGAGTGGACCCCCGAGGCCGACCAAGTACCGAACGAATCTTCGTTCATTCCTGAGTGCCCAACGCGTGAGCGCAACCTATCTTGCTTCCTGGGGAAATCCAAGCCTTTTCTTCGCAATAGCAATATCGTCCTGTCCAATGCTGCAATTTGTCGCTCAAACATTGAGTGCGAACACGAGCACCCGGTCATTCTGGCCGTAATCCTTTACGGACTCCAGACGTTTGAAGCCTTCTTTCTCGAAGACATCCGAGACGTCACCACATTGATCGAAGCCGATCTCCAGTCCGATAATGCCATTCTGCCGCAAGAACCTTGCCGCATCCTTGGCGATCGCCCTGTAGGCGTCAAGTCCATCCGGGCCGCCATCCAAAGCTGCCGCGGGATCAAATTTCTTCACTTCGGGAGCGAGATCGTGAATGACCTTGGAGGCAATATAGGGCGGATTTGAGACGATCGCGTGAAAGCGTCCATCGATATTGTCAAACCAGCTGGATTGTATTGCCCGGAACCGCTCCTTAAACCCGTTCCGCTTCGCATTGGCCGTAGCCGTTTGAAGCGCGTCGGCCGATATATCGCTACCGGTCCCTTTGGCTTGTGGAAGCTCGCTCAACAGTGCCAGACATATGGCGCCCGTTCCCGTTCCGATATCCAGGATATGGAGATCGCCGCCCTCACTTGCAAGGGTTCTCAAATACGGAAGCATCGTATCGACGAGAATTTCCGTATCCGGCCGCGGCTCCAGCGTTTCGGCCGAAAGCGACAGCGGCAGACCGTAGAATTCACGCTCGCCAAGAATGCGATGAACCGGCTCGTGCTGCAGGCGGCGTTCGATCGCCGCCTCGATCACGGCGATCTTCTCGGCATCGGGAACATCATTGGCCCGCGTCAGCATCTCCGTCGACGACAGGCCGAGCAGGCCCGAGATCAGCAGGCGGGCATCGGTGGCCGGATCGGCAACGCCCGCTTCCGTGAAGCGGCTGCGGGCGCCGGAAAGGATCGCCGAGACCGTTCGCCCGCTTGCCGTCATTGCTGTTCGCCGAGGCTGGCAAGCTGGCTTGCCTGATAGTCGGCCAGCAGCGCATCGACCACTTCGTCGATTTCGCCGACCATCATCCGGTCGAGCTTATAGAGCGTCAGGTTGATACGGTGGTCGGTGACGCGGCCCTGCGGGAAATTATAGGTGCGGATGCGCTCCGAGCGGTCGCCGGACCCGACCTGGCTCTTGCGGTCGGCCGACCGTTCGCTGTCCGCCCGCTGGCGTTCGGCGTCATAGAGCCGCGAACGCAGCACCTGCATCGCCTTAGCGCGGTTCTGGTGCTGCGATTTTTCGGAGCTGGTGACGACGATGCCGGTCGGCAGGTGCGTGATGCGCACCGCGGAGTCGGTCGTATTGACGTGCTGGCCGCCGGCACCCGACGAGCGCATCGTATCGATGCGAATGTCTTCCGGCCGGATTTCGATATCGATCTCTTCGGCTTCCGGCAGAACTGCAACGGTCGCCGCCGACGTGTGAATGCGCCCGCCCGCTTCCGTTTCCGGCACGCGCTGCACGCGATGCACACCGGATTCGAATTTCAGCTTGGCGAACACGCCGCGGCCGGTGATCGTCGCGATGATTTCCTTGAAGCCGCCGGCTTCGCCGTCGCTCGAAGAGAGAACCTCAACCTTCCAGTTATTCGCAGCAGCAAAGCGCTCGTACATCCGGAAAAGATCGCCGGCAAAAAGCGCTGCTTCCGACCCACCGGTTCCGGCGCGGATTTCCAGGATGGCGCTCTTCTCGTCGGCCGCATCCTTCGGCAAGAGCAGGATCTGGATTTCCTGCTCCAGCCCCTCGATGCGCTCCTTGACGTCAGGATATTCAAGCTCGGCGAGATCGCGCATCTCGCGATCGACGGACTTGTCTTCCAGCATCGCTTCCAGATCGGCAAACTCGGCCACGGCCTTCTGATAGGCGCGGATCTTGCCGACCACGGGCTGCAGCTCGGAATATTCGGAGGCGAGCTTCACATAGACGTCGGCCGCAGGACCGGCGGACATGCGCGCTTCGATCTCGCCGAAGCGGCGTTCCAGCTCGCGCATCTTTTCAAGGGGAAGCTTCGCCACCCTTCACTCCAATTCTTCTTATCGTTGTCTAAAGGGGAATATTGTGGCTGCTGGCGAAGCGGACAAGAATGTCGCGCATCGATTCCGTGCCATGCGTATCGTCAAGCGCCTCGTCCATGACCTTGGCGAGCGCCGTCACGTCGAGCCCGAGCAGCATCGCCTTCACCGGGCCGATAGAGGCCGGCGACATCGATACCGAGCGGAACCCGATCCCCATCAAAGCCATTGCCGAGATCGGCTTGCCGGCGAGTTCGCCGCAGAGCGTCACGGTCGTATTGTTGCGCTCGCCGGCACGCGTGATATCGCGCAGAATCCGCAGGAACGGGCGGCCCAGCGTGTCAAAACGGTCGGACACGCGCGCATTGCCGCGATCGACAGCCATCGCGAACTGGAACAGGTCGTTGGAACCGACCGAAACGAAGTCAGCCGCCTCCATCAACTCGTCCAGCTGCCAGAGCAGCGCCGGAACCTCGAGCATCGCGCCGAACTGCAGCTTGCGCGGCAGGCCGTGGCCGAAGCGCGAGAGGTGCTGCACTTCCTTCTGCAGGAGCTCGCGGACCGCCTTCAGCTCCGAAACCTCGGTCACCATCGGCACCATGATCTTCAGCTCGGTGCCGGCGGCGGCCTTCAGCATGGCGCGCAGTTGCGTGCGCAAGAGACCCGGCCGGTCGAGTGACAGGCGGATCGCGCGCCATCCGAGCGCCGGATTTTCTTCCTCATGCCCGCGGAAATAGGGAACGACCTTGTCACCGCCGATATCGAGCGTGCGGAAGGTCACGGGGCGTCCTGCCGCCTGCTTCAGCACGTTGCGGTAAAAGGCTTCCTGCTCTTCCGCCTTCGGCATGGTCGAGGCGATCATGAACTGCAGCTCTGTGCGGAACAGACCAATGCCTTCAGCACCGGATTCGGCGAGCTGCGGCAGGTCGACCAGCAGGCCGGCATTCATCTGAAGCGCAATCCGCTTGCCATCCTTGGTCAGCGGCTCGACGGCGCGAAGCGCACGGAACTGCTCCTGGCGGCGGGCGCGGAAACGGACCTTCTCCTCGTAGGAGCGCTGCAAATCCTGCATCGGCCTCAGGTGCACATGCGCCTCATCGCCATCGACGATCGCCGCATCACCATTTTCGGCAAGCGCCACGACACCGGCAACCTGACCGATAACGGGAATGCCCATGGCACGCGCGACGATGACGACGTGGCTGGTAACCGCTCCTTCCTCAAGCACGAGACCGCGAACATTGGCACGCGGATAATCGAGCAGCTCGGCGGCGCCCATGGCGCGCGCAAAGATGATCGCATCGTTCGGGAAGCCATCAGCCGTGGTGCGGCCGGTATAGCCTGTCAGCTGGCGCAGCAGGCGGTTCGCCAGGTCCTCGAAATCATGCATCCGCTCGCGCAGATACGGGTCGGTGAGGCGCATCATTCGCGCCTTGGTGTCCGACTGCACCTTCTCGACCGCGGCTTCCGCCGTCAGGCCGTTGCGGATCGCCTCTTCCAGCTTGCGCACCCAGCCCTGATCGTGGGCGAACATGCGGTAGGTCTCGAGAACCTCGCGATGCTCGCCCTCCATCGACACGTCACGGCGCGACAGCATGTCATCGATCGACAGCCGCAACGAACCCATGGCTTCGGCGAGGCGGCGGATTTCCTTTTCGGAATCCTCGTTCAGCAGGTTGGTGACGACGATGCGCGGCTCGTGCAGCACGACGTAACCGAGGCCGATGCCTTCATTATAGGTGTCGCCGTCGATGGTGACGGAACGCGTCAGGTCGAGTTCGAGGCCGGGCTTGGTGATCTTCTTGAGCTCGCCGGTGGCGATCATCTCGGCAAGCACCATCGCCGTCGTCTCGAGCGCTTCGAGCTCTTCGTCGCGATAGTTGCGGCTCGCCTTGTTCTGGACGACGAGAACGCCGAGCGAACGGCCCGTGCGCAGGATCGGCACGCCGAGGAAGGAGTGATAGATCTCTTCGCCGGTTTCCGGCAGGTAACGGAAGGCCGGATGCGATTGCGCATCGGAAAGATTGAGCGGTTGCGCGGAAGCGGCAATCGTACCGACGAGGCCTTGCCCCATCTTCAATTGCGAAAGGTGGACGGCTTCCTTGTTCAGACCTTCGGTTGCGTAAAGCTCGAGGACGCCGTCGGCGCGCAGCACGTAGACCGAGCAAACCTCCGCCACCATGTTGCTGGCAATCTGGCGTACGATCCGGTCGAGTCGCTCCTGCGGCTCCAGCGGCTCCGCCATCAACTCGCGCAACCGCTTGAGCAGTACGCGCGGACCGCCGGACAGGTCTCTCATTGCGTCTCAAGCTCCCCGAAACAAATGCCTAATGCGGCCAGCAAACCGGCCGCATCTCTTCATGTCGAAGGGGCGGCCCGCCCGCTGGGAATCAATTCTTATCGAGACCGTAGCAGGAATGCAAAGTTCTGACAGCGAGTTCCGCATACGGGCCGTCGATCAGGATCGAAATCTTGATCTCCGACGTGGTGATCGCCTTGATGTTGATACCCTTTTCCGCGAGCGCGCGGAAGGCCGTCGCTGCAACGCCAGCGTGCGAACGCATGCCGATGCCGATAACCGATACTTTCACCAGGCCCGATTCGTGCTGCACGACATCGTAGCCGATCGCCGGCTTGTTGTCGGACAGGACCTTGATCGCCTTGTCGACATCGCCCGACGGAACCGTGAACGTCATGTCGGTCTTCGAGCCGTCTTCAGAAATGTTCTGGACGATCATGTCGACATTGATGTGGTTCTCGGCCAGCGGTCCGAAGATCGCGGCGGAAACACCCGGCCGGTCGGCAAGACGGCGAAGCGAGATCTGAGCCTCATCCTTGGCATAGGCGATGCCGGTGACTACTTCCTGTTCCACGATTTCATCCTCGTCACAAATCAGCGTTCCGGGCGGATTCAAGAAGTCACCCATGCCCGGAGCATCGGGATCTTCGAAAGAGGAGCGCACGAAGGTACGAACCTTGTGCACCATGGCAAGTTCCACCGAGCGGACCTGCAGAACCTTGGCACCGAGCGATGCCATTTCGAGCATTTCTTCGAAGGCGATCTTTTTCAGGCGGCGCGCCTGCGGCACGATGCGCGGGTCGGTCGTGTAGACGCCGTCGACATCGGTATAGATGTCGCAGCGATCAGCCTTCAGCGCCGCGGCGACGGCGACGGCCGACGTATCGGAACCGCCTCGGCCGAGCGTCGCGATGCGATTGTCCGGGCCGATGCCCTGGAAGCCGGCAATGACGGCGACCTGGCCTTCGCCCATGCGCTTGACGATATCGGCACCGTCGATTTCCTGGATGCGGGCGGCGCCATGGGCGTTGTCCGTACGGATGGCGATCTGCCAGCCCTGCCAGGAGCGCGCATTGATATCCATCGCCTGCAGCGCGATTGCCAGCAGACCGGCCGTGACCTGTTCGCCCGAGGCGACGACGGCGTCATATTCGCGCGCATCGTAAAACGGAGAATTGGCGCCCACGACCTTCGGCATGTTCTGCACCCAGCCGACGAGCTCGTTGGTCTTGCCCGACATGGCCGAAACCACGACCGCGACTTCGTGGCCCGCGTCCACTTCACGTTTCACATGGCGGGCAACGTTCTTGATGCGGTCCAGATCGGCGACGGAAGTTCCGCCGAATTTCATAACGATGCGTGCCATAAGCCTCTACCACAGCCAGCGCCGGGGGCCGCGAGCGGATTTCTCCGGCCGATCATGCGCCATTGACAAACCACCGGGAGAGACGATTGCCAGACCCGGCATCAGGAGCCGGTCGGACCATAGGCCGGAGCGCTCGAATTGGGAGTTCTGGAACGCTTCTAAAGCCTTGGCGCCCAAGGGCTCAAGTTGGGCGTCTCTTAGCGGCTTTGCATGGGGGTGGCAAGGTCGCCAATTGGCGTTTGGCGGTACGGTTTAGCAAAGTTTTCCGCGATCGGCGGCAGAGGCTTTTCCCGGCGGCTGTTGACGTCTCCGGCAGCCGCTCCCCATAACACCTTGGGGTTATGTTCGATCTCCGCCCGCTCGTTCATCTTTTCTTCATAAATAAAAAATGCGGGCGGTGACCTGCGCGGAACAGCTAAACGAATTGCCCTGCGCAGCTCCCGGGAAGATCAATCAACAACTCTTCGCGGAGGCGGAACATGAATGACACAGTAAAACTCGACCGCACACTGGGCCTCTGGTCCGTTGTGCTTTTTGGTCTGGCCTATATGACGCCGATGATCGTCTTCGGCACGTTCGGCGCACTTGCCGCCGCAAGCCAGGGCACGACGGCCATGGCCTATCTCGTAGCGGCTGCCGCCATCCTGCTCACCGCCATCAGCTACGGCGTCATGGCCCGCGTCTATCCGGTCGCCGGTTCCGCCTACACCTATGCCCGCCGCTCGCTGAGCCCGAGCATCGGCTTCCTCGTCGGCTGGGCGGTCCTGCTCGACTATTTCTTCCTGCCGATGGTCATATGGCTGATCGGTGCGGCCTATCTGACCTCGGCCTTCCCGACCATCCCGGCCTATGTCTGGATCATTGGCTTCATCCTGCTGACCACCCTGGTCAACGTCGTCGGCATCGCCTTCGCAAACCGCGTCAACTTCATCCTGATGCTGGTGCAGCTCGCCGTCCTGATCGCCTTCGTCTTCCTCGCGGCCCGCTATGTTATGGCTGCCAGCGGCCCGGGCGGCCTCGTCTCGGCAACGCCATTCTTCAAGGCTGACGTGCCCTTCTCGGCATCGATCGCCGGTGCTGCAATCGCCGCCTATTCCTTCCTCGGCTTCGACGCCGTCTCGACGCTGACCGAGGAAACCAAGGATGCCAAGCGCACCATGCCCCGCGCCATCCTGATCACCGCGCTTGCCGGCGGCCTGATCTTCGTCGTCGCGGCCTATGTCACCCAGCTTGCGCATCCGGGAATGGACTTCGTCTCCGTCGATGCCGCCGCAAGCGAAATCGCCAAGACGATCGGCGGCGACCTTTTCGTCACCATCTTCCTCGCAACGCTCGTCGTCGCGCAGTTCACCTCGGGCCTCGCCGCCCAGGCCAGCGTCGGCCGCCTGCTCTTCGCCATGGGCCGTGACAGCGTTCTGCCGTCTTCGATCTTCGGCAGCCTGCATCCGAAGTGGCACACGCCTGTCATCAACCTCGTGCTCGTCGGCATCGTCGGCCTGCTGGCGCTGACCATGGACGTGACGACCTCGACCTCCTTCATCAACTTCGGCGCATTCCTCGCCTTCACCGCGGTCAATATCTCTGTCATCGCTCTCTATGTGAAAGGCGACCAGCAAGTGAAGCCGCTCGGCGCGCTGATCGGTCTCGTCATCCCGGCGCTCGCCGCGGTCTGCGATCTCTTCCTGCTCTGGAACCTCGACGAGCATGCCAAGGTTCTCGGCCTGATCTGGCTGGTCATCGGTGTCGGCTATCTCGCCTACCTGACACGCTTCTTCCAGTCTGCACCTCCCGAAATGGATTTCGCAGAATAAGCTTCGAAAAGCGGCCCGGCCGGAAACGGCCGGGCTAAGCCAGGAACAGGCGGAAGAGCTCGGCCTGGCTGGAAATGTTGAGTTTCGAGTAGATCTGCCGGCGATGCACCTTCACGGTGTTGGGCGAAAGCTCGAGAACGGCGGCAAGCGAGAGGTTGGAATGTCCCTTGAGGATCAGCGTCACGATCTCGAGTTCACGCTTGGTCAGCAGCGGATGTTCGATCCGTGCGGCTGGCGCGGCATTCTTGATTTCCAGCGACAGGCCCGAGACATGGAACCAGTGACGGCTTCCAAGCGCGCAGACGAGCAATGTGGCCGAACGCAGCCGCTGCAGGTCCTCTTCGGAAAACAGCGCTGCATTGCCCGTGCGCGACAGAGACAGCACGGCGATATAGCCGCTCTCAAGCGCCAGAACGAAACCGATCTCGTCGATGATCTCGGTCGTCGCGTAATGCAGGCGGAAATATTCGGTCTGCGCAAAATCATCGGGCGCGATCTCGCGCATCACGATCATCCGCGCGCCGCCATCGGCACGGATCGCGTCATAGAAGGGATCGAGCACGAAGGCACCCGCCAGATACCGGTCGACGATCAGCGACCTCTCGGCAACGATCTTCTCGTTATAGAGATCGAAGGCATGGCCATCGGGCGAATAGATGAAGCCGTTCATCATCTGGAACGGCGCCAGCAGCCTGAGCGCTGCGGCAAGCGCATCCGGAAAGGCCCGCGAGCCGATGGCGTTCGCAGCCTGCGCGAGAGCAGCATTCCAGACGTCGAAGGACGGCATCTGGGAAGTTGGTCTCGAAACGGAATTCATGAATTGTCCTGGCAATGAAAAGCCGTAGACGGCTTCCGGCACAGCAAGCACTCTTTCAAAGCGAAATGCAATGACCCCGATGGAACACACAGACATGACCAAGAACGCGGCCGAACAATCCGCCTCCCACCCGCTCGACCTCCCGGCGACGGAGATCGCACGCGGCATTCGCGAAGGGAGTTTCTCGTCGGAATCAGTCGTTGCTGAATCGATCCGCCGTGCCAGGGCCGTCAACGCGACGCTCAACCCCTTCACGGTGATCCGCGAGGAACAGGCGCTGGAAGCCGCCAAGGTCGCCGACCGGGCCGCAGCGCGCGGCGAAGCGACCGCCCCCCTTCACGGCGTCCCCTTCGCTGCCAAGGACATGACCCCCACCAAGGGAGACCTGACGACCCTCGGCTCCTGGACCCAGGGTGACCGGATCCCCGACGAGACCGCCCTCGTCGTCCGCCGCCTTCAGGATGCCGGCGGCATCCTGATGGGCAAGACGACGACCCCGGAATTCGCCTATGCCAGCTTCACCCATAGCCCCCGCTGGGGCATCACCCGCAATCCGTGGGACCCGGAGCGTACCTCCGGCGGCTCTTCCGGCGGCTCTGCCGTTGCAGTCGCAACCGGCGTCGTGCCCTTCGCCGAGGGTACGGATATGGGCGGCTCGGTCCGCATACCCGCGGCCTTGAGCGGCACGGTCGGCCTCAAGGCCAGCATCGGCCGCATCCCGATGACCATCCTGCCGAGCGTCTTCGACAACATCTCGCATTTCGGCCCGCTCGCCCGCACCGTCGGCGATGCCGTCTCCTTCATGGAAGCGACCTGCGGACCGAGCGACGAGGACATCTCGTCGCTGCCGGTCGGCTTCGTCTCCCACGTTGCCCGCAATGGCAACCTCGCAGGCAAGCGCTTCGCCCTGTCGGTCGATCTCGGCTATTACCAAGTGGAACCCGAAGTCGAACGGCTTGTCCGCCAGGCGGCCGAAGAGCTGCGCCGCGCCGGGGCAACGGTCGATGAAGTGCCGATGCAATGGACACGCGCCGTCAACGACGAATGGTTCGACCTCTGGTGCGTCTTCATGTCCGGCTTCTTCGGCGAGACGATCGAGACCTACCGCGACAAGATGGATCCGGCCGTCGTCTCGATGATCGAGCGCGGGCTGGCGATGAACGCCACCGCCTATAAGCGCGTCGAACTGCTGCGCACCCGTATGTGGCGCGACATGGCCGCCCTCTTCGCAAATTACGACGCGCTGCTGTGCCCGACCTGCGCCGTTACCGCCCCGCTGGTCACCGAATGCGACGACGATTATGTCGCGACCGGTCCGGATGGCCGTTTCATTGGTCTCGACATGACCTGTCCCTTCAACATGCTGCCGCAGCTTCCCGCCCTGTCGCTTCCGGTCGGCCTGGCATCCAACGGCCTGCCTGTCGGCCTGCAGATCGTCGGTCGCCGCTTTGCGGATGAAAGCGTGCTGTCGATGGCTGCGGCGCTGGAGGCGCGGCTCTCTGTCCCGCGGCTTCCCGCCCCTTGACTTATGCCGCCGATCGTCCGACTTCACTCATGACTGACGCAAGGAGCAGACCCATGAGCGAAGCCGCAAAGAGCACGATCGACCAGAGCGAAGTGGACCGCTTCTCGGCGATGGCGGCTGAGTGGTGGAGCCCGACCGGCAAGTTCAAGCCGCTGCACAAGTTCAACCCGGTGCGGCTGACCTACATCCGCGACAAGGCGGCGGAGAATTTCGGGCTCGATCCGAAAAGCCCGAAGCCGCTGGAAGGCCTGCGCGTTCTCGACATCGGCTGCGGCGGCGGCCTGCTGTCCGAGCCGGTCGCGCGGATGGGCGCCACCGTCGTCGGCGCCGACCCCTCGGAAAAGAATATCGGCATCGCCTCCACCCATGCGAAGGCGTCGGGCGTTTCCGTCGACTACCGTCCTGTCACGGCCGAGCAACTCGCCGAAGCCGGCGAGACCTTCGATATCGTCCTGAACATGGAAGTCGTCGAGCACGTTGCCGATGTCGAGTTCTTCATATCGACCTGCTCCAGGATGGTCCGCCCCGGCGGTATGATGTTCGTCGCCACCATCAACCGCACGATGAAGGCCGCCGCGCTCGCGATATTCGCGGCCGAAAACATCCTGCGCTGGCTGCCGCGCGGCACGCATCAATATGAAAAGCTGGTTCGTCCCGAACAACTGGAAGGGCCGATGACTGCCTCCGGCCTCGAAATCATCGACCGCACCGGCGTCTTCTTCAATCCTCTGGCCAACCAGTGGAATCTGTCGAAGGACATGGACGTGAATTACATGCTTCTGGCAAAGCGCCCGGCCTGAGCAATCAGACCTTCAATTTACTGACGAGTTCCAAGAGATCCTGCTGGCGCGTGGCGTTTTGCGCAGCAAGCTCCTTCACCCGTTCGCGGTCGATGGATTTCCTCGCCGTCAGGACCATAAGGCTGCTTGAAGTTGAACGCATACGCGCTCGGTCCGTGATCGTCGAGATATTCAAGCCGCGAGGCGCCCTCCTGCCAGTCTGGCCGATGCGTGGCCGAAACCCACCACAAAACCAGCGGCGGCCAGCTCTGCCGGGCATTCCAGGCCCGGGCATTCTTCAACGCGTCGGCATGCACGCCGTTATAGCTGAAGGCCATCAAGGACTCGATATCGGCCCAGAGCGACAATGAGGACGGCGCGGTGGTGAAGCCGCTGCCTTCGATATATCTCGGAAAAACCTGAACGCCCCAGCTTCGCGTACCGGGTATGCCCGGATAACCCGAACGCCCCAGGAAGCCCTGCGCTCGCGCCGCTGCTTCGAAATTTGCGGGTTCGCGCAGCATGAAGCCGCGAACCGCCTCACTATCAGCCGGCGCCACATGAAGCCCGAAATTGTAGAAGGCGAGGCGCGCGGACTGCATGTCAGTTCACATCGTCAGGTAGGACGGGCAGGGCAGCGATCTCGATGCCCTCCTCGATCAGTTCCTGGGCCTCGTTGGCCGTTGCCTGGCCGATAATGCCGCGCGCATCGGCTTCGCCGTAGTGGATCTTACGCGCCTCCTCTGGGAAGCGCGTCCCGACATCTTCGGAATTCGCCTTCACCTGAGCAACGGCATCCTTGAGCTTCTGAAACGCTTCACGGCGCATCGCGTCCATGGCGACGGTCTTGATCTCGTCCTTCTTGCGTGCGGTGGAGACGGACGGCGCCATGAGCACCTTCGAGATCGAGCCCGAATGGCAGACGGGGCAGGTCAGGAAACCGGACGCCACCTGCCTGTCGAAATCGGCGCTCTCGGAAAACCAGCCTTCGAACTCGTGGGCATTCTCACAACTGAGGGAATAGCGGATCAAGCGGCAACGCCTCCCTTCACCGCCCCCGGTATCTTCTCGATCGAGAATTCCCGGCCGTTCTTCAGGTTCGGGATCTTGTCATGCGCAGCCTTCACGGCAGCCGGATCGATCTCCGCCAGAACAACGGCCTCGCCGGTGCCCCCGGCAGATGCCAGCACCCGGCCCCAGGGATCGATGATCATCGAATGACCGAAGGTCTCGCGCCCGTCCTCATGAACGCCGGCCTGCGCGGCTGCGATAACGAAGACGCCGTTCTCGATGGCACGGGCCCTCAGCAGGATTTCCCAATGCGCTTCGCCGGTCTGCCTCGTGAAGGCGGCAGGAACCGTCATCACTTCGGCACCGGCAACCGCCTGCGCCCGGAAGAGCGCGGGAAACCGGACGTCGTAGCAGATGGTGAAACCCATCTCGGCAAATGGCAGCGACACGACACGGGCTTCCGAGCCCGGCCGGTAGGCCGCGCTTTCACGCCAGCTCTCGCCATTGTCGAGGTCGACATCGAACATGTGGATCTTGTCGTAGCGGTTCAGCACCTTGCCATCGGGGCCGAACAGAAAGCCGCGATTGGCCATCTTGCCATCGTCGAGCGCGATCGCCGTCGAGCCGACATGTATATAGATGCCGAGCTCGGCCGCAAGCTCCGAAGCGGTCCGCACGATGATATCGTCGGCTTCACCGCGCAGCACCGCTTTGGCTGCGGAGCGATCACGCTGCAGCATCCCGGTCATTTCGGGCGTCTGAACATAGGTCGCGCCTTGAGCCGCAGCCTCGCGGACAAGCCGTGCCATCGACATGGCATTGCGCGCCGGATCGACGCCCGAGCACATTTGAACGGCTGCTGCCTTGAAGACCATGGTGCTACCCTCAGGCCGCCAGCATCGGATCAAGCTTGCCGGCGCGATCAAGCGCGAAGAGATCGTCGCAACCGCCAACATGCTCACTGCCGATGAAAATCTGCGGGAAGGTCGCGCGGCCGTTCGATTTGCCAATCATCTCCTGGCGCAGATCAGGCGAGAACGTCGCATCATGCTCGACGTAATCGACACCCTTCTCTTCGAGCAGGGACTTGGCGCGGGCGCAGTAGCCGCAGAACTGCCGTGTATAGATCGTGACGGGTACCATATTCCGGTCTCCAGACGGGCCTGTTTTCTTCTTGTCATATAGGTTCTTGCAGGGCCCTTGCAAAGGTCAAAACAGTGATGTCGGAGGCACCTGCCTTGCGCAGAGCGCGGGTCGCTGCAGCCACTGTCGCGCCGGTCGTATAGACATCATCGACGAGCACGATCCGCTTGCCGAAGACATCGTTTTCCCGCCCGCGCGCGATCGCAAAGGCTCCGCGTACATTTTCCTCGCGCGCCCTTGCCCCAAGTCCCACCTGCTGTTCGGTTCGCTTGACTCGCAGCAAAGTGGCGGGGAACAGCCGTTTGCCCGAGAGACAGGCCAGATGCCGCGCAAGCTCCGCCGCCTGGTTGAACTTGCGCGACAGCATTCGCGACCGGTGCAGCGGCACCGGAATGACCGCATCGCAGGCTTCAACGGTGCCATCGCTCGCCCGCAGCATCCAGCCCGCCATCATCGGCGCAAGATCGACGCGGTCGCGATATTTCAGCCCGTGGACCAGATTGCGGACCGCCTCGTCGTGAACGGCGGCGGAGCGCAGACGATCGAAGGGTGGCGGGTCGGCAATCGCCTGCGCACTTAGGATACCCCCTCCGAGATCGTGAGAGAATGGCGACCCCAGCACCTCGCAATAGGGCCTCTCGATGAAGCGCACGCCCGCCCAGCATTTGGAACAGAGCCCGCGATGCCCTGATGTCATCGTACCGCAGGCAGCACAGGCCGGCGGATAGACGAGGTCGGCAAGCGCATGGAAGGGTCGCGCAAGATGCGCCCAGCCTGACCGCGCTGCTTTGCCGAAATCGATTGCCCCCATGGAGCGAGAGTAGCCGCTTCCGGCCAAAAGGAAAATCCGTCTTGCCGCCTGCCGGTGACGGGACTATGCACATCGCCATGGATATCATTTTCGATAGAGCCGCGATCGCCGCCCACCGTCACCGGGCGCTGAAGAACGGCGACCACAACGCCGCCTTCCTTCTCGACATCGCCGCAACCGAGCTTGCCGAACGCCTGTCCGTCGTGGAGCGGCAGTTCGATCGCGCCGTCGAACTGCATGGCGCGACCGGCACCGCGGCCAAGGCGGCGCTGGCGCTCGGCAAGATCGGTCAATTGGACCGCGTCGAAGCAGAGGCAGCCTACGGCGCCGAGGGAGAGGTCGCCTTCGTCGCCCCCCTCGAAGACGTTCCGCTCGAGCCGCAATCGGCCAACCTCATCATTGCCCCGCTCAGCCTGCACCTGACCAACGATACGCCCGGCGTCTTCATCCAGATCCGCCGCGCATTGAAGCCCGACGGCCTCTTTCTTGCGGCTATCCCTGGCGCGGGCACGCTGCAGGAACTGCGCGACGTGCTGCTTGCTACCGAAGCCGAAATGACCGGCGGCGCCAGCCCTCGCGTCATTCCCTTCGCAGATGTCCGCGATGTCGGCAGCCTGTTGCAGCGCGCCGGTTTCTCGCTGCCGGTCATCGACGCCGAGAGCTATACAGTGCGCTACGACTCGATCTTTCCGCTGATGAAGGATCTGCGCGCCATGGGCATGGCGAACCCGCTCGCCGCCCGCAGCCGCAAGCCGCTCTCACGCGCCTTCTTCCTGCGTGCCGCCGAGATCTATGCCGAACGCTATTCCGATCCTGATGGCCGGATCCGCGCGACATTCTCGATTATCTATGTCTCGGGATGGGCTCCGCACGAGAGCCAGCAGAAACCTTTGCAGCCGGGATCGGCCAAGGCGCGTCTCGCCGATGCTCTCCGGGTCGAAGAGCACAAGCTGAAGCAGTAGAGCCGAAGCTTACTGGCTGTGCGAGGCGAGCGTATTGCTGACGCTCGTGAACGTGTTCTGAAGATTGTTGCCGAAGGTGCCGACACCGGCGATGATGCCGACCGAGATCAGCGCGGCCAGAAGACCATACTCAACAGCAGTTGCGCCGCGGATGTCGGCGATCAAGGCTTTCAGAGAACGCATCATCCCAACCCTTCCCGCAGAAAGCGGCGCATCAGCCATTTGATCTTCCATCAGCAGCCAGCCCCCGAGCCGTATCCCTGAACGACGCAGACGGAGCCCGGAGTTTCCTGGAGCACGCTGCGGCGGATCGTGTAACGCTTGCCGTTCTCGGTCTTGGGGATCGAGCCGGTGGTGATGTTGTCGAAGTCGGAGGGAACGCTTGCGAAAACGCTCGACTTCGACTTGTCGGCCAGCATCGGGGTGAGGATGAGGGTGAGCGCCACGGCGGCGGTGCCGAAGAGCAAGGCAAGATTGAGCGCGCCCGTCCTGCGTGAAGCATTCGAGCCTTGCTGTTTTTCTCTAACCGCTTTCCAGAAATCGTCGTCGACCATGCGTCAAGCCTTCATACACACACGCCAGTTGCTTGATTGAGGCCGATCTTTGGCAGAAGGTGTTAAACGATCGATTAATATCCACAGACAAAAACCGTCCGTGAAAGCAAATAGTGAGAAATCCCTAAAGTAGATCCTGCAGCATCGGGATCAGCGGCTCGTCGGCCGGCGGCATGGGATAATCACGCAATTGCATGGGCTTGACCCATTTCAGCGCCTGCCCTTCCCGGCTTTGCGGCATGCCCTCATAGCGGCGGCAGACATAAAGCGGCATCAGCAGATGAAATGTGTCGTAGCTGTGGCTGGCAAATGTCAGCGGCGCCAGGCAGGCGACCTTGGTCTTGATGCCAAGCTCCTCTTCGAGCTCGCGCACCAGGCACTCTTCCGGCGTCTCGCCCGGCTCGACCTTGCCACCCGGAAATTCCCAAAGACCGGCAAGCGATTTTCCTTCCGGCCGCTGCGCCAGAAGAATGCGCCCGTCGGAATCGATCAGCGCGCAGGCAGCAACCAGGAGAATTTTCTTGCCGGCATCGCTCATCGTCAGAGCGCCTTACGCCAGTAGCTGTAGCGATAGGCTTCACGGAAGCCGAGGCGGTCGTAGAGTGCAAGAGCCGGCGCGTTATCGGCCTTGACCTGAAGCCAGCCGGTGCGGGCACTGCGCATACGCGCCCAGCGAAGAGCCGATGTCAGAATTTCGAGACCGAGACCTTCGCGCCGGCGCTCCCGGGCGACCGACAGCGACATGATGCCGGCCAGATCGTTGTCCTGCACGCAAAGAACCGTCGCCAGCGGTCCCGATGCCGGATCCTCGATCATGAACAGGCCGGACGGCGGCTTGATCGCGTTGATGACTTCGGCCAGCGCCGCCTTCAGCCGCGGCGAGACCTGGTCAGTCGAGAGATTGGCATCGACGAAGCGACCGATATCATGCGTCGGCAGATGGTCGAGGGTATCTGGAAGATCGGCCTGCGTCAGATCGCAGGTCATGACGATCGTCTCGTCGAAATGCGTCCAGTTCTGCTCGGCGACCAGGTCGACGAGCAGCGGCGTGCAGAGCGGCGTCTGCCGCAGCACGGCCGGACGGCCATAGGCTTCGAACTTCCTGCTCGCCTTTTCCAGGCGGATCTCGATATCGCGATGATCGGACGGATCGAGGGGCACGATGGAATTCAGACGGTTCGAGGGATGACCCGCCGTCAGCCGTACCTGCCAGCTGCCGTCATACTGCACGGACGAAGCGGGCCACGCCCGGAAACCAACTGCTTCCAGCCTGCGAACGAGCGGCAGGTTTGCCGTCTTTGAAGAAGTCTCAGTCAATGAACGATCAGCTCCGGTAGTCACCGTTGATCGCCACATACTCCTTAGTGAGGTCGCAGGTCCAGACCGTTGCCTGACCTTTACCGAGACCGATGTCGACTTTAACCGGAATATCCTGCTGTTTCATGACGTTCGACGCAGCCTCTTCCGAGTAGCCCGGGTCGCGCTCGCCGTTGACGGCAACGCGTACATCGCCGAACCAGATCGCCAGACGGTCGCGATCCGCCATTTCGCCGGCCTTGCCGACAGCCATGACGATACGGCCCCAATTGGCGTCCTCGCCGGCAGCCGCCGTCTTGACCAGCGGCGAATTGGCGATCGACAGGGCGATCCGCTTGGCCGCCGCATCGCTCTCTGCGCCGGTCACGGTGATCTCGAGCATCTTGGTCGCGCCTTCGCCGTCGCGGCAGACCTGCAGCGCCAGATCCTTGAGCACTTCGTTGAGCGCGACGCGGAAGGTCGCAAGACGGGCATCGTCGGTGCGCTCGACGCGCGCCTGACCGTCAGCCGCTGCGGCGCCGGTTGCAAACAGCATCAACGTATCGGAGGTCGAGGTGTCGCTATCGACGGTCATCGAGTTGAAGGTCGGGCCGACGCCTTCCGACAGCATCGCCTGCAGCGCGGCCGGAGCGATATCGGCATCGGTCACGACGAAGGAAAGCATCGTCGCCATGTCGGGCGCGATCATCCCGGCGCCCTTGGCGATCCCGTTGATCGTCACCTTGACGCCGCCGATTTCGGCGCTGCGCGTCGCGACCTTCGGATAGGTGTCCGTGGTCATGATCGCCTTGGCTGCCTCGAACCAGAAATCACCGGTCGCATCGCGATGCATGGCATCGAGAACACCGGAAAACTTGGTCGCATCCAGCGGCTCGCCGATAACGCCGGTCGAGGCGAGGTAGACTTCGTTCTCGCCGCAGCCGACGGCAGCCGCGGCGGACTTCGCCGTCAGCTCGGTGGCTGCGCGGCCCTTGAGGCCGGTAAAGGCATTGGCATTGCCGGAATTGACGACGACGGCGCGGGCAATGCCGTGCGGCAGATTGCTGCGGCAGAAATCGACCGGCGCCGACGGGCACTTCGAGCGGGTAAAGACGCCCGCGACCGAAGCCGGCTTGTCGAACACCATCATCAGTACGTCGGTTCGGTTCTTGTACTTGATCCCGGCGGCAGCGGTCGCCATGCGCACACCGCGCAGCGCGGGCATGGATGCGAAGGTCTTCGGGGCGAGCGGAGAAACGGAACCGGACATTGTGATGGACCTGCCTGATAGTGAAGGGCCCGGAAGAACCGGGCCCGAATGATGATTACTGCTGCGGCTGAACGGCGGGCTCATCGCCCGGCGCCGGCTGCTTGTTGGCATCCTCGTAACCCTTGCGAAGGGTTTCGTCCATGATGTCGACCTTGGACTTTTCCTTCGCTGAAGCGAGAAGGGCAAGATACTTGTCGCGCATGACGAGCTGACGAACCTGGTCCTTGACCTGGTCGAACGGCGGCGGCGGTGCATCGCGCTTATCTTCGACCTTGATGACGTGGTAGCCGAAATCGGTCTTCACCGGGGTCTTCGAGTAGGTGCCCTTTTCCAGCGCGAAGGCTGCGTCTTCGAATTCCTTGACCATGCGGCCCTTGGTGAAATAGCCGAGATCGCCGCCGTCAGCCTTGTTCGGATCGGTGGACTTTTCCTTTGCGAGTTCGGCAAAATCCTTGCCGGCGTCGAGCTGCTTGATGACGTCCTTGGCTTCATCCTCGGTCTTGACCAGGATGTGGCGGGCGTGAACTTCTTCCTGCTTCGGCAGCGCAGCGACTTCCTTGTCGTAGCGTGCCTTCACTTCGTCGTCGGTGACGGTGTCGACAACGTGCTTCTTGAAGTAGGCATTGTGCAGCTCGCGATCGGAAAGATACTGCATGCGCTTCTTGAATTCTTCGGTCTGGTCGAGCTTTTCGGCAGCGGCATCACCGGCCAGCAGCTTCACATCGATGGCAGCAGAAAGGGCAGCGACCTTCTTCTGATCGTCCGGCAGCTGAGCGAGCTGCGGGTCCAGATTGGCGATCGCCAGATCGAGTTCCGACTGATGAATTTCCAGGTTGCCAACCTTGGCGATGACGGCGTCCGGCTTGTCTTCAGCGTAGACCGGCGCGTGGAACGCAACGAAGGTCGCGACCGCCATCACGGCAAGTTTGTTGTAGCTCAACATCAAATAACCTTTCAGAGTTACACCGCCGGCTTCAGCATCACGTGTGAATCCAGCCTAAAACAGCGTTCAACACTGGAATGTGGCCTTTCTATATCAGCCAAATCCGTTGACATCATTCGACCCCCCTCTTATCTGTCACGCAACCTCGCGTCCAGAACAGTTTCCTGGCGTTTCGAGGCGTGCGCCTGAATTTCGGCTGGGTGCGCGCATAAGAAAAGCCGGGGAAGAATATGAGAAAGGGCCAGTCATATGGTCAGCTTTGGCGGCATCGCCCGCAAGATATTTGGCTCTGCCAATGACCGTCGCGTGCGGTCTTTCCAGCCGAAAGTCGCAGCAATCAGCGCCATCGAAGAGAAGACGAAGGCCTTGAGCGACGAGCAGCTCGCCGCACAGACGGTCGAGTTCCGCAAGCAGCTGGCTGATGGCAAGACGCTCGACGACATCCTGATCCCGGCTTTTGCCGTGGTCCGCGAGGCCTCGCGCCGTGTTCTCGGCATGCGACCTTTTGACGTACAGCTCGTCGGCGGCATGATCCTTCACTCTGGCGACATCGCCGAGATGAAGACCGGTGAAGGTAAGACGCTGGTCGCAACCCTGCCGGTCTATCTGAACGCGCTTTCCGGCAAGGGCGTGCACGTCGTCACCGTCAACGACTACCTGGCGCAGCGCGACGCGGCGACCATGGGCAAGGTCTACGGCTTCCTCGGCCTGACCACGGGCGTCATCGTCCACGGTCTTTCCGACGAGGAACGCGCAGCCGCCTACAACTGTGACATCACCTACGCCACCAACAACGAGCTCGGCTTCGATTATCTGCGTGATAACATGAAGTACGAGAAGAACCAGATGGTTCAGCGCGGCCACAATTTCGCGATCGTCGACGAAGTGGACTCCATTCTCGTCGATGAAGCGCGCACGCCGCTGATCATTTCCGGCCCGCTCGACGACCGCTCCGATCTCTACAACACGATCGACGCCTTCATCCCACTGCTCTCCGACGGCGATTATGAAATCGACGAGAAGCAGCGTTCCGCCAACTTCTCCGAAGAAGGCACGGAAAAGCTCGAAGGTCTCCTGAAGCAGGCCGGCCTGCTGAAGGGCGCTTCGCTTTACGACATCGAAAACGTCGCGATCGTCCATCACGTCAACAACGCGCTGAAGGCCCACAAGCTGTTCCAGCGCGACAAGGACTACATCGTCCGTAACGACGAGATCGTCATCATCGACGAGTTCACCGGCCGCATGATGCCGGGCCGCCGTTATTCGGAAGGCCAGCACCAGGCGCTCGAAGCCAAGGAAAAGGTCAAGATCCAGCCTGAAAACCAGACGCTGGCGCAGATTACCTTCCAGAACTACTTCCGCATGTACGGAAAGCTCGCCGGTATGACCGGTACGGCGCAGACGGAAGCGGAAGAATTCGGCAACATCTACGGCCTCGAAGTCGTCGAAGTGCCGACCAACCTGCCGATCCAGCGTATCGACGAAGACGACGAGGTCTACCGGACCTTCGAAGAGAAGTACAAGGCGATCATCGCCGAGATCGCTGACGCGCAGAAGCGCGGCCAGCCGGTTCTCGTCGGCACCACCTCGATCGAAAAGTCCGAACTGCTCGCCGACCTGATGCGCAAGCAGGGCTTCAAGGACTTCCAGGTTCTGAACGCCCGCTACCACGAGCAGGAAGCCTATATCGTCGCCCAGGCCGGTGTTCCCGGCGCTGTGACGATTGCTACGAACATGGCCGGCCGCGGTACCGACATTCAGCTCGGCGGCAACCTCGAAATGCGTGTCGAGCGCGAACTCGAAGGCGTCGAGCACGGTCCAGAATACGATGCCAAGGTCGAGGCGATCCGTGCCGAGATCAAGCAGCTGAAGGAAAAGGCGCTTGCCGCCGGCGGTCTCTACGTCATCGCGACGGAACGCCACGAAAGCCGCCGTATCGACAACCAGCTGCGCGGCCGTTCCGGCCGTCAGGGCGACCCGGGCCGCTCGAAGTTCTACCTGTCGCTCCAGGACGACCTGATGCGCATCTTCGGCTCCGACCGTATGGACGGCATGCTGACGAAGCTCGGTCTCAAGGAAGGCGAGGCAATCGTCCATCCCTGGATCAACAAGGCCCTCGAGCGCGCGCAGAAGAAGGTCGAAGCCCGCAACTTCGACATCCGCAAGAACCTGCTCAAGTATGACGACGTCCTCAACGACCAGCGCAAGGTCATCTTCGACCAGCGCCTGGAGCTGATGGAAGCCGCCAACATCGCCGAGACCGTTTCGGATATGCGCCGCGAAGTCATCGAAGACCTCGTCGACAAGCACATTCCGGAACGCGCCTACGCCGAACAGTGGGATGCTGCCGGTCTCAAGGAACAGGTCGCAAACCTTCTCAACCTCGACCTGCCGATCGAAGACTGGGCCAAGGAAGAGGGTATCGGCGAAGACGATATCCGCGAGCGCATCACCGAAGCTGCAAACGCCGCCTTCACCGAGAAGGCCGAGCGTTTCGGCGACGACATCATGCGCTATGTCGAGCGCTCGATCCTGATGCAGACGCTCGACCACCTGTGGCGCGAGCACATCGTCAACCTCGACCACCTGCGTTCGGTCATCGGCTTCCGCGGCTACGCGCAACGCGACCCGCTGCAGGAATACAAGTCCGAAGCCTTCGAGCTGTTCCAGTCGCTGCTGAACAACCTCCGCCAGGCGGTTACCGCACAGCTGATGCGCGTCGAGCTGGTCCAGCAGGCACCGGCCGAGCCGGAGCTTCCGGTCATGCAGGCCCAGCACCTGGATCCCGACACCGGCGAGAACGATTTCGCGCCGATTTACCAGGCATCCGAAGTGATCGTCGCGCCCGAAAACCGCGATCCGAACGATCCATCGACCTGGGGCAAGGTCGGCCGCAACGAGCCCTGCCCCTGCGGTTCGGGCAAGAAGTTCAAGCATTGCCACGGCGCTTTCGCCGAAGCGTGATTGACTGAAAAAGATGATGAAGATGCCGCCTCCGGGCGGCATTTTCTTTTGTGGATCAGGCAACTTCACTGTTGAGCACACGCCGCCCGCACAACCGTTTCTTAACCCTGATCTGGCAAGACTGAGAACACGATTTGCCTGAGTTCTGAGTTGTGCGTGTTCATTATGGCAGTCATTGAAACAGCTGAAAGAATGCTGCCCGCCAGCTTGCGTCCGGCCGGCAGCCGTCTTCTACGCATGCTCGCTGCTGTCCTGACCGAACGTGACGGCAAGGCGGCCGCCCAGCGCATGGCGCTGACCGCCTTTGCAATCCGCATTCTCAGCGCCGCCCTCGCCTTCGTTTCCCAGATCATCCTGGCGCGCCTGATGGGCGAGTGGGAATATGGCATCTTCGTCTTCATCTGGGTGCTGATCGTCCTCTTCGGCGATCTCTCCTGCCTCGGCTTCCACACCGCGATCGTCCGCTTCCTGCCGCAATACAAGGCATCCGGCGCCTTCGAGGAAATCCGCGGCCTGACGGGGACCGCCCGCATCTTCGCCATCCTCTCCGGCTCGCTGCTGATGGTCGCGGGCATGGTTGGCCTGCATTTCTTCGGCGACAAGATCGAGATCTACTATCTGATCCCCGGCTTCCTCGGCCTGCTCGCGCTGCCGATGATCGCGCTCGGCGATATCCTGGAAGGCACCTCGCGCGCCAACCATTGGCCGGTCATGGCGCTGAGCCCGGTCTACATCGTCCGGCCGATCCTGATCATCCTCTTCATGCTGATCGCCAACGCCATGGGCGCCGAGCATACGGCGGTCGTTGCGATGCAATCGGCCCTGCTCGCAACCTATGTCACGGCGCTCGGCCAGTATGTGGCGACGCTGCTGCGCCTGCGCCGCCATTACGACACCGGCCAGCGCAAGGTGGATTTCATCGCCTGGCTGAGCGTCGCCTTCCCGATCTTCCTGATCGAGGGGGCGAGCTTCCTGCTCACCAATTCCGATGTCGTCATCGTCGGCATCTTCCTCGAGCCGCATGACGTCGCGATCTATTTCGCCGCCGCCAAGACCATGGCGCTGGTGCAGTTCATCATGTTCTCGGTGAAGGCAGCATCGGGCCCACGCTTCTCCAGCATCATCGCCGGCGGCACCCGGGCCGAGCTTGCCGTGGCTGCTGCCGATGCGGCCCGCTGGACCTTCTGGCCGGCGCTCGGTATCGGCCTCTGCGTCCTGGCCGCCGGCCATCTGCTTCTCTCGCTTTTCGGCGGCGCCTTCACCGCCGGTTATGTGCTGATGGCGATCCTGCTTGCCGGCATCCTCGCAAAGGCGCTGGTCGGCCCGGCCGAAACGCTACTGATGATGGCGGGCAAGCAGAACCTCTGCGCCGCCCTCTATGCCGGCGCGCTGACGGCAAACATCACGCTCAACCTGACCCTCATCCCTCACCTCGGAACCGTCGGCACCGCGATCGCCACGGCATCGGCCATGGCCGTCGAGGCGACACTTCTCCACATCGCCGTGCGGCGCACGCTCGGCATCGTTCTCTTTGCATTCAGCCGCCCGGCAACGGCGCAGGCAGACAGGAAGGCCCATTGATGGTGCGCACTCCTCCGAATACCGAGTCCACGGACGCCACGACGAACCGCATGGTCCATGAGCTCGCCTCCTTGAATTTCGACGGACCGCAGGCGGAAGCCCGCGTCGAGGTCGGCCGCGCCGGCCGCGAGCTCTGCGTCTATCCCGGCAAGCTCGGCTATGAGCTGCAGGACGAGCTCGACTTCCTTTCGAACCGCGCGATCGAGCCGAACGTCTTCTTCACCGGCCGCTTCCTTGCGCCCGCCATGCCCCGCCTCGACGACAGGCAGGTGAGCTTCGCCCTGATGCGCGACACCGGCAGCAACCGCAGCCGCATGCGCTTCCTGATGCCCTTCTCCGTCGAGAAGCCGGGCTTTGCCGTCGGCCCCTCGATCATCCGCGGTTGGTCGAACAGCTTTGCGCCGCTCGGCACTCCGCTCGTCGATGCCGAGGATGCCGCCGAGACGCTCGACAACCTCTTCGAAGGCCTCACGGCCCGCGACCTGCGACTGCCGCAGATTCTCGTGCTGCCTGATCTCCGGCTGAACGGCATCTTCGCCCGGCTTGTGAAAGCAGTCGCTCTCGGCCGCAACCTGCCGCTGACGATCACCAATCCCTTCGAGCGCCCGATGCTGGAGAGCGAGGAAGACGCCGTCGCCTATCTCGCAAGCTCCGTCTCCTCCTCGCACATGCGCGAGATGCGCCGCCAATGGCGCCTGCTCGAGGACAAGGGCACCGTGACCTACAGCGTCGCCCGCCAGCCGCGCGACGTGCATATGCGCTTCGAGGAGTTCCTGGCGATGGAAGCCGGCGGCTGGAAGGGCAAGAAGCGCAGCGCGCTCGTCACCGACCGCTATCACACCGCCTTCGCCCGCGAAGCCGTTTCCAATCTCGCCGCCATCGACGCCGTGCGTATCCATACGATCGACTTCAACGGCAAGGCGATCGCCGCGATCGTCGTGCTGATGATGGGGGGCGAAGCCTATACCTGGAAGACGGCCTATGACGAAGAGTTCGCCCGCTTTTCGCCCGGCAAGCTGCTGATGGGTGAACTGACGGAATGGCATCTCGACGACGCCAACATCGTCCGCTCGGATTCCTGCGCCATCCCCGATCACCCGATCATGAGCCGCTTCTGGAAGGAGCGCGAAGACATGGGTACGCTGGTCATCGGCCTTAACCAGAACGGCGACCGCGATGTCCGCCAGGCGGCCACCCAGCTTCACATGTACCGCAACACCCGCAACATGGCGAAGATACTGCGCGCCAAGATCATGTCGCTCGCAGGCCGCGGCTGACCTGCTGAGCTCAAGCGGCTTCGGCCGCTGCCCGCTCACGCAGCAGGCGGCGGATCACCTTGCCGGTTGTCGTCAGCGGCAGGGCATCGACGAATTCCACCTCGCGCGGATATTCATGCATCGAAAGCCGCATCTTCACCCAGTCGCGGATTTCGGCGGCAAGCTCTGCGCTGGCGCAAATGCCCGGTACCAGGACCACATAGGCCTTGACGATCTCGGTGCGAACCGGATCCGGCTTGCCGACGGCAGCCGCCAGCTGAACGGCCGGATGCCCGGACAGACAGTCCTCGATCTCGGCGGGCCCGATCCGGTATCCCGAGGAGGTAATGACATCGTCATCCCGGCCCTCGAAGGTGATGAACCCTTCCGCATCCTGATGTGCGAGGTCGCCCGTCAGCAGCCAGCCATTGGCAAACTTGCGCTCCGTCGCCTCCGGATCGTTCCAGTATCCCAGGAACATCACCGGATCCGGCGCCTGGACGCCGATCTGGCCTGTCTCGCCCACCGGCAATTCAATGCCGCGATCATCGACGACGGCAACCCGATGTCCCGGCGACGGACGGCCGATCGCACCGGCTTTGGAAACACCGGCAGCCCGGCTTGAGGAGATGACGAAATTGCACTCCGTCTGGCCGTAGAATTCGTTGACCGTGATACCGAGCGTATCGCGCGCCCAGGCATAGGTTTCGCGCCCGAGGGATTCGCCGGCAGAACCGATCGTCCGCAGATTGAGCTTGTGCGTCAGATGCGGATCACCGGCCGCCTTCAGCAACCGCAGCGCCGTCGGCGGGATAAAGGCATTGCGCACCTGCATCTCGGCCATGATGCGATAGGCCGTATCGGCATCGAACTTTTGCGCCGGAGACGAGACGACGGGGACGCCCAGCAACAGGCTCGGCAGCAGCGCATTGAGCAAGCCGCCCGCCCAGGCCCAGTCCGACGGCGTCCAGACCTTGTCGCCCGCCTGCGGAAATCCTTCATGGGCAAACTGCATGCCGGGAATATGCCCGGCGAGCACGCGATGCCCATGCAGCGCACCCTTCGGCGCTCCCGTCGTGCCCGAGGTAAAGATCATCAGCGCCGGATCGTCCGGCCCCGTATCGACCACCTCGAAGACCGGCGGATGCGAAGCGACGAGCTCGTCAAATGCCAGTGCCTCTCCGCCATCGATCGAAATCACCGTCTTCAGATCAGGCAGGCGATCGCGGATCTCTGATATTCGCGCCATGCCGAAAGCATTGGTGATGACGGCAGACGCACCGGCTGTCTTCAGCCTGTATTCCAGCGCCTCGACACCGAAGAGCAACGCCAGCGGCAGCGCAATCGCGCCCATCTTGTAGATCGCCACATGCGAGATGACAGTCGCAAAGGATTGCGGCAGCAGCAACGCCACGCGGTCCCCCCGCCGGATGCCGAGCGATACAAGCCCATTGGCAAGCGATGCCGACCGTGCCGACAGTTCGCCATAGGTCATCGAGGGGTGCTGGCCGCCGGGATCGAAATGTTCAAGACAGATCCGGTCGGGCTCGATCTTCGCCCAGTCGTCGCTGACGGCACGGCCCATATTGAAATCATCGGGGATGTCCCACGCAAAATCGCGGTAGAGATCGTCATAGCGATCGAAGCGGGGCAATTTCATAGGCTAGTTCCGGTCAATGCTGCACCAGCTAACACCCGCAGGCGCGCGAGTGCAAGCGCGAGCATTGAAGGCACCCTTCGGCCGGTCATCGAAATTTATGCGCGATGCTTGCTGACTTTTGTCGCCGCTCCGCCCTAAATTGATCTTCAGGCGGCGGGCGGAATTCAATCACGGAGTCATTTCAATGGATTATGTAAAACTAGGCAAGACGGGCCTCGAAGTTTCAAAGATCTGCCTGGGCTGCATGACCTTCGGCGATCCCGGCCGCGGCAATCATGCCTGGACGCTCGGCGAAGAGGAAAGCCGCACGATCCTCAAGCAGGCAATCGATCTCGGCATCAACTTCCTCGATACGGCCAATACCTATTCCGACGGCTCCTCCGAAGAAATCGTCGGCCGGGCCATCAAGAGCTTTTCCAAGCGCGAAGACATCGTGCTTGCCACCAAGGTCTTCAACCGCATGCGCCCCGGCCCGAACGGCGCCGGCCTGTCGCGCAAGGCGATCTTCGACGAGATCGACAACAGCCTGCGCCGCCTCGGCACCGATTATGTCGACCTCTACCAGATCCATCGCTTCGACTATTCGACACCGATCGAGGAAACGCTGGAGGCGCTGCATGACGTCGTGAAGGCCGGCAAGGCCCGCTATATCGGCGCCTCCTCGATGCATGCCTGGCAATTCGCCAAAATGGTCTACACCGCGCGCCTCAATGGCTGGACGGAGTTCGTCAGCATGCAGGACCACGTCAACCTGCTCTACCGCGAGGAAGAGCGCGAGATGCTGCCCTTCTGCCAGGACCAGAAGATCGCCGTCATCCCCTGGAGCCCGCTTGCCCGCGGACGCCTGACGCGGGACTGGGACGAGCAGACAGCCCGCACCGAAAGCGACGAATTCGGCAAGACGCTCTACCGGCAGGCCGAAGATTCCGACCGCAAAATCATCGATGCCGTCGGCCGTCTCGCCAAGGAGCACGGCGTTCCCCGCGCGCAGATCGCCACCGCCTGGATCCTGCAGAAGAGCGCCATCACCGCCCCGATCATCGGCGCCTCACGCCCCGGCCACCTCAGCGATGCCGTCGCCGCGCTTGCCGTCAAGCTGACGCCGGAGGAAGTGGCGATGCTGGAGGAACCCTACGTTCCGCACCGCGTCGAAGGTTTCAAGTAGGACGCTCGCGCGGCGCCTCAGATTTCGAGAGGCGCCGTCGCCGGCGACAGCTTCTGGCGCGTGGTCGAGAGAAACTGCGCGGCAAGCTCGCGGCTCTCGACAGCCCTTGCCAGGCTGACCGCCCCCATCATCGATGACAGCGTCGTAAAGCCGTTCTTGCGCCGCTCTTCCGGCGTATCGCCTGGCACGACTTCGGCAAGGATCGACACGAGCATCGAGAGCCCGTCATTGAAAATTTCCCGCACGGCACCCTTGCTCCGGGCAACCTCGTCCATCAGCGACACGAAAACGCAGCTGTTACCGGGATCGTCGACTGCGCACCAAGAGACATAGTGCTCCAGCAGCGCTTCGAGCGGCCGGTGCGGCGAGCCTGCGATCAATTCCTTCCAGCGCACCTCGACGCGGGCCACCAGCGCGCGGCTGACCTCGATCTGCAACTCGTCCTTCGACTGGAAGTGACCGTAGAACCCTCCATGCGTCAGCCCGCAGGACTTCATGATATCGGCGACACCGACGCCATCGAAGCCGTTTTCGCGAAACATCACCCCGGCTGCCTCGATGATCTTCTGGCGGTTTTCGGCAAATTTTTCGCGGCTCACGCGCATTGCAGCAATTCCTGAAATTGGTCGCTTGACAATTTATATGATGCCAATCATCAATACGCAACAAATATGATGACCATCATCTAAATCGGTGATGTATTGATCAGCCCTCTGAATGGATGACGCCTCATGGTATCGACAGCGCTTGCCTCCACCCTCGCCCGGCGAAACATTCATTACGGATGGATCATCGTCGCCGCCACCTTCCTGACCATGCTGGTAACGGCCGGCGCCATGGGCGCACCCGGCGTCCTCATCAAGCCGCTGCAGGATGAATTCGGCTGGGAAACCTCGCAAATCTCCTCGGCCTTGGCGATCCGCCTGATCCTCTTCGGCCTGATGGGTCCGTTCGCCGCCGCCTTCATGAATTATTTCGGCGTCCGCAAGGTCATCGTCTTCGCCCTCGGCCTGATCGGTGCCGGCTTCATCGGCTCGCTGTTCATGACCTCGCTCTGGCAGCTTCTGGTGCTTTGGGGCATCGTCGTCGGCTTCGGCACCGGCCTGACGGCGATGGTGCTGGCAGCAACAGTCTCCGCCCGCTGGTTCACCAAGCATCGCGGCCTCGTCGTCGGCATGCTTTCGGCAAGCTCGGCAACCGGCCAGCTGGTCTTCCTGCCGCTGATGGCCGAGCTGACGGAGCGCTATGGCTGGCGCTCGACGGTGTTCTTCGTCTGCGCCATGATCATGGTCGCAGCCCTCGTCGTCCTGCTCTTCATGCGCGACCGCCCGTCGGACCTGAACCTGCCGTCCGTCGGCGAGGCGCATGTGACGGCCGCTCCGGCCCGCGGCACGCTGATCGACGCCTTGAAGATGCCTCTCGTCATTCTCCGGGAAGTCTCGACGACCTCGACCTTCTGGATCCTGTTTGCCACCTTCTTCATCTGCGGCCTCAGCACCAACGGCCTGATCCAGACGCATTTCGTCACCCTCTGTGGCGATTTCGGCATCCTGCCTGTGGCCGCCGCCAGCGTTCTGGCAGTTATGGGCATCTTCGATTTCTTCGGCACGATCGGCTCCGGCTGGCTTTCCGACCGCTTCGATAACCGCTGGCTGCTTTTCTGGTATTACGGTCTGCGCGGTCTCTCGCTGCTCTTCCTGCCCTTCAGCGATTTCACCTTCTACGGCCTGTCGATCTTCGCCGTCTTCTACGGCCTCGACTGGATCGCCACGGTCCCGCCGACCGTGAAGATCGCCGCCGATCGCTTCGGCAAGGAAAAGGTCGGCCTCGTCTTCGGCTGGGTCTTCGCCGGTCACCAGCTGGGTGCCGCGACCGCTGCCTACGGCGCCGGCCTGTCGCGCACCGAGCTGCAGAGCTATCTCCCCGCCTTCTTCATCGCCGGCGCCTTCTGCTTGCTCGCCTCGATCCTGGCGATCACGCTCAAGAAGTCCGGCCAGGGCAGCGCCGGAGAGGCCATCGCCCATTAACGAAAATGGCTTCCGGCGCGCCTGCGCCGGAAGCCATATCAAATCAGCCGGATAACACCGCCCACCGTCTTGCATGCGCGGGCGCCCGCATGTTAGACACCCGCCCGTTACTATCCGTGCCCCATTGGCGGAATTGGTAGACGCGCTCGACTCAAAATCGAGTTTCGAAAGAAGTGCTGGTTCGACCCCGGCATGGGGCACCACTCCTCAGCAAAGCAGCTCTCAGCGCTCTCCTGACCCTACTTGTTCTTCAGCAGCCACATCTTGCCGGCCATGGTGATGCCGTAGACATCCTTGGCGGCGTCGGTGTCGAGGTTGCGGCGTTCGATGAGGCCGGAGTTGCTCAGTTCCTCGATGGACTTGGGCGTCACGGACTTGATCTTCTGCGGGCGCTCTTTCCACCGGTCGTTCTTCGCGTAGGTCACGGTGGCATTCTCATGCGTCCACTTGTTGGTGGGCTGAGGATGGAGGTCGCCGTCCTTTGCAAGCTTCAGCGCAGAGATGAGGGCGGGTGTAAGTTCGGTCATAATTGTAAAAGGCCTGTTCTAAGTTTCTGAGGGGCCCTTAGCACACATTTGCGGCAGCACCTCAAAAAAGCGGCCGGATTTGCATTTTCTGCGTGAATGCGCGGCAGATCCATCACAGCGGCGCCCGCTGGAGGCCGCCTGCTAGTGGATCAGCTGCAGCCTGATCTCTTCCTTCGCCGCAAACGACCGGCATTCCGCCAGGTCGTCGCCGACGAAGATCACGTCTCCGTCCTCGTCGAACACGCCCCAGCACGCCTCGTCTTCGAGCAGGACCTCGCGGACATAGCCGAACTCGACGGTATCCTCGGAATAGTAGGTGGCTGACGCAGCAACAGTTCCTAATTCTCGCATGGAAATCTCCAATGAGATGGCATCGACTGTTTTAGTGCGCACTCATATTGCGTCCCGAAACTGGCTTCAGGCTGTTGCAACTTTTGCGGATTATCTGCGGGAAGCGCTGCGGCGCCTCAAATCAAGTGTTTAATTCTGCTCATCCTTCGTTCTAAAGTGGCGCCGCATTCAACACCGAGGGAAAGACGTGCATCAGGAAGCAACCCTTATCGCGACGGTGGCCGTAAGCTTCGTCTTTGCAGCGGTGCTCGGCTATGTGGCGGACAGGCTGCGGCTGCCGCCGTTGGTCGGCTATCTGATGGCCGGCATCCTGATGGGCCCCTTCACGCCGGGCTTCATCGCCGATACCGGGCTTGCAAGCCAGCTCGCGGAAATGGGCGTCATCCTGCTGATGTTCGGCGTCGGCCTGCATTTCTCGGCCGGCGACCTCCTGGCCGTCAAGGGCATCGCCATTCCGGGTGCCGTGCTGCAGATCGTCATCGCCACACTGCTTGGCGTTGCGCTCTGCTCCTTCTGGGGCTGGGGGCTCGGCGCCGGTATCGTCTTCGGGCTCAGCCTCTCGGTTGCCAGTACCGTCGTCCTGTTGAAGGCGCTGGAGGAGCGAAATCTCGTCAATTCCGCCAGCGGCCGCGTGGCGATCGGCTGGCTGATCGTCGAAGATCTGGCCATGGTTCTGGCGCTCGTGCTGCTGCCGGCGCTGGCCGAACTGCTCGGCGGCCATGCGAGCGATGCGCTCGCCCATGGCGGCGGCCTCCCGCTGCCCTTGACCATCGGCCTGACGCTGCTCAAGGTCGGCGCCTTCGCGGTCATGGCCGTCGTGCTCGGCCCCAAGGTGGTTCCCTGGCTTTTGACGCTGGTGGCGCGCACCGGTTCGCGGGAACTCTTCACGCTTGCGGTTCTGGCGATCGCGCTCGGCATCGCCTTCGGCTCGGCCGCCATCTTCGGCGTATCCTTCGCGCTCGGCGCCTTCTTCGCGGGCGTCGTCATGAGCGAGTCCAATCTCAGCCATCGCGCCGCCGCCGATTCCCTGCCGCTGCAGAACGCCTTCTCGGTGCTGTTCTTCGTCTCCGTCGGCATGCTCTTCAATCCAGCGGTTCTGGTGAAGGAGCCGATGGCAGTGTTCTGTGCGCTGCTGCTGATCATCGTCGGCAAGGCGATCATTTCCTTCGGGGTCGTGCTTCTCTTGCGCTATCCCGTCGGCATGGGCCTGACGGTCGCTGGCGGCCTGGCGCAGATCGGCGAATTCTCCTTCATCCTCGCCGGTCTCGGTGTTTCGCTCGGCCTGATGCCGCAGGAGGGCCAGGATCTGATCCTCGCCGCCGCCATCCTGTCGATCACCCTCAATCCGCTGGTCTGCTTCGCAGCCGAGGTCGCGCATAAGAAGGTGCACAAGAAATGGCCGCACCTTTACGACGGTTACGGCCGCAAGCGTCTCGACGTGCTGGGCCGCGAGCTTGAGAAGAACCGGCTTCTCGGCGAAGAACGCGAGCGCGAGCACCAGCTGGAAATGCAGAAGCTGGTCGAAACCTTCCCGCTCTTTGCCGAGGTCGATGAGCATTCGCAGGAAGAGCTCCTGCTGCTCTTCCGGCCGAAATCGGCTCTGCCGGGTGAACGCGTCGTGCGCAAGGGCGACCGCGGCGACGGCATGTATTTCATCTCGTCGGGCGCTGTCGAGGTTCGCGTCAATGGCGGACCGGTGGCGCTCGAGGCGGGCGCCTTCTTCGGCGAAATGGCGCTTCTCTCGGGCGGGCGCCGCACGGCCGATGTCATCGCCATCGATTTCTGCCAGTTCCTGGTTCTCGAGCGGCGCGACTTCAACATGTTCTCGGCGCGCCACCCGGCACTGAGGGCGGCCGTCAGCGAAATGGCACGCGAGCGCACGGAAATGAACGTGATGCGCGCCAAGCGCGCCAAACAGGCCGAGCAACACGAGCCCTCGACGGAAAGCTGACGGCGCAAGATCACGAAAAATTTCCACGCCGGCGCCGCTATCATTGCCATAGTCGGCATTTACAGCGCCGGACCGGCCCCCTAATGCTTTTGCACCGCAGCACGAAAGGAATGGAATGCTCCGCAGACTTTACGACTGGACCATGTCTCTCGCCGCCCGCAAGTCGGCCGAAGTCTGGCTCGCCGTTATCGCCTTCGTCGAAAGCTCCGTCTTTCTCGTTCCGGCCGATGTGCTCTACCTGCCGATGGCCCTTGCCAAGCCCGAGCGCGCCTATCGCTACGCGCTGGTCGCCACCGTCGCCTCCGTTCTCGGCGGCATAGCCGGCTGGGCGCTCGGCTACTACGCCTATGATGCGATCGCCCGCCCCGTTCTGGAATTCTACGGCAAGCTCGATGCCTTCGAGCAGCTGAGGGTCTATATCCACGACGAGTGGGAAATCCTGCTGCTGCTTCTGGTAACCTCGGGTCTCGCGCATCTGCCGCCGATCAAGGTGGTCACCATTCTCGCCGGCGTCATCCACATGAACCTCGGCTTCTTCGTCATCTCGGCGATCATTGCCCGCGGCGCGCGCTTCTTCTTCCTCGCCTGGCTGCTGCGCCGCTATGGCGAGCCGATCCGCGATTTCATCGAGAAACGCCTCGGCCAGCTGGCGGCGATTGCCGCAGTCGTGCTGATCGCGCTCGGCGTCGCCTACAAGTTAATTGCCCACTGAGACCAACTCGCGGAGTTCCGCCATGACTGCCATTGCCTCGCCCCTCACCCGTCCGGTCCTCGTCTATTCGCTGGTCCTGGCTGTCGCCATGGCTGCCGTCGTCGGCACCGCGCTCGGTTTTCAGTATATCGGCGGCTACATTCCCTGCGAGCTCTGCCTGATGCAGCGCCAGCCCTACTACTATGCCATTCCGATCGCCCTGCTCGGTGCTGTCGGTTCGCTTTTCCGCCTGCCCAACTGGATGTGCCGCGCACTGCTTCTCGCCGCCGGCATGCTGATGGTCGTCGGCGCCGGCATGGGCGTCTATCACTCCGGCGTCGAATGGCACTTCTGGGCTGGCCCGACCGCCTGCTCGACCACGGCCGGCAGCATGACCGAGAATGCCGGCGACCTCTTGACGGAGCTCAACACCATCAAGGGTCCGTCCTGCACCGACGCAGCGCTGCGCGTGCTCGGCCTGTCCTTTGCGGGCTGGAACGTGATTGCAAGCCTGGCACTCGCGGCCTTCGCCTTTATCGGCGTCCGCAAGTCGGCCTGAAGATGGCTGCAGCCGTCAGGGCTGCAGTTCGCTATCCCAGTAGAGATAGTCGAGCCAGCTGTCGTGCAGATAGTTCGGCGGGAAGAGCCGGCCGTTATTGTGCAGGTCCTGCACTGTCGGCTGATACGGCTTTTGATGCGGGAACATGCCTGCCTGCTTCGGTAGCTTGCTGCCCTTCCTGAGATTGCAGGGGGAGCAGGCCGCCACGACATTCTCCCAGGTCGTCTCGCCGCCATGAGCGCGCGGGATGACGTGGTCGAAGGTCAGGTCGTTGTGATCGCCGCAATACTGGCACTCGAACTTGTCGCGAAGGAACACGTTGAAGCGCGTGAAGGCGGGATTACGGGACGGCTGAACGTAGGTCTTGAGGCAAACGACACTGGGAAGCCGCATCGAAAAGCTCGGAGAAGAAACCGAGTGTTCGTACTCTGCGATGATATTCACACGGTCAAGGAAGACCGCCTTGATCGCGTCCTGCCAGGACCAGAGCGACAAGGGATAATAACTCAAAGGCCTGTAGTCAGCGTTCAGGACGAGCGCCGGCAGGGCCTGGGGGGAGACTGCAATCGTCAAGGGACTCTCCTGATCGATTCGGCATCTGCATCCTTATATTAGGCCGGTTGTGACAGCCTTGTGAAGTCCAATAAATTCAGTCAATAACGGCAATTCGATGAGTGTTGCAGATCAGGCGACCGGCACGAGCCCGCGGCCGAGTTTCTTGGCATAGTAAGCCCAGAAAAGCCTTGCAGCGACGGACCTCCAGGGCGACCACGCTTCCGCCATCGCCGCCAGCGCTTTCGCCTGTGGCCGTTGAGCGAGACCGAATGCCGCGGCCACGGCATTCTGCAGTGCCACATCGCCGGACGGAAAAATATCCGCATGGCCGCAGCAGAACATCAGATAGACCTCCGCCGTCCAGGGGCCGACACCCTTCAGCGTTGTCAGTGCATGCAACGCCTCGCCCGGCGGCAGTACCGAAAGTGCTGTGAGATCGAGGTGCCCGGCGGCGACGGCGGTGGCGATCCCCGAAAGGGTCGTGGCCTTGGCCCGGGAGAGCCCGAACTCCCGCCACGCCTCGTCATGCAGCATCACATAAGTCTCGGCCTTCAGCTCGCCCGAAACAGGCAGCATCCGCCGCCAGATGGCCTCCGCGCTCGCTCGCGACACCATCTGCGAGACGATGATATGCGCCAGTCCGGCAAATCCCGGCTCGCGCAGCCGCAGAGGCAGCGGTCCGGCATCGGCGGCGACAACGGAAAGGCGCGGGTCGAGGCGCAGCAGTTCCGATAGTCCCTGCTCGACATCGCCTTCGTTTCGAATGATCTGCACGTCGCCTCGCGGTGGTTTCGAATCCGTGGCAGAAGAAAGCATGACCACGACTCAGCGTCAAAAGCCCGTCTTCCGTTTTGCCCCAAGCCCGAACGGCCCGCTGCATCTCGGCCACGCGCTGTCCGCCTTCATCAATCAGGACATGGCAAAAGCTTCAGGCGGCCGTTTGCTGCTGCGCATAGAAGACATCGACCAGACGCGCTGCACACCCGATTTCGAGACCGGCATCTATCGGGATATGGACTGGCTTGAGATCGACTGGGAGAAACCGGCCCGCCGCCAGTCGGAACATTTCGGCGAGTACCAGGCAGCCCTTCAGACATTGATCGAGCGAGACTTCGTGTATCCGTCTTTCATGACGCGTGGCGAGGTGAAGGCCGAGGTTACGGCATTCGAGGCCAAGGGCGGCAGCTGGCCACGCGATCCCGACGGCTCGCCGCATTATCCCCCACGTGACCGGGGGCTGACGCAGGACGAGCGCGGGGAACGGCTGAGATCAGGAGTGAAACATGCCTGGCGCCTCGACACCAAACGCGCGCTGGATGAGCTTGGCGCCAAGCTCGATTGGGCGGAAACCGGCGATGGCGACACCGGCACCATCGAAGCCGATCCGGCAGAATGGGGAGACTTTATCCTGTCGCGCTCCGATGCGCCTTCGAGTTACCACCTGTCGGTCGTTCTCGACGACGCCCTGCAGGGCATCACGCATGTCGTGCGTGGCATGGATCTTTTCCACGCGACCTCGGTCCACCGGCTATTGCAGTCCCTGCTCGGACTTCCCGCACCGATCTACCATCACCACCGGCTGATCACCGATGCTTCAGGCCGCAAGCTGTCCAAGAGCGAGGGCGATACCGGGCTGGCAGAACTGCGGGCCAAGGGGCTCTCAGTGGCCGGCGTCAGGCAGCTTGTCGGTCTCTGAGCGCTTGTGGCCGTTGCCGCTCAGGAAGTTGCGTTTGAAGATCGCCCGCACCCGGAACTTTAAAAGCGCCGCATTGAGCTCCGCCCCGATGATGAAGATCACGCCGACCATATAGAGGAAGATCAGTACCACCATGACGGAGGCCAGACCCGCATAGGTCGCGGTGTAGTTGGCGAAGGTGGCGAGGTAATAGGCAAAGATCAGCGCTCCCGCCAACCAGAGCAAGAGCGTCAGCAGCACCCCGGGGATGACATCGAAGACCTTCCGGCGCCCTGCCGGAAGCCAGAGATGGACGACAAGCAGCCCCAGCGTCAGCATCACCAGCGTTCCGTAGATACGCCAGCTGAAGACGATCTCCAGCGTATCGACGATGACAGGCAGCCACTGGCGGATCGTATCCGGCACCCACTCGAACGTATCGTTGTGCAGCAGCCATTCGCGGGCATAGTTCAGCCCGACCGGAACGGCGACCAGCAGAATGCTGATCGCGGCGAAGATGATCACGGCGACCAACACATATCCAAGACTGGCGAGGCGGGTGAAATACCAGGGCCGCGTCTCCTGAACCCGGTAGGCGCGGTTGAGCGAAATGCGCAAAGCCTCGACGCCGTTGGAGGCGAAGTAGGCCGCCGCCAGCACCGAGATCGTCAGCAGTCCACCGCGCGGGATGGTCAGAACCTGCACGACCTGATCAGCCAGCGGTTTGGCGATCGCTTCCGGCCAGGTATCGAAGATGATGTGGATCGCCGTCATCGAAAACTGATCGGCGCCGAGGAAGTTCGCAAGCGCCGTTCCGAAGATCAGGAAGGGGAAGACCGCAAGCAGCGTCGACAGCGCCACGTGGCTCGCCATGGCGAAGCCGTCGTCCTCGATGAGATGGCAGATCGCATCATAGACCACCTCATAGAGCGTGCGCAGTATCTTCGGCATTCCATCTCCGGCTCTGACGATTGTAACCTCGGTGCGAATATGGGAAACGAGTCCCAGTTTGTACAGGAATCATTGAATGGCTGAACCGCGCACAATCATCGTTACCGGATGCTCGTCCGGTATCGGTGCCTATTGCGCACGCGCCCTCAAGGCCGATGGCTGGAGGGTCTTCGCCACTGTACGGAAACAGGAAGATCTCGGATCGCTTGAGGCCGATGGCATCGAAGCCTTCCGCATGGATTATGCCAATGGCGATTCCATCGCCGATTTCATGCGTGAGGTGGAAGCTCTCTCGGGCGGGCGGATCGACGCGCTCTTCAACAACGGCGCCTATGGCCAGCCGGGCGCGGTCGAAGATCTGACGACGGATGTGCTGCGCGAACAGTTCGAGACGAATTTCTTCGGCTGGCACGACCTGACGCGCCGCGTGCTGCCGCTGATGCGCAGGCATGGAAGCGGCCGGATCGTCCAGTGCTCTTCCATCCTCGGCGTCGTGCCCTATCGTTACCGGGGAGCCTATACCGCATCGAAGTTCGCGCTCGAAGGTCTGAGCGTCACCCTCAGGATGGAACTGCAGGGCAGCGGCATCCATGTGAGCCTGATCGAACCGGGGCCGATCGCCTCTCGCTTCACGGCCAACGCGCTCGCCAAGATCAACGAACACATCGATGTGCGCGGCTCCGTGCATGCGGCAGATTATCGCCGCCAGCTCGCCCGGCTTGACGGCAGCGGTCCGGTCAGCCGACATAAACTACAACCGGATGCGGTTTATGCGGTGCTGAAACACGCATTGAACTCGAAAAATCCGAAGCCACATTATCCTGTAACGGTTCCGGCAAAGCAGGGCATGATGCTGAAGAGGCTGCTGCCTGCAGATCTCTTCTACCGCCTGATGCGCTGGACCGACTGACCAAGAAAGCCGAATGCCATGTCCACGGCCACTTACATTCTCGCCATCATCGTCATGGGCCTCGTCGCCCTGGTGCTGATCCGCGGCCTCTTCAACATGATGAAGGGTGGCGATTCCAATCTGTCGAACAAGCTGATGCAGTTGCGCGTGCTGCTACAGGCGATCGCCGTCATCCTGATCATGCTGACGCTGTGGCTGACCGGCGGTGGCCGCCCGACCTGACGCACTGACAACCGGGGGATCGATTGGTCAAGCTCAACAAGATCTACACCAAGACAGGCGACGACGGCACGACGGCGCTCGTTTCCGGCCCGCGGCGGCAGAAGCACGATCTGCGTGTCGAGGCCTATGGAACGATCGACGAGACCAATTCGGCGATCGGCATCGTCAGGCTGCATACTGCCGACCTGCCCGAGCTCGACCGGATGCTGATGCTTATCCAGAACGACCTCTTCGATCTCGGCGCCGATCTCGCAACGCCCGATACCGGCAAGCCACTCGACTACGAGCCGCTGCGCATCGTCGCCGCGCAGGTGACGCGCCTGGAAGGCGATATCGACACGCTGAATGCCGATCTCGAGCCGCTGAAATCCTTCGTGCTCCCCGCCGGCTCTCCGGCAGCAGCGCATCTCCACCTCGCCCGCACGATCTCACGCCGCGCCGAGCGTCTGATGGTGGCGCTGTCGCGCACCGAAGGCGAGATCGTCGGCGCCGAGGCGCTGAAATACGTGAACCGCCTTTCGGATTTCCTCTTCGTCGCCGCCCGTCATGCCAATGACCAGGGCCGCGCGGATGTGCTTTGGGTTCCCGGAAAAAACAGATAGGGTCCGGCATCGACATAGCCGGGGGCGGCCTTCCATGTTCATTCCGCTGCATGATGCCAACACGCTGAAGCACATCAAGGTTCAGTGGGTCACCCTTGGGCTCATTGCCGCCAATGTCGCGATCTGGCTGTTCACCGGCTTTGCCGCACCCGATCTCGCCAAGGCGGCGACCGTCGGCCTCGGCTACATCCCCGCCGTCGCCTTCGACCATGCGATCCTGCCGCCGGAACTGGAGCTCGTCCCCGAGCCACTGACCTATATCAGCTACGCATTCCTGCATGGCAGCTTCTGGCATCTCGCAGGAAACATGATCTTCCTCTGGGTCTTCGGCGATAATGTCGAGGATGCGATGGGCCACATCCGCTTCCTGATCTTCTATCTTGCCTGCGCCGCTTTCGGCGCTCTTTGCCACGGCTTGTTGGCAACCGAATCTCAAGCGCCGCTGATCGGCGCGTCCGGTGCCATATCCGGCGTTGTCGCAGCCTATCTTGTGCTGCACCCGCGGGTAAAAGTCTGGGTTCTCGTCTTCTTCCGCGTGCCCCTGCCGCTCCCGGCCTTCATTCCGCTGCTGCTCTGGATCGGCCAGCAGTTCTTCATGCTGGTCGTCAACCGCGACGGCGATGTCTCCTGGGGTGCCCATGTCGGCGGCATCATCGCCGGCGCCGTCCTCATCGTCCTCTTCCGGCGGCGCGGCGTTCCGCTTTTCGACCGGGAGATCGTCACGCCCCGCGCCGTTCGCAGCACCCCGGCAATCCGGCGCACGGTGGCGACCGAAGACGGCACCTCCTGAGCCCACAGCCACAATATTGACGTTCACGTAAACGTAATATATTTCCCCTCTCCAATTTGTCTGTCTGCGACTGGCAAGCGTTGTGTTTGGAGGAAAAACGCGTATCCATGTCGCCATTCGACAATCGGAGCAGCGCCGAAGCGCGCATTTTCTTGGCGAAAGAGTTGAAGGAAGGACCCCATGAAAATTCTCGTCCCAGTGAAGCGGGTGGTTGATTACAACGTGAAGATCCGCGTCAAGCCTGACGGTACGGGTGTTGAGCTCGCCAACGTCAAGATGTCGATGAACCCGTTCGACGAGATCTCGGTCGAAGAGGCTCTGCGCCTGAAGGAAGCCGGCAAGGCTGAGGAAGTGGTCGTCGTCTCGATCGGTCCGGCCAAGGCCGAGGAAACGCTGCGCACCGCGCTCGCCATGGGTGCCGACCGCGCCGTTCTCGTCGAAACCGACGATGCCGTCGAGCCGCTCGCCGTCGCCAAGATCCTGAAGGGCGTCGCCGATGCTGAAAAGCCCGGCCTCATCATCGTCGGCAAGCAGGCAATCGATGACGACTCGAACCAGACCGGCCAGATGCTCGCCGCCCTCCTCGGCACCGCCCAGGCAACCTTCGCCTCGAAGATCGAGATCGGCGACGGCAAGGCAACCGTGACCCGCGAAGTCGACGGCGGCCTGCAGACGATCGACGTCAAGCTCCCGGCTGTGGTCACCACCGACCTTCGCCTGAACGAGCCGCGCTATGCCTCGCTGCCGAACATCATGAAGGCGAAGAAGAAGCCGCTCGACAAGAAGAGCCCGGCTGACTTCGGCGTCTCCACCGAGCCGCGCCTCAAGGTGCTGAAGACCGAAGAGCCGTCCGGCCGCAAGGCAGGCGTCAAGGTCAAGTCGGTCGCCGAGCTTGTCGAAAAGCTTAAAGTCGAAGCTGGCGTCCTCTAAGGTTCGAGAAAGGATTTACGACCATGGCCATTCTTCTTCTGGCTGACCACGACAATGCAACCCTTTCCGACCAGACCGGCAAGGCACTGACAGCTGCTTCCAAGATCGGCGGCGACGTTCATGTGCTGGTCGCCGGCAAGGGCGCCAAGGCTGCTGCCGATGCGGCTGCCAAGCTCGCAGGCGTCTCCAAGGTTCTGCTCGCCGAAAGCGACGAACTCGCCAACAATCTCGCCGAGCCGCTCTCCGACCTGATCGTTTCGCTGGCTGGCAGCTACGACACGATCATCGCGGCCGCGACCTCGACCGGCAAGAACGTGCTGCCGCGCGTCGCCGCTCTGCTGGATGTCGCGCAGATTTCCGAGATCATCGAAGTCGTCTCCGCCGACACCTTCAAGCGCCCGATCTATGCCGGCAATGCGATCCAGACCGTACAGGCGAGCGATTCCAAGAAGGTCATCACCGTCCGCACCGCTTTCTTCGCTGCAGCCGCAGAAGGCGGCTCGGCCTCGGTCGATGCCATCCCGGCCGTTTCCAATCCGGGTCTCTCGACCTTCGTCAAGGACGCGCTATCGGCCTCCGACCGTCCGGAACTCACCTCCGCCAAGATCATCATCTCCGGCGGCCGTGCGCTCGGCTCTGCCGAGAAGTTCCAGGAAGTCATCCTGCCGGTCGCCGACAAGCTCGGTGCCGCCGTCGGCGCCTCGCGCGCTGCCGTCGATGCAGGCTACGCCCCGAACGACTGGCAGGTCGGACAGACCGGCAAGGTCGTCGCTCCGCAGCTCTACATCGCCTGCGGCATCTCGGGTGCGATCCAGCATCTCGCCGGCATGAAGGATTCGAAGGTCATCGTCGCCATCAACAAGGACGAGGAAGCGCCGATCTTCCAGGTCGCCGATTACGGCCTCGTCGGCGATCTCTTCGAGATACTGCCCGAGCTGCAGAAAGCTCTCTGAGCGGGCAGATTGCCGGTTTTTCGCACTTGCGAATGACTGGAAAATTATCTTTTATGGCGCTACTACTGCTGCCGGGCGATCACTTTGCCCGGCAATTTCATTAGAAAATACGGCAGCGCTTTCGGGGGTGACTGCTGCGGGGGTTTGGAGATGAACGCGGTGTTGAAGACGATCGGTATTGTCGGTGCGGGCCAGATGGGTTGCGGCATCGCGCATGTTTCGGCTGCCGCAGGCTACAAGGTCCATATCTACGACCTCAGCCAGGAGCGCATCGAATCGGGCCTGGCAACCATCAACGGCAATCTGGCCCGTCAGGTGACGAGCGGCAAGATGACCGAGGAGGAGCGCAAGTCGACCCTCGCGCTGATCTCCGGCTCCGCCAATCTCAACGATCTCGCGCCCTCCGACCTCGTGATCGAGGCCGCGACCGAGGAAGAGGCCGTCAAGCGCAAGATCTACGCGCAGGTCTGTCCGGTCCTGAAGCCGGAAGCGCTTCTTGCCACCAACACCTCTTCGCTGTCGATCACCCGCCTTGCATCCGCAACCGACCGCCCCGAGCATTTCATGGGCATCCATTTCATGAATCCGGTCCCGGTCATGAAGCTGGTCGAACTGGTGCGCGGCATCGCCACCGACGAGACGACTTTTGCGACCGCCAAGGCCTTCGTGGCCTCGCTCGAAAAGACAGTCACCGTCGCCGAAGACTTCCCGGCCTTCATCGTCAACCGCATCCTGCTGCCGATGATCAACGAGGCGATCTATACGCTTTACGAAGGCGTCGGCACCGTCGACGCGATCGACACCGCCATGAAGCTCGGCGCCAATCATCCGATGGGCCCGCTGCAGCTTGCCGATTTCATCGGCCTCGACACCTGCCTGTCGATCATGCAGGTCCTGCATGACGGCCTGGCGGATTCGAAATACCGCCCCTGCCCGCTGCTGGTGAAATATGTCGAAGCCGGCTGGCTCGGCCGCAAGTCCGGCCGCGGCTTCTACGATTACCGCGGCGAGGTTCCGGTTCCGACCCGCTGACCGGCCTTACAGGCCGATCGCGCCCTTGATCAGCGCTTTCGCATCCTCGCTGTCCCAGGCAGCCGGACCGTTCATCGCCGAGATCAGGCATCCCTTGTCGTCGAGCAGCAGCGTGACCGGCAGCCCGAAGGCCAGGCCTTCCTTCTTCAGATTGTTGAACACGCCGATCGTGTTGTCGCGATAGAGCTTCAGGGAATCGACGCCGGTTTCGCTGAGAAACGCCTTCGGCTTCTCGTCATCGCCCGTATCGATATTGACGGCGACGACCTGGAACTTGTCGCTACCCATATCCTTCTCCAGCGCATTCAGCGCCGGCATCTCTTCGCGGCAGGGCACGCACCATGTGGCCCAGAGATTGAGAAGCACGGTCTTGCCGGCAAAACTGTCGAGCGTCACCGGCTTGTTGTCGGCATCGTTGAAGGCAACCGTTGTCAGCTTGCGCGGCTCGTTGGCGGCAACCATGGCGGCAACCTGCCCCTTGGCGAGGGGCGTAATCTTCTGCGCCAGATCCTTCGCAGCAGCGCATTGGCCGGACGCCGTTTCGCCGCCGCCATTGCCAGACCCCGTCTCCTTAATGTAAACCGCTGCCGCACCGGCAATTATGCCTGCAACGGCGGCTATCGAGATCAGTTTCAGGGATGGCAGCCCAAGCGGCTTTCTTGTCGTCATTTCATTCTCCAGGACATGCATCCTCAAGGCAGGCAGCTTCGATGGCCGACGGCAACACGGACACCAAATCCTCCAACCAGATGTGGGGCGGACGTTTCGCTTCTGGCCCCGATGCGATCATGGAGGAGATAAATGCCTCGATCGGTTTCGACAAGAAGCTATTCGCTCAGGATATCCGCGGGTCGATCGCCCACGCGACGATGCTTGCCCATCAGGGCATCATTTCCGGCGACGATAAGGACAAGATCGTTCACGGGCTAAACACGATCCTGTCAGAAATCGAAAGCGGCAATTTCGAATTTTCGCGTCAGCTCGAAGACATTCACATGAATGTCGAGGCGCGCCTCGCAACGCTGATCGGTCCGGCCGCCGGCCGCCTGCACACCGCCCGCTCGCGCAACGACCAGGTGGCGCTCGACTTCCGCCTCTGGGTCAAGGAAGAGCTGCAGAAGACCGAGGCGATGCTGACGAGCCTGATCGCCGCCTTCCTCGACCGCGCCGAAGAGCACGCCGAGAGCGTCATGCCCGGCTTTACCCATCTGCAGACCGCTCAGCCCGTCACCTTCGGCCATCATTGCATGGCCTATGTCGAAATGTTTGGCCGCGACCGCTCGCGTGTGCGCCACGCCATCGAGCATCTCGACGAGAGCCCGATCGGCGCCGCAGCGCTGGCCGGCACCGGCTACCCGATCGACCGCCACATGACCGCGAAGGCCCTCGGCTTCCGCGAGCCGACCCGCAACTCGATCGACACCGTCTCCGACCGTGACTTCGCCATCGAATTCCTGTCGATCGCCGCGATCTGCGGCATGCACCTGTCGCGCCTCGCCGAAGAGATCGTCATCTGGTCGACGCCGCAGTTCGGCTTCGTGCGCCTGTCGGACGCCTTCTCGACCGGCTCCTCGATCATGCCGCAGAAGAAGAACCCTGACGCTGCCGAGCTCGTGCGCGCCAAGACCGGCCGCATCAACGGCTCGCTGGTCGCGCTGCTGACGATCATGAAGGGCCTGCCGCTCGCCTATTCGAAGGACATGCAGGAAGACAAGGAACAGGTCTTCGACGCTGCCGAGAGCCTGGAACTGGCGATTGCCGCGATGACCGGCATGGTCCGCGACATGACCATCAACACCACGCGCATGAAGGCGGCGGCCGGTTCAGGTTACTCGACCGCCACCGATCTGGCCGACTGGCTGGTGCGCGAAGCCGGCCTTCCCTTCCGCGACGCCCACCACGTTACCGGCCGCGCTGTGGCGCTTGCCGAGAGCAAGGGCTGCGATCTGGCCGAGCTACCGCTCGCTGACCTGCAGGCGATCAACTCTGCCATCACCGACGCTGTCTACAGCGTGTTGACGGTGGAAGCATCGGTGGCCAGCCGCAAGAGCTTCGGCGGCACCGCCCCCTCGGAAGTGCGCAAGCAGATCGCCTACTGGCGCGGCCGCAACTGAGTTCCGGCCGCCGCTATCAGCGCAACAATCAGGGTGCACAAGCCGGATAAACTTCGCTATGAAGGTCTCCAACAGCGCCGCTCCAAGAGGAATCCCATGCAGACCAGCTTGCCGCACCTCATCCGCCTGACGGTCGTTTTCGCCGTCATCGGCCTTGCCGTTGCCGGATGCGGTCGCAAAGGCGATCTCGATCCGCCGAGCGCGATGGCAACGAAGGGTGGCGATTCCTCCAAGCCGACGAAACAGCCGGGTGTCGCAGACAAGCCTTTCCTTCTCGATCCCCTGCTCTGATAGGCTAAAGCCGTGAACCATTTCGAGTACCGCGACGGCATCCTCTACGCCGAGAACGTTCCCGTTCCCGACATCGCCAAGGCCGTTGGCACACCCTTCTACTGCTATTCCACCGCGACGCTGGAGCGCCACTACCGCGTATTCGCCGAAGCCTTCAACGACGTCGACTCCATGGTCTGCTACGCCATGAAGGCGAACTCGAACCAGGCGGTGCTGAAGACCCTCGGCAAGCTCGGCGCTGGTATCGACGTCGTGTCCGAAGGCGAGCTGCGCCGCGCGCTGGCCGCCGGCATCCCGGCAAGCCGCATCATGTTCTCCGGCGTCGGCAAGACGCCGCACGAGATGGATTTCGCGCTCGAAGCCGGCATCTACTGCTTCAACGTCGAGTCCGAGCCGGAGCTCGAGATCCTCGACCAGCGCGCCGTCAAGGCAGGCAAGAAGGCTCCCGTTTCCTTCCGCATCAATCCTGATGTCGATGCCAAGACGCATTCGAAGATCTCGACCGGCAAGAAGGAAAACAAGTTCGGCATTTCATGGGAACGCGCCCGCGCCGTCTATGCGCGCGCCGCCACCCTGCCGGGCATCGAGGTTACCGGCATCGATATGCATATCGGCAGCCAGATCACCGAGCTGCAGCCTTTCGACGACGCCTTCAAGCTGTTGCGCGATCTCGTCGATACGCTGCGCGGCGATGGCCACGACATCCATCACGTCGATATCGGCGGTGGCCTCGGCATCCCCTACAAGGACGACAACAACCCGCCGCCGCTTCCCGATGCCTATGCGGCGATCGTCAAGAACCAGCTGCGCAGCCTCAACTGCAAGATCGTCACCGAGCCCGGCCGCCTCATCGTCGGCAATGCCGGTATCCTGGTGACCGAAGTCCTCTATGTGAAGGATGGCGGCGAGAAGACCTTCGTCATCGTCGATGGCGCCATGAACGACCTCATCCGCCCGACGCTTTACGAAGCCTATCACGAGATCAAGCCTGTGGTGATTTCGGCCGCCAACGCGCCGCGCATCAAGGCCGATATCGTCGGCCCGGTCTGCGAGACCGGCGACTACCTGGCGCTCGATCGCGAAATGGCGATGCCGAAGCCCGGCGATCTCTTTGCCGTGATGTCCGGCGGCGCCTATGGCGCGGTGCAGGCGGGCACGTATAACAGCCGCCTGCTGGTTCCCGAAGTCCTGGTGAAGGGCTCCGAGTTCCATGTTATCCGGCCGCGCCGGACCTACGAGGAACTGATCGGCCTCGATTCCGTCCCGGCCTGGCTCGACTGACGAAAGCATCACTTTTTGGCGACTGGGCGTGAAAAACCGGCATTAGCAGCTGGCCGCCCTCGCCTTCGCCACAAAGAGTGTTATCCTTTCAGCATGCGAGCGAATTGCTGAGCAATCGCCGGAAGCGCCCACTGTTACTCTAACACGCCATGGCGGAGACCGGATTGAAGAAGAGCCCAGGCAGGCAGGGACATGGTGCATTTGCCATCAGGCCATCTCTTGCGAGGCTGGTTGCGGTAAAGCGGCTCTTCGCGCGTGTCGTCCTCCTTTCCGAGCAAATCTTGCCGCCGCTGGTGCCGGTTCTTTCGGTCATCGCGCTTTATCTGGCCTCCTCCTGGTTCGGCCTTTTCCGCAGCGTCCCCGATATCGCCCGCATTCTGCTGCTGATCGCCTTTGCCGGAGCGCTGGTTGCCGCGCTGATCCCGTTCCGCCGCCTGCGCTGGCCGGATACGGCGGAAGCCGACCGCCTTCTCGAAGAGCGCAACGGCCTGCCGCACCAGCCGGTCACCGTGCAGGAAGACGAACCGGCCTTCGACACACCCTTCGCCCGTGCCCTTTGGCGCGAACATCAGACGCGCATGGCCGAGAAGATCGCCGCACTCGATGCCGGTTTCCCTCGCCCTGACATCGCCAAGCACGACCGTTTCGCTCTTCGCGCCATTCCGGCGCTGCTCGTCGTCATGGGCTTCGGCTATTCGCTGTCGACCAATGGCGGCTCGATCGCCGACGCCTTCCAGCCACCGGTCGAGCAGGGTGAAAGCAATCCGGCCGTGCGCATCGACGCCTGGGTCACGCCACCCTCCTATACCGGCCGTGCGCCCGTCTACCTCACGGCAACAGGTACCGAACAGGCGCCCATCAACGTCCCGCAATTCTCCAACCTGACGGTGCGCGTCAGCGGCGGCCAGGCCGACGAGAAAGTCGTCTTCAAGAAGGAGAACGGCGAGGCGAAAGAGATTGCCGCTGAAAAGCAGGCAATCCAGCAGCCGCTTGGCGCGCCGCAGCAACCCCAACAGCCGCAGCCACAGCAGGCGGCAGCCGGCGAAACACCTGTTCCCGCAGCGCAGACGCACCTGATGAAGCTTGAGGAAAACGGCGCGCTGCAGCTGAATGGCCGAAGCTGGACCTTCAACGTCATCCCCGACAAGGCGCCCGAAATCGCCTTCGACGGCATCCCGAAGGCAACCGTCAACGGCGCGCTGGAGATCAAGTTCACCGCCAAGGACGATTACGGCATCCAGGAAGCCCATGCCGAAATCCTGCCGGTGGAGACCGATCCGTCAGCCAAGCCGCTCTACCCGCTTCCCGATTTCCGCCTCGAGATTCCGCGCCGTAATGCGCGCGACGCAAAGGGCGTCAGCAGCAAGAACCTGACCGAGCATCCGCTCGCCGGCAAGCGCGTCCGCGTCACGCTGGTTGCCAAGGATGGCGCCGGCCAGATCGGCCGCAGCCCGCCGCACGAAATGACGCTGCCTGCCCGCCCGTTCAACGAGCCGCTGGCCGCAGCCGTTGCCGAGGAGCGCCAGGTCTTCGCGCTCGATACCCGCAAGATGCCCGAGGCGATCGCGCTGAACGAGGCGCTGACGATCCGCCCCGAAGAGACGATCCCGAAGCTCACAAATTACCTGCTGATCGAATCCGCATTGGCGCGCATGAAGCTCGCCAAGACCGACGAGCAGCTGAAGGACACCGCCGACTATCTCTGGGACATCGCCCTCGGCATCGAGGATGGCGACCTCTCTCAGGCCGAGCGTAACCTGCGCAACGCCCAGCAGAACCTCGCCGACGCCCTGCAGCGCAATGCGCCGGACGCCGAGATCAAGAAGCTGATGGACGAGCTTCGCAAGGCAATGAACGACTACATGAAGGAGCTCGCTCAGCGCATGCAGAATGCGCCGATGACGCAGCCCAACCAGAATGCGCAGATGCTGCGCCAGCAGGATCTGGAGCGCATGATGGACCAGATCGAAAACCTTGCCCGCTCCGGCAACCGCGATGCGGCCCAGCAGATGCTGTCCGAACTGCAGCGGATGATGAATAACCTGCAGGCAGGCAGGCCGCAGCAGGGCCAGCAGCAGCAGGGCGACAACAGCCAGATGCGCCAGCAGATGGACAAGCTCGGCAAGATCCTGCGCGATCAGCAGCAGCTGATGGAACAGACCTTCAAGCTGGACCAGCAGCTGCGCGACCGCATGCAGCGCGGCGACCCCGACATGGGCATGAACGATCCACTGCTCGACAACATGATGCCCGGCCAGGACGGCGAGCAGCAGGATCAGGGTCAGCAGCAACAGCAGCAGGGCCAGAACGGTCAGCAGGGCGATCAACAGTCGAACGAGATGACCGAGCAGCAGCTGCGTGACGCGCTGAAAAAGCTGCGCGAGCAGCAGGATGCGCTCGGCAAGCAGCTCGGCGAGTTGCAGAAGGGCCTCGGCGACATGGGCATGAAGCCCGGCCCGGGCTTCGGCCAGGCACAGCGCGAGATGGAAGGCGCCGGACGCGAACTCGGCCAGGGCCGCGGCGATACCGCCGTCCAGGGCCAGGGCCGCGCGCTGGAAGCCCTGCGCCAGGGCGCCCGCGACATGATGAGCCAGATGATGCAGGCACAACAGGGCCAGCAGGGTCAACAGGGACCGAACGGCCAGGTTGGCCAGGGTGACCAGAACGGCCGCGATCCGCTCGGTCGTCCGCGCCGCGCCGACGGCCCCGATTTCGGCGACACCGTCAAGGTACCCGACGAGATCGACGTCCAGCGTGCCCGCGAGATCCTCGATGCCATCCGCGAGAAGCTCGGCAACAACCCGCCGCAGGAAATGGAGCGGCGTTATCTGGAGCGGCTGCTCGATATTCAGTAATCGGGCGGCCGAAGGGCTCGCGTTTTTCGGTCAGCTTCGTAATGTCAATCTTGACGATTGACGAACGACAGCGATTCGATGGCAATTCTCTTCAAGACCGCAATCAGCGAAAACTCGGCATTCGAGATGATCGAACGGGCGCTGTCAGGCGCCTACCAGTATGACGGCTATCTCAACGTCGTCAGCGATGCCGGCGAGACGGCCTTGTCCTGGGGCCCGGCAATGCATGCCGAAGAGTTCAAGGCCGAAGTCAGCGAGATCCTCAGGAAGACATGGGATGCGGCCCGCTTCTGGATCATCTACGAGCGCCGTGAAGACAGGCGGGATCCCGAAGCGACCGATATCCGCAACGCGGCCTTCCGCATCACCCGCGGCTATAGCGGCGTCATCGTTATCACGCTCAGCCTGCTCGGAAAGCGGGACAGCGACAATGACATCGAACTGGTGTTCGTCTGCTTCGAGCAGGATTTTCACAGGCGGAATTTCCGGGTGCGCTACGAAGGCAAATTCGTCCCCGACGATAACTGAGGCTGCCCGAAATCAGGCAGCCAGAGCGCGGGCAACCGCCTTGCGGATATCGGGAAGCGCAAATGGCTTCGAGACCACATCAACGATCTTTTCTGCGAGATCATCAGCGCGCTCGCGCTGTTCGGCATAGCCGGTCATCAGCAGGATCTTCAGCGCCGGAAACGCCGACTTTGCCTGGTGTGCCAATTCGATACCGTCCATGACGGGCATACGAATATCGGAGAGCAGCAGGTCGTAAACGCCGTCCTTCAGCTTCTCCAGTCCCTCGGCACCATCGGCCGCTTCTTCGGTCTCATGACCGTCGAGCCGCAGTGCCCGGGCGACGAAAGAACGGAGGGAATCTTCGTCTTCCGTGATCAGAATTTTTGCCATGATGTGCATCGCTCCGTCTTCATGCCCCAAGACGGAGATCGCACGCCGCTCCTTTGCGATCGGTAAACAGCGGCGGGCGATGGACGGGATGGTTAACAACCCGTCTGCATCCGGGACGGCTCAGGCGTCGCCGGTGACGACGCCGACGAAGGGCAGTTCGCGGAAAGCATAGGCAACGTCCATGCCGTAGCCGACGACGAAATAGTCGGGGCATTCGAAGCCGACATAATCAGCCTCGAGCTTTTCCTTGCGCTTGACGCTCTTGTCGAGCAGCACGGCGATCGTCACGTTGCGGGCGCCGCGTTCGAACAGCAGTTCCTTAGCAAACAGCAGCGTGCGGCCGGATTCTAGGATGTCGTCGATCAGGAGGACGTCGCGGTCCTTCACGTCGCTGTCGATATCCTTGACGATGCGAACGCCCTGCGAAACCGTTCCCGTGCCGTAGCTCGACAGCGTGATGAACTCGACCTCGGGGGCGAGACCGTTGTTGTGCAGCGCCCGGATGAGGTCGGCGGCAAAAATGAACGACCCCTTCAGAACGGCAATGACCAAAAGGTCCTTTGTGGGACCTTCGGCGATCTGCTTTGCCATCGCATCATTGCGCTCGGCAATCTGCTCGGCAGTGAAAAGAGGCTCGATATTTTTTCCGCGCACGACAGGCATACGGCTTGCTCCGTGAAAATGAAGGGTAAGCCGTTAGCACATTAGAGGCGGAGAAACACCCTTAGGGCATGAATGACAGCCGGACTTCCGGCATTTTTCCACCAGAGTGCTGGACGCGCGCCGAAAATCCGCGGCTCTCGCCGCCATAGATGACGTCAGCGGGCGGGTTGATGACGATGCTTGCGGTCAGCCTGCCGTCGCTGACAAGATCGGCGCGGATCGGCCGCACGGTCTGGGTCGTGCCGCTCTCGTTTTCGAGAATGCCGTTGATCATCAGGATGCGCATGCCGTTGGCATCACGCGGCGTCAGTGTCACGTGGGTGAAATGCAGCGGCGATCCCGCGGCCGCCTGGTCCTCTGCCTGCAGCCCGGAAAAGCCGCCGGAAAGGCCGAAAACCAACAGGAAAAGTAGGAAGACCAGCGCCGTGAAGCTCTTGAACGACGCCTGCTGCAGATGCTCCTCGACACCGCGGGCGATGCCCGCTGCAGCCGAAAACGCCTTGGGGGGCTCCGCCTTCCTGACGGCTGCGGCCTGTTGCTTGCGATTGTCGTTGAAGCTTTTGGCGTTGAACGCCTGCGACTGCCGGCCGCCGATGACGACGAATTCGGCATCCGAGATATCGGCAGGGCGAGCGCTCGCCCGCGGCTGGCGCGCCGCCCGGTCTGGCGGCAGGAAATCATAAGCGTGGCCGGGCGAACGGCGGCTGAACGAAGATGCTTCCATGATGACGGCCTTTCAGCTCTTCACATGGTTTCAGTGCATGGACGATCCCAGGCATTGAAACGAATCCCGCCCAGTCGTAAATTTTAATGGTTAATGCTTCGCTAAATCTGGCATCGGCCGGGCATCTTTCCGCCGAAATTTACCGGTTGTTAATCGAGTTGGTTAACAAGTCGATGGTGTGAAACCTCGAACAATCTGAGTTGCCCGTTGATCCACTTCGAGAATGTCGGTTTGCGCTATGGTATGGGACCGGAAATCCTCCGGGACCTGACCTTTGACATTCCGAAAAAGTCCTTCCAGTTTCTGACGGGTCCCTCCGGCGCCGGCAAGACCACGCTGCTGCGTCTTCTGTTCATGTCGCTGCAGCCGACCCGCGGTCTGATCCGCATGTTCGGCCGCGATATCTCCGATATTCCGCGGCCCGAGCTGCCGCTGCTGCGCCGCCGTGTCGGCATCGTCTTCCAGGACTTCCGCCTTCTCGATCACCTGACAACCTATGAAAACGTCGCGCTTCCGCTGCGCGTGCGCGGCAAGGACGAGAGCACCTACAAGACCGATGTGCTGGAACTCCTGAAATGGGTCGGCCTCGGCGAGCGCATCAACGTGCTGCCGCCGGTGCTGTCTGGCGGCGAGAAGCAGCGTGCCGCGATTGCTCGGGCGCTGATCGACCGCCCCGAAATCCTGCTAGCCGATGAGCCGACCGGCAACGTCGACCCGCCGATGGCGCGCCGCCTGCTCAATCTCTTCCTCGAGCTCAACCGGCTCGGCACCGCCGTCGTCATCGCCACCCACGATCTGGCCCTCATGGACCAGGTCGAGGCGCGCCGCATGATTCTTTCCGGGGGGCATCTCGACGTCTATGACTGAGCGATCCTCCAAGAAACCGGCGGCCGAACCCGCAGCGCAGCAGAAGCGCCCGGAAATGCGCGTGCGCCCGACGGCCCCGATCCTGCCGCCCTCGAATATTCAGGGCAACGCGCTGATGGTGGTGATCGCCATCATGGCTTTCCTCGCCTGCCTGACGCTTGGCGGCGTCAGCATGGTGCGGTCGACGGCTGCTAGCTGGGAAAGCCAGATCTCCCGCGAGATCACCATTCAGATCAAGCCGGACGACGGCCTCGACATGGAAAAGGCGCTGAACCAGGCCCGTGATATCGCCATGACCTTCGTCGGCACCAAGAGCGGCCAGATCGTCGATGAGGCGGCAACGGCACGCCTGCTCGAGCCCTGGCTCGGCAGCGGTCTCGACCTCAAGGAACTCCCGGTCCCCAGGCTCGTTATCGTCACGATCGATGAAAACAATCCGCCGGATTTCGAGGCAATGCGCTCGCTGCTCAAGGACAGTATCCCGCAGGCGACGCTGGACGACCACAGAACCTGGGTCGACCGGCTGGTCTCGATGGCGCATACGACCGTGATGATCGGCACCGGCATCCTGCTCCTCGTCTTCACCGCCATGGTGCTGACTGTTGTCTTCGCGACACGCGGCGCCCTGTCCGGCAATCGCCATATCGTCGAGGTTCTGCATTTCGTCGGCGCAGAAAGCTCTTTCGTCGCCACCGAATTCCAGAAGCACTTCCTGAAGATCAGCCTCAAGGGCTCGGCGATCGGTAGCGCGCTTGCCGCCCTCTTCTTCGCCAGCGCCGGCTTCCTGCAGAGCAAGACCATCGCCACACCGCAGACCGATCAGGCAACCGCGCTGTTCGGCACCTTCTCCGTCGGCGCGCTCGGCTATGCCGGCACCTTCGCGACGATGATCATCATCGCCCTGCTGACGACCCTGACGGCGCGCGTTACGGTCGTCCGCACGATATACGAGATCGATACACTCCGCTCCGATCCGACACGAACAGACGGGATAGCGAGCTGATGACAGCGATCACATTTACCGCCGCCTTTGCCTGTTCCCCGCCGCAATCTCGATATATGCACGACTCATGACCATGGGCTATACGCGACGCAATCCGATTCGGCCCGATCCGGCACTTGCAAGCTACCGGGTCGAGACGCCGCGCCGCGGCCCGCTGCGCCGGATGCTGCGCTGGAGCGGATTTGCCTGCATTCTCGCCATCGCCCTGATCTTCGGCGGCTTCCTGCGTTTTGCCGATTCGATCACCACGATGAAGCCGCCGGCAGACCCGAAGGCCGACGCGATCGTCGTCCTGACAGGCGGCTACCAGCGCATCGACCAGGCCGTCGAGCTATTGCAGAAGGGCGCCGGCAAGCGCCTGCTGATCTCCGGCGTCCACCCCTCCACGACACCCGCACAGATCCGCAAGACGACGACGGGTTCCGCCGATCTCTTCGATTGCTGTGTCGATATCGGCTATGACGCGATCGACACGATCGGCAATGCCGAGGAAGCCTCGAACTGGATCCACGCGAAGGGCTATAAAAGCGTTCTCGTGGTCACCAATAATTACCACATGCCGCGGAGCCTCGCCGAACTTGCCTATGTCGATAGCGACACGCAGTTCATTCCCTACCCGGTCGTCAATTCCGACCTGAAGACCCGCGCCTGGTTCATGGATCCGAATGCGCTGCGCGTCATGCTGGCGGAATATGGCAAGGTGCTGCTCGCCGGCGCCCGCAATATCACCGGCTTCGGCCGCCATCCGGGCCTGCGCTCGGCGGAGATGGGCGGCGAAGGCTGAGCCAAACCGTCTTTTTATGGCAGCGATAATCGTGTAGGCAGATCGCAACCGCCCTGCCCGCGGATATAGGCTTTTCGGGAATCCTTATGCTCGCCCTGCGTTCCGTTCTCTTCAACACGATCTTCTACGTCAACCTGATCATCCGGATGATCGTGCTCTCGCCCTATTACTTCATCGTGTCGCGCGAGACGGCCTACCGCATCCCGAAGAACTGGGCGCTTTCCAATCACTGGCTGATGGAAAAGATCGTCGGCACCACCTTCGAGATCGAAGGCCTGGAGAACCTGCCCGATGGCAGCTATATCCTGGCGCCCAAGCATCAGTCCTTCTGGGACACGTACGCGATCCTGCCCTGGCTGAAGGATCCGGTCTATATTCTGAAGCGCGAACTGATGTGGATCCCGCTCTTCGGCTGGTATGCCAAGAAGCAGCGGATGATCCCGGTCGATCGCGGCGCCCGCGGCAAGGTCATGGTCGAGGTGCTGAAGCGCACCAAGGAAGAGCTTTCGACAGGCCGCCAGCTGATCATCTATCCCGAGGGTACGCGCCGTCCGCCGGGCGCCGAGCCGGTCTACAAATACGGCATCGCCCGCATGTACCGCGACCTCAACATCCCCGTCGTTCCCATCGCCATGCATCCCGGCCTGTTCTGGCCGCGCCGCAGCACCATGCGCTATCCCGGCCATTTCAAGGTCCGGATCCTCGCCCCGATCCAGCCGGGCATGGATCCCGACGCCTTCTTTGCACATCTGATCGACGTGACGGAAAAGGCAAGCGACGAGCTGCTGCTCGATACCGTCGCCCGCAATCCGGACCTGCCGCTGCCGCAGACGGCGATCGATCGTCTGGCGGTCCTGCGCCAGACAAAGGCTGCGTCAGCGTAATCTAGGCCGCGCGCAACCGCTCGACTTCGCCGACCACCTGCTCCAGCCAATGATCGCGAATGCCCATCTCCTTCAGATGGGCAAGCGTATTGAAGACATAGGCGTCGTTCGGCCCCGACTGGCCCTCTGCGCGATCGACCACGCGAGCCGCCTCAAGCGCATCGAGCGCGCCGGCATATTGCCTGTGCGCGCGATCGACGACATAGGTCACCGCCTTCACGGCGCGTCCATCAGCCAGGAGAAGCGGCACCTTCCGCTCCAAATAGACATTGGTGACGAGCTCGCGCGCCCGGAGATACTCGATTACCTCTTCCCAATTTTCACGCGCTACCGAAAACGCCATGCCGCGGCATGAACCGCCGCGATCGAGCCCGAGCACGAGCCCCGGATTTTGCTCGGTACCGCGATGAACCCAGGAGCGGACGCAGAGCGAACGCCTGTAGCCATAAATCAGAGCCTGCGACCGTTCGGCAAACTCAAAGCCCGGATTCCACATCAGGGATCCGTAGCCAAACACCCAAAATTCGTCCATATCGCAAGCCAGACCGAGATTCCCATTCGCGATTCACCATTGGAGAACATCATGGCAGCGTCAAGCCAATCCGGTAGCAGCAGAAAATTCTGGTGGCTTGGATTGGGCATCGTTCTGGTTATCGCGATCTATACCGGCGGCTGGTTCTATGCCGCCTCGCAGCTCAAGGACACGGTGCTGAAGGCGATCGCGCCGCGCAATACCGCTGGCGTCAGCGGCGAGTGCACGGATATCGATTTCCGCGGCTATCCCTTCCGCATCGGCCTCTATTGCTCGAAAGTGGATGTCGACGACAACAAGAACGGCGTATCCGCAAGCTTCGGCGCCCTGCGCTCTGCCGCACAGGTCTATGCGCCCGGCCATATCGTCTGGGAACTGGATTCTCCAGCCGAAATCCGCACGGCCAACGGCCTGACGGTCAACGCCCAATGGGCGAACCTGCAATCGAGCCTGATCACCAAGCTGCGCGGCATCGACCGCACCTCGACCGTCATCGAGGGCCTGAAAGCAACCGCGATTTCCTCCTATGACGGGCAGACGATCAACGTCGATGCCGGCCGCACGGAAATCCATCTGCGCCAGAACGAAGGCGATCTCGACGGCGCGATCTCGCTGCAGGACGCCAATACCGTCATCAAGGATTGGCCGCAGGTCTTCCCGAAATTCTCAGCCAGCGCCGATGTCACGCTCGCAGGCAAGGCAGGCATGGTCGACGGCAGCGACAGGCAGGGCATTTACGGCGCAAACGGCGAGCTGCGAAAGGTCGTGGTTGATATCGGTGACGGCAAGGTAATGACGCTGACCGGCCCCTTCTCCTTCGACGAGCAGGGTTTCCTCTCGGGCAAGTTCAAGCTGGAGATCGAGCAGCTCGGCCCTTGGCGCGACAGCATCAAGCAGGCCTTCCCGCAGGTCGCTAAGACGGTCGATACCGCCGCCAAGCTCCTGAAGGCGCTGGCCGGTGGCGGCGAGCGCGCTTCGGTGGATCTGGTCGTCAATCGCGGCGAGGCGACCATCAGCGGCTTCATTCCGCTCGGCTCGATCCCGCCGATCTAAAGCGTTTCTTGAAAAACGCCCCCGGATCAGCTCTTCTTCTGATCCTGCCCGTGCGGGCGGCCGAAATCCGGCGCATCGACGTCCTGGCCGGCCTGGATGATCGAGCGGCGAATGGTGCGGGTGCGGGTGAAGAGCTCGAACAGCTTGTCGCCCTCGCCCCAGCGGATCGCGCGCTGCAGATAGGCGAGATCTTCTGAGAAACGTGCCAGCATCTCAAGGATTGCATCCTTGTTGTGCAGGCAGACGTCGCGCCACATCGTCGGGTCGGATGCCGCCAGACGCGTAAAGTCGCGGAAGCCGGATGCCGAATACTTGATGACTTCCGATTCCGTCACCGTCTCCAGATCATCGGCGGTGCCGACGATGTTGTAGGCGATGATGTGCGGCAGATGCGAGACGATCGCCAGCACCTTGTCGTGATGTTCCGGATCCATCTCGTCGACGCGGGCGCCGAGCGCTTCCCAGAATGCCCTGAGCTTGGCGATCGCAGCCGGATCGGTATCGGCAACCGGCGTGAAGATACACCAGCGCTGCTCGAACAGCCCTGGGAAACCGGCATCCGGACCGGATTTTTCGGTACCGGCGAGCGGATGGCCCGGGATGAAATGGACGTTCTCCGGCATATGCGGCTGCATCTGCGCGATAACCGACGCCTTAGTGGAGCCGACGTCGGTGACGATCGCGCCCGGCATCAGAGTGCCTGCAATTTCCTTCGCGACGCTGCCCGAGGCACCAACCGGCACCGACACAATCACCAGATCCGCACCCTTCACGGCTTCCGCCGCCGACGGCACGTAGCGATCGCCGAGCCCGAGCTCTTGCGCCCGCTTCAGCGTTTCGGCGCTGCGGGTCGAGACCACCACTTCCTTGGCAATCCCCAGCCGCTTGACGTCATAGGCGATCGAGGAGCCGATGAGGCCGATACCGATAAGCGCGATGCGGTCGAACTGGATCGTCATACCTTACGCCCCATAAACTCGCCGAGCGACTCGATAACGCCGCGGTTTGCTTCTTCCGGACCGACGCTCATGCGCAGCGAGTTCGGGAAGCCGTAGCCCTTGACGGCGCGCAGCACGTAGCCGCGGCTGGTCAGGAACTCGTCGGCATCGGCAGCGCGCTTGCCGTCGGCATCCGGGAAGTGGATCAGAATAAAATTGGTCACCGACGGCGTAACCGTCAGGCCAATGGCCTCGAAGGCACCCTTGAGCTTCTCGATCCACATCAGGTTGAAGGCGACGGCGTCCTGAACATGCGCCTGGTCGCGAACAGCCGCAGCACCTGCGGAGATTGCCGGCGCATTCATGTTGAACGGGCCGCGGATGCGGTTGACGGCATCGATGATCTCGGCCGGCGCATACATCCAACCGACGCGGAGCGCTGCCAGACCATAGACCTTCGAGAAGGTGCGGGTCATGACGACGTTTGCGTTGGACGAGACGATCTCGATGCCGGATTCATAATCGTTGCGGCGGACATATTCGGCATAGGCTGCATCGAGCACCAGCACGACATCCTTCGGCAACGCGGCCTGCAGACGGCGGATCTCGCTGACCGGCACATAGGTTCCGGTCGGATTGCCCGGATTGGCGATGAACACCATTTTGGTCTTTGGCGTCACGGCGGCGAGGATCGCGTCGACGTCGACCGCGTGATCCTTCTCCTTGACGGTCACGGGCGTCGCACCCGCGCCCATGATCTGGATCTTGTAGACCAGGAAGCCGTGCTCGGTGATGATCGCTTCGTCGCCGGCACCGAGATAGACGTGGCAAAGCAGGCCAAGCAGCTCGTCCGAGCCGTTGCCGCACATGATGTTAGCCGGATTCAGACCATGAACCGCAGCGATCGCTTCGCGCAGCTCATGGGCCTGGCCATCGGGATAGCGCTCGAGATTGCCGGCAGCGCTCTTGAATGCCTCGATCGCCTTCGGGCTGGCACCGAGCGGCGTCTCGTTGGAGGAGAGCTTGTAGACGCGCGCAACGCCCGGCGCATGTTCCTTGCCCGGCACATAGGCTGCGATATCCAGGATACCGGGACGCGGAACGGGCTTGCTCTTCTCAACGCTCATAGCTTCGACCTTGGAAAAATGCCGGGAAATCCAGCTCAAAATTGCCATGTGGCAATAAAGGGGAAAGCGGCTTTTGTCGAGCAGGACTTAGCGGTTGCGGGTCGTCGGAACGCCGTGCGGTGCCAGAACCGGCACAAAAACGCGCCGCGAAGCGCGAGCAGCCACCGGCAGCCCCTGATAGAGACGCTTCTGCGCCTCGACGATGATGACGCCGGAAAAGGCCGGCCAGAGCGTGCGCCCGATCCGCTCGAAGCCGCGCCGCAGGCTGAGCACCGTGCGCAGCTTGGACGGCGGGAAGAACAGCGCCTCGGCCGTGGCGCCCGGCGTGAAATTGGTCTCGCGCAGCAGATGCGTCAGCTGGCCACGCGAATAGGGCCGGCCCGAACCGAAGGGCGTGTGCTCCATGCGCGCCCAGACGCCGCGGCGGTTCGGAACGACGATGACGAGACGCCCGCCCGGCGCCAGCACGCGCCAGAGCTCCTTCAGCGTCTCCCGCGGGCTCTCGGCAAATTCCAGCGAATGCACCATCAGCACACGGTCGATCGACGAGTCCGGAAGCGGCAGTTCCTCGTCGAAGATCAGGGCCGTCGACGACAGCGAGCCCATCGGCCAGTTCACCGCGCCCTGCCCCGCCGGCATGAAGGCGAAGGTGCGCTCGGTATCGGCGCTGAATCGGTCGAGGAAAGGCACGGCATAGCCGAGACCGATCAATCGCTCCTGCGGCAACCGGACCCAGAGCGACGACAGCGCCATGGCAATCGACTGCTCCGCCAGACGGCCAAGCTCGGAATGATAAAACTGGCGTAGATCGACAATATCCGCGTGCATTGCACTAAATGTTATCAGTGGGCGGTTGGACTTCAAGGCCGGAGCCTCTACATTCCGGACATGTCCGTGGGAAAGAGGCCGCTTAGACTATGAAACCTTTGGAATTAGAAGTTTTTCTCTGCCGATCCGATAATTTTGGCGTTCTCGTGCATGATCCGGAAACCGGCCTGACAGCGACGATCGACGCGCCGGATGCGGCTGCCGTCGAGGCGGCTGCCAAGCGCCGCGGCTGGCGCATTTCGCATATCTTCACTACCCATCACCATACCGACCATGTCGAAGGCAATCTGGCGCTGAAGGAACAGTTCGGCTGCGAGATCATCGGCCCGGTCAACGAAGCCGTTGCCATTCCCGGCCTCGACAAGACGATGGCTGATGGCGACAGCTTCACCTTCGGCGACCATACGGTCAACGTCATCGAGACACCCGGCCACACCGCGGGTCACATCTGCTACCACTTCGTGGACGACAAGTTGCTCTTTGCCGCCGACACGCTCTTCGCGCTCGGCTGCGGCCGCCTGTTCGAGCGCCCAGCTGCCGACATGTGGCATTCGCTGCAGAAGCTTGCGGTGCTGCCGGATGAGACTGCCGTCTATTTCGGCCATGAATACACGCTGTCGAACGCCCGCTTCGCCCTGACGATCGACCCTGACAACGAGCGGCTGAAGGCCCGCGCGGCCGAGATCGAGGCGCTGCGCGCCGAGGGACGCTTCACGATCCCGACGACCTTGGCGCTGGAAAAGGAAACCAACCCCTTCCTACGCGCCGCCGACCCGGCGATCCGCCGCAACCTGCTGATGGAAACCAAGACGAACGAAGAGGTCTTTGCGGAAATCCGCAAACGCAAGGACAATTTCTGATGTCTCCAGACGAGATCATCGAGACGCTTTCGATGCAGCCGCACCCGGAAGGCGGCTGGTACGTCCAGACCTTCCGCGACACCAATGGCGGCGAGCGCGGCCATTCGACGGCGATCTACTATCTCCTGAAAGCCGGGCAGCGGTCGCATTGGCATCGCGTCCACGATGCCGCCGAGGTCTGGCACTATTATGCCGGAGCGCCGCTCGCCCTGCACCGCTCGGAAGATGGCAGCAGCAGCGAGACGCTGAAACTCGGCACCGATTTTGCCAAGGGTGAACGCCCGCAGGCGATCATCCCGGCGAACTGGTGGCAATCAGCCGAAACGCTCGGCGAATTCACGCTGGTCGGATGCACCGTGGCCCCCGGTTTCGAATTCTCGAAATTCGAAATGGCGCCGCCGGACTGGAAGCCGGAAGCCTGATTACTCGGCCGCGGCAGCTTCCGCTGCGGCCGACTTCCGCCGGAACATTTCCTGCGCCGCCAGCACCGCACCGCCGGTCACCAGCAGGCAGGCGAAGGCAATCCGCAGGCTCGGCTCGGCAAAGCCGAACAGCGTCAGGATCAGCGTCGAAAGCAGCGGCGCCGCATAGCTGGCGGCACCGAGGATCTGGATATCGCCGTTTTTGACGCCGTAATCCCAGGCATAGAAGGCTGCTCCGACAGGGAAGAGCCCGAGGCCGACCACAGCCAGCCATTCAAAGGACGTTTCCGGCCAGACCGTCGTTTCCAGGCCGATATGGCAGATCAGAGACAGGACGGAGGTGGCAAGGCAGAAGCCGGTCACCACATCCGTCGACACCGCATCGAAGCGGCGCGTCAGCAGCGAGTAACCGGACCAGGTGAAGGCGCAGAGGAAAGCTGCGCCATAGCCGACGGCATAGGCGCCGTCGAAATTGATGCCGTTGCGGCCAACGATCAGGAAGGTGCCACAGAGCCCGGCGAGCGCGCCGGCAACGTGATACCAGCGCAGCCTCTCGCCCGGCAGCAGCGCCGAGCCGACGACGATCAGCAGCGGCCAGAGATAGGCGATCAGCCCCGCCTCGACAGCCGGAGCGTTCCTGAGCGCCGTGAAATAGAGAAAGTGGTAGCCGAAGAGACCGGCGATCCCGATTATCCACACCTTCGCCGGCTGCTTCAGCAATGCGAGCCGCGAGGGATTGAGAACGAGCACGGCAATGCCGGGAATACTACCGATGGCAAAGCAAATCGCCGAAAGCTGAAACGGCGGCATCTTGCCGGAGGCGGCAGTAAAGAGCGCCAGAAACGACCACATCAGAATGGCCGTGAACCCGATCAAAGTCGCCCGAAGCTTCATCATGTCCCCCGAAACCGGAGACAGGCTCCGTCAGCTTGCGCTGTATTTCACTGCCTTGATCGTCACTGTTCCGTACTGCGTCGGAATACTGACGTAGACAGGAGCATATACATTCGCGGCGTCGGCCTTGGCAAACCAGATTTCCATCTGGCCGCTCTTGCTGAGGTAATCGATATCCTTGCGGCCCTTCTTGTATCCGGCCTTCGGCACGAAGCGCACGCTGCAGACCGTCGCCTGACCGGCGAAGCCATCCGTTTCGAAATCTTTCGATCCCTTGGGCGACAGCACCAGATCCATGCGCATCTCGCCGTCATAGATCGGCAGCCGTTGCGAGCAGAGCTTCGTATCACCGGGGAAGATCAGCCCGGAGATCGGGTCGAGCACGGCGCGCATGTCGCCCGGCTTGAGATTGACCCAGTTGTTCGGCAGCTTCCGCTCCGGCTTCACCGTCGTCGAGACGATATTGCCGTTGGCATAGCGAACCTCATAGGTGCGCGCCCGCTTGCCGCTCTTGTAATAGAGGTAATAGCGCTGCGCCTGCAGCCGGTCGTCGCGGATGACGCCATCGACACTGGTCTTGGCCGAGATCGTCGTCACCAGATCGGCGAGGCCCGCCGAACTGATATCGCCGGAAACCTTGTAGCTCTTGTCATCCTCGATCTTGGTGACGAAGGCCGCACGCGCGATCGGCAGGATGCCGAGGGCGACGCGATATTCCGTGCGATGGCGGATTTCTTCCGCACCTGCCGGAACGGCCATCAACGCCGCGGTTGCCGCGATCAAAATTCGTCTGCCCGAAAGAGCCATGAAGCAAGCCTTGTTTGACGGGCGAAACCCGCCCTGTTAAGCGGTCTATACTCTGCCCGCCCCGCGAAGCAAACACGAGCTTTTTGACAGAATTGCGGGAAAGGCCAAGGTTTGGCTTGACGCGGGCGGCCGCTCTGACTATAGAACCGCAACTTTCCAATCATGGCCTTGGATTGCAAGCCCGGTTTTGCCGTGCGTCGCAATTTGATGGCTGAGAAAAACAAGAATAGGTGTCAAATGTCTCGCGTGTGCGAATTGACCGGCAAGGCCGTCCTCGTTGGCAACAATGTCAGCCATGCCAACAACAAGACCAAGCGTCGTTTCCTGCCGAACCTGTGCCAGGTTACGCTGATCTCCGACGCTCTCGGCCAGCGTTACCGTCTCCGTGTTTCGGCCCACGCTCTGCGTTCGGTTGAACACCGCGGTGGCCTCGATGCGTTCCTGATCAAGGCAAGCGAAAACGAACTGTCGATGCGCGCTCGTCTGCTGCGCCGCCAGATCGTCAAGAAGACTGCAGAAGCCGCTGCCGCTGCTTAAGCATCGGCCAGCTTTCTTCTCGAAAGTTTCAAAAGGCTTGCACGGTTGATACCGGACAAGCCTTTTGCTTTGCCGGCATGGTGCCGGCCAAAATTTGTTCACTCCAACTGGTGGCATCACCCAGGATAAAAAAATGCTGAAGACACGCTATCTGCTTATCTATGTGGCCCTGATGACGCTCGTCGTCGTCGCCTCCAACTTCCTCGTTCAGTTTCCGCTGAACGCCACGGTTGCCGGCATCAATCTTGCCGACATCCTGACCTGGGGCGCCTTCACCTATCCGATCGCCTTCCTGATCACCGACCTGACGAACCGCCAATTCGGCCCGCAGACCGCCCGCAAGGTCGTTTTCGCAGGCTTTGTCGTCGGCGTCGGCCTATCTTTCTATACGGCCGTCCCGCGCATCGCGATCGCTTCCGGTTCCGCCTATCTGGCAGGCCAGCTGCTCGACATCTCGGTCTTCAACCGCCTTCGCCGTCAGGCCTGGTGGCGCGCGCCGCTGGTCGGCTCGCTGATCGGTTCGGCGCTCGATACGATCATCTTCTTCTCGTTCGCATTCGCCGCCTTCTTCGTCTTCTTCGGCCCGAACGAGCCCTTCGCGCTCGAAACGGCACCGATCCTTGGCGTGCTCTCGATCGAGGCCCCGCGCTGGATTTCCTGGGCGCTCGGCGACTTCACCGTGAAGATGCTGGTCGGCCTCATCATGCTGCTGCCCTATGGCGCGCTGATGAACACCCTGCGCCCGATGCAGGCAACGCCTGCCCGCTGATTGCAGCAAGGGCCGCCGGCGCTAAGCCTGCGGCCTTTTCTTTATCAATGCTGCATGGCCCAGAACCTGCGCAACGAGATCGCCGACCGGCTGTGACGAGTCGAGCCTCAGCAACGGCGTGGCCCTCTCCTTCAGCCATTCCTCATGCGAAGCAGCGCTCCGCCGCTCCGGCCCCGCCGTATCGTAGCTCTCGGCCCATTCCAGAAACTCCCGGCTCTTCTCTGCCATATCGCCGCCCGGCTTGATCCGGTCGCCGTAGCGCGTCTCCTCACGCCGCCGGATGCGCGCCATGCGCACTACAGGATCGATCTTGAGGAAGACGATGAGATCGTAGAGCGGCTCGAACTCGGCCGCCCATTTCAGCGCCGAGCCCGAGAGCACCCAGCCATCGGCGGCCCCGATCGCCTCGCGCAGCATTTCTACGCGTGCCTCGACCGGCCGCTGCGTCGTGAAGGGCGGATCGGTCGGCATCCAGAAGAAGTGATCGGTATCGAGATGACGGATCCCGAGCTTTTCGGCGAGCGCCTGACCGAGCGTGGTGGTGCCGGAGCCTGAGGCTCCCATGACATGGATGTTCAGCATGGCTCTCTCGAAACGGGTGAAGGGAGGGAGCAGATAGCGGAAAGTTGTGACAGTTGTTCGGCGGCGCGCTCAGTCGAGGAGCCGGAATTCCAGCATCATGTTCCGCTGCAGGATCGAATGGTTGTCATCAGACACGAGGATGATATGCGTCGAGCCATCCTCCGCCTGGAAGGCATCGAGCCCTTCCATATTGTCGATCTCATAGCCGAAATCGGCCGTCATCAGTACCTTGCCCGTTGCAACCGCACCGGGCCGGATTTCGGCAGCAGCGATCCGCCGGATGCGCATGCCGATGCCGTTCGCCATATTGAAGCGCCGCTCCAGAAGCAGCAAGTCGCCATCCGGCAGGAACGCGCCGTCGGTCGGGTCGAAATCATCGCTGCGACTGACCGTGAACCGGCCCTTCAGCGGCCCCTCCAGGATCGCCGCATAGACGTTTCCGTCATCATCAAGGCTCTCTTCCGAAACGATGACTGCAGCGCCCTTCAGGGCGCTGTCTGCGGGCGCGATTGCCACCGTCTCGAGGCTGCGGTTGCCCCTGAGCTCGTCGCGCGGAATGAGGATCGGCAGCGTGCCAACGGCGGCTGATGTCGCGAAGCCTTGGCGCGGATAGATATCGACGCGGTGATTGCCCTCGAAGGAGACCAGCGCCCGTTCCCTGTCGAGCGCCAGCCCCTCGGCATCCATACGGCCCTTGCCTTCGAAACTGCGGCCCGTGCGATCCTGCATCGGCGTGATACCGACATCGGCAAGACCGGAGAGGCGGCCCTGCGCATCGCGCACCAGCGAACCCGTCAGCCAGTGGCCCGTATCGAGAACGCCCGCCACATGCTTGCGGTCCGGATCGACCTTGATCGACGACCACGAGCCAAAGATCCGGTTGCTCGAAACCATCTCCAACCCGCCGATAAATTCCAGCGGGCCGAACCTTGTTTCGTCAGAGCCGATCTTGAAGGTGGTGATGACGCGGCTCTCGATCGGAGCGCTTTCTGCGAAGACCGCAGACGGCAATCCCGCGAGGCAGGCGGCAAGGGTGGCCACGCGGGAAAGAGCGATCATACGGGTCAGCTGGCGCGGCGGAGGCGCCCGCCACGCGGCTCGGCCGCGTGATCCTCGAAGAGCGAAGCCAGCTGCTCGGTCATCGCGCCTGCAAGTTCGTCAGCATCGACGATGGTGACGGCACGGCGATAATAGCGCGTGACGTCGTGGCCGATACCGATGGCCAGCAGCTCGACCGGCGAACGCGTCTCGATCTGCTCGATGACGGCGCGCAGGTGCCGCTCCAGGTAGTTGCCCGGATTGACCGACAGCGTCGAGTCATCGACCGGCGCACCGTCCGAAATCATCATCAGGATACGGCGCTGTTCACGGCGGGCGAGGAGGCGGTTATGCGCCCAGATCAGCGCTTCGCCGTCGATGTTTTCCTTCAGCAGGCCTTCGCGCATCATCAGGCCGAGATTGCTGCGGGCGCGGCGCCACGGAGCATCGGCGGACTTGTAGATGATATGGCGCAAGTCGTTGAGACGGCCCGGCGTCTGCGGCTTGCCACCGGCAAGCCAGCTCTCGCGTGCCTGCCCGCCCTTCCAGGCCTTGGTCGTGAAGCCGAGGATCTCGACCTTGACGCCGCAACGTTCCAGCGTACGGGCCAGAATATCGGCGCAGGTCGCGGCAACCGTGATCGGACGTCCGCGCATCGAACCGGAATTGTCGATCAGCAGCGTCACGACGGTATCGCGGAACTGCGTATCGCGCTCCATCTTGAACGACAGAGCCTGCATCGGATCGATGATCATGCGCGTCAGGCGCGCCGGATCGAGGTAACCCTCTTCGAGGTCGAAATCCCAGGAGCGGTTCTGCTGCGCCATCAGACGGCGCTGCAGGCGGTTCGCGAGACGCCCGACGGCACCCTGCAGATGCGCCAGCTGCTTGTCGAGGAAGGCGCGCAGGCGCTCCAGCTCGGCAGCGTCGCACAGCTCTTCGGCCGTAATGATCTCGTCGAATTCCTCGGTGAAGACGTGATAGTCGACCTTTTCGTTGAAATCGGCAAAAGGCGTGTTCGGGCGGCGGGTTTCGCCCGGCGTCTCGGAATCGTCCTCGCCCTCTTCCATCATGTCGTCGTCGGAGATCTCGGCGCCTTCGGTCTCGCCGTCCTCCATCTGCTCGTCGGCAACTTCGCTGTCTTCGACAGGTGCTGCATCCGAGCCGGCATCTTCGTCGACTTCGTCCTGATCCTGCTCGTCGCCGCTCGGCTGATCGTCCTGATCCGAATCCTCGTCGGTCTCCGGCTCGCTGTCGTCGTCGCCATACTCCTCGGCCATTTCCATGGCCGACAGCATGTTGCGGATCACCTTCGAAAAGGCCTGCTGGTCGTTGATGACGTTCGAGAGGTTATCGAGCTCGGCACCGGCCTTGTCTTCGATGAAGGGCCGCCAGAGATCGAGCACCTTGCCTGCGGACGCTGGCGGCTTCTGACCGGTCAGCTTCTCGCGGACCATCATGGCGACGGCTTCGCCGATCGGCGCATCTTCCTGGCGTTCGATGCCGGAGAAATTGGCCTTGGCGTATTTTTCCTCGGTCATGGAGCGCAGGTTTGCAGCCATGCCCTCCATGCGCAGCGCACCGATCGACTCGACACGCGCCTGCTCGACGGCATCGAAGACCGCGCGGGCATCCGAGCCCTGCGGCGCCATCGTCGTGTGAACCTTCTCGTCGTGGCAGGCAAGCCGGAGCGCCATGGAATCGCCGAGACCGCGGGTCACCGCCAGCTCATGCGCCGTCGGGCGCTTCGAAAGTTCGGGCAGCCGGATACGCTCGGCCGTCATTCCCGGACGTTCGTTGGCGAAGGTCACTTCCACTTCGTCGTCACCGGCGATTGCGCGAACGCAGCCGGTTATCGCACGCCGCAACGGCTCCACATCGACGGGGCCGTTGGGCTTGGCTTTCGAATTGTCACCACGAGATGCCATGATCGACCGGCCTTAGGCCTCCAGCACGATGTTGGCAGCGCTTTCCTTCAGCTCGACGCCAAAGGCACGCTGATAATGCTCGGCCACGAGCGCACGCTCGAGCTCATCGCACTTGTTGAGGAAGGTGACGCGGAACGCGAAGGCGAGATCGCCGAAGATCTCCGCATTCTCGGCCCAGGTGATGACGGTACGCGGGCTCATGACGGTCGACAGGTCGCCGTTCATGAAGGAAGCGCGCGTCAGGTCGGCAACGCGCACCATCTTCGAAACGGTGTCGCGGCCTTCCTTGTCCTTGCCGAAGGTCTTCACCTTGGCGGCGATGATGTTCACTTCGTGGTCGTGCGGCAGATAGTTCAGCGTCGTCACGATCGACCAGCGGTCCATCTGTGCCTGGTTGATCTGCTGCGTGCCGTGATAGAGGCCGGTCGTATCGCCGAGACCAACGGTGTTGGCGGTCGCGAACAGACGGAAAGCCGGGTGCGGACGGATAACGCGGCTCTGGTCGAGCAGCGTCAGGCGGCCGGCGGATTCCAGAACGCGCTGGATAACGAACATGACGTCAGGGCGGCCGGCGTCGTATTCGTCGAAGACCAGCGCGACGTTGTGCTGGTAGGCCCAGGGCAGGATACCGTCCTTGAATTCGGTGACCTGCAGGCCGTCCTTGACGACGATCGCGTCCTTGCCGATAAGATCGATACGGCTGACATGGCTATCGAGGTTGATACGCACGCACGGCCAGTTGAGGCGCGCAGCGACCTGTTCGATATGCGAGGACTTGCCGGTACCGTGGTAGCCGGAGATCATGACGCGGCGGTTATGCGCAAAGCCAGCAAGAATGGCGAGCGTCGTCTCGCGGTCGAACAGGTAATCCGGGTCGAGGTCCGGCACATATGCGTCGCCCTTGCTGTAGGCAGGCACACGAATATCGGAATCGATGCCGAAAACCTCACGGACCGAAACAGTGGTGTCCGGCAGAGCGGGAATATCTAAGTCAATCTTGCTCATCACGTCTCCAAGGCGGGCAAAACACCCGGCCATATCTCTCAGGCCATTTCACGACCACGACGATGCAGTTCTATTCCGCGCCGTCCATGGTGAGAACGTCGGCGATGCTTCTCCGGGACTGAAATGAAACCTCGGCGGGATGATTACGCCCGAGCATTTTAGAACAAAGTCCCGGACAAGAAACGCCGCGTCCGGAAGGAAGGCAAAGGCGCCAGAAGCAAAACGCAATAATGCATGCCGCGTTGGCCTGCGGCCCTAGCCGATTTGGACCATACCCGATTGAAGACGGAGAGCAAGGACGGGAATTAACAAAAACCGTTCTGCTTCAACAATTGATAGGCCTGGATGACGGCGCGGAAACGCTCCTCGGAACCACGGTCCCCGCCATTGGCGTCGGGATGGTGCTTCTTCACCAGCTCCTTGTAGCGCGTCTTGATTTCCGCGGAGGTGGCGTTGGCGGCCAGCTCCATGGTGTCGAACGCCTTGGCTTCCAGGCTCTTCAGCTTGCGCTGCTCGGGAAACCGCGGCCCGTTGCCCTTGGCATCCTTGACGAAACCGAACGGATCGCGGACGCGACTATAGGAGCCGGAGCGCACGTCCGACTGAATCGGGCTGTCCTTGGCCGACTTGTTTACGCCGACAGTCCAGGTCGGGCGATGCCCGGTGATGGCTTCTTTCTGATAGCGCGCAATCTCCCCGTCCGAGAGGCCGGAGAAATAGTTGTAGCCCTTGTTGTATTCCTTGACGTGCTCGAAACAGAACAGAAAGAACTGCCCCTCGGCATTGCGGCCGACGGGAGCGCGATGGGCACCTTTCTTGTCACAGCCGTCCCACTGACAGGTCGGGGGAGCCTGTTCTGGTTCCTGCTCGCGTTTGCGGCGGGTCCGGATGCGATCGAAATATTTGGAATCAAGTCTCATGACGGCGCTAATTATGGGGCTGCCGCGAAGCGACAACAAGAATTGACAAACGGGAATGTTGCTGGCTTCTTGGGAACCCTTTTTTCACAAGCAACGAGACGAAAACGTGACCCTGCAGGCCCGCATTGAAGAAAAACTCACCGAGGCTTTCGCGCCCGAACGTTTGAGCGTCATCAACGAAAGCCATCTCCACGCCGGGCACCAGCCTGACATAACAGGAACAGGCGAAACGCATATGCGCGTTCGCATCGTCTCTGAAAAATTTTCAGGAATGACGAGGCTCGCCCGCCACCGTGCCATCACCGAGCTGTTGAAGCCGGAACTCGACGCCGGACTGCACGCCCTGGCCGTCGAACCGGCAGCACCCGGTGAAGCCACCCGCTGGTAGCGGAGACAGCATCCATATAGGCATTCCCGCCCGGCAATCCAACCGAAAACCGCTCAGAGCGCCTTGGTCGCTTCTTCTTCCGCCGGGCGGATGCGCAGCTTGGTGATGCGGTTCTTCTCGCGCTTCATGACGATGAACCGCTTGCCATAGAAGGTGAAGGCCTGGCGCTCCTCGGGAATGGTCATCGACTCGTGGATGACCAGACCGGCGATCGTCGTCGCCTCCTCGTCCGGCAGCTGCCAATCGAGGGCGCGGTTGAGATCGCGGATCGGCACGCCGCCATCGACGACGATAGATCCATCCGCTTCCTGCCGCACGCCCTGCATGTCGATATCATGCTCATCGGAAATGTCGCCGACGATCTCCTCGAGGATATCCTCGAGCGTCACGATGCCCTGTACCTCGCCATACTCGTCGACGACGACGGCGAAATGCTGCTTCCGGCGCAGGAAGGCGTTCAGCTGGTCTTCCAGATTGGTGCTGTCGGGCACGAACCACGGCTTCTGGGCAATCTTCACGATATCGAGATTTTCGGGCTCGACATTCGGCTCTGCCAGCGCCCGCAACAGGTCCTTGGCGTGAACGACGCCGATGATGTTGTCGATCGTTCCACGCCAGAGCGGCATGCGCGTATAGGGGCTTTCGAGAATGATGCGGACGATCGCCTCCGGCGCATCGTCGGCATTGATTGCCCGCATCGCCATACGGTGAACCATGATGTCGGAAAGTTCGAGCTGGCTGAGATCGAGAACCCCACCGAGACGGTCGCGGTCAGCCTTGACCACCGATCCTTCGCGGTGGAGCAGATCGACCGCGCCACGAAGCTCCTCATGCGCCGTCAGCATCGACGTTTCGCGTGAAAGCGTGATCCCGAAAATGCCGAGGATCCTGCGAACGATTCCATTGATGAAGGACGAGACCGGGCCGACGACGGCGACAAACATCTTGACGGGACGCGAGACGCCCAGCGCAAAGCGGTCAGGCGTCGAGATCGCCCAGCTCTTCGGGAGCACTTCGGCAAAGATGACGAGAATGACGGTCATCGCCAGCGTCGCAAGCGCCACGCCCGAATTGCCGAAAAGCCCGAGGAACAGGCTGGTTGCCAGCGACGAGGAGAGAATATTGGCGAGGTTGTTGCCGATCAGCATGGCACCGATCAGCCGGTCGCGCCGTTCGATCAGCTCGCGCACGACGCCGGCGCGCTCCTCGCCATTGGCCTCAAGCGTATGGATGCGGCTGCGCGAAACGGCCGTCAGCGCCGTTTCCGAGCCGGAGAAGAAGGCAGACATGAGGACGAGGGCCACGATGGAGACGATTTCTGGCCAGTAGACGGAAAGAAATGCCAGCGTGCCTTCGATGCTCATTGAGGGTGCTTTTCCTTCAGGAAACTCAACACTTCGGATTGCGGTACGTCGTCGGCGATAAAGGACTGCCCGATGCCACGCGTCAGGATGAAGGTGAACTTGCCGTTCTTGACCTTCTTGTCCTGAGCCATCGCCTCCATCAGCCGCTCTGCCGGCGGCAGCTCGCCCGGAATATCGGACATGCGCGTCGGCAGGCCAACTTCTTTCAGATGCTTCTCGACGCGCTTGCCATCGTCGGGGCTCGCAAGGTTCATGCGCGCCGAAAACTCATGCGCCAGCACCATGCCGATCGAAACGCCTTCGCCATGCACGAGCCGGGCGCTGTCATAGGCCGTGACGGCTTCCAGCGCGTGTCCGAACGTATGACCGAGGTTGAGAAGCGCACGGGGTCCATTTTCCCGCTCGTCGGCGACGACGACATCGGATTTCGCCTGGCAGCTCGTGGCGATAGCCTCGATGCGGGCATCGCCACCGGCAAAGACCGCCTGCCAGTTCTCCTCCAGCCAGGAAAAGAAATCCGGCTTGTCGATCAAGCCATATTTCGCGACTTCGGCATAACCGGCGCGGAATTCACGCTCCGTCAGCGTGTTCAGCACGTCGGTATCGGCGAGAACCAGATCTGGCTGATGAAAGACGCCGATGAGGTTCTTGCCGTGACGGCTATTGATACCGGTCTTTCCGCCGACGGAGGAATCCACCTGCGAAAGAAGCGACGTCGGCACCTGCACGAGGCGCACGCCGCGGCGCACGATCCCGGCTGCAAACCCCGCGAGATCGCCAATCACACCGCCGCCGAGCGCGACGACATAGTCGTTCCGCTCGACACGGGCTTCCAGCACCTTGTCGCAGACCGTCATCAGATGCTCGAAACTCTTGGTCTTCTCGCCCGCCGGCAGGACAAGCGAAGAAGCGGTGATGCCTGCGGCTTCGAGGCTCGCCACCAGCGCATCAAGATAAATCGGCGCGACATTCGCATCGGTGATCACGGCGGCCTTGCGGCCCTTCAGGCGCGAGGCGATCTCCGCACCGGCGCGCGCAATCAGCCCTGGACCGATCAGGATGTCGTAGGCGCGCTCGCCGAGCGGCACATGCACCTTCTTTTCGGTGGCAACGGAAGCGATCGCATTCATGGCACTGCACTTTCGGTTTGGTATTCGATCACGGCCTTCAAGACTTCGTCGGCCATCAGTTCCTTGCGCACGTCCCGCGACAGAACGGTGACGTCAGCCTGCGCATAGACCGGGTATCGCGCATTCATCAGGTTTTCGAGCGTCTGCTTCGGGTTCTCGGTCTTCAGCAACGGCCGGGTATCGCGCTTGTTGACGCGCTCCCAGAGAACGTCGAGATCGGCTTTCAGCCAGAGCGACAGGCCGCCCTTCTTGATATGCTTGCGGGTGCGATCGTTGATGAACGCGCCGCCGCCGGTGGACACCACGCGCGGGCCGTTCTTTAAAAGCCGCTTCATCACCCGCGTTTCCAGCGCCCGGAACTCTTCTTCCCCGTAGGCTGCAAACAGCTCGGTAATCGTCATGCGCGACACACGCTCGATCTCGACATCGCTATCGACGAAGGGAATGCCGAGCTGGCTCGCGACGAGGCGGCCGACGGAGGATTTCCCGGCACCCATGAGGCCGACAAGGATAAGATTGCGGGACCCGAGCGCGGCGCGAGCTCTGTCTTTCAGACTGTCTGCAACTGTCAGAACGGGATCACTCATTGGTCCATTCACACTTTGTTTGCAAACGGTATCGACAAATGCAGGTACAGCGTCAAGTCGCGGGCAAGGGAAACATGATCCAAATGCCGCTTCTTGCACGCAATCACGCTTCTTCCTAAAAAGAAGCCGAGCCCATGGAGTTCTGGAATGCCGACCCTCTTCCGCTTTCTGGCTGTCTTGGCTGTCATAGCCGGGATCATCTATGGCGGCATGGTCGCACTCGTGACCTTCGTCGAGCCGCAGCCCCGTGACGTGACGATCCGCATCCCCTCCGAGCGCGTCAATCCGCCGGCGACGGGAACGATTGCCCCTGCAAAGAAGTGAGCCGATGCGGGATCTCGGACGCGCCCATGTGGAAGCCTTTCTCGAGATGATGAGCGCCGAACGCGGCGCGGCTCAAAACACGCTGCTCTCCTATGAGCGCGATCTTGATGACCTGCACGGCTTCCTGAGCGGCAAGAGCGTGCGGCTGACCGAGGCCGCTTCCGCCGACCTGACCGCCTATCTCTCCTCGCTTGCAAGCCAGGGCTTCAAACCCTCCTCTCAGGCACGCCGCCTCGCCGCCATGCGGCAATTCTACAAGTTTCTCTATGCCGAAGGCATCCGCACCGACGATCCGACAGGCATCCTCGACGCACCGAAGAAAGGCCGCGCCCTGCCGAAGACAATGGGCGTAGCAGAAGTCACGAAACTGCTGACACAGGCCGAACAGGAAGCGTCCGACACAGCGCCCGGCCAGCTGCAGCGCCAGCGCATGCTCGCCCTGCTGGAGCTGCTCTACGCGACCGGCATGCGCGTCAGCGAGCTCGTCTCGCTTCCCGCCCGCGTCCTCGACCAGGAAGGCCGCTTCCTGATCATCCGCGGCAAGGGCAACAAGGAACGCCTCGTTCCGCTTTCCCAATCGGCAGTCGCCGCGCTGAAGGTCTATGGCCGCTCGATGGCAGTGGAAAACGCCAATAGCAAACAGCCTGTGGAAAGCCCCTGGCTCTTTCCGGCTGCCTCGAAGGAAGGTTATCTTCCCCGTCAGGTCTTTGCCCGCGATCTCAAGAATCTGTCGATCCGGGCCGGGCTGACGCCGTCGATGATCTCGCCGCACGTGATGCGCCACGCCTTCGCCAGCCATCTCCTGGCCAATGGCGCAGACCTTCGCGTCGTGCAGGAACTCTTGGGACATTCGGACATTTCGACCACGCAGATCTATACCCACGTCCTCGAAGAACGCCTGCAACAACTGGTGCAAACGCATCACCCTCTTGCAAAACAGGCGAAAAAGCACGAATAGGACCGGCGACAAGGGGCGACGCCAGCAATTTGCCCTGGGCACAAGGAACGGAAACGCACCTCATGCACAACTATCTCGACTTCGAAAAGCCGATCTCCGACCTCGAAGCTAAGATCATCGAACTGAAGAAGCTCGCGTCCGAGGGCGAGAGCATCGACACTTCGGATGAAGTCGGCCGCCTCGAAGTTCGCGTTCGCGAAGCGATGGTCGATATCTATTCCAAGCTCAACGCCTGGCAGAAGACGCAGGTCGCGCGCCATCCGCAGCGTCCGCATTTCGTCGATTATGCCAAGGTGCTGTTCCAGGAATTCACGCCGCTCGCCGGCGACCGCAAGTTTTCCGAGGACGCCGCCATCCAGGCCGGCCTCGCCCGTTTCCGTGGCCAGCCTGTCGCCGTCATCGGCCAGGAAAAGGGCAACGACACCAAGAGCCGCCTGAAGCACAATTTCGGCAGCGCACGTCCTGAAGGCTATCGCAAGGCGATCCGCGTTCTCGAAATGGCAGACCGCTTCAGCCTCCCGGTCGTAACGCTCGTCGACACCGCAGGCGCCTATCCGGGCGTTGGCGCCGAAGAGCGCGGCCAGGCGGAAGCCATCGCCCGCTCCACGGAAATGTGCCTTGGCGTCAAGGTTCCGATCATCTCCGTCGTCATCGGCGAAGGCGGTTCGGGCGGCGCCATCGCCATCGCCACCGGCAACAAGGTCTTCATGCTCGAACATTCGATCTACAGCGTGATCTCGCCGGAAGGCGCGGCTTCGATCCTCTGGCGCGATTCCACCCGCGCCAAGGAAGCGGCGACCAACATGAAGATCACCGCCGAAGACCTGAAATCGCTGGGCATCATCGACGGCATCATTCCGGAGCCGCTCGGTGGCGCGCACCGCGATCCGGACAACGTCATTGCCGCGACCGGCGACGTCATCGCCAACGCTCTGGCCGAACTTTCGCCCCGCACCGGCGAGCAGCTGCGCAACGATCGCCGACAGAAATTCCTGTCGATGGGTCGTAACCTCTAAGGCAAAGCCAGTGAAAATGGCCCGATTGGGGCCAAATCTTGGCCACAATAATGTTATCTACCGAACTTCGTGCTTGCGGGGGCGCCGCAGGCAGGTCATAGGCTGGTAAGGATTTGTAAAGTATAAGCCGCCTATGATTCCTGGTAATGCCCGGAACTCTGCGTGCGGAGTGGGCTGAATCCTTAGTTGGGCTAGTTGAATGCGCATTCGTCATTTCGCCTACGTGTCGCTGATGGCGCTCGCACTTGCGGGCTGCAACGACACTCTCGAATCCGCCAGCAAGATCGACCTCTCCACCGTCAAGAACAAGGTGGAGCAACCGCTGCCGCCGCGCATCCTGGCGCAGATGAGCGCCAAGAGCATGGATCGCAATTCGCCGATCCTGATCCGCATCTTCAAAGAGGAAGGCGCGCTCGAGATCTGGAAGGCGAAGACCGACAACCGTTTCGACAAGATCGCCGACTACAAGATCTGCGCCTGGTCCGGCCGTCTCGGCCCGAAGGTGAAGACCGGCGACCGTCAGGCCCCGGAAGGTTTCTACAACCTCACCCGTGCCAACCTGAACCCGAATTCGAAATATTATCTCGCGATCAACACCGGCTTCCCGAACAAGTATGACGCCGTCAACGGCCGTACGGGTTCCGATCTGATGATCCACGGCGCCTGCTCATCATCGGGCTGCTATTCGATGACCGACGAACAGGTCCTCGAGATCTATGCCTTCGCGCGCGACGCCTTCAAGGGCGGCCAGACCTCGGTGCAGCTGCAGGCCTTCCCGTTCCGCATGACTGCGGAAAACATGTACAAGCACCGGCTCGATCCGAGCTACGACTTCTGGAAGATGCTGAAGGTCGGCTACGACAATTTCGAAGTCACCAAGCGTCCGCCTGACGTCAATGTCTGCGAGAAGAAATACGTCTTCAACCAGCAGACCACCGATGGCGGCGCCTTCAATCCGGCCGGCAAGTGCCCGGCCATGTCGACGCCTCCGGCACTCGCATCCGCGCTGTCGTCCTACGACAAGACCTACGCGATGGATTATGCCAAGGCCGAGAAGAAGTTCGATGGCCTCGCCTGGTACGATCCGACAGAAGCCGAGCGCAAGGCAGTCGTCGCCAAGACCCGCAAGGGCCGCGAACTCGCCTACGCCCCGACCGGCACCTCGCTGGAAGCTGGCCGCATGGTCAAGGTCGCCGAACTCGAAGGCATGATGTCGAAGCCGGCTGTCCCCGCGACGGTCCCGGAAGCGGCGATCGCATCGGCTGCCCCGGCAGCAGCGCCGGCTACGGCAGCGCCCGCCGCCGCTCCGGCCGCAGCCAACGCCACGGCCGTGGCAGCAGCAACGCCTCCAAACGTTCCGGTTCCGCAGCAGAACCCGCTCGCCTTCGCACCCGAGCCGCCGCAGGAAACTGCCGACGCCTCCAAGAAGCCGTTCTGGAAATTCTGGTCCAAGAATTGAGCGGTACCGACGCCGTCGTCACTTATGACCTTCGCGGTCTGAAGTGCCCCCTGCCCGTCCTGAAGACGCGCCGCAAGATGTCATCCATGGCAAGCGGCGCGCTGATCCGCGTCGAAACCACCGACCCGCTGGCAGGCATCGACATCCCGCACTTCTGTAACGAAGACGGTCATCAGTTGCTGGAAACGGAAAAAACCGAGACCGGTCACAGCTTCCTGATCCGCAGGAAATAAGCCTCAGATCTTCATGCCGGGAATGGCGAGCGGATTGTCGTGAAGTGCGGCACGGTCCGGCGTATCGATACGCGGCTTGCCGAGAAACGCATCGAACAGCGTCTTCACGAAATCCTCCGGCAGATCCTTGGTGATCAGCACCATGCGCGTGCGCCGGTCGCTGGCGTCAGGCCATGCAGGCAGCCGCACCGGCGGATGGAAGATGTTCTGCACGCCGTGCAGCACCAGCGGCTTGTCCGGCCTGTCCGATACCGCGACGATCGCCTTCATCCGCAGCAGCTTCTCGCCGTGCGCCGAGCGCAGCAGATCGATGAACATCTCCAGCGCCATCGGATCGATCGGCTTCTCCTCGACGATCGAGAAGGACCGGATCGAGGCATCGTGACGGTTCACGTCGTGTGGATCCTGATCGTCGTGGCCGTGATGGTGGTGGTGATGCCCGTGATGATGATCGTGACCATGGTCATGGTGGTGATGATGATGCGCATCATGAGCATCTTCATCGCGCAGCCAGCGGCCGACATCGGCGATCTTCGTGTCCGGATCGTAGAGCCCGTTGACGAGAACGGCAGCCGTACCGGCCTCGCCGCCATCGGCGTCCATCAGCGCAGCCCGCGGATTGAGGTCGCGCAGCCGCGCCTCAAGCTTCGACAGCATCCCTGCATCTGCCATCGGCCGCTTGGAGACGATCAGCCGGTCGGCAACCGCCACCTGCTTGCGGGCTTCCTCGTGATTGTCGAGCGTCTGCAGCCCGTTGACCGCATCGACGACGGTGACGACGCCATCCAGCTGGAAATTCGTGGCAATGATCGGATTGCCCATGATCGCCTGCATCACCGGTGCCGGATCGGCAAGCCCCGTCGTCTCGATGACGATGCGCTTCACAGCCTTCACGCGGCCGGTCTGGATCGCATCCATCAGATTGGCCAGCGTATCGACCAGCTCGCCGCGCACGGTGCAGCAGAGGCATCCATCCGAAAGCTCGATGATCGCATCGCCGGAGCTTTCGACCAGCAGGTGGTCGATACCGACATCGCCGAACTCATTGATGATGACGGCCGCTTCCTTCATCGCGGGATCCTTGAGGATCCGGTTCAGAAGCGTCGACTTTCCTGCACCGAGAAAGCCGGTGAGGATAGTGACCGGGATCCGGTCTGCATGCAGGCTCATGGGACTTGCCTTTAGAAGGACGTGGGACGCGGCAGCGGCACCGGAACATTGGCGGCATCGCCGATCGCATCCGCCTTGGCGGTCTTGTCGGGCTGCGGATCCTGGCCGGGGATCAGACCGGCGAAGACGAAGTTCGGCTCGTGGTCCATTTCATGGATATAGGGCGACTGCACCTTCATGCGGCCCACTTCATCGCGCGTTTCGCTGCGTACCTTGGCGCCCTTGGCGCTGCAGATGTCGGCGCTGATATCGGTGACCGCATCCTGCCCCGGCCCATAGGGCTTGAGCGAGCGGAGCGTATCGCCCGAGGACGTCGGCGAGGAGAATGCCTTCTCCAGCAGGTTGGCCGTCGCATCGGCGCGCGCCGCAAGGCTGTCCGTGCCAAGCACGACGGAAACCACCGTGCGTCCGTTGCGGGTCGCCGAACCGATCTGGTTGAAGCCCGAAGCGCAGATGAAGCCGGTTTTCATGCCGTCGGCACCGGCAAAGCGGCCGATGAGGAGATTGATGCTCGGTGTATTCGTCTTGCCGTTGGTGAAGCCTTCGAGCGCGAAATAGCCGGCATATTGCGGGAAGTCGCGGCGCAGAGCGACCGTCAGGATCGCCAGATCGCGCGCCGTCGTGTACTGGCCCTTGCCGGGCAGGCCGTTCGGATTGACGAAATGCGAATCCGTCATGCCGAGTTTGACGGCCTCGGCATTCATCCGCAGCACGAAGGCATCCTGCGTGCCCGCGACCGCCTCAGCGACGGCAACCGCGATATCATTGGCCGACTTGACCATCAGGATCTTCAGCGCGCTGTCGAGCGTCAGCTTCTGGCCGGGCTTGTAATACATCTTGGCGGCAGGCTGGGCGGCAGCCTGCTTGCTCATCACGATCGGGGTGTCGAGGCTGATCTGGCCGGAGCGGATGGCATCGAAGGTCGTATAGACGGTCATCAGCTTGGTCAGCGATGCCGGATACCATTTGCGGAAGGCTTCCTCATGCTCGATCACGCGGCCGCTCTGGACATCGACGAGAATATGCGGATTGGCCTGCGCCAGCGGCACCGAAGAAAGCAGAGCTGCGGCAGCACTGACTGCGAATGATACCGGCCGCAAAGCAGCGAACAAACGATTCTGGCGCGTCGACACGTCTAGTCCTTAAATTGTCCGGAAATCTCGAAACCTTCACCTATTTAACGTATATGGCCATGACATGGCAAAGGCCATTGAATAAGTTCTTTTCGCGGCACCATGTCTTGAGTGCCGTGGAAAACCCGTTGTCGCTATAGGAATTTTCGCATGCCGATTTTGAACAGAGCCGCTGAATTGCAGGATGAAGTGACCGAGTGGCGCCGCCATATTCACGCCCGGCCCGAGCTGCTGTTCGCCGTCGAAAACACCGCCGCTTTCGTCGCCGAGAAGCTCAAGGAGTTCGGCGTTGACGAAATCGTGACCGGCATCGGCCGCACTGGAGTCGTCGGCCTGATCAAGGGCAAGGGCGAAGGCCGCACCATCGGCCTGCGCGCCGATATGGACGCACTGCCGCTCACCGAAATCACCGGCAAGCCCTGGGCTTCGACCACAGCCGGCAAGATGCATGCCTGCGGCCATGACGGTCACACGGCCATGCTGCTCGGCGCCGCGAAATATCTGGCCGAGACGCGCAACTTCACCGGCAATGTCGCCGTCATCTTCCAGCCCGCCGAAGAAGGCGGCGGCGGCGGCAATCTGATGGTCAAGGACGGCATGATGGAGCGCTTCGGCATCGAAGAGGTCTATGGCATGCATAACCTGCCGGGCCTGCCCGTCGGCCAGTTCGCCATCCGCAAGGGCCCGATCATGGCAGCGACCGACGAATTCACCGTCACCATCAAGGGCCGCGGCGGCCACGCCGCCCAGCCGCACCGGACGATCGACCCGATCGCCATCGGCGCGCAGATCGTTTCCAACCTGCAGATGATTGCCGCCCGAACCGTCGATCCGCTGCGTTCGGTCGTCATCTCCGTTACCAAGTTCAACGCCGGCTTCGCCCACAACGTCATTCCCAACGACGCCCAGATCGCCGGCACGATCCGCACGCTCGACGGTGAGGTTCGCGACCTCGCCGAAAGCCGCTTCAAGCAGGTGGTGAACGGCGTTGCCGCCACCCACGGCGCCGAAGCCGAAATCGCCTTCCATCGCAATTACCCGGTTACCGTCAACCACGCCGACGAGACCGGCCACGCGATCGCAACGGCAACCGACATCGCCGGTGCGGCAAACGTCAATCCCGAGATCGATCCGATGATGGGCGGCGAGGATTTCTCCTACATGCTGAACGCCCGCCCCGGCGCCTTCATCTTCATCGGCAACGGCGACACCGCAGGCCTGCACAACCCGGCCTACGATTTCAACGACGAGGCCATCGCCCACGGCATTTCCTACTGGGTCCGGCTGACAGAACAGCGCCTCGGCGCCTGACCCGATACTTACAGCGAAACCTGAAAAAGGCTTGGCTTCCCGCCAAGCCTTTTGTATGCATGAGCCCCAAGTGGTTCCGTAGCTCAGCAGGATAGAGCATCAGATTCCTAATCTGAGGGTCACGCGTTCGAATCGCGTCGGAATCACCATTTTCAGATGAATAGGCATAGTTTATCGCGGAACGTTCGCGCGGCGTTCCCGGGTATATCGGGGAACGAAGCCATCTCACGCCGCCATACCGTCGCCGACTGCCGGTATTGCTGAGAAGTAGCACACCCCTCCCGCCAAGGCGGAAGGGGCGCGAATAGCTCTGAAATCAGCCCGGGGTCAGCGTCATCGAAGCGCTGCCGGCAGCGACGTTGAGGCCGAGCTGGCCGGTGACGCTGAGGGCCTGGAGGTGGATCGAGCCGGAGGTGCCGCCGATCAGGACGTTGGCGCCGACGCCGGCACCGACGGTGGCTTCGGCCGATGCGCCGACATAGAGGCCGCCGAGCGAGCCGCGGTGATAGCCCGCGGTCGGTGCGAAGACGGCCCAGACGAGGCGGCTGCGGGTGGTGAAGCCGAGGTCGATGCCGAGCTTGCGGATATCGCCGGTATAGTGGTCGGTGACCTCATTGCCGATCGTCGAGCTAAAGACGCAATCGGCTTCCTTGGCAGAACCCAGCACATAGCCGAGACCGCCGCCGATATCGCAGGTGAGCATGCCGATCTTGACGACGCCGCGCGTATCCGGTTCCTCGTAGGTCCGGACCATATCGGCTGCACTGGCCGCCGTAACGCAAGCCTGGGCAAGCGAAGCTGCTACAACTACCATCGCAATGGTCTTTTTCATCATGGTCTCCTTCTCAAAATGGCACCGGCAGCTTCAGATCGAAAACGCACCGGCAAGCAAACCCAGCCACAAATAACGTATGGGATCGCAGAACGATCCAAACAGCCTTCATTGTTTCCATGCGCAATGAAGAACGTCCTTAACGTTCTGATCGCAAAGGGGACAATTCGAAGGCAGGACCGTTGCTTATTGGCCGCACTCGATGTCCGAATGCCCGCTTGGGCAACCCCACGCAGAAATTGAGCGGTAGCTGATCATAGCCGCCTTCGGGCGAAAAACCTAAATATTTCGTAAGGTTGGAACCGGCCCACCGTCTGGCGAGTTCATCGTCCGGTTAATTGAAAGGCCAAAACCATGAAATCTCTTATTCTTGCTTCCATGCTTGCCGCAGCCGCCATAGTCTCCACCACCGCCCCGTCCCAGGCGGCCAGCATGACGGTCACCACCACCGAGCGCGGTCCGGACCATCATTGGCACAAGCCGATGCACGTCATGACGCATTGCTACACCAAGACGGCCCGCATTCATGAACACGGCCACTGGGTCGTCAGGAAGACCCGCGTCTGCCGCTAACAGATAGCTCAGCATGATTGAAACCGGCCGCCACGCGGCCGGTTTCTTGTTGGACGGACGCCAATCGCCGCAGCTGGAACTTTGAGAAAAGGCGGGCGTTAAGCTGGCAAAACAGGAGTTTTGTCATGCGTCATAAACTTGCTTTGCTCACCATCGCCTATGTCGCGATCAGCGCCATCCTGCTGGTGCTCGCCTATCATCCGCAGGGTCCGGTCACCACGCAGAAGACCGACCGTGTCGCCGGCGCCAGTACCGGACAGCATTTCCTGGTGGAGCGCTTCGCCGGCTGATCAGCTGAGCGCCGGCTTGTAGGCGACGACATGGAAATACTCTTCCTCGGGAAGGGTCCCGCCCCTGAGAAGGTGGCCATCGACGGAAAACAGCATCGGATCGCCGTCGAAACCGCTGGCGCCCAATTGCGCCCGCAGCTGCTGCGGCGTCGTCGCATAGACCATGATGCCGAAGTCATGGGCGCGGTGGAGCAGAATCGCATGTTCGCCCTCGCGTTGCTCAAGCGGGGCAAACCGGCGCTCGCGAACGAGACCCATCGCATGCTTTACCAGCCGGAAGCCGAGCCTCAGCGGATCGTTCGACCAGACGATAGATGAGCGCGCCCGCTTCTCTCCGAACCCATGCCAGTTGCGATTGAAGGTGGAGAAGACGAAGGTCCCGCCTGCCCTGAGCACGCGCGATACCTCGGACAGAACGGCCCGGCGCCCCTCCGCATCGACAGAATCGATGCCGTTGTAGCTGAAGAGCACGAGATCGAAGCTGGCATTGCCGAAAGTCGAGACATCGCGCGCATCCATATGCGCCAGCTGCGCCTGCGGATAATTGTGCTGGGCGAGCTCCACCATTTCAGGCGTATAGTCGATGCCGACATAGTCTGCGGCGATATCGCAAAACAGCCCGGTCGTCCGTCCGCCGCCAATGCCGATATCCAGGATCCGCCCGCCGCTCGCGCGCTTCCGCGCGATCTCGAACACCAGCCGTTCGCCTTCGTTGATGAAGCCGGTGCTCGCCCGGTAATCGCGCCGGGCGATCGGATTGCGCCAGGTCTTGCGGTTGATCTCTTCCATGCGATGCATTGCGGCACCTCCGGTTAAGCCAGTTGCATGGCTCTAGACCTAGGCCGCAAGACAGGTGGGGTCCAATTACAGAACGTTAATCTTTTGTTAATGGTTAACGCGCGCAATTTTACCCGAGCAGGATCTGGTTGCGGACGTCGTGGACCCCCTGCACAGCCCGGACGATCGCGGTCGCCCGCTCGATTTCGCCGACGGTCGCAACCGTGCCCGTCAGCACGATATCGTCGGCATCGGACGTCACCTGAACATCCGAGGCATCGATATCTCCGGCGGTCGCCAGCGCCTCGGCAGCGGCGATTTCCAACGCCGCGTGATTGACGAACTCCACCTCGATCTCCGGCTGCTTGCCATGAAATGTGGCTTCCTTGAAAACCATCACTCGTCCTCCTTCTGGTGATCTCAGGGAAACGCCGGAGGCCGGGCTTGGTTTCAGATCACCAGGTGACGCGGTAGTTGACGTTGACGCTGGCGGCGCGCCCGGCGGAGAGCGGATCGTTGACGGCAGCGTTGAGATTGAGGTTCGGCAGGATGTTCTGGCTGACGCCGACGGTGCTCGAAAAATCCTGCCCGAAATCGGTAACGCTGCCATTCGCCGTCAGCGATGTCCCCGTCCAGGGGTAGATGAGCTTGACGGCCTGCGTAGCCGTCACCGAGGTCTGGCGCACCGCAAGCGGGTCATAACCGACATTGACGAAGCGGCTGGTCTGCAGGTCGAGAGAGTCGGACAGGATGAAGCTCTTCGCGCGGCTGAGCATCAGCGAACCACTGCCCCGCAGGGTATCGACCCGCACGCCCGCCGATTGCTGTGCATTGCCGGCCGGCGTCACCCGGACGCGGGTGATTTTGCCCCAGAGGGTCGCCTGCCCCGATCCCGGCAGGATCGCATCGCCATCGGTTGCGGCGAGCCCGAGATCGGCGCCTGCGCTGGTTTCCCATTCGAATGGCAGGCGGAAACCCATCGTCGCCTTGTAGGACTGATCGGAGACCTGCACCGGATTCCATATCAACAGATTATCCGCCCGCGCGGGAAACGCGGCCAGAGCCCCTACGGCGAAGAGAAAGGTCATTTTCAGCATCGTCAGCAAGCCGGTCCCTTGGCGCCTGAAGCGCGCAACAATCATGCAGATGCGCCTCGCGGCACCTCTGTCGATCCTCCCGATTTTTGAAATGGCAGAGGCATCGCGATGCCCTCTACCCGATGCGCCGGAGCGCTGGGATACACCAATGGCCGCAACCAGCCGCGCATCCCGTGATCCTCCACGGATGTTATAAGAATCCCATCCCGATGCCGCTCTGTAAACCCCGCTGGAAGAGAAAACTGCTGCGTTGCACACTTGCCGCACCCCGGAAAGCGCGCTAGAGCCGAAGACAAATGACGGCTCTGGATAAGACACGCGCATGAAGACCGGCCCTAACGCGCCGCGGCGCCTCAGCATTTTCGGCTCAACCGGCTCGATCGGCGTCAACACGCTCGATGTGGTCACCCAGCTTGGTGGCCGCGAGGCCTTCGAGGTCGTCGCCATATCAGGCAACGCCAATGTGGCACTGCTGGCGGAGCAGGCAAAAGCCTGCGGCGCCGAACTCGCCGTCACCGCCGACGAGGCAAGCTACGGAGCCCTGAAGGATGCACTGTCCGGCACCGGCATCGAGGTCGCCGCAGGCCGCGAAGCCCTAATCGAGGCGGGAGCCCGCGACGCCGATGTCGTCATGGCGGCGATCGTCGGGACGGCCGGTTTGGAACCGACATTGGCAGCCGCCAGACGCGGCGCCGACATCGCGCTCGCCAACAAGGAATGCCTGGTGTCCGCCGGCGAGCTCTTCGTCAAGGCCGTGGCCGAAGGCGGCGGGCAGCTTATCCCTGTCGACAGCGAACACAGCGCCATCTTCCAGTCGCTCGAAGACGGCCAGCATCATGCGATCGAACGCATCGTGCTGACCGCCTCGGGAGGCCCGTTCCGTACCTGGACGCGTGAGCAGATGGCCGGTGTTACCGCCGATATCGCCCGTGCCCATCCGAACTGGTCGATGGGATTGAAGATCTCGATCGGCAGCGCCTCGATGTTCAACAAGGCACTGGAGATGATCGAGGCGAAACACCTCTTCGATCTGCGTCCCGACCAGGTGGAAGTCATCGTCCATCCGCAGTCGGTGATCCACTCAATGGTCGGCTATGTCGACGGCTCGGTGCTGGCGCAGCTCGGCTGCCCCGACATGCGCACGGCGATCGGCTATGCGCTGACCTATCCGAACCGCTCGAAGCTCGACGTCGAACGGCTGGATTTCGCAAAGCTCGCGCGGCTCGATTTCGAGGCGCCCGACGAAGTGCGCTTCCCGGCCCTGCGGCTCGCCCGCACCGCGCTCGAGCGCGGCGGCCTGCAGGGCGCCGTCATGAATGCCGCTGAAGAGATCGCCTTCCACGCCTTCTGTGACGGCCGTATCGGCTTCCTGGAGATGGCAGATATCGCCGAACGCGTCATGGACGACATGACCGGCTACAAGGCGGCGGCAACGATGGAAGACGTCTTTGCCGCCGATGGCGAGGCGCGACGTCGGGCCGGCGAAATCATCGCCCAAAAGGAAATGGCCGCTTAAGCGGCCATTTGTTTATCAAGCTAATTTCCGTTCACTCAGGCAACGTGCCGCGCCAGTGCGCAGCGCGACCAGAGCGAATGCAGCGCACCGATCAGATGCTCGATATCGGCATCCGTATGCTGCGGCGTCGGCGTGAAGCGCAGGCGCTCGGTCTTCTTCGGCACCGTCGGGTAGTTGATCGGCTGCACGTAGACGCCGAAATTGTCGAGCAGCAGATCCGAGATCCACTTACACTTGGCCGCATCGCCGACCATGACCGGCACGATATGGCTCGGGTTCGGCATATGCGGAATACCCTGCTGATCGAGCAGCACGCGCAGCTTGCGCACGCGATCCTGATGACGGGCACGCTCGAACGGGCTGGACTTCAGATGCTGGATCGAGGCGACCGCACCGGCGGCGAGAGCCGGCGGCAGCGAGGTCGTGAAGATGAAGCCCGATGCAAACGAGCGAATGAAATCGCAAAGCGCCGTCGAGGCCGCGATATAGCCGCCCATAACGCCGAAAGCCTTGGCAAGCGTGCCTTCGATGACCGTGATCCGGTCCATCAGGCCTTCGCGCTCGGCAATACCGCCGCCGCGCGGGCCGTACATGCCGACGGCATGGACTTCGTCGAGATAGGTCATCGCGCCATACTTGTCGGCGAGATCGCAGATTTCCTTGATCGGCGCGATATCACCGTCCATCGAGTAGACGCTTTCGAAAGCGATCAGCTTCGGCGCCTTCGGATCGGCGGCCGCCAGCTTCGCTTCGAGATCGTGGATGTCGTTATGCTTCCAGATCACCTTCTCGCACTTCGCATAGCGAATGCCTTCGATCATCGAAGCGTGGTTCAGTGCGTCAGAGAAGATGATCATGCCGGGGATCTTGCCGCCGAGCGTGCCGAGTGCGGCCCAGTTCGAGACATAACCCGACGTGAAGGTCAGCGCGGCTTCCTTGCCGTGCAGATCGGCGAGCTCGCGCTCAAGCAGAACGTGATAGTGGTTGGTGCCAGAGATATTCCGGGTGCCTCCCGCACCCGCGCCACAGTGCTCGATGGCGGCTTTCATCGCCTCGATCACTTTGGGATGCTGGCCCATGCCGAGATAGTCGTTGGAGCACCAGACTGTTACGTCTTTCGGGCCGTCGGCCGTGTGGCGCGTCGCACGCGGGAAACTTCCGCGGTGGCGCTCAAGGTCGGCAAAAACGCGATAGCGGCCTTCGGCGTGAAGACCTTCCAGCTCGCTTTTGAAAAACGCTTCGAAATCCATGCATATGCTCCAGTATCGCGCGATCGTTTTGCTGGGCACACCGACGCGCGTCAACCCATGGCCCCTGCTTTAGCATCAACTGCGGCAAAAGGCGCATATTTTTGAATCATTCCAGACGAAAAAGCTTCAACCCAGCCGATAAAGCGGCTGGGTTGACATATCGGGAATGCCGTCAATTGCCCTGTAGCTAACCTACAGCGGCAACCGCGCGCTTCGTCATGACTTTTATCAAATTGGCGCGATATTCCGCGCTGGCATGCAGATCGGAGAGCAGGCCGCTGGCATCGACCTGAACGCCCATCGCCGCATCCGGCGACCAGTTGGCAGCAAGAGCCGCCTCAAGGCCGCCGTGCCGGAAGGCGCCGTTGCTGCCCGCCCCTGCGATACCGACCCGAACCGTACCCCCTGATTTGGTCACGAGAACGCTGGTCATCGCATAGCGCGAGGCCGGGTTGCGGAACTTGGCGTAGCCGGCCTTGTCCGGCGCATCGAAGCTGACCCCGGTGACGATCTCGCCATCCCCGAGCGCCGTCTCGAACAGACCGGTGAAGAACTGGTCTGCCGCAAGCTGCCGCTTGCTGGTGATGATGGTCGCGCCGAGCGCCAGCATAGCCGCCGGATAATCCGCCGCCGGATCGTTGTTGGCGATCGAGCCGCCGATCGTTCCCATGTGCCGGACATGCGGATCGCCGATCAGCCCGGCGAGCTCACAGAGAGCCGGACACACGCCGCGGATGGCGGACGAGGCCGCCACTTCGGCATGCGTCGTTGCCCCGCCGATCGTCACCTTGCGGCCATCGACCTTGATGCCCTTCATCGCATCGATGTGGCGCAGATCGACGAGATCGCTTGGTGCGGCGAGCCGCTGCTTCATCGTCGCGATCAGCGTCATGCCGCCAGAGACGAACTTGCCTTCCGGCTTGCCCGAGATCAGCTTGACGGCTTCATCGACCGAAGAAGCGCGGTGATAATTGAGTTCATACATGGCCCGTCCTCCTCAGTTCGTTGCGCGTGCTGCCATCCACACCTTCTGCGGCGTGGCGGGCATGGTCAGCATATTGTTGCCGATCGCGTCGGTGATGGCGTTCATCAGCGCCGGCGGAGAACCGATCGCACCCGCCTCGCCGCAGCCCTTGATGCCCAGCGGATTGCTGGGGCAGGGCGTGTTCTGGTGCGAAATCTTGAACGACGGCAGATCGTCGGCGCGTGGCATGGCGTAATCCATGTAGCTTGCCGTCAGCAGCTGGCCGTTCTCGTCATAGTGGACGCCTTCGAGCAACGCCTGGCCAATGCCCTGGGCGATACCGCCATGCACCTGCCCCTCGACGATCATCGGGTTGATGATATTGCCGAAGTCGTCGGCCGCGACGAACTGCACGATCTTGGTATGGCCTGTTTCCGGGTCGACCTCGACTTCGCAGATGTAGCACCCGGCCGGGAAGGTGAAGTTCGACGGATCGTAGAACGCAGTCTCCTTCAAGCCGGGCTCCATGCCCGCCGGCAGGTTGTGCGCGGTATAGGAGGCGAGCGCCACCTGGAACCACGGCAGCGCCTTGTCGGTACCGGCGACCTTCAGCTCGCCATTCTCGACGACGATATCGCTCTCGTCAGCTTCCATCAGATGCGCGGCGATCTTCTTCGCCTTGGCCTCCACCTTGTCGAGCGCCTTGACGACCGCTGACATGCCGACGGCGCCGGAGCGCGAGCCGTAGGTGCCCATGCCCATCTGCACTTTGTCGGTGTCGCCATGGACGATCGAGACGCTGTCGATCGGAACGCCGAGACGGTCCGCTACCAGCTGCGCGAAGGTCGTCTCGTGGCCCTGGCCATGGCTGTGCGAGCCGGTCAGAACCTCGATCGTGCCGACGGCATTGACCCGCACTTCCGCCGATTCCCACAGGCCGACCCCGGCACCGAGCGAGCCGACCGCCTGAGACGGCGCGATGCCGCAGGCTTCGATATAGCAGCTCATGCCGATGCCTCGCTTCATGCCGCGATTCGCAGCCTCCGCCCGGCGGCTTTCGAAACCGCTCCAGTCGGCAGCCTGCATCGCCGCATTCAGCGATGCGTCGTAGTCGCCGGCATCATACATCATGATCACGGGTGTCTGATGCGGGAAGGAGCGGATAAAATTCTTGCGCCGGAGTTCCGCGGGCGAAATGCCGAGCTCACGCGCCGCCGTCTCCATCGTCCGCTCAAGCAGATAAGTCGCCTCCGGCCGCCCGGCGCCGCGGTAGGCATCGACCGGCGCGGTGTTGGTATAGACGGTGCGGACATTGGCGTGAATCGCCGGGATGTCGTACTGGCCGGACAGCAACGTCGCATAGAGATAGGTCGGCACCGCGGAGGAGAAGAGCGACATATAGGCGCCGAGATTGGCGATCGTATCGACCTTCAGGCCGATGATGCGATGATCCTTGTCGAAGGCCATCTTCACCTTGGAGACATGGTCGCGCCCATGCGCATCCGTCAGGAACGCCTCGGTGCGATCGGAATTCCACTTCACGGGAACGCCGGTTTTCTTCGAGGCCCAGAGACAGACGATCTCTTCCGGATAGATGTAGATCTTCGATCCGAAGCCGCCGCCGACATCGGGCGCAATCACCCTCAGCTTGTTTTCCGGCGCGACATTGTAGAAGGCGCTCATCACAAGACGGGCCACATGCGGGTTCTGGCTGGTCGTGTAGCAGGTGTAGTGATCCTCGGCGGAATCGTAGATCCCGAGCGCCGCGCGGGGCTCCATTGGATTGGGCGACAGGCGGTTGTTGGTCAGTTCGATTTCGGTGACATGTGCCGCCTGCGAAATCGCCTTGTCGGTCGCGCCTTCGTCCCCGATCACCCAGTCGAAGATCAGATTGTCGGATGATTCCGGATGGATCTGCGGTGCCCCGGGCTTCAGTGCCTCGACGGCCTCCGTCACGACGGGAAGCTCTTCATAATCAATGCTGACGGCCTCGGCGGCATCCCGTGCTTCGCCGAGCGAATCCGCAACGACGATCGCCACGGCATCACCGACATAGCGGACAGTATCGACCGCCAGCGGCCGCCAGGCACCCATCTTCATCGGCGAACCATCACGCGAATGGATCATCCAGCCGCAGATCAGATTGCCGATGCCGTCGGCGAGCAGCTGCTTGCCGTCAAGCACGTCGATCACGCCAGGCATCGCCTTGGCGGCAGAAACGTCGATATTCTTGATCTTTGCATGTGCATGCGGGCTGCGGATGAAATAGCCGTATTTCATCCCTGGGACGACCATGTCGTCGGTATAGCGGCCCTTGCCGGTCAAAAACCGCTTGTCTTCCTTGCGTGCGACGCGTGCACCAATTCCTTCAACACCCATGATGTCCTCCAATGGGGTTTCGGGCCTGGCATTCCGCCAAAGAGTACAGTGTTCGGCAGCTGCCAGACGAATTCAGGGAGATGCTATTCGGCAGCCTGCTTGGCGCCGCCATGCATTTCGGCATTGGCAGACAGCACGGCCTTGACGATGTTGTGATAGCCGGTGCAACGACAGATATTGCCCTCGAGCTCGTGGCGGACGGTCTCTTCGTCCAGCTGGCCGCCATGCCGGTTGATCATATCAACCGAGGCCATCACCATGCCGGGCGTGCAGAAGCCGCATTGCAGGCCGTGATGCTCCTTGAAGGCAGCCTGAACCGGATGCAGTTCGCCGTTTGCGGCAAGACCCTCGATCGTCGTCACCGACGAGCCGGATGCCTGAACGGCAAGGATCGTGCAGCTCTTCACCGACTTGCCGTCCATGTGAACGACGCAGGCACCGCATTGGGTCGTGTCGCACCCGACATGGGTGCCGGTCAGGCCGAGCTTTTCGCGAATGAAATGGACGAGAAGCGTTCTTTCTTCACAGTCGCCGCTCACCGCGCGGCCATTCACCGTCAGTTTGACTTTCGCCATGATGTCCTCCTCGTGCCTCCTCCAGGCACAAGCGGCATCATTTGACTTTTTCCCTGCACTATCAACCGCTACTTTAGGGAGTTGTATCAATTTTGCTTCACTATGCGGGAGGAAAAGCCACGAGCCCTCTTGCAACGTTCTGAAATGAAGCGTGACCGGATTTTTCGTGGCACTTGCTGGACACGATTTCTTTACGCCATAGTTTGCAGGCAGCGTGACAAAAAGAAAAACACGTGAGGGACAGCTGCTGCCCGGGGGGCAGCCAACCCAGGAGATGAAAATGAAGAAGATTATTGCATTCGTACTCGTCGGCCTCTCGATCGCGAGCTGTACGCCAACCCAGCAGGGTGCCGGCATTGGCGCAGCATCCGGCGCCGTGATCGGCGGCGTTGCAACCGGTAATGTTCGTGGCGCCGCTGTTGGCGCAGCAATCGGCGGTGTCGCCGGTGCCCTGATCGGCCGTGTCGCCGAGCAGCCTGGCCAGTGCTACTACCGCGACCGGAACGGCAACCGCTATATCGACGACTGCCCGCGCGGCGGCTACTAAGACTTAAATTCAACGATGCAGAAATCCCGGCCAGCGCCGGGATTTTTCATTTTTTGTACTAAATTAGCCCAGCAACAACTTAAATTGGTACACGTTTCGCATTTTTGCCGCTAAGGTGCCCGCGGCTGGGCAACGCGAAGCTTCATTTTCATGTAACAAAAAGCGGCGGATGCAGATCAGAGGGAAGACACCGAAAGCGGGTTTCGCGTCTCGGCGGACAGGCACCATGATGGTGATCGCGGCAACAGCCGCGCTATCACCGATTCTGGTCGATGAGGCATACGCCTTCAAGCTGTTTGGCATAACGATATTCGGCAAGGACGATAGCGACGCGGAGCAGGTTCCTGATCCGGTGCGCTATGACGTCGACCTGACCGCGGGCACCGCCGATCCCGATCTCACCGAAGCGCTGCAGAACAGCTCTCGCCTGGTCGGCGACAAGGACAAGCCCGTCTCCGGCGATCTCGGCGTCGTCGTCAAGGCGCGCGACGACCGCGACCGGCTGATCGCCACGCTTTACGAAAAGGCCCGCTACGGCGGTGTCGTCACCATCACCATCGGCGGCAAGAATATCGATGATCTGCCGCCCAATCCGGTTTTCGACCGCTCTAAGCCGGTTCCGGTCAACGTTTCCGTTGATCCCGGCCCGGTCTTCCATGTCCGCGATGTCCAGTTCGGCGGCGATGCGGCGATGCGCAATCCGGCCGACTATGACCTCGCGCCCGGCCAGGAAGCCGGATCCCTCGTCATCATCAAGGCCGGCGACAAGATCGTCGAGCAGCTGAAGAGCGAAGGCCGTCCGCTTGCCAAGCTCACCAAGCGCGAGGTCGTCGCCGACCACCGCAGCAACACCGTCGACATCATCATCACCACCGAAGGCGGACCGGTCGCGCCTGTTGGCTCCGTCGGCGTCACCGGCGAAAAGGGTGTGAAGCCGGATTTCATCCAGCGCTATTCCCGCCTCAACCGCGGCGATGCCTATTCGCCCGAAGCGTTGAAAAAGGCCGGTGACCGGCTGCGGGCGCTCGGCGTCTTCTCCAGCGTCACCATTCACGAAGCCAACGAACTTGCTGCCGATGGCACACTGCCGATGACCATCGAGGTCTCCGAAGGCAAGCAGCGCTACTTCGGCTTCGGCGCCAATTATTCGACGATCGACGGCTTCGGCGTTCAGGGGTACTGGGGCCACCGCAACCTCTTCGGCGAGGCGGAATCGCTGCGCATCGAAGGCGCGGTCGGCCGTCTCGGCGAAAACGACATCAGCAATCTCGATTACTCGGCCGGCATCTCCTTCACCAAGCCCGGCGCCTTCCTGCCCGCCGGAACGCTGAAGGCATCGATCCTCGCCAAGACCGAAAACCCGGATGCCTACAATGCCTCGCTGCTCACCGGTTCGCTCGGCTATGCCTATGAGCTCAGCGATCAGGACACCGTCTCGGCAGCCGGCGAGATCAGCTACGAAAAGGACGACGACGCTTTCGGCCAGAACGAATACCTGACCTTCGCTCTGCCGCTGACCTACGAGCGCGACGCCCGCGACAACAAGTTCAACCCGACCGAAGGCTACCGCGCGACGCTCGCGGCAACCCCGAGCTACGAAGCCTTCAACGGCACGATCTTCTCCTCCTTCGAGGGCTCGATCTCCGGATATCAGGCAATCGGCGCTGAGGACAATGTCGTCTTCGCCGGGAAGCTCGCGGCCGGCTTCATGGTCGGCGGAGAGCTGCAGGACATCCCGGCGACCCGCCGCTTCTTCGCAGGCGGCGGCGGATCGGTGCGCGGCTATGGCTATCAGGAAATCTCGCCCTACGACGCCGACAACGAGGCGACGGGTGGCAAGTCCTACGTGACCGCGTCGCTAGAAGCGCGCGTGAGGGTCACCGATACGATCGGCATCGTGCCCTTCCTCGATGTCGGCACGGTCTCCGCCGAGACCTTCCCGGATTTCGGGGATTTCCGGGCCGGTGCGGGCGTCGGCATCCGCTATGCAACGCCTTTCGGCCCGTTGCGGCTTGATTTTGCCGTACCGCTGAACAAGTACGAAAATGGCACGGCCTATGGCATCTATGCCGGCATAGGCCAATCATTCTAACGGTGTGACAAGCAGCCGCTTGGCCGCTGCAGCACCTCGCGAACGGGATAGTGTCCGCCTTCATGCAAGCACTGACGAAGCTCATCAACTGGATCGTAAGGCTGCTCGGCTATGGGCTGGGCGTCATGCTTGTTGCCGCGGCGATCGCCATTGCCATCTTCGGCTTCACCACCTTCGGTTCGCGCATCGTGACGGAGAAGGTCGCCGAGATCATCTCCAACCGCGACATGAACATCGCGATCCGCGAGCCCGGCAGCTTGCTGACCGGCGGCCTGGATGCGGCGCAGGTGACGATCTCGGACACGCGCGGTGTCTTTGCCGAAGCCCGCGGCATCTCGATCAACTGGAACCCGCTGGCACTTCTGACCGGCACCTTCCACGCCAAGCAGATCGGCATCCAGTCGGTGACCGTCGTGCGTAAGCCGATCCGCACCCTGCCCTCCCCGCCCGATACCGGCGAGGAAGGCGGCTTCAAACTGCCGATCAAGATCGCCGTCGATAGCATCGCCCTACCGCAGATCAATCTCAGCGAACAGCTGGCCGGACGCGCCTTCACGCTGATGGCGAATGGTAATGTGCAGGCCGACCAGGACGGCGGCCACGCCGTCATCAACGTCAACCGCCAGTCCGTTCCTGATGCGAAGCTCAGCGCCGACGTCGCCTTTATGCCGGGAGAAAACCAGCTGCGGCTGAAGGCACAGGTGGCCGAACCCAAGGGTGGCCTTCTGGCAACGCTGCTGTCGCTGCCGGGCGAGCCCGCCGTCAATGTCGCCATCGACGGCGATGGACCGATCTCCAACTGGAAGGCCAAGCTGCAGGCTTCGCTCGATGGCCAGCCGCGCGCCTCGATCGAGGGCCAGCATGTGCTCACGCCCGAGGGGCTTCACCAACTGAACCTGAAAGGCGGCGGCGATCTGAGCTCGCTGCTTCCCCCACCCTTCCGCCCGCTCTTTGCCGGCCAGACGAATATCGATCTCGCCGCCACTTTCGACAACAAGGGCAAGATTGACATCCAGACCGGCAATCTCGCGACCGGCTCGGTCGTCATCGCCGCCTCCGGGACGCTCGATCCCGCCGGCAACAACAGCCTCAACGCCAATGTGCTCGGCACGTCGGGTCCGGTCGATTTTCGCTGGCCGCTCGAAAAAGGCGAGGCGCGCTTCCTGATCAGCGGCCTCAATCTGGCTCTGACGGGCGATGCCCAGGCAGCGCGGCTGAATGCTAGTGCCTCGCTCGACGCCGTCACCTTACCGCAGGCAACCGCAAGCAACGTCAAGCTCACAGCCAAGAGCGACGCTTTCAACATCGCCAAGCGCAGCGGTGGCGTACAGATCCGGCTGGTGGCCGGCGATACTGCTTTCCTCGATCCAAACCTCAACCGCGCAATCCAGGGCCCGGTCACGCTCGCTGCCCCGATCCAGATTGCCCCTGACAGCATCGGCTTCAACGGCACGACGCTCGAAAGCGCCAATGCTAGCGGCAGCGTCAACGGCACCTACCGGCTTGCAAGCCAGGCGCTGACGGGCAATGCCAAGCTGACCATCGAGCCGGCCGCCCTCCCACCCGCCGTCGCTCCACGCTTCGACACGCCGATCTCGATCGAGACCCAGGTCGCCGGCACGATCCCGTCGAAGATCAACCTGTCGAACCTCATTGTGAAATCCGGCACGATCGAAACAGCCGGCAACGTGACGCTCGACGGCGACACGCTGGCTGCGGATCTCAGCGGGCGCCTGCCCGATATCGCCAAGCTCGCCGAGAACACCAGCGGTGAAGTCGGTTACACGGTCAATGTCAGCGGCGCGCTCTCGGCCCTTGCGATCAAGGCCAATCTCAAGTCGGCGACGCTGCATACGGTCGACCGCACGCTTTCGAACCTTGACGTCAACATCACCGGCACCGCCGACCCAGCCGCACCGCAGGCAACGATCGAGGCGAAGGGTGCGATCGACGGCCAGCCGCTGACGATCAACGCCAACGCCCTGTCGAAGGACGGCATCACCAGCATCCCGTCGATCTCCGTCGAGGCCGGCGCCAACAAGTTGAACGGCAATATCGATCTGACGCCCTCCTTCCTGCCGAGCGGCAAGCTGAGCTTCGATTTCCCCGATGTCGGTCTGCTTGCGGCGCTTGCCGGTCAGCGTGCTGAGGGCGACCTCAAGGGCGGCTTCGACATCGCCAATGACGGCGGGAAGATTTCGATCGCCGCCAAGGCAAGCGGCAGCGGCATCCGCCGTGACGGCCTCTCGCTCGTCCGGCCCGATATCGATGTGACGATCAGCGACCTCAAGGCCTTCGCCGCGAGCGGCGTCGTCAAGGCCGACGAGATTTCGTCGGGCGCCAATGTGATCAGCGGTCTGGCGCTGAATTTCACCCAGCAGCAGAACCGGACGAATTTCGATCTGTCGTCGACCTATGACGCCAATCCCCTGGTCGCCGCCGGTGCCGTCGAGACCAATGGCGGCGATATGAGGATCGAGCTGAACCAGCTCTCCGCCAAGCCGCGCAACATTGCAGTCGACCTGGCTGCACCGACGGCAGTCACCATCTCGGGTGGCGCTGCGAAGCTCGACGGCCTGACGATCCGCACCGGCGACGGCTCGGTCAGCGTCTCCGGCTCGGCCGGGGAAACACTCGATATCAACGCCACGATCAAGGACCTGCCGGCAAGCCTCGCGAACACCTTCGTGCCCAAACTCAAAGCGGCCGGAACCATCTCGGGCACGGTCACGGTAACCGGCACGCCCGCGGCACCGCTCGCCAATTTCAAGCTCGACTGGAAGGATGCCGCGACCAGCCACACCAAGGCTGCCGGCCTTTCCGGCTTCGCGATCGAGGCTGGCGGCAAGTTTGCCGATAACCGCCTGGATTTCGAGACCACCGCGGCAGGCGACAAGAAGCTGTCGCTGAAGGCTTCGGGTAACTACACGGTGGCGGGCGCTGATGCGCAGGCGCTATCCGTCGATGCCGAAATCGCCAATGTACCAGCTGCTCTCGCCAATGCCTTCGTTCCCGATCTCGGCGCCGAGGGCATCATCTCCGGAACGGCAAAGGCATCGGGCAAGCTTCCGCAACCGACCGCCGATTTCAAGGTGACCTGGAAGGACGCTGCAACCAGCCAGACCGTCAAAGCCGGGCTCGCCAAGCTTGGCATAACGGCAAACGGCACCTTCGCCGGAGACACACTCGATTTCACCGTCGATGCGGCGGGCGCCAAGGATTTGAGCCTCAAGGCGACCGGCAATTTCATTGTCTCCGGCCTTCAAGCCAACACCCTCTCCGTCGATGCGACCGTCAGCAATGTCCCCGCATCGCTCGCCAACGGCTTCGTTCCGGATCTCGCAGCAGAAGGCATGATTTCCGGAACGGCGAAGGCGACCGGCAGACTGCCACGCCCGGCCGCCGACTTCGATCTTGCCTGGACCGACGCGGCAACCGGCCAGACGAAAAAGGCCGGTCTCGCCAGCTTCGACGTCTCCGCCAAGGGCAAGTTTGCCGACAACAAGCTCGATTTCGATGCCAGCGCCGACGGCGCCAACAGCCTGTCTCTCAAGGCTCTCGGCAATTTCACCGTCGCCGGGCCTGATGCCAACACGCTCTCCGTCGACGCGACGCTCAGCAACGTCCCCGCGGGTCTCGCAAACCCGTTCGTGCCCGGCCTCGGCGCCGAGGGCCTGATCTCCGGCACGGCCAAGGCCACGGGCAAGCTTCCGGCGCCGACCGCCGATTTCGACCTGAGCTGGGCCAATGCCGCAACTGATCAGACGAAAAAGGCAAAGCTCGCCAGCTTCGACGTGACGGCCAAGGGCAAGTTCGCCGAGAACAGGCTGGACTTCGATGCGGCCGCCAGCGGCAAGAACAGCCTGTCGCTGAAGGCAACCGGCAATTTCACGGTCGCAGGCCCCGATGCCAACGCGATCTCGGTCGATGCGACCGTCAGCAATCTGCCTGCCGGCCTCGCCAATCCCTTCGTTCCCGGCCTCGGCGCCGAAGGCCTGATCTCCGGCACCGCCAAGGCATCCGGCAAACTGCCGCGGCCGACTGCGGACTTCAATCTAACCTGGAGCGATGCGGCGACCGACCAGACGAAGAAGGCAAAGCTTGCAAGCTTCGATGTCTCGGCCAAGGGCAAGTTCGCCGACGACAAGCTCGATTTCGATGCCACGGCAAGCGGCACCAACAGCCTCTCCCTGAAGGCCAATGGCAACTTCATCGTCTCCGGCCCGGATGCGAACATGCTGAATGTCGATGCCGATATCAGCAACGTCCCTGCGGGCCTCGCCAATCCCTTCGTTCCCGGCCTCGGCGCCGAGGGCCTGATCTCCGGCACTGCCAAGGCATCCGGCAAGCTTCCAAACCCGGCTGCAGACTTCAAGGTGACCTGGAAGAACGCGGCCACGAGCCATACGAAAGCCGCCAACGTCACCGGCCTTGGCGTCTCGGCCGATGGCACGCTGTCGGGCAACACGCTGAATTTCAACGTCAATGCCAGCGGCAGCGGCGCCCTGTCGCTGAAGGGCAAGGGCAGCTTCACGGTCGCCGGTCCCGATGCCAATTCGCTGAAGGCCAATGCCGACATCGCCAATCTGCCGGCCGGCATCGCCAACGCTTTCGTTCCCGGTCTCGGCGCCGAGGGCGCGATCTCGGGCAGTGCAAGCGCCGCAGGAAAGCTGCCGATCCCGAATGTCGATTTCAAGCTGAACTGGAAGAATGCCGCGACCAGCCAGACGAAGAGCGCCGGGCTCGCGCCGCTCGGCATCACCGCCGATGGCAAGCTTGCAGGGCAAACCCTGACGATCGATACCGGCCTTAGCGGCGAAGGCGGCCTGTCGATGAAGGGTGGCGGCAGCGTCGGCATAGCAGGTCAGCGCGCCCTGAACCTGCAGTTCAAGGGCAATCTCCCCTTCGCCATTCTCGGCGCGCAACTCGCCCAGCAGGGCCTCGTCGCCGATGGTGCCGCCGATATCGATCTGCGCATCACCGGCAACGCCGGTGGCCCCGTGATCAACGGCACGATCAACACCAGTGGCGCCAAGCTCGTCGACGTACGCCGCAATCTTGCGCTCAACAACCTGACCGCCAACATCACCATGAATGGTCAGCAGGCGACGATTTCCCGCTTCAGCGCCAATCTCGCCAGCGGCGGTGCCATCTCCGCCAGCGGCACGGTCGGCATACAGCCGAACAGCGGCTACCCCGTCAATATCGAGGTCAAGCTCGACAAGGCCGTCTATGTCGACGGCACGCTGGTTGTCGCCACGGTGGACGGCACGCTCGGCATGCGCGGCCCGCTGCTCTCCAATCCGACGCTGAGCGGCCGCCTCAATCTCGAAAAGGCATCGATCACGGTACCGGAAAAGCTGCCGACATCGCTGCGCGAGATCAACATCAAGCATATCCATGCGCCTGCCGCCGTTCGCGCCCAGCTGCGCGACGAAGACAACCAGGGCGCCAGCCAGAAATCCTCGACCATCGCCCTCGACCTGCGGCTCGATGCACCCTCGCAGATCTTCGTGCGCGGCCGCGGCATCGATTCCGAGCTCGGCGGCAGCGTCACGATCAAGGGAACGGCAGCCTCACCCGTCGTCTCCGGCGGCTTCACCATGCGGCGCGGCCGCCTGACGATCCTCAATCGGCGCATGAACTTCACCGACAAGAGCCGCATCACCTTCGCCGGCGACCTGACACCCGCACTCGACATGGAAGCGAGCTCGACATCGGGCACGACGACGCTGACTGTCGATGTCGCGGGTCTCGCCACCGATCCCGCCATTACCTTCTCCTCCTCCCCGGCCCTGCCGCAGGACGAAGTGCTGGCGCAGCTGATCTTCGGTCAGTCGATGTCGAAGCTCTCGCCGGTGCAGATCGCCCAGCTTGCCGATGCCGTCAGCCAGCTGGCGGGTGGACGCTCGACCTCGCTCTTCGAAGGCCTGCGCAATCAGCTCGGCGTCGACGATCTCGACATCAGCACCGACGAGAAGGGCCAGACCAGCGTTAGCGTCGGCCGCTATCTCAACGAGCGCACATATTTCGAGCTGCAGCAGGGCGGCGAAGCGGGCGCCAAGGCGGTCATCAATCTCGATGTCGGCCGCGGTGTGAAACTGCGTGGTGCGGCCGGCGGCAACGGCTCCGGCGAAGCAGGCGTCGTCTACGAGCACGAATACTGATCAGAACACCGTCTTGCTGGTCTTCAGCAGGATGTTGGTCTCGGTAACGTTGATGCCGTCGATCAGGCGAATGCGCCGGAGGGTCTCGTCGAAGGAAACCAGATCACGGTCTTCCAGTTCGGCGATGAAGTCCCATTTGCCGTTGGTGCTGTGAAGCGCGCGCACCTGCGGAAGACCGCGCAGCTGATCGGCCACCTTGTCGGCGAGCTTGCCGAGAACCTCGATGAGAATGATGGCCCGGACACCGGCCGAGCGCACTTCATGACCGGTACGGATGGTGAAGGCGGCGATCGTGCCATTCGCCACCAGCCGGTCGATACGTGCCGCCACGGTGGCGCGTGACGCGCCGGTCATCGCCGCAAGCGACGATACCGGCGTGCGCGCATTGTGGCGCAGCGCGCTCAGTAGTTCCTGATCCAGATCATCCATGATGTTCACTTTGCTCAAATGATGTGATCAATCTGTACAATGGCGCTTTTCTTTTGGCAATTTTCCATCTTTTTGCCGCCGCGCCGATAGCCGAATATGCAACTCGAAACTCGGAAACGGAGCCCGGAATGGACGTTCAGTCGCGCGCAGTCACCCTCATTGGTGTTCCCCTCGAAGAAGGCTCCGGCCGCAGAGGCGCGGCCATGGGCCCGGCAGCGCTGCGCATCGCCGGTATCGACCAGACGCTGATCGAGCTTGGCCACGACGTGAAGGATGAAGGCGACCTGCAGATCGTCCCCGCCCGCGATCTGCCGAACCATCCGAACGCCCATAACCTGCGCATCGTCGGCGCCTTCACCCGCGCTCTGGAAGCAAGCACCTACGAGGCCGCAGCCGCCGGCCGCTTCCCGCTGATCCTGGGCGGCGACCATGCTCTGTCCATGGGCAGTGTTTCCGGCATGGCGCGCTATGCCGCCGAAAAGGGCCGTCCGCTCTTCGTCATCTGGCTCGATGCCCATTCCGATTTCAACACGCCGGAAACCTCGCCCTCCGGCAACATCCACGGCATGCCTGTGGCTTTCTTCAGCGGCAACGCAGAATTTGCCGAAATCCTGCCGAAGAACCGCCCCTTCGTCGATCCCCGCCACGTCTTCCAGGTCGGCATCCGTTCCGTCGATGCGCCTGAGCGCGTGCTGATCAAGCAGCACGGCGTCAACGTCTTCGACATGCGCTCTATCGACGAGCAGGGCATTGCCGCGATCATGAAGCAGATCCTGGCCGCGGTCGAAGCGGCGAACGGCCTTCTCCATGTCAGCCTCGACGTCGACTTCCTCGATCCCGATATCGCGCCCGGTGTCGGCACGACGGTTCCGGGCGGCGCCACCTTCCGCGAAGCCCACCTAGTCATGGAGATGCTCTCCGACAGCGGCCTCGTCTCCTCGCTCGATCTCGTCGAGCTCAATCCATTCCTCGACGACCGCGGCAAGAGTGCCCGCGTCCTCGTCGAGCTGACGGCAAGCCTCTTCGGCCGCCGTATCTTCGACCGTCCGACACGCGCCGCATAATCTGAGGGAACACGGCCATGAACGCATCTGAAAGCCTGATCGCCACCGAACAGCGGCTCGGCGCCCATAACTACAAGCCGCTCGACGTCGTCCTGACCCGCGGCGAAGGCGTCTACGTCTGGGATACCGACGGCAAGCGATATCTCGACTGCCTCTCGGCATACTCGGCGGTGAACCAGGGCCACTGCCATCCGAAGATCCTCGCCGCCATGGTCGAGCAGGCCGGGCGCCTGACGCTGACGTCGCGCGCTTTCCGCAACGACCAGCTGGCCTATCTCTACGAGGAACTGGCAGCCCTCACCGGCTCGCACAAAATCCTGCCGATGAACTCCGGCGCCGAAGCCGTCGAAACCGCCATCAAGGCGGTCCGCAAATGGGGCTACGAAGTGAAGGGCGTGCCGGAGGGCAAGGCCGAGATCATCGTCTGCTCGGACAACTTCCACGGCCGCACGCTGAGCATCATCAGCTTCTCGACCGATCCCGATGCGCGCACCGGCTTTGGACCCTTCACCCCGGGTTTCCGCACCATTGCCTTCGGCGATGCCGACGCCTTTGCCGCCGCCATCAACGAGAACACAGTTGCTGCCCTCATCGAGCCGATCCAGGGCGAAGCCGGCGTCAAGATCCCGCCGGCCGGCTATTTCAAGCGCGTCCGCGAGCTCTGCACTCAGCATAACGTCACGCTGATCCTCGACGAGATCCAGACCGGCCTCGGCCGCACCGGCAAGCTGCTCGCAGAAGAGCATGAAGGTATCGAAGCCGACGTGACGCTGATCGGCAAGGCGCTCTCCGGCGGCTTCTATCCTGTCTCCGCCGTTCTCTCGAACAGCGAAGTGCTCGGCGTCCTGAAGCCCGGTCAGCACGGCTCAACCTTCGGTGGCAACCCGCTCGCCTGCGCCGTCGCCCGCACCGCGCTCAAGGTCTTGACCGAAGAAGGCATGATCGAGAATGCCGAGAAGATGGGTGACTACTTCCTCGAAGGCCTGCGCTCGATCCGCTCCAACATCGTCAAGGATGTTCGCGGCCGCGGCCTGATGCTGGCCGTCGAGCTGGAGCCGGAAGCAGGTGGCGCCCGCCAGTATTGCTACGGTCTCAAGGAGCGCGGTCTGCTCGCCAAGGATACCCACGAGAACACGATTCGCCTCGCCCCTCCGCTGGTTGTCACCAAGGAACAGGTCGAGTGGGCTGTCGAGCAGATCGAAAAGACGATTACCTGAAGTCTGCAGCCACTTCCCCGGCCGCAACTCCGGGGAAGTATTTTCGGCCATCCTCAGGAAAACATTACTAATATGCGGCAGTAAAATGCCGCAGTTACTCATTCTTAATCTAAATAATTATATTACTTTAGTAGAAACACCAGGGCGTATTTGCGGGGGCAGGAGCCGGGTTTTCAGGATTTATTTGAGCTCAGACCTGCCGCACCGGATGCGATGCAGGTGCGGACACCTGTTGCCCTATTCCGGCAAGAGAGCCGCCCCCGTATCGCCTGAGGCGCAGTCTCCATAAGGGACGACGATGCCGTTATTTTCAATTGTTTCAGGAACCGACGCCAAGGCGATGTTCTCGGCGCTCAACAGATCGCAGGCCGTCATTGAATTCGACCTGCAGGGCAATATCCTCACCGCCAACGAAAACTTCTGCCGCACGGTCGGCTACGAGCTTTCCGAAGTTGTCGGCAAGCACCACCGCATCTTCTGCGAGCCGGAATACGTCGCCTCGCAGGCCTATAAGGATTTCTGGGCAAAGCTCGGCCGCGGCGAATTTGACGCCGGCGAATACCGTCGCATCGGCAAGGGCGGCCGCGAAGTCTGGATCCAGGCGACCTACAACCCGCTTCTGTCCAACGGCAAGCCCTACAAGGTCGTCAAGTTTGCGACCGATGTCACTGCGACCAAGCTCGAGTCGGCGAATGCCATCGGCAAGATCGAAGCGATCTCCCGCGCCCAGGCCGTGATCGAATTCACTCCGGCCGGCGAGATCCTCACCGCCAACGGCAACTTCCTTGACGTCGTGGGCTACAGGCTCGACGAAATCCGCGGCAAGCACCACAGCATGTTCTGCGAACCGGCCTATACCGGCTCGCCCGCCTACCGCGAATTCTGGGCCAAGCTCGCGTCCGGCCAGTTCGTCGCCGAAGAGTTCAAGCGCATCGGCAAGGGCGGCAAGGTCGTCTGGATCCAGGCATCCTACAACCCGATCTTCGACATGAACGGCCGCGTCTTCAAGGTCGTCAAGTTCGCGACCGACATCACCAGCCGTGTCCACGCCGTCGACGAGCTCGGCCAGGGCCTGACGAAACTCGCCGCCGGCGATCTTACCGGCTTGATCGACACGCCCTTCCTCCCCGCCCTCGACAAGGTCCGCCTCGACTTCAACAGCGCCGTCGAGCGGCTGGGCGATGCCATGCGCACCGTTGCCGAAAATACCGACGCGATCGCCCACGGCTCCCGCGAGATGAGCATCGCAGCCGATGAGCTCTCCCGCCGCACCGAGCGCCAGGCCGCGACCGTCGAGGAGACTGCGGCTGCTCTCGAGGAGATCACCCAGACGGTCGCCGACAGCGCCAAGCGCGCAGGCGAGGCTGGCGAACTGGTGGCCAAGACCAAGCTAGGCGCTGGGCACTCCGGCAGCATCGTCCGCAAGGCCATCGGCGCCATGGATCAGATCGCCAACTCGTCGCGCGAGATCAGCAACATCATCAGCGTCATCGACGAGATTGCCTTCCAGACCAATCTTCTGGCGCTCAACGCCGGTGTCGAGGCTGCCCGCGCCGGAGAGGCCGGCAAGGGCTTCGCCGTCGTTGCCCAGGAAGTCCGCGAACTCGCCCAGCGCTCCGCCAACGCGGCCAAGGAAATCAAGACGCTGATTACCGCATCGACCGAGCATGTGAAGAGCGGCGTCACCCTGGTCGGCGAAACCGGCAATGCGCTGGAGGAGATCGTCTCGCAGGTGACCGAGATCGACAGCAACGTCGTCGCCATCGTTACCGCCGCCCGCGAACAGTCGACCGGGCTGAACGAGATCAACAAGGCGGTCAACGCCATGGATCAGGTGACACAGGACAATGCCTCGATGGTCGAGGAGACCACTGCGGCGAGCGGCAAGCTCTCCAAAGAGGCCGAAAACCTCAGAGTTCTGCTGTCACAGTTTAGATTTGCGCAACACTCTTTGGCTAAGCTCAACAACAAAGCCACAAACGCGCCAGCCGCCTACGGAACGCCGCGTGGTCAACGGGTAAGTACTGTCCGCGCCAATGGCGGCGCAGCCGCTCTGGCTTACGAGAACTGGGAAGATTTCTAATGAGCACCATTAATTCCAATAGTTTCAGTGGCGACACGCTCGAGATCATTGCCTTCCGGCTGCACGATCAGGAATTCTGCGTGAAGACGACGACCATCCGCGAAATCCGTGGCTGGGCCCCTTCGACGCCGATCCCGCATGCTCCGACCGATGTCATCGGCGTCATGAACCTGCGCGGCTCGGTCATCCCGATCATCGACCTCGCCTACAAACTCGGCATGAAGAGCACCGTCGCCAACGAACGCAGCGCAATCGTCGTTGCTGAAGTTCACAGCATGGTCATCGGCATGCTGGTCGACCGCGTCTCCGACATCCTGACGATCTCGTCCAGCCAGGTCCAGCCGGTGCCGGAAGTGACCGCCTCCTTCGACCGCGCTTATTGCGAAGGCATCATCGCTTCGGAAAACGGCATGATCTGCTTCCTGAACCTCGCCAAGATGTTCAAGGAAAACGAAGCCGAAGAGCTGGCCGCCTGATCACTGAGCGCCACACCGAAGCTCAAATAAGAGGCCGCCCTCTGAGGCGGCCTTTTTCGTGCCTAGTAGAATTTCATGCCCAGCAGAAATCACCGATGAAAACTTGTGGCCAAAACAAATCTTATTAGCAATCTCTTTTATACGCTAAATTAACCTTCCCGTTAGCATCATTGGTTGTGACAAAAGCAGCCTATGTTTTCCGATAGTTGAAGTTATCCCGTTTAGCGAGAATAGCCTCCGTCAAAATCCATAGATTGCATTTGGGCATTTTTCTGCCGTGGCGCAGGGCGCGCCGGCCACAAATGGGGAACGGGGATGCTTGGTTTATCTTCCGATGCAAAATACATTCTTGATGCCATTTCGAAATCGCAGGCCGTCATCGAATTCGACCTGAAGGGCAATGTCCTCAAGGCCAACGACAACTTCTGCCGGGCCATTGGCTACGGTCTGGATGAGATCACCGGCAAGCACCACAGCATGTTCTGCGACCCCGCCTACGCGGCAACCGCCGAGTATCGCGAATTCTGGGCGCGGCTCGGCCGCGGCGAGTATGACAGCGGCGCCTACAAGCGCCTCGCAAAAGGCGGGCGCGAAATCTGGATCCAGGCGACCTACAATCCCGTCTTCAAGAACGGCAAGCCCTACAAGGTCGTCAAGTTCGCCTCCGACATCACCGAGACCAAGCGCCAGTCGATCGACGACGCCGGCAAGCTGAATGCCATCTCGCGTTCGCAGGCTGTCATCGAGTTCAAGCCGAACGGCGAGATCCTGACGGCCAACGAGAATTTCTGCAAAGGCCTCGGCTACAGCCTCTCCGAAATCACCGGCAAGCATCACAGTATGTTCTGCGATCCGGCCTATGCGCGCACCGAGGAATACGCCAACTTCTGGCGCCGCCTCGCGGGCGGTGAGTTCATCGCCAATGAATTCGTCCGCTACGGCAAGGGCGGCAAGGAGATCTGGATCCAGGCCGCCTATAACCCGATCATCGATGCCGATGGCCGAGTCTATAAGGTGGTAAAATTCGCCACCGATGTCACCGAACGCATGAGCGCCATCAGCCGCCTCGGCGCCGCGCTGAAGCTGCTCTCGGAGGGCGATCTCACACAAACCGTCGACACCGCCTTCGTGCCGTCGATGGAGCAATTGCGCCATGATTTCAACGCCGCAATCGAAAAGCTGCGCGATACCTTGACGACGATCGGCGAGAATACCGTGGCGATCGCGGCAGGCTCGCAGGAGATCGGCGGAGCGGCGGACTCCTTCTCCAAGCGCACCGAACAGCAGGCCGCCTCGGTCGAGCAGACGGCAGCGGCGCTGGAAGAGATCACCACGACCGTCAACGACTCAAGCCACCGCGCCGCCGAGGCAGGCTCTCTCGTCGCCAAGACCAAGCAGGGCGCCGAACAGTCCGGCGTCGTCGTGCGCAACGCGGTCGCCGCCATGGGCCAGATCGAGCAATCCTCGCGCGAGATCACCAACATCATCGGCGTTATCGACGACATCGCCTTCCAGACCAATCTTCTGGCGCTGAACGCCGGCGTCGAAGCCGCCCGCGCCGGCGAGGCCGGCAAGGGGTTCGCGGTCGTCGCACAGGAAGTCCGCGAACTGGCGCAGCGCTCGGCGAGTGCTGCAAAGGAGATCAAGGCGCTGATCAACCAGTCGAGCGAGCTGGTGAAGAACGGCGTCAGCCTCGTCGGCCGCACCGGCGAGGCGCTCGAGGAAATTCTCGGGCAGGTCGCCGCGATCAACACCAACGTCTCGGCGATCGTCGAAGGCTCACGCGAACAGGCAACGGGTCTGAAGGAAATCAACCAGGCGATCAACACCATGGACCAGGCGACGCAACAGAACGCCGCCATGGTCGAGGAGAGCACGGCGGCAAGCCATAAGCTTGCGGCCGAAGCCGAGATCCTGAGATCGCTTCTCAGCCAGTTCCGTCTCGGCAATGAAATGCAACAGCGCACCGCCGCACGGCAGATGCACAATTCCCCGGCCCTGCATCTGGTCGCCCGCGTTGCCAAGGCGCATGGCGCAGCCGTTCCGGCGGCCGATAGCTGGGAAGAATTCTAAGCTCCAGGCAAGCACGACTGTTACTCCGGCCCCGCTCCGCGGGGCCTTTTTCATGCCATCATTGCAAGCAAAACGTGCCGATCAACAGCCACCAGGTACGTAATCCTTGATTGAATTAGAATATTACGATTGACCCAATCCAATTCGGAGCGGCACAAGCGCGATTTTGCAATACGACAATGCCAACAATGCTTGCCCGCAGCTAATTTCCGGAAATCCCAATAAAAACAATCGTTATAAATTCCAGAGCTTTCCAATTATTGCGCAATGGAAAGTGATCTATACAGACTGCGATCTTTTTCGTTTAGATCTCTTTAGCTGTACAAATAAGCAAAACCAACTTTAGCGCGAAACAGCTACACAACATTAGAACTTACGTATATTCTTATATTGTATCAACGGGAGACCAGACAGCCACTCTTGGTTGCTGACATCCCGAGACGGAAAGCGCGCGCTTCCAATTTTGATTTCCAAGCCTGGGCATGGGGTCCTGGCAGAATCGTTTTGGAGGTTGGAAATGCAGTATCATAAATCGGCGATCGCCATAGTCGCAATCAGCTGTGCATCGCTCATCATTCCGGCACAGGCTTCTGCTGAAGGCCTGCTCGGCGGCCTGGGGAGCGCCCTTGGCGGCGGCTCCAAGAGCAGCAGCAACAGCGGCGGCAGCAAGAGCGGTGGCGGCGGCCTCAGCATTGGCGGCAGCAACGGCGTCAGCGTCGGCAACAATGGCGGCCGCGGGCTCAGCGCCTCGATCGGCGGCTCCAGCGGCGTCAACGCCAGCGTCGGCGGCACCTCCAAGGGCGGCCTCGGCGTCAACGCATCGGTCGGCGGCTCCAACGGCATCAACAGCAAGACGACGCTCGGCGGCGCAACCAAGGGCCTCGGCGTCGGCACCACGGCCAGCGTCGGCGGCACGAAGGGGCTCAATGCAGATGTGAACGCCACTGTCGGCGGTCCGGGCCTCGTCAGCGCCAAGGCCAAGGCTGGTCTCGGCGGCAACACGCTCGTCGATATCGCTCTCGGCCTGCCGGGCATCGACCCGAACGATCCGGACGGCCCCGGCGGTCCTGATGGTCCGAATGGTCCGCGCGGCCCCAACGGCCCGACCTACTCCTATAATGACATGTCGGCTGCAGAAAAGGCCAAGGTCAAGCTGCGCTGCCGCGACATCCTCGGCTCCGGCGGCTACGAGGCGAGCCTCGTCAAGCTCTGCCGCATGGTCATCGCAATGCGGTGACCGCCTCCCCCGGCAGTACCCGGCGCCTCGGCGCCGGGTATTCCTGGACAACAGCTCAACTCCAGAATTTTCGCGCCTCGCCCCGGAGGCGCCTTTTTATGCGAAAAAGGGCACGCGCAAAGCGCATGCCCCTCTCTCGAGTCATCAGTTCCGATCAGCCGAACAGCGCAAGCGTCGCCTTCAGCGTCACCCAGACACCCCACAGCAACGGAATGCCGACGACGGCCCAGGCAAGAGCCGCTTTGGCGTCGAAGCCACCCCGGCCGATGCCGAACGAGCCGCTCGGCCCGGCGCTGGCGGCCGCCGATTTCGCCTGCAGCGATGCCACTTCTGCGTCCGACATGAACCACTTGTCGGCAAGCGGCCGCACGAAGAGGTTGGCGATCAATCCAAGCGCCAGCATGCCGGCGAGGATATACATCGTGCCGGTATAGAGCGCCGGTCCGGGTGCGACTCCGGCCGAGATCTGCGCCTCGCGGATATAGTTGACGACGACGGGGCCGACGATACCGGCGGTCGCCCATGCCGTCAGCAGACGGCCATGGATTGCGCCAACGAACTGCGTGCCGAAGATATCGGCGAGATAGGCCGGGATCGTTGCAAAGCCACCGCCATACATCGACAGGATGATGCCGAAGGCGAGAACGAAGAGCGCCTTGTTGCCCATGTCGGCAAGCGTCGGTGCCGCCGCATAGAGAACGATGCCGAGGATGAAGAACGTGAAGTAGGTGTTCTTGCGGCCGATCTTGTCGGAGAGCGACGCCCAGAAGAAGCGCCCGCCGATATTGAAGAGCGACAACAGACCGGCGAAGCCCGCCGCAATCGTTGCGATCGATGCCTTCTGCCCTGCATCGAGCTGCGCGAAGCCGACATCCGGCAGGCCGATCAGCGAACCGGCGAAGATTTCCTGCAGCATCGGCGATGCCATGCCGAGAACGCCGATACCGGCGGAAACGTTGAGGCAGAGCACCGCCCAGATCAGCCAGAACTGCTTGGTCTTGTGCGCATCGCGCAGATGCACATGCTTGGTGGTGATCATGCTGCTTTTGGCGGCGGGCGCCGTCCAGCCTTCCGGACGCCAGCCGGCCGGCGGGATGCGGTAGCCGAAGGCACCGCCCATCATGAAGACGAAGTAGATGACGGCCATGACCACGAAAGTCTGCCAGACGCCGACCGACGTATCGGTCTTGAAATAGTTCATCAGCAGGTTCGCGAGCGGAGCGCCGATCATCGCGCCACCGCCGAAGCCCATGATCGCCATGCCGGTCGCCATGCCGCGGCGGTCCGGGAACCACTTGATCAGCGTCGAGACCGGCGAGATATAGCCGAGACCGAGGCCGATACCGCCGATCACGCCCGCGCCCAGCCACATCAGCCACAGCTGGTGGGTCATGACGCCGACAGCGGCGACGAGAATGCCACCGCACCAGCAGCAGGCGGAAACGAAACCGGCCTTGCGCGGACCGACCCGCTCAAGCCAGCCGCCCCAGATCGCTGCCGAGCAGCCGAGGAGCACGAAGAACAGCGTATAGATCCAGCCGAGATCGGCAACGCGCCAGTCGCAGCTGGTGGTGAACAGGGCCGAAGCCAGTGTCAGATCCGGGCAGGCCGTCGAAGCGCTGATGCCGAGAGATTTCGACAGCGGCAGCCAGAACACGCTGAAGCCGTATGCCATGCCGATGCACAGATGAATGGCGAGTGCGGCCGGCGGTACGAGCCAGCGGTTGAACCCCGGTTGCGCAATTATTCGCTCACGATCAAGCAGGCCAGCGCCCGCTACTACCCCTGCTCCTGATGTATCCGCTGCGGTCATGAATAAGTTCCTCCTGGATCTGACCTTGCTGACATGAATCGCGCTCGAACAGGCAATGACAACCTGCGTCCCCCCTTGCGCGAAACGATGTTTACTGCCGGATAGGCTCCGCCGGCTCGGGCTTGCGGATCAGGGAAGACGCCTCGATCACCAAGGGATCGAAACCGTTATTCTCCTGCTCCAGAATCTCGAAAAATTGGCGCCGCATGCGCGGCTCCCAGAATTTATTGATATGCGTGGCAACTCCCTGAGCCGCCTCGTTGGCCGGCTGGGTCTTGAAAAAAGTGGCAATCTGATTGGCCATGTAGACCAGCTTGGAACGGGTATCATGCGACATCGGCGATGCTTTCGGGCGAGATGCGGTCTGGATGGGTGAAAATCTCGAAGTCTTCGCCGCGCACCAGCGCAACAAGCGTCATTCCGGCTTCTTCGGCCGTGCGGATGGCAAGCGCTGTCGGCGCCGAGATGGCGATCAGGATCGATGCGCCCAGGATCGCCGTCTTCTGCACCATCTCGACCGAAATACGGCTGGTAACGACGACGGCACCACCGGCACCGGTTCGCCCCGAACGGATCACCGCACCGCACAGCTTGTCGAGCGCATTGTGACGGCCGACATCCTCGCGGACGGCAAGAAGCCCTTCGCCGGGCAGATAGAATCCTGCGCCATGGACGGCCCGGGTTTCACGATGCAGCGGCTGCGTCTCGTTCAGCAGCGAAGCCGCCCGGACGATATCGGCATGCGTCAGCATCAAACCGGCAGCAGACACATCCGGCACCTTGCGCACCGCCTGCTCGATCGACTCGATGCCGCAGAGCCCGCAGCCGACCGGCCCGGCCATGCTGCGGCGGCGGGCGCGCAGAGCATCCTCGACGTCATCGGCAAGCATGATCTGCACGTCGATACCGATCTCGCTATCGATAGCCTCAATCGAGGATATCTGCTCCATCGAGCTGATGATACCCTCCGTCAGGCTGAAGCCGACGGCGAAATCCTCAAGATCATCGGGCGTCGCCATCATCACCGCATGCGAGCTGCCGCCATAGGAGAAAGCGATCGGCACCTCTTCCGGCACGATCCGCTCGCCCGGCACGACCACACCGTCCTTGCGGGCGATGCGGCCGACGGAGATGCGTGTGTGCCGGTCGGGCATTACTCCGCGGCCTCCATCTTGCCGGAGATACGGCGGCTCTGGCGGGCCTGCTCGTCATATTCAAGCTGCCATTCCGTCGGCCCGTTGGAAGGCGAAACCTGTACCGCCGTCACCTTGTATTCCGGGCAGTTTGTCGCCCAGTCGGAGAAGTCGGTGGTGATGACGTTGGCCTGCGTCGTCGGGTGGTGGAAGGTCGTGTAGACGACACCAGGCGCCACGCGCTCGGTGATCAACGACCGCAGCGTCGTATCGCCGGAGCGGCTCTGCAGCTTGATCCAGTCGCCATCGCGAATGCCACGCTGCTCGGCGTCATGCGGATGGATTTCCAGCCGGTCTTCCGGATGCCAGGCGACGTTATCGGTACGGCGCGTCTGCGCTCCGACATTGTACTGGCTGAGAATGCGGCCGGTGGTAAGCAGCAGCGGGAAGCGCGGGCCGGTCCGTTCGTCGGTCGCGACATATTCCGTGCGGATGAACTTGCCCTTGCCGCGAACGAAACCATCGACATGCATGATCGGCGATCCCTCGGGATGCTTCTCGTTGCACGGCCACTGAACCGAGCCCATCTTTTCGAGATAGTCGTAAGAGACCATCGCAAAGCTCGGCGTCGTCGCGGCGATCTCGTCCATGATCTCGGACGGATGCTTGTAGTTCCAGTTAAGGCCCATCGCCTGGGCGAGCTTCTGCGTCACTTCCCAGTCGGCATAGCCGTTCTTCGGCGTCATCACCTTGCGCACGCGATTGATGCGACGCTCGGCATTGGTGAAGGTGCCGTCCTTTTCCAGGAAAGTCGAACCGGGCAGGAAGACATGCGCGTAGTTGGCGGTCTCGTTGAGGAAGAGATCCTGCACCACGACGCATTCCATCGCGGCGAGGCCAGCCGCCACATGCTTGGTGTCGGGGTCGGACTGCAGAATGTCCTCGCCCTGGATATAGAGGCCCTTGAACGTGCCATCGACAGCCGCGTCCAGCATGTTCGGAATGCGCAGGCCCGGCTCATTGTTGAGCTTCACGCCCCAGAGCTTCTCGAAGACATCGCGGGTCGCGTCATCGGAGATATGGCGGTAGCCCGGCAGCTCGTGCGGGAACGAGCCCATATCGCAGGAGCCCTGCACGTTGTTCTGGCCACGCAGCGGGTTCACGCCGACGCCTTCGCGGCCGATATTGCCGGTCACCATGGCGAGGTTGGCGATCGCCATGACCGTCGTCGAACCCTGGCTGTGCTCGGTGACGCCGAGGCCGTAATAGATCGCGCCATTGCCGCCGAGCGCATAGAGCCGGGCTGCGCCGCGCAGATCGGCCGCCGGAACGCCGGTGAACTTCTCAGTCTCTTCGGGGCTATGCTGCGGTTCCGAAACGAAGGCCGCCCAATCCTCGAATTCCGACCAGTCGCAGCGCTCGCGGATGAATTTCTCGTTGAACAGGCCTTCGGTGACGATGACATGCGCCAGCGCCGTCATGACCGCAACGTTGGTGCCGGGCTTCAGCGGCAGGTGATAGGCGGCTTCGACATGCGGCGTGCGCACCAGATCGATGCGGCGCGGGTCGATGACGATCAGCTTGGCGCCCTGGCGCAACCGCTTCTTCAGGCGCGAACCGAAGACCGGATGGCCGTCCGTCGGATTGGCGCCGATGACGACCACGACATCGGAATGCTCGACGCTATCGAAATTCTGCGTGCCTGCCGAGGTACCGAAGGCTTGGCCGAGACCGTAGCCGGTCGGCGAATGGCAAACACGGGCGCAGGTATCGACATTGTTATTGCCGAAGCCGGCGCGGATCAGCTTCTGGACGAGGAAGGTCTCCTCGTTGGTGCAGCGCGACGAGGTAATGCCGCCGACCGCTTCGCGGCCATACTGATACTGGATGCGCTTGAACTCGGAGGCGACATGCGCATAAGCCTCGTCCCAGGTCACTTCCCGCCAGGGATCAGTGACCTTCTCGCGGATCATCGGGTTGAGGATGCGGTCCTTGTGCGTGGAATAGCCGTAAGCGAAGCGGCCCTTGACGCAGGAGTGGCCGCGGTTCGCCTGGCCATCCTTCCAGGGTACCATGCGCACCAGCTCTTCGCCGCGCATTTCCGCCTTGAAGGAGCAGCCGACGCCGCAATAGGCGCAGGTGGTGACCGCCGAATGTTCCGGCTGGCCGATGGCGATCACCGACTTTTCCGTCAGCGTCGCCGTCGGGCATGCCTGAACGCAGGCGCCGCAGGAAACGCATTCGGAATCGAGGAAATGCTCATGCATGCCGGGCGAAACGCGCGATCCGAAACCACGTCCCTCGATCGTCAGCGCGAATGTGCCCTGCACTTCCTCGCAGGCACGAACGCAGCGCGAGCAGACGATGCATTTCGACGGATCATAGGTGAAGTACGGGTTCGACTCGTCCTTCGGCATCCATTTCAGATTGATCTCGCCGTTGCTGCGCGCCTTGACGTGATTGTCGCCCTCATAGCCGTAGCGAACGTCACGCAGTCCGACGGCGCCCGCCATGTCCTGCAATTCGCAATCGCCGTTGGCAGCGCAGGTCAGACAGTCGAGCGGGTGGTCGGAGATATAGAGCTCCATCACGCCGCGGCGGATATCCTTCAGGCGGCCCGTTTGCGTATGAACCACGAGACCGGCGGCAACCGGCGTGGTGCAGGACGCAGGCGTGCCGTTGCGGCCTTCGATCTCGACGAGACAGAGGCGGCAGGAGCCAAAGGCATCGACCATATCGGTGGCGCAGAGCTTCGGCACCTGGATCCCGGCTTCCATCGAAGCGCGCATGATCGACGTGCCCTCCGGCACGGTGATTTCGCGACCATCGATGGTCAGCGTGACCATGGCTTCGGATTTCGAAGCCGGCGTTCCGTAGTCAATTTCGTGAACGAGGCTCATATCGCTTCTCCGGCCATATTAATTGGCGTCAGTGATTCTCGCGCGGTCCGCGCAACGACTTCAAGGAGTTCAAAGGGCAAATCTGCCTTCAAACCTGAGAACGTCATCTTGCCGTTCTCATCCGAATAGAAGACCTCAAACACGACACAACGCTGATCGTCGATCTGCTCGCTGACTTCCAAATACATGCCATCCCGCTCGACATCGCTTCCGCGAACAAATGAGAACACTCTGCCGGAAATAACCATCTATTCCGCAGCCTCCACCATGGGAGCAGGAGAAAAATCATCCGGGAAGTGCGTCATCGCACTCATCACCGGATATGGGGTGAAGCCGCCCAAAGCACAGAGCGAGCCGAATTTCATCGTGTTGCAGAGATCGGTGAGCAGCGCCCGGTTCTTCTCGGGTTCGATCCCCTGCGCAATCTTGTCCGCCGTCTCGACTCCTCTTGTCGAGCCGATGCGGCAGGGCGTGCACTTGCCGCAGCTTTCGACGGCGCAGAACTCCATGGCGAAACGCGCCTGCTTCAGCATGTCGGCCGTGTCGTCGAAGACGACGATGCCGGCATGGCCGATCAGGCCATCCTTGGCGGCAAAGGCTTCATAGTCGAACGGCGTATCGAATAGCGCGCGTGGGAAATAAGCGCCGAGCGGGCCGCCGACCTGTACAGCCTTGACCGGCCGTCCCGTCGCCGTGCCACCGCCGATCTTGTCGACGATATCGCCGAGCGACAGGCCGAAGGCCGCCTCATAGAGACCGCCATGCTTGACGTTTCCGGCGATCTGCAGCGGGATGGTGCCGCGCGAACGGCCCATGCCGAAATCGCGATAGAAGGCAGCGCCCTTGTCGAGAATGACAGGCACCGAGGCCAGCGAGATGACGTTGTTGATGACGGTCGGCGACGCGAACAGGCCCTTGTGCGCCGGCAGCGGCGGCTTGGCACGCACGATGCCGCGCTTGCCTTCCAGGCTGTTCAGCAGCGCCGTTTCCTCGCCGCAGACATAGGCGCCGGCGCCCATGCGCACTTCGATATCGAAGGCCTTGCCCGAGCCCATGACCGACGGACCGAGCACGCCGGCCTTGCGGGCGATTTCGACCGCTTCCGTCATCGCGGCGATCGCATGCGGATATTCCGAGCGCGTATAGACGAAGCCCTTGCTTGCACCGGTCGCGAGACCTGCGATGGCCATCCCCTCGATCAGCACGAAAGGATCGCCTTCCATGATCATCCGGTCGGCAAAGGTACCGCTATCGCCCTCGTCAGCATTGCAGACGATGTATTTGCGCGGGCCCTGGGCGTCGAGAACCGTCTTCCACTTGATGCCGGTCGGAAAGCCTGCGCCGCCACGGCCGCGCAGACCGGAATCGGTGACTTCCTTGACGATATCGGCAGGCGCCATCGCGGCCGCGCGCCTCAGCCCGGCAAGACCGCCATGCGCCTCGTAATCTTCGAGCGACAGCGGATCGGTGATGCCGCAGCGGGCGAAAGTCAAGCGGGTTTGTTCCTTGAGGAATGGGAGGCTTTCGACCTCCCCAAGACAGAGCGCGTGATCGCCGGCCGACACAAGCCCAGCTTCGAACAATCCGGCAACATCCTTGGCCTTCACAGGACCATAGCCGATACGCCTGCCGTCGACTTCCACTTCGACGAGAGGTTCCAGCCAGAGCATGCCGCGCGAGCCGTTGCGTACCAGCTTCACATCGAGGCCGCGTGCCGCAACTTCTGAAGCAATCGCCTTGGCAACCTTGTCGGCGCCGAGCGAAAGTGCAGCCGCATCGCGAGGAACGAAAATCTTGACGGTCATCGCCGAACCTCCGCTGCGAATTCGGCAATGGTCTCGTCATCGATGCGGCCATAGAGCTCGCCGTCGAGCATTGCCGCCGGGGCGCAGGCGCAAAGCCCGAGACAGTAGACCGGCTCCAGCGTCACGCTGCCATCGAGCGTCGTCTGGTGAAAATCGATGCCGAGAAGCTTCTTGACCCGCTCAGCCACGGCGTCGCCGCCCATCGACTGACAGGCCTCGGCCCGACAAAGCTTCAGGACATGGCGGCCTGCAAGATGGTCGCGATAGTCGTGATAGAAGGTCACCACGCCATGCACTTCGGCGCGCGACAGGTTCAGCTCATGCGCAATGACAGGAAGCGCTTCCTGCGGCACATAACCGAACTCATCCTGGACTTCATGCAAGATTGGAAGGAGCGGGCCTTCGAGGGAACGAAGGTGCGAGACGATCGCGCGGGTGCGCTCGGCAATATCGCCATTGGCGACGTGAGCATTCATTGTGGCAGGCCTCCCGAGGCTTCCCGTTATCAGCCGTCACACCATGCTCCCCCAGCTTGGTATGACATTGTGACAGGAAGTGTCTCAGGGAACATGCAACCGATCAATAAAGCTGTTCCGTCAGTTGATAGGATTTTCCTATCAAAGATCTTCGCTCTCCGCGAGAATCCTTGCTTCATGCAACAGCGCAGAGACGAGTGGCGTGAACGGCTCGCGATGCGTCGCAACAAGGCCAACGAGATGATCGGCCTCGGGCTCGACAATCGGGATCATCCGGATTTCGGCAGGAAAACCGAATGATTCCGCGACATTTCGCGGCATGATGCTCGCCCAGCGCCCCGTTCGAACGTGGGAAAACAGCACGATCATCGATCCTGATTCGAGCGTCGGATGCGCTGTGGCCCCAGCTTCGGCCAGATGCCGGTTGATGATACGGCGGTTCTGCATGTCTGCGGTCAATAGACAAAGCCGAAGATTGCCAACCTCACGCCAGGTCACAGTTTCGCGATCCGAAAGCGGGCTGCCGGCCGCGGTGATCAGATTGTAGCGCTCGGCATAAAGCGGCACGGCAGTTACCCGCCCTAGCGGTTCGTTCTCCAGATAGGTGACACCGGCATCGATCTCGAGATTTTCGAGCATGCTCAGCACCTGCAGCGAATTGCGCGAGACGATCGAGAAGGTCACATCAGGATGGCGTTCCTGAAATGGCGTGGTGATCCGCGGCAGCATCGCCAGAGCCGTTGGAATGGAGGCGATCCGCAGGTGTCCGGAAAGACCCTTGCGGGCTGTGCGCATCTCCTCGCGCATGGTGCGCGTATCGCCGACGATGCGGCGTGCCCATTCGAGCACGCGCTGCCCTTCCGGCGTCAGCCCCTGAAAACGCGAACCGCGCTGCACCAGCATCACGCCGAGCTGGTCTTCCAGCTGCCGGATCGCGGCTGATAGCGTCGGCTGCGAAACACCGCATTCTTCGGCGGCGCGGCCGAAATGCTTTTCATTGGCAAGAGCTATGAAGAATTCCAGCTTGTCGATCATCCGGCCTCCTGCCGAACTGTGCGTCCGGGCATCTTTGGCGGGACATCATAAGCTTAGCAAGACCTGCCTCAACGGGCAGCGGGCGCCGGAAACATGGCGAAAAGCGAATCCAGGAAGGATGCGACGCTGTCATTGCCAAGGCTGTAATAGACGAGACGCCCTTCGCGACGGGTATTGACCAGTCCTTCCATGCGCAGCCGCGCCAGCTGCTGCGATACCATGGCCTGCTGCACACCGAGCAGTTCCTCGATCTCGCTGACGGTCTTTTCCTGCTCGGCGAGAATGCAGAGAATAAGAAGGCGCGTCTGATGTGCCATTGCCTTCAGGAGGCTGCTCGCTTCGTGAGCTTTTTCGGCAAGCTTCTGCAGTTCCTGACCGGCTGTTCCCGGCGCAGTTGTAGGCAAGCGCATTCGGATTCTCTGATGGACGGGTTGGGACGGGCCCAAGCGATACCATATTCAGACCGATATACTGCGCAATTTTACTAAAATACCAAAAATAGTCCAAGTAAATCAGCAGATAAGCTGGCCGCCATTGATCTCCAGAACTTGCCCGGTGATGTAGCCCGCTAAGGAAGGCGCGGCCAGAAACAGGTAGGCGGGGGCGCAATCCTCGGAGGTTCCGAGCCGTTGCAAGGGTATGGTCTTGCGTGTCGCCTCAAGCTTTTCGCGCGACGAATAGCGCTCATGGAAGTCGGTTTCGATCGTACCCGGCGAAACGCAATTGACCCGGATCATGTCAGGGGCAAGCTCGCGCGCCAGCGCCTTCGAATAGGTGGAAACGAAGGCTTTCGAGGCCGAATAGATCGCCGATCCCGGACTGCCGCCGGTCAGCGCCGATATCGATACGGTGTTGACGATCGCCGCACCCTTGGCGGCCCGCAACGCCGGCAGCAGCGCGCGCGTCACCTCGACGACGGAGGTCTGGTTGAGCCGGGTAACCGCCTCATAATCCTGATCCGTCAGTTCACCCGCCGGAAACCGGCCGACCATCGTCCCGGCGTTATTGATCAGCACATGAATGGTGCCGAAGGCATCCAGCACCTTCCAGGCGAAAGTGGCGGTGCCGCCCGGCTCGCTGAAATCGCCTGAAATCAGCACGGCGCGGCGGTCGGCTTCGGCCGTCAGCAGGAAGTCCGGAAGGTCGCGGCTCGTGCTGCGGCCGGTATGAACGGCGACGCGTGCGCCGCAATCGAGAAACTGGCGTGCGACCTCAAGGCCGATGCCGCGCCCGGCACCCGTGACGACGACATTGCGGTTTTCGAAAAGCTTTGGATGAAACACGCTGAGGCCCTCCCCACTCCGGCTGGCAGTCGCCGATTGCGCAATTTTCGCTTTAACATATGATCGCAAGAAACGAAAGAAAGGGAGGCGCAGCATGTTTCTGTCCGGACGGCAGACCGAGATCCTCGACATCGCAAAGTCAGAGGGCCGCGTGCTGGTGGAAGACCTGGCGGCCCGCTTCTCGGTCACCCCGCAGACCATCCGCAAGGACCTCAACGACCTCTGCGACAGCCGGGTACTGACGCGCATCCATGGCGGGGCGATTTTCCCTGGCGGTACCGAGAACGTCAAATACGAAGCGCGCCGCTCGATCGCGGCCAACGAGAAGACGGCGATCGGCCGTGCCTCGGCCGCGCTGATCCCGAACAATGCTTCCCTGTTCATCAATATCGGCACGACGACGGAAGCAGTCGGCGAAGCCCTGATCGAGCATCACGAATTGATGGTCATCACCAATAACATCAATGTCGCCAGCCGCTTGCGACTATTCCCGTCGATCGAGGTGGTGATCGCCGGCGGCGTTGTACGCCACTCGGACGGCGGCATCGTCGGCGAAGCCGCCGTCGATTTCATCCGCCAGTTCAAAGTCGACTATGCGGTGATCGGTGCCTCGGCGATCGATCCCGATGGCGCGCTTCTCGATTTCGATTACCGCGAAGTGAAGGTCGCGCAGGCGATCATGGCCAATGCCCGCCATGTCGTCCTCGTCGCCGATTCCACCAAGTTCGAGCGCACGGCGCCCGTTCGCATCGGCCACCTGTCGCAGGTCCATACCTTTGTCACCGACGAATGCACGCTGGATTCGCTCCGCCGCATCTGTTCCGAGGGCGGCATCAATCTGGTGGAGACCAACCGGGCGGGCAGCACCAAAGATTAAATCTTTCGCTGTCGCAAAAGGTTCGTTTGACATTCGTTTTCTTTCGTTTTAGCGCTTAACGGATTTCATTTTAAGCACTAAATCGTTGGAGAACCGCGTGGGCAGCCAGACTTTCGACCTATTCGTGATCGGCGGAGGCATCAACGGCTGCGGGATCGCGCGTGATGCGGCGGGGCGCGGCTATTCGGTGGCGCTGGCGGAGATGAACGACTTCGCCTCCGGCACCTCGTCGGGCGCCACCAAGCTGATCCATGGCGGGCTGCGCTATCTCGAACATTACGAGTTCCGCCTCGTGCGTGAATCGCTGATGGAGCGCGAAGTGCTCTGGGCGATGGCGCCGCATATCATCTGGCCGATGCGCTTCGTCCTGCCCTATCACAAGGGCGGCATCCGCCCGGCCTGGCTGATCCGGCTGGGGCTGTTCCTCTACGATCACCTCGGCGGCCGCAAGCTCTTGCCGCCGACATCAGTGCTCGACATGCGCCGCGATCCGGCCGCAAAGCCGCTGAAGGCGCTGTTTACGAAAGCCTTCGAATATTCCGATGGCTGGGTCGACGATGCCCGCATGGTGGTGCTGAACGCCAGGGATGCCGCCGACAAGGGCGCACTGATCATGCCGCGCACGAAAGTGGTGTCGGCGCGGCGCGAGAACGGCCTGTGGGTCGTCGAGACGGTGGATACGCTGTCGGGCCGCAGCGAGACGCATCAGGCCCGCATGCTGGTCAATGCCGCCGGTCCCTGGGTCGATCACGTCATCCGTGCCGCCTTCGGCCAGAACGAGGCCCGCCATGTCCGCCTCGTGCAGGGCAGCCACATCATCGTCAGGAAGAAGTTCGACGGTCCCAAGGCCTATTTCTTCCAGAACCCCGACAACCGCATCATCTTCGCCATTCCCTATGAGGATGACTTCACCCTGATCGGCACCACCGACCGGGATTATGGCGGCGATCCCAAGGATGTCAGGATATCGGCGGAAGAGACCGATTACCTCTGCAAGGCGGCCAGCGAGTATTTCAAGGAACCGGTTCGGCCCGAAGATATCGTCTGGACCTATTCTGCGGTCCGCCCGCTCTTCGACGACGGTGCCTCGAAGGCGCAGGAGGCGACGCGCGATTACGTGCTGAAGCTTGAAGGCAAAGACGGCAGCGAGGCGAATGCGGCGCCGCTTCTCAATGTCTTCGGCGGCAAGCTCACCACCTACCGGCGCCTGTCGGAACATGCACTGGAGAAGATCGGCGAGGCGATCGGTGTCAAGGGTAGCCCCTGGACGGCGAAGAGCCATCTGCCGGGCGGCGACTTTCCGGCGCAGGGCTTCGAGGCCGAGGTGGCCAGGCTGCAGGCGGCCTATCCGTTTCTGGCACCGTCGCATGCACGGCGGCTGACGCGCCGCTACGGCACCAAGGCAAAGATCCTGCTCGGCAAGGCGGCTTCGACCGCCGATCTCGGGCGGCATTTCGGGTCGGATCTCTACGAGGCCGAAGTGCGCTATCTCATGCAGCATGAATGGGCCTTCACCGCAGAGGATGTCCTCTGGAGGCGGAGCAAGAAGGGTCTCTACCTCAGCAAGGACGAGGCAGCGGCTCTGGAGAGCTTCCTGCAAGCCGAGCGCATCGCCGCCTAGATATCTTCGAGCAACCGCGCACCGGTACCCTCGCTGCCCAGCCTGTCATGCGGGTTGCGCAGCGGACAGCTTTCGATCGACAGGCAGCCGCAGCCGATGCATCCCGTCAGGTGGTCGCGCAACAGTGTCAGCCGCTTGATGCGGTCGTCCAGATCGTTCTTCCAGAGCTGCGACAACGTCTGCCAGTCGGAGACCGTCGGCGTGCGGCCCTGCGGCAGGGTCGCGAAGGCCGCCTCGATCTCGGCAAGCGGAATTCCAACCCGCTGCGCCACCTTGATGATCCCGAGACGGCGCAGCACATCGCGGCCATAACGGCGCTGGTTGCCGCGCGAACGAATGCTCGCGATCAACCCCTTGCTCTCGTAGAAATGCAGCGCCGACACCGCAAGACCGCTGCGCGCCGCCACCTCGCCGACGCTGAGCAGCCGGCTCATCATGCCATCCGAATTTTTCTGCATGAACTGTTGACCTCAATATTAGTTGAGGTTTTATAACCCGAGCTCCCGATGATCGTAAAGAAGGAGCAATGCATGCAGACCACGATCAGATTGGCCGTTATCTACGGCAGCACGCGGCCCGGCCGCATGTGCGACCGCATCGTCAAATGGCTCGTCAGCCAGCTCGGCCACTACCCGCTGATCGAACTGGACATCATCGACCCGCTCGATTTCGGCCTGGTCCCCAATAGCGGCGGCGAAACCGGCGAGATCGCCGCGAGGCTGCAGCGCGCCGACGCCTTCATCATCGTCACGCCGGAATACAATCACAGCTTTCCCGCCTCGCTGAAATTCTTCATCGACGCCTTCTACGAGCCCTGGCACGTCAAGCCGATCGCCTTCGTCGCCTATGGCGGCATTTCAGGCGGCCTGCGCGCCGTCGAACATCTGCGCCTGGTCTTCGCCGAGCTCCACGCAGTCGCGATCCGCGATACGGTCAGCATCGTCTCCCCCTGGGACCGGCTCGACAAGGACGGGCACTTCGACCGCCCGGAAGAGGCGCTGCGGCATCTCAGTCGGATGATGGGCAGGCTGCAATGGTGGGCGCGCGCCCTTCGCGCCGCCCGCAACGAGCAGCCCTATCAGGCGGCGGCCTAGAGATCACGGCCGCGGCTCTGGCAGGTACGCGGCTGCGATGCGCACCCGGGCAAGGCCACCGCCCGGGTGCGCTGATCGATCCGGTAGCCTGAAAACAAAAAAGCGGCCCTGAAGGCCGCTTTCGATCGTTTGGGAAAAGTCCCGATCAATCCTGCTCGACGACGCCACGCAGATGCGTGAGTTCGAGGATGAACTGCTCAAGCTTGGACTTGTGCTCGTGATGCTCGGCATCCTCGAGGTCCTTCTGCGCAGCTTCGATGCGGCGGGTCAGCTCGTCCTTGTTGATTTCCTCAACCGGAACAGCAGACTCGGCAAGCAGCGTGCAGCCGGTCGGCAGGATATCGGCGAAACCGCCGAACACGACGTAGTCCTGCTTGCTGCCGGAGGCCGAACGAACGCTGACGATGCCGGGCTTGATGGTCGTCATCGTCGGCGCATGGTGGGCCATGACCGTCATCTCGCCCTCGGTGGCCGGAATGACAACTTCCGTCACCATCTCCGACAGAAGCAGACGCTCCGGAGATACGAGTTCAAAATTGAAATTGTCAGCCATCAGTGACTTACCTTCTCGGCCTTTGCATCTTGCAGTTTGGTCCCGCAGAACGGGCAGTGCTGTATCGCCTGATCGAGATAGCCGAGACCCTCTTCGGTCTGGACCAGTCCCACCACCATCATCAGCTGGCCGTTATCCGCCCTATAGACGGTCGGGGCTGCAGGCGCCGGAAGATCTGCCACGACTTCCCGAAGGGAGTCGCAGCAGAAGATCTCGTCATGAGCGTCGCTCATCAAGCAGCTGCGGAGAGCTTCTTGGCCTTTTCGATGGCTTCTTCCATCGAGCCGACCATGTAGAAGGCTGCTTCCGGCAGGTGGTCGTATTCGCCGTTGACCAGGCCCTTGAAGCCCTTGATCGTGTCTTCGAGCGCAACGAGCTTGCCCGGCGAACCGGTGAAGACTTCGGCGACGAAGAACGGCTGGGACAGGAAGCGCTCGATCTTGCGGGCGCGGGCAACGGCCAGACGGTCTTCTTCAGACAGTTCGTCCATACCCAGGATGGCGATGATGTCCTGCAGGGCCTTGTAGCGCTGCAGCGTCGACTGAACCTTACGAGCCACTTCGTAGTGCTCTTCGCCGACAACCATCGGGTCGAGCATGCGCGACGTGGAGTCGAGCGGGTCAACGGCCGGGTAGATACCCTTTTCAGCGATCGAACGCGACAGAACGGTCGTTGCGTCCAGGTGGGCGAACGAAGTTGCCGGCGCCGGGTCGGTCAAGTCGTCGGCGGGGACGTAAATGGCCTGAACCGAGGTGATCGAACCGGTCGTGGTCGTGGTGATGCGTTCCTGCATCTGACCCATGTCGGTTGCGAGCGTCGGCTGATAACCAACGGCCGAAGGAATACGGCCGAGCAGAGCCGACACTTCCGAGCCAGCCTGCGTGAAGCGGAAGATGTTGTCGACGAAGAACAGAACGTCCTGGCCCTGGTCGCGGAAGTGTTCTGCAACCGTCAGGCCGGTCAGAGCAACACGAGCACGTGCGCCCGGCGGTTCGTTCATCTGGCCGTAAACCAGCGCAGCCTTGGAGCCTTCGCCACCGCCGTGCTTGTTAACGCCGGACTCGATCATTTCGTGGTAAAGGTCGTTGCCTTCGCGCGTACGTTCACCCACGCCTGCGAAGACCGAGTAACCACCGTGCGCCTTGGCGACGTTGTTGATCAGTTCCATGATGAGAACGGTCTTGCCGACGCCTGCGCCGCCGAACAGGCCGATCTTGCCGCCCTTTGCGTAAGGAGCGAGAAGGTCGACGACCTTGATGCCGGTGACGAGGATCTGCGCTTCCGTGGACTGCTCGACGTAAGCCGGAGCGTCCTGGTGGATGGCGCGCTTGGAAGCGGTAACCAGCGGACCTGCTTCGTCAACCGGCTCGCCGATGACGTTCATGATACGGCCGAGCGTTTCGTCGCCAACCGGAACCGAGATCGGTGCGCCGGTGTCGGTGACTTCCTGACCGCGAACCAGACCTTCGGTCGAGTCCATGGCGATCGTGCGAACGGAGTTTTCGCCGAGGTGCTGCGCGACTTCGAGAACAAGGCGGTTGCCCATGTTCGTGGTTTCGAGCGCGTTCAAAATCGCCGGCAGTTCGCCTTCGAAAGCAACGTCGACGACGGCGCCGATAACCTGTGTGACCTTGCCGACAGAGCCTGTGGCGGTCTTCTTAGCGGCGGTCTTCGCTGCCGCCTTCGGGGTAGCTGCCCTAGCCATTTTAATACCCTCTTTCTCTAACCTCAGAGCGCTTCCGCGCCCGAAATGATTTCAATCAGTTCCTTGGTGATCTGCGCCTGACGCTGACGGTTGTAGTTGAGCGTCAGCTTGTTGATCATCTCACCTGCGTTACGCGTCGCGTTGTCCATCGCGCTCATCTTGGCGCCCATTTCACCGGCTGCGTTTTCAAGCAGTGCACGGAAGATCTGGACAGAGATGTTGCGCGGGATCAGATCCTCAAGGATCGCAGCCGGATCCGGCTCATATTCATAGACCGCGCCGGCATGGGCAGCATCTTCGACAACGCCTTCAGGCGCCTGTGCCGGGATGATCTGCTGGGCCGTCGGGATCTGGCTGATGACCGACTTGAACTCGGAATAGAACAGCGTGCAAACGTCGAACTCGCCGGCTTCGAACATCTCGATGATGCGCTTGCCGATCTGGTCCGCGTTATCGAATCCGACGCGCTTGACCTCGCGCAATTCCTTGCGCTCGACGATCAGCGATGCGAATTCGCGGCGCAGGCTGTCAAAGCCCTTCTTGCCGACCGTGAAGATCTTCACGGTCTTGCCTTCGGCGATCAGCTTGCGCGCATGATCACGGGCAAAGCGCGAGATCTGCGAGTTGAAGCCGCCGCAAAGGCCGCGTTCTGCGGTGCAGACAACGAGCAGGTGAACCTGATCCTTGCCGGTACCGGTCATGAGCAGCGGTGCGCCGTCGGCATCGGTAACCGCGTTGGCGATGTTCGAAAGAACAGCCGCCATGCGTTCCGAGTAAGGCCGGGCGGCCTCGGCCGCCTCCTGCGCACGCCGAAGCTTAGCCGCGGCGACCATTTTCATCGCCTTGGTAATCTTCTGCGTCGCCTTGACGGAGGCGATCCGGTTTTTCAGATCCTTAAGTGAAGGCATCCGTTATCCGTCCTAACTGGGTCCGATCAGGCAAAAGACTTGGAGAACGTTTCGAGAGCAGCGGTGAGCTTGCCCTTCGTATCGTCGCTGATAGCCTTTTCCGTGCGGATCGTGTCGAGGATCGCCTTGCCTTCCGAGCGGAGGTAGGAGAGCAGAGCCTGTTCGAACTTGCCGACCGATGCAACCGGCAGCTTGTCGAGGTAGCCGTTGACGCCTGCGAAGATCACAGCGACCTGTTCTTCCGTCTTCAGCGGCGAGAACTGCGGCTGCTTCAGGAGTTCGGTCAGACGTGCACCGCGGTTCAGGAGGCGCTGGGTTGCGGCGTCGAGGTCCGAGCCGAACTGAGCGAATGCCGCCATTTCGCGGTACTGGGCGAGTTCGCCCTTGATCGAGCCTGCAACCTGCTTCATCGCCTTGATCTGCGCGGCAGAACCGACGCGCGAAACCGACAGACCGACGTTAACAGCCGGGCGGATACCCTGGTAGAACAGGTCGGTTTCGAGGAAGATCTGGCCGTCGGTGATCGAGATCACGTTGGTCGGAATGAAGGCCGAAACGTCGTTGCCCTGCGTTTCGATGACCGGCAGAGCGGTCAGCGAACCGGCGCCCTTTTCGTCGCTCATCTTTGCAGCGCGCTCGAGGAGACGCGAGTGCAGGTAGAAAACGTCGCCCGGGTAAGCTTCGCGGCCCGGCGGACGGCGCAGCAGCAGCGACATCTGACGGTAGGAAACAGCCTGCTTGGACAGGTCGTCGTAACCGATCAGAGCGTGCTGGCCGTTGTCACGGAAGTATTCGCCCATGGCGCAACCGGCAAACGGTGCGAGGAACTGCATCGGAGCCGGATCGGAAGCCGTGGCAGCGATGATGATCGAGTACTTCAGAGCGCCGCGTTCTTCGAGAACCTTGACGAACTGAGCAACGGTCGAACGCTTCTGGCCGACAGCGACGTAGACGCAGAACAGCTTTTCGCCTTCCGGACCGGAGTCGTGAATGGCCTTCTGGTTCAGGATCGCGTCGAGAATGATCGCGGTCTTGCCGGTCTGGCGGTCGCCGATGACGAGCTCGCGCTGGCCGCGGCCAACCGGGATGAGGGCGTCGATAGCCTTGAGGCCGGTCGACATCGGCTCATGAACCGACTTGCGCGGGATGATACCCGGAGCCTTGACGTCAACGCGAGCGCGCTGCTTGGCATTGATCGGGCCCTTGCCGTCGATCGGGTTGCCGAGAGCGTCAACGACGCGGCCGAGGAGTTCCGGACCAACCGGAACGTCAACGATGGCGCCCGTACGCTTGACGGTGTCGCCTTCCTTGATGTCGCGGTCCGAACCGAAGATAACGACGCCGACGTTGTCGGATTCGAGGTTCAGAGCCATACCACGGGTGCCGCCCGGGAACTCGACCATTTCACCGGCCTGAACGTTGTCCAGACCGTAAACGCGAGCAATACCGTCGCCGACAGAAAGAACCTGGCCGACTTCCGAAACCTCAGCCTCTTTGCCGAAGTTTTTGATTTGATCTTTGAGAATTGCGGAAATTTCCGCGGCGCGGATATCCATCAGCCAACCTCTTTCAATGCAAGCTTGAGAGTAGAAAGTTTGGTGCGAAGCGACGTATCAATCTGACGGGACCCGACCTTGACGATCAGACCACCAAGAATTGACGGATCAACCGTGACGGCAATCGCCACGTCTTTGCCGGTGACGCCCTTCAGCGCCGCCTTCAATTCGGTTTCCTGCGCTGCGGTGAGCGCATGAGCCGAGGTAACCTCGGCAGAAATTTCGCCACGCTGACGGGCAGCGATGACACGGAAGGCCTTGATCATGCCCGGGAGGGCGAACAGGCGGCGGTTGCGCGCCACGACCTTCAGGAAGTTGCCGACGAAACCGGAAATACCGGCCTTTTCGCTGATGGCAACAATAGCCTTCAGCTGATCGTCAGCCGAGAATACCGGGCTAGCGACGAAACGCTTGAGGTCGTCGCTCTCATCCAGCATCGCCTGGAAACGGTCGAGATCTGCGGTGACGCTCTCGACGGCACCTTCTTCGAGCGCCAGATCGAATAGCGAGGACGCATATCGTTCTGCAACACCAGAAGTAAGCTGGGACGTGTCTGCCACGGGCACAAATTTCCCTGATTTCAATTCAAGAATCCGGCCGTCGGCGGGCGCCTGACCTATGCTCTTGAATTCGTTTTGATTTCCCCCAGAAATCGCAAGAGAAGCCTCTTGCTTCTTCCGAAATTCGGGGTCCGTCTAACATAGGACGCAGGGACTCGCAACACGCGTAATGCCCGAATATGCCTTTCGAATGATTTTCTGTCGGCAAAATCGTGAAATGGCATTCGAGCAGGCGAGCGGGCGCCCGTCAGCCCTGTAATTCAGGTTGCAAAGAACCCAAAAGAATAGGCCAGCGGAACCGCTGCGAGAACCGCCTGCACAACCAGAAGTAAATAGTTGATAATTGTGCTCCCCTTATCAGAAAGAAGGGAGATGACGCGGGCAAAAAATGCCATCGCGAAGGCGGCGCCGAGCGCCATGTAGATGAAGTCCTGGGCGAGCATGATCGCCGCCAGACCGAAGCCGAGATAGAAGCCGCCGACCGAGCGCTGCTCCGCATAACCATCCCGCCGCTCGCCGCGCGGCGCGAGACCGAAGAGCTTCATGGCGTAACCGGGCGCGAACATGATGACGAAGCCCGCAGCCGCCGTGAATGCCGCGCAGCAGAATGCCAGCTGCTCGCCGAAGGTTTCCGGAAAATAGAACTCCATGAATCAGCCCCAAATCATGCCCATGTTTTTTGACCTTATGGCATGATTGTCTGCTGCCGGAAACGGCCACGATCAGCTGTTTTTAAAGGAAGCTCTGCGGATCGATGTCGAGCTGAACCTGAACCGAACCCCGCTCCTTCGGCGCTTGCGCCAGCATGGTTTTCAGGAACGCCTGCATATCGGAATTGCGCCGGCCGTGGACCAGCAGGCGGAAACGGTGGCGGCCGCGCACGATCGCCAGCGGCGCTTCAGCCGGACCCAGCACCGAAATGCCCGACACCTGCGGCGCCGAACTGCGAATGCCGCGCGCATGGCTTTCCGCGTCCTGGCGGGTCTCAGCCGAGACGATGATCGAGGCCAGCCGGCCGAAGGGCGGCAAAATCGCCCGCTCGCGCTCGGTAATCTCCCGCTCGTAGAAGGCCCCGGCATCGCCTGAGACGATCGCCTGCATCACAGGATGCTGCGGCTGGTAGGTCTGCAATAGACCATGGCTCTTCAGACCGGTTCGCCCGGCGCGGCCGGTCACCTGCGAGAGCAGCTGGAAGGTGCGCTCCGCGGCGCGCGGATCGCCATTCGCCAGCCCGAGATCGGCGTCCACGATACCGACCAGCGTCATCAACGGAAAGTTATGTCCCTTGGCGACAAGCTGCGTGCCGATGACGATATCGGCCTCACCCTTGGTGATCGCATCGAGCTCCAGGCGAAGCCGCTTCACGCCGCCGGTAATATCGGATGACAGCACGATGGTACGCGCATCCGGGAAATGCCGCTCGACCTCTTCGGCGATTCGCTCGACGCCGGGGCCGCAGGCGACCAGATGATCGAGCGTGCCGCATTCCGGGCAAGCTTCCGGCGTCCGCTCCGTATAGCCGCACTGATGGCATTGCAGCTGACTGCGGAAGCGATGCTCGACCAGCCAGCTCGAACATTGCGGGCACTGGAAGCGATGCCCGCAGACGCGGCAAAGCGTCAGCGGCGCATAGCCACGCCGGTTGAGGAAGAGCAGCGCCTGCTCCTTCTTCTCGATCGTCTTGCCGATCGCCCGGATCAGTACCGGTGACAGGAAGCCGCCGCGCTCCGGCGCATGACGGCGCATATCGACGAGATGCAGATCCGGCAGCGCCGCGTCGCCAAAGCGCGTCGGCAGATGGATCGTCGTATAGCGACCGCTCTGGCCGTTGACCTGGCTCTCGACCGACGGCGTTGCAGATACCAGCACGATCGGAAAATCACCGATCCGCGCCCGCACGACGGCCATGTCGCGGGCATTGTAATAGACGCGATCCTCCTGCTTGTAGGCAGGGTCATGCTCTTCATCGACGATGATCAGGCCGAGATCTTCGAACGGCAGGAAGAGCGCCGAACGCGCACCGGCGACGACACGCACCTCGCCGGTAACGGCCTGCCGCCAGACCTTCTCGCGGATACGCGGCGCCAGATCGGAATGCCATTCGGCAGGCTTGGCACCAAAGCGATCCTGAAAACGCTCGAGGAAACTCGCCGTCAGCGCGATCTCGGGCAGCAGGATCAGCACCTGCTTGCCGCGCCTGAGCGTCTCCGCGATCGCTTCGAAATAGACCTCGGTCTTGCCCGAACCGGTAACACCGTCGATCAGCGATACGGCGAAGGCGCCATTGCGCACCTCGCCGAGAATATCCTCCGCCGCATCCTTCTGCGGGCCGGCCAATCGCGAGGCGGCAAAATCAGGATCCGGCTTTGCGACGACAGGTGGCGGCGGCAGGAAGATCGTTTCGAAAATCCCCTGGCTGATCAGGCCGTCGACGACGCTGGTCGAGACCCCGGCGGCATGGGCAAGCCCCGTCCGCGTCCAGGAAACGCCATCGGAGGCCCGCTCGAGCACGCGGGCCCGCGCCGGCGTCATCCGCTCCGGTTCGCCGCCGATGAAGCGCAGGCCTTCCACCATCGGCTCCGGCTCGAAAGCATTCGGAGCCCTGAGCGCCATGCGCGCCACGAGGCCGGGAGGCGAGAGCGTATAGGCCGATACCCAGTCGATGAAATCGCGCATTTCCTTGTTCAGCGGCGGGCAATCGAAGACATGGCTGATCGGTCGCAGCTTCTTCGGATCGACGCCATCCTCGCCACCATCCCAGACGACGCCGATCACCTGGCGCGGCCCAAGCGGCACCTGCACGACCGAACCAGGCTCGACCGCCATGCCCTCGGGCACCGCATACGAATAGGGCCGCGGCGCGGGCAAGGGTACGAGCACCGGGACCGTGCGGGTTGCCGGTGGTGTCTCGAACAATGCGCCAAAGAGATCGGACGAATCTGTGCTCATCGCGCCAGACCATGCCCGCTACGGCGTGAAAATGAAACCCGCCGCATGCTAGTCGTCATCGTCCTCTTCACCCGAGATCACGCCCGTCAGCCGCATGCCCTCGATCCAGGTTGCGCCGTTCTCGCGGATCACCTTGCGCGGACGCACGCCGCAGCGTTCACGGACGGCTTCGGCGAGCTGCGCCGAATGCGTGACGATCCACACCTGGCTGGTCTTAGAGGCCTCGGCGATCATATCGGCCAGCGGCCCCCAGCATATCCGGATGCAGGCTGGCTTCCGGCTCGTTGAGCGCGATCAGCGGCGGCAGCCGGTAGGAAAGGAGTGCGGCGGCGAGGCCGAGAAACCGGATCTGCCCGTCCGACAGTTCCCGCGGATGGAAAATCCGATGCGGGAAATCCGGCAGCTTCAACCCGAACTCCGCCGTCTCGCCGGGCTCTGGCACGACCAGCTGCGCGCCGCCGAGAGCGGAGCCCAAGATGCGATCGAGCTCAACCGTATCCTGCCGCGTATGCACGAGCGTCGCAAAGACCGCCGCCAGATTGGCTCCGTCCTCATCCAGCATCGGACCAGTCACGGCTAGGCAGGGATGGCGCAGCGGCGAGGCGCGGTCGGTGCGGAAACCATGGAAGAATCGCCAGTTGCTGACGATGCGCCGGAAGGCCGCGACCTCGGGGAAATTGCCGGCATCGCCGAGCAGCGCGATTGCCGTCTCCGATGTCAGCGCCTCCTCGGGATGCTCCTGCATCCGCCCGTCGCCGTCCCGCACGAAAATGCCGGGGCCTAACCGCTTCATCATCGTCACGGCCCGGTGGCCGGTCTCGACCGCCAGCTCCTCTGCCTTAACCTGCGGCTCCAGTGCAAAACCGGCAGCCGCCGTTGGCGGCCGCAATCCCGCTTCGACATGATAGCGGAAAGTGACCGCCCTCTCCTCATCAAGGATTTCGACTTCAAGCCGGATCCGCGCCGGTCCATCGGATTTGCGCCGCGTGCCGGACCAGAGCGCCGAGAGCATGCCGCCCTCCGCCGCCAGCTCATGCGCCAGCCGCCCACGCACAGCCGCCTGCACCAGCTGCAGCGCGCGATAGAGGTTGGATTTGCCGACGCCGTTCTCACCGAGAAACAGCGTCGTATCCGCCAGATCCATACGGATCGAACGCAGCGAGCGGTAATTCTGGGCAAACATCGAGCGAAGACGCATGGGACCGCTTTAACGCAAACCGGCGTCAAAAAGAATGGGCGAGCAACGGCTCAGGTTGCGGCTCGCCGGCGACCGGCGAGAAGCGGGCATTGTCGTCAGCGGCCAATCCGAAAACCGTGTGCTGCTCCAGCGCCTTCGTCACATCGTTGATATCGCCATCCAGCTGCTCGACCGGAATGAGATCGCCGATCGTAAAATCGAACCGGTCGCCGCGCTTGTTGAGGAGCTCATGGAAAACGGTCATGTCGCGAAGCTCTGTCGACCACTTGGCAAACCAGTAGAACAGCCCGGAATTGCGTGCCGTCATATGCACCGGCAGGATCGGCAGATTGTATTTGCGCGCTAGCCCGACTGCCGAACTCTTCCATGGCCGCTCGTTGAGCCTGCCGTTCGCCCAATAGGCGATACGGCCGGATGGAAAAAGGATCGTCGCCTTGCCTTCCTTCACCGCATGGTTGGTCAGCTGCAGCGTCTCGCGGGTCTTGAGCTTGGTCTTGTATTCCTCCCGCCATTCGACCGGGATGACCATCTCCGCAAAACGCGGATTGACGCGAACCGCATCGCGATTGGCAAAGAACATCATATCCGGCCGGCGCGTCTTCAGGAGATCGAAGACGGCAACGCCATCGGCGATCCCCGTCGGATGGTTGCTGACCAGAATGAAGCCGCCCGTTTCAGGAATGCGCTCCGCATGCCGCACCTGGATATCCAGCTTCAGCAGATTGCTCATATATTCGAAGCACTGGAAACCCGGCATATTCGCCACATCATTGGCGAATTGCAGCGCCTTGTTGTAGCGCAAGAGCGTGTAGAGGAAGGGCCGCATCACCGGCCAGAGCGGGTTGTTGACGATCCGCTGTCCGCGCTCGGCAATCAGCGTATCGACGATATGGCCGGGGTTGCCGTGAGAAACCAGGGCGATTGCTTCCGCGAGCTGTCCGAAAGCCGTCGTGGAGTGGCGCCGCGCCATACAAGAGTCCTGCCTCGTTCCGGGAACCAGCTATCGCAACCTATTATGATCGAAGCATGACAAGCGCTTGGCCGATATTAGCAATTCCATAACCGTCCCTCGGTGAAAATTGGCGGCGATTGCCCCGAAATCAAGGCCCGAGCCGTGAACGAACTTTTGATTATTGCCGATCCGCGCCTGATGTCTGAGCGCAGCGCCTGGCTTCAGAGCCTGGAGAGCGAACGCCGCCTTTCCGGGCACACGCTCGACGCCTATGAGCGCGACAGCCGCCAGTTCCTGACCTTCCTCACCGGCCATCTCGGCGGCCCAACGACGCTGAAGGATATCGAGGCGCTCCGCCCCGCCGATTTCCGCGCCTTCCTCGCCGCCCGCCGCAAGGAGGGATCCGGCGCCCGTTCGCTCGGTCGCAATCTCGCCGGCCTGCGCTCGCTGCTGCGCTATCTCGAAAAGAAGGGATTGGTGAACGCCGCAGGCGCCAGCGCCGTCCGCTCGCCGAAGCAGCCCAAATCGCTGCCGAAGCCACTCTCCGACAGGCAGGCCGTCACCCTCGTCAGCGACGATGCGCAGATGCATGATGAGCCCTGGATTGCGGCGCGCGATGCGGCCGTGATGACGCTCCTCTATGGCTGCGGGCTGCGTATCTCCGAAGCGCTTGATCTGACGCCTGGCGATTTCCACGATGCCGCGACCTCGCTACGCATCACCGGTAAGGGCAACAAGACCCGCCTCGTGCCGCTTCTCGCCATCGTCAGCGAGGCCGTCGGCAAATACCGCGCACTCTGCCCGTTTCATCTTGAAGCAGCGGAACCTCTCTTCCGCGGCGCCCGCGGCGGCAAGCTGCAGCCGGCGATCATCCAGCGCGCCATGCAGAAGATGCGCAGCGCCTTCGGCCTGCCGGAGACGGCAACGCCGCATGCGCTGCGCCACTCGTTCGCAACGCATCTCTTGGCCGGCGGCGGCGACCTTCGCACCATTCAGGAGCTTCTCGGCCACGCCAGCCTGTCGACCACGCAGGTCTATACCGGCGTCGATTCGGCAAGATTGCTCGAGGTCTACGATCGTGCCCATCCAAGGGCGTAATCATTCGTTAACGCTTTCCCTTAAAGGAATATGCGCGAAGGCGGCGTAGAGCATGGATCTGATTAAGCATAGCGAGCGGAACCAATCATGACGATTTCCATCGGCCATCGCAGATTTGAGATTGCGCAGCCGGGCAACATCCTGCTCTGGCTGATCGCAGCTTTCCACATGCTGCTCGCCGCATCGCTGCTCGCCGTCCTCTTCTCGGTCACGCCTGCTGCGGCTGCAGACGACAGCTGCTCCGGCAAGGACCTGATGGCCGAGCTGAAGCAATCCGATCCCGCCCGCTATGCCGAAGTCGTCAAGGAAGCCGATGCCGTGCCGAACGGCAAAGGCATCTTCTGGAAAATCGAGAAGCCCGGCCTGAAGCCGTCCTGGCTGCTCGGCAGCATGCATGTCACCGACCCGCGTGTCCTGGACCTGCCTGCCTACGCCCAGACGGCCCACGACAACGCCGATACGATCGTCATCGAATCCGACGAGATCCTCGATGAGAAGAAGGCTGCTGCCGCCCTGCTCGCCCGTCCCGATCTGACGATGTTCACCGACGGCACGACGATCCAGAAGCTGCTTTCGCCGGAAGATTACGCCCGCCTCGACGCCGGCCTGAAGCAGCGCGGCATTCCGCTCGCCGCCGTTTCGCGCATGCGCCCGTGGATGATCGCCAGCGCCGTCGCCCTCCCCGCCTGCGAGATCGCCCGCAAGGCCAAGGGCGTCCAGTTTCTGGACCAGAAGATCGCTGCCGACGCCATCAAGGAAGGCAAGCAGGTCAAGGGTCTGGAAACCCTTGCCGAGCAGCTGCAGGCCATGGCCGAGCTGCCGATGGAATTTCATCTGAAGTCGCTGATCGAAACGCTGGAACTCGGCCCGAACATGAACGACGTCGTCGAGACCATGACCGACCTCTACCTCTCGGGCGATGTCGGCATGACCATCCCGATGCTGAAGACCGTCTCGCCCGAAGAAGGCGGTGACGGCGACTACGCCGCTTTCGAGCAGCGCATCATCCTCGACCGCAACAAGGTCATGGCCGACCGCGCCGCCCCAATCCTCGCCACCGGCAACGTCTTCATGGCCGTCGGCGCCCTGCACCTGCCGGGCGACAAGGGCGTCATCGAGCTGCTGCGTCAGCAGGGCTTTACGGTCACTGCGGTGAACTGAGCCGGAACGCTACAGGCCTCAAACCCCAAACTCACCCTCATTCCTGTGCTCGTCACAGGAATCCAGCCGGCCCAAGTCCTTGGGCCGAAAAGACTCTCGCGCGCAGCCATACCCCGCGCCCCCCCTCATCCGACCCTCCGGGCCACCTTCTCCCCGCTGGGGAGAAGGGAAGTCGAGGATGCCTCTTGCGCCAACTTCCCCTTGTAACTTCCCTTTATCCGCTATCGAGGCTGTAATGCCTATCGCGGTGGCGAGCGAGAGACCGAGGCCCCTCTGGGACACCAAGCCCGCGGGA